>JAHECR010000020.1 GCA_024641655.1 Acidimicrobiaceae bacterium
GTAGGACTCGGTCAGCGACGCGTCGACATGGCCGAGCTTCGAGAAGTTCTTCCTGATGGTGGTGACACAACCCTGGATGCCGTCATCGTCGTCGGGCAGGATCGACGGGAGAACCAGACCAAAGCGTTCGCGGATCGTCGCGTAGGCTTCGGGTGTCGCCGACTGGGCCCGGAGGTCCCGGTTGGTGGGCCGGACCCGGAACCCCCGACGGTCGGCGAACGAGATGATCCTCCAGTTCCCTTCGGGGTGTGGCGCGTCACCATCGGCACCATAGGGGGTCCCGCTTCGCTGGAGACGGAATTCGCCGTGGTGATAGCGCTCCTGACCGACCCAGAGCTCCCCCTTCATGCAGATCCGGAAGTTGTCGGCAGGATGGCTGTGGGCCGGGGCCAGGTCGGGCTTGTCGAGATACATCTCGGGCTTCGACGGTTCGTCGTAGAACAAACCGACGAGCGGGCCGTACTCGTCGTCTCCGATGCCGACCAACATCGGTTGCGCCGACCGTTCGCTGAGGGGCGGACGACGGAACGAGACGTCGTAGACGTCGGTGGGTATGTCGAGACCAACGGCGCGCATCATGGCGCCCAGCTTACTTCGTGACGGCTCGGCGCTTCTTTGCCGCTCCTCGCGTCGGCGGCGCGCCGGGCGTCGCGACCGTGCCGGATTGCCCGCCCGACGCGAGGCGGCGATACGGTCGGGCGCCGATGAACGGCTCGGACCCCAGTGTCCCCTCTTCAACCGACACCGGTGCCGGTCGGCGACTCCCGCCGGTACCTGGGGGCTCGCTGCGATCGCTCCGCAACGACGGGTTTCGCCGGTACTTCCTGGGACAGCTCGCGTCCATGTGCGGTTCGTGGGCACAGACGGTGGCAATGGCCTGGCTCGTGCTCGATCTCACCGGTTCGGGGACCAAGGTGGGCACCCTCGCCGCCGTGCAGTTCACGCCCGTCGTGCTCCTCAGCGCCTGGGCCGGCGCGCTGGCCGACCGATTCGACGAGCGCCGTTCGGTTCTCGTGGTGCAGACACTGCTCGGGATCCAGGCGACGGCTTTGGCGGTCCTGGTCCTGAGCGGCACCGTCGAGGTGTGGATGCTCTACGGGCTTGCGCTGGTACAAGGCGTCGGGCTCGCGTTCGACACCCCGACCCGCCAGTCGCTCGTCGGGCGCATCGTCGGAAACGAGGACCTGCACAACGCGCTGTCGCTCAACGCCGGGCTCGTCCAGGTGGCGCGCGTCGTCGGACCGGCCCTCGCAGGGGTCCTGATCGAGACCACCGGCATCGGCGTGTGCTTCGTGATCAACGCGGCCTCGTACGCGGTGGTCGCCCTGGCCGTCTTCCGCATCCACGCTCCGAGACGGCAGCGGCTCGCAGCAGGCGCGCCCCGAGCGCGGGTCCTCGACGGCGTCGGGCTGGTGTGGCGCACCCCCGAATTGCGCAACGTCCTCGCCCTCGCGCTCGTGAACGGCTTGGTGACGGTGAACTTCACGGTGGGGCTGCCGGTGCTCGTTCGCGATCAGCACGGCGACAAGGCGGGACTCTTCGGATTTCTGCTCGCGGTCAACGGACTCGGAGCGCTGCTGGGCGCGGCCCTCAGCGCGGCGCGGACCGTGCCGACCAAGGGATTGCTCTTCGGCTGCTATGTCGCACTGACGGCGGCGTTGGGCACCATCGGCGCGAGCGCCAACGTGGTCGCGCTGGTCGCGGCGATGGCCATCGCCGGGATCAGCGGGCTGACCCTCGGGGTCACGTTGAACGCCGCGATGCAGCTGGGAGCGCCACCTGCCTTCCGAGGTCGCGTCATCGGCCTGTACTTCATGGTGGTGTTCGGCTCGAACGTCGTGGGCGGTCCCGCAATCGGCGGGGCCGCGCAAGCGTGGGGCGCTGCCACCGCGTTCGGCGCGAGCGCGGTGCTGGTCGGGGCAACGGCGCTCGTCCTCACCGCGGGGTGGCGGGGACGACTCAGCGAGCCGATCGTGCGAGTATCTGCCTGACGAACGGCACCGAGCCCGGCACACCGGGGTGGCCGCAGGAGGAGACCGGGCGATGGACCGAGGCAGCAGCGAGCCGACACGATTCGAAGTGGCGATCGACGAGGAGGCCATCGCCGACCTCCGTTCCCGTCTGCGCAGCACCCGCTGGTCGCCGGACTTCGGTAACGAGGGCTGGCAGTTCGGCGTCCCCACCGACTATCTCCGCGAACTCGTGACGTACTGGATCGACGATTTCGACTGGCGCAGCGTCGAGGCCGAGATCAACGCCTACCACCACTACCGCTCGGTGATCGAAGGCGTCCCCATCCATTTCATGCGGATTCCGGGACAGGGTCCGAACCCCCTCCCCCTCGTCTTGACCCACGGGTGGCCCTGGACCTTCTGGGACTACCACAAGGTCCTCCAGCCGCTCACCGACCCGGCGCGCCACGGGGGCCGCCCCGAGGATGCCTTCGAGCTGATCGTCCCGTCGCTGCCGGGGTTTGTCTTCTCGTCACCGCTGTCGACGACCGGGGTCGGCTTCCCTCGCACCGCCGAGCTCTGGCACACCCTCATGACCCAGGTGCTCGGGTTCGACCGATACGGTGCCGGCGGCGGCGACTGGGGCGCGTTCGTCACCGCACAACTCGCCCACGTCGCCCCACCGGGGCTGGTGGGCGCGCATCTCACCTTTCCGGCCCTGTTGGGATTCGACTCGGGCGCCCTCACGCCCGACGCGTACGCGCCCGACGAGGCGGGAGGGTACGAGCAGGTGCTGCGTGCACGCGGCGTGAGCGGCTCCCACATGGCGGTGCACATCGCGGACCCGCAGACGCTCGCTCACGCGCTGGGCGACTCTCCCGCAGGGCTCGCTGCCTGGATGATCGAGCGACGTCGGAACTGGAGCGACTGCAACGGCGACGTCGAGTCGGTGTTCTCCAAACGAGACCTCGTGACGACGGTCGCGTTGTACTGGTTGACCAACACGTTCTCCTCCTCGATCCGGATGTACCCCTCGTCGTTCCGCGCGCCCTGGGCGCCGGTCCACGAGCGCACGCCAACCCTCCAGGCACCCACCGGCATCGCCCAGTTCCCGCGTGAACTGCTCGTGGTCCCGCGGTCGGTCGCCGGGGAACACGCCAACCTGCACCGCCACACCCCGATGCCTGCCGGGGGCCACTTCGCCCCGTTCGAACAGCCCGACCTCGTCGTCGACGACATCCGGGCATTCTTCGCCGCGCTGCGATGAACCCCCTCGGCGTGCGCCGAGGCGATGGCCGCGACGCCCGGCTACCTTGACCGGCCATGCATCCCGAAGGCATCTACGTCGACGACGCGGCGGCCGACCGGCCAGACGAGCTGCCGCTGGTGATCGTCCACGGCGCACCCGATCGCAGCCGCAATTTCCGACCCGTCTTCGACCTGCTCGCGGACCTTCCTCTCATCACATACGACCGCCGGGGATACGGCCGCTCGGTCGATGCCCGCCCGGCAACCGATTTCGGGGATCACGCCGATGACCTGCTGGCCATCCTCGACGGGCGCCGGGCCGTCGTGTGCGCGCAGAGCGTCGGCACCAACGTCGCCATGCTCGCCGCCACTCGGGCGCCGGCACAGATCGCGGCGCTCGGGCTGTGGGAGCCGCCGACGGCCTGGGTGAACTGGTGGCCGACACCGGAGCTCCGCGCGTCGGCGATGGCCTACGCCGCCCACCCCGACCCGCTGGCGCTGGGCGAGGAGTTCAATCGCTGGATGCTCGGCGACCAGCGTTGGGAGTCGCTCGCCGAGCCGACCAAGGACATGTTGCGCAAGGAAGGACGCGCGTTCGGCACCGACATGGCATCGGAGGTCGTCGAGCCCTTCCGTTTCGAGGACTTGACGATGCCGATCGTGATCGGCTGTGGCACCGAGACGTCCAGTGGGCACCTCGAAGGCGGAAGGCGCCTGGCCGCGCTGCTGGGCGCGGAGCTCTACGAGGTCGAGGGCGCCAACCACTTCGTGCCGATCAGCGACCCTCCCGTCTGGGCGACGATGGCGCGACGGGCCTACGCATTGGCGCGCTGAACGCCCTGGCACACCGAACCCCCACAAGACACCCGCCACGCAGTGGCGCACCCTGCGGGTTCGTCAACGCCGGAAGTGATAGCCGAGCTGGCTCTGATGGAGCACACCCAGGTGACCTGCCGTGTCCGCGAGACGGGTCATGGCGAGACCCCAACCGGCAGGGTCGACCAAGGCGGTCGAATCGAGCCGGAACCACTCGCCGACCGGATCCCGCGCGATCGCAAGCGAGACGTCCACGTTGATCAGGCCGACACCGCGCCCGGTCTGACGTGGCAGCGAACCCGACAGCGCCGACCCGAAGTCGGCGGCGGCGAGCAGCCCACAGAGCGCGGAGGTCGGCTCGCCCTCCACCAGCGGGAAAGCCATCCGGATCCAGCAGACCCCCGGGCCTGCGGTCCCGTAGCCACCCGAGACGAGACGATGCTCGCTTCCGTCACGGTGGAAGACCGCGGTGTCGTCGGCTCGTCGAGAACGGGCATCCCACGCGTAGCGCGCCTCGGGCCCCGGGACCGAGAAGTCCTCCGAGGGCGGGACCCAGGCCGGCTCGGGAATCGGATCGCCACGCAGCAACAGCACCCTCGCCGAGCAGACCTGACGTACCGGCGTCACCAGGGCGATGTCGAGTCGCCCGACGCGCCGGCTGATCTGGGTGCGGGTCGTCGCGCAGCGCAGCGGCTCGAGCGGCACCGGAGCCTCGAGCTCGATGGTGATGCGGGCAACCTGGTCGTCGGGTTCGGTTGCGGCCTCGATCGCCAGGCCGATCACTGCCGAGGGTGGTCCCCCGTGCATGGCATCGGAGCGCCACGGCCCGGTGGTGAGCGTGGTCGGGACGAGCCAGTCGCCGTCACGGTGAAACAGTGCGGTCTCGGTCGAAACGGTCACGGCGGGAGCCTACGGAACCCGCGGCGCCTCGAGCGAGCCGGCGTCACCCGCCCGTTCCGTGACTGATGCGATCGAGGGCTCAGAGGCGGTACAGGCGCTTGGCGTTCCCGCGGATCATGAGGTCCTTCTCGTTGTCGGCGATGCCGACGAAGTGCTCCTCGATGACCTCCATCGACCGTGGGAAGGTCTGATCGGGGTGGGGATAGTCGGTGGCCCACAGCAGGTTCTCGACACCGAGCTTGTCGCGCATTCCCATGGCCGTGAGGTCCTCTTCGAAGGTCGCGGCCATGTTCTGGTACCAGTAGTCGCTCGGGAGGTTGTCGATCGGCATGCCCCGGTTCTTCCAGTCCCCCTTGTGGTGACACAGATCCATGCGCTCGAGCTGGAACGGGATCCAGCTCAGGCCCGACTCGACGAGCACGACCTTGAGCTTGGAGTGACGCTGAAACACCCCGCTCAGGATCAGTTCGGTCATCGCCTGGGACATCAAGATGGGTGGCATCACCTGGAAGATGCCCCGAGCCGGCGTGGGGTCGGCCCCCAGACCGCGACCCTTGGGCGGGCACACGTGCAGGCTGACGGGCATCTCCACCTCGGCGATCGCGGCCCACAGCGGGTCGTAGATCGGGTCGTAGAACTTCGGTAGCCCCTGATCTTCGGGGTACAGCGGGATCTGGAGCGCCCGGGCGCCCTCTTCGGCGAGGCGGTGTACCTCGGCGATCGCGGCGTCGGGAGACTCGTCGATGCCGTGCAACGGCAACAGGTGCACGACGACCAGGCGTTCCTTGTCGACCGCCGCGAAATCGAGCGCCGCCGAGTTGATTGCTCCGATGATGGCCCGGCCGTCATCGGGCGACAGCTTGTAGAGCATCGACCCGCCGGTGGCGTCGATGTAGAGCACCTCGGTCTGGACCCCGTCGAGGTCCATGTCGGCGAGGCGAGCGATCGGGTCCCATTCACCCGCTGGGCCCGGACCGGGATCCGATGGGGTGAGGCCGGCCCGCCGATGGGGTCCGGGGATCCCGAGGTAGGTCTCGTGCAGCTCGGCCGGGAGGTACTTGAGGACGGCCTCGTCGAGGACGAGCATGTGGGAGTCGGCCGAAATGATGGTGCCCATTGCGCACTGCCTTTCGCTGTTGCTGCCGACCTCGCGCCGGGCGCGCGGGGCGGGCCGCTTCTTCGCAGAGTGTGACACGTGACGCAGGCACGCTCAACTGATGGCGCCCGGCCGGCGCGCCCTCGCCGGCGGTTGTGTAGTTTCGGGGCCGTGACGCTCTTCGGAACCGATGTCCTTCGCGTGGAGGACCACGCCCTGCTCACCGGCACGGGACGCTACGTCGCCGACCTCGATCTACCCGCAGGGGCGTTGTGCGTCGCGTACGTCACGTCGCCGATCGCCCACGCTGCCATCACCTCGATCGACATCGACGATGCCCGTGCCATGCCGGGCGTCGTCGATGTCGTCACGTTCGCAGATCTCGACGTCGGTCCCTACCCGGCGATGAGCCCCGACTTCCCGGCGGAAGCAGCACGCCCGTTACTCGCGAGCGACCGCGTGCGTTTCGTGGGCGAACCCATCGTGGCCGTGGTGGCCCGCACCCAGGCGCAGGCCGAGGACGCCACCGAGGCGGTGATCGTCGACTTCGATCCGCTTCCGGTAGTGGTCGACGTCGAGAGCTCGCTGCGCGGAGAGGTCCTCCTCTACGACGGGCGTGGCGACAACGTCGTCGTGACGCTGAGCGGCGGCGACGCCGAGAGCCGGGTCGACGACTGCGAGGTCGCCATCGAGCAACGGATCGTGAGCCCCCGCGTTGCGCCGTGCCCGATCGAAGGCCGCGTCAGCGCGTCGTACTGGCAAGGCGATCACCTCGTCCACTACTCGTCGTGCCAGGGCGTGCACCCCATCCGAAGCCTGCTGTGCGCGGCGTTGGGGCTCGACCCGACGATGGTCCGGGTCATCTCCCCCGAGGTCGGAGGCAGCTTCGGCGCCAAGAGCCGCTCATACCCCGAAGAGGTACTGCTCCCCTGGCTCAGCCGTCGGCTCGGCGCGCCCGTGCGCTGGCTGCCACCACGCAGCCAGGACATGGTGGGGCTCGGCCACAGCAGGGCGCAGGTGCAGACCATCCGCATCGGCGGCCGCCGAGACGGCACGATCGAAGCGATGGACGCCCACATCGTCGTCGATGCCGGTGCCTACCCGATGATCGGCGCGCTTCTGGGACGATCGACGGGCACCCTCATGTCGCAGGTGTACAAGGTCCCCCACATCCGCTGGACGATGCAGGCCGTGGCCACCAACACCACACCCACCGTCGCGTACCGCGGCGCGGGCCGCCCCGAGTCGGGTGCAATGGTCGAACGGGCCGTCGACCTGTTCGCCGCCGAGGTCGGGCTCGACCCTGCCGAGGTCCGGCGTCGCAACTTCATCGCCGCCGACGAGTTCCCCTACACAACCCCCACCGGTCTCGAATACGACACCGGCGAGTACCAGACGATGCTCGCGACCGCGCTCGACGCCGTCGCCTACGACGAGCTGCGCGCCGAGCAGCGAGCGCGGCGCGAGGCCGGCGACGCCGTCCAGCTCGGTGTCGGGCTCGCCACGTTCATCGACCGCACGGCCGGGGTCGCAGGCACCGAGTGGGCCGGGATCGAGCTGCGCGACGACGCGACCGTGCTGGTGCGCACCGCCTCGAATCCCTACGGCCAAGGTCACCACACCGGATGGGCGATGCTCGTCGCCGACCGTACCGGCCTGCCGATGGACCGCATCGAGGTCGTGCACGGCGACACCGACGTGATCCCCCGCGGCGGCGTCACCGGCGGGTCCAAGTCCGTGCAACGGTTCGGTTCCGCGGTAGCGCTGGCGGCCGAGGAGATGGTCGAGCGGGCCCGCCGTCTGGCCGCGGACCTCCTCGAAGCGAACCCCGATGACATCGTGCTCGACCTGGTGTCGGGCTCCTTCTCCGTCGCGGGCACCCCGGCACGGTCGCTCGATTGGGCGGCGCTGGCCGATGCCGGGCTCGAAGAGCGAACCGGTCTGGCCTGCGAGGTCGACTTCGAGGGTGACTCCAGCTACCCCGCCGGAGCCTACGTCGCGGTCGTCGAGGTCGACACCGAGACCGGCGGCGTCGACCTTCGACGGTTCGTCAGCGTCGACGACGCAGGCAACATCTTGAACCCGCTCCTCGCACTCGGGCAGACCCACGGTGGCCTGGCCCAGGGCATCGGGCAGGCACTGACCGAGGAGATGGTCTACGACGCCGACGGCAACCCGCTGACCTCCAACCTGGCCGACTACGGCATCTTGTCGGCTGCGGAGCTGCCGTCGTTCGACGCCTTGCTCCAGCAGACGCCGACCCCCAGCAATCCGCTGGGCGCGAAAGGGATCGCCGAGTCCGGCACGATCGGGGCACCACCGGCGGTCCAGAACGCTGTCATCGACGCCGTTCACCACCTCGGCGTTACCCACATCGACATGCCCTGCACGCCACAGCGCGTCTGGGCGGCGCTCGACGCCGCTCGGACCAACGCCTGACCACCCGACCAGAACCGCCTGACGCGCTGGACCCGTCGTCAGCCCACGGCGACGGCCTCGAGCGTCCGCATGCCGATCGCGTGCATCTCGGGATTGTCGGCTGACCCGGCGACGACTGCCAGACCGTGGGCGACGGCCCACCCCCGCCCCCGAGCCCACATCGTGTCGTCGATGGGGCGCCCTGCAGAGGTGGCCGCAGCGCGAAATTCGCCACGACGGTCCGCGTCGAACAGCGCCCATGCAACCAAGAAATCGGTGGCGGGGTCGCCCGCGGTGATGTCGCCGAAGTCGACCACCGCAGCGAGCGCGCCGTCGCGCACGATCAGGTTCGCCGGATGCAGATCACCGTGCAGCCAGATCGGTGGACCCTCCCAGACCGGTGCGGCGAGCGCGTCTCGCCACGCTGCCTCGACCCGGGCCGCCAGCGCCGGGCGCTCGGCGAGGCACTCCATACGGGTCGCGGTGACCGCAGCGCGTTCGGCCAGCGCCACGCCACGGTAGGGGTTGGGTGGAAACGTCGGTGGCGCGGGCCGGTGGAGCGCGGCCACGAACCGGCCGAGGTCCGCCGCGACCCCGCCGGGGTCCGACAGGGGGCCGGCGCCGATTGCTGCTCCTTCGAACCACGGCACGACGGTCCACCGCCACGGGTAGCGGTCGCTGGCCGCGCCGACGTGCACGGGGACCGGTACCGGCAGCGGCAGCGCAGGCGCGAGCACCGGCAACCACCGGGACTCGTGATCGACCAACGCAGCCGCGGCCCGGCGACGCGGAAGCCGCACGATCAGGTCCGGACCGAGACGGAAGAGCGCGTTGTCCCAGCCGTTGGCGAACACCTCGAGCTCGAGGCCGGCAAGATCGGGCCGCTGCGCCTCGAGCAGTGACCGCACTAGCTCCAGGGACACCTCGACGTCGGCTGCGGGCATGTTGGACCCAACCATCGAGACGACGCTACCGCTGCTCGCCACGGCGGGCCGGGAGCCGTTTCGTCGCTTCGCGTCGCGAAAGCGGGGAGAGGCGGTCGCCATGGGCCACAACGAACGTCTCCACGGCGTCGGGGTCGGTCCACGAGTACTGCCGGAGGGCCCAACCGATCGCCTTGCGGATGAAGAACTCGCGGTCGTCGGCGCGTGCGAGGCAGTAGCCGAACAGCCGGTCGGTGTCGGTGGCTTCCTTCGCACCGAGCTGGTGCAGGAGGGCCGCACGCGCGATCCAGATGTCGTCGTCGGCGATCCACGCGTCCATCGCCGACACCAGGTCCGGGTGGGCACGGACCAACGGGCCGACCGTGTGGCTCGCGAGGTCGTCCACGGTGTCCCACCAGCTCTTCGAGCGGATGAGTAGCTCCACCTCCTCCAGCAACCCGGCCGAGGACACGGGCGCAATCGCCCCGAGCCGTCCTGCAGCTGCATACTGCAGCTCCCGTTCTGGGTCACCCCAGGCCGCCCGAACGAACGCGACCACCTCGTCCTCGGTCGGTCGGCCCGCTGCTCGCAACGCAGCGCGCTCCAGGCGCCGACGCTGCGGGGCGGTGACGCCGAAGAACGCGAACTGGTGCTTCATGTACGCGGCCATGGCCTCGGCTCGAACAGGATCGCCTGCAGCGGTGAACGCGTCGCGCAGATCGCGGCGGAAGCGTCGCGCCCACGGCAGCTCCCCTCGCGGTGTCGACCGGACCCTCACGGCTCCAGTATCGGCGGTCGAACCCCGACCGGCCAGCCACGTCGGTGCGACCCCGCCTGCCCGACTCCACTACGCTCCCGCACCGGGCCGCACTCGGCGGCAAACCACACCTTCGAGGGGGAACCGTGAGCGATCTACCCGACATCTTGACCTTGACCGAGGTCGGCGACCACAAGTACCACGTCTTCCAGCCATCGGAATCGGCAGAGGGACGCGACGTCGTCTTCAGCGGCCAGCTCCTCGGCCAGATGATGATGGCCTCCGACAAGGTGGCCGGTAGCAGCAAGGACATCCGTTCGGTCCACGCGATCTTCGCCCGTGCTGGCACCTACACGAAACCGATCGAGCTCACGGTCGACTCGATGCAGGCGGGCCGCACCTGGGCGAGCGACACGGTCACCGCCATGCAGGACAAGCTCCTGTGCCGGGCCATGATCCTGATGAATGTCGTCGACGACGACCTGATGCGCCACGAACCCGCGATGCCCGACGTTCCCGGCCCCGGCGACCTCGCCGGGAGCGCCGGCCAGGCATTCCCCGGCTCGGAGCTGCGCGCCATCCCCGGCGAGCCCGAGGGCCCAGGCGGTGTGCCGATCGAGCGCCGCTGGCACCGGTTCGGTACCGCGCTCGACAGCCAGGCTGCCGGTCAGGCGATCCTCACCTGGGCGACCTGCGGCCAGATCATCGGTCTGGGCATGCGGCCCCACCGTGACACCGTCAACATCCACGACGCCCACGTGAGCATCTCCACCGGGGTGATCGGCCACACGATCCACTTCCTCGAGAGGTTCGACGTCTCGCAGTGGTTGCTCATCGAGGAAGAAGCCACCAAGGCCGCAACCGGTCGCGTCTTCGGCACCGGTCGGGTCTTCACCGAGGACGGCACGCTGGTCGCGATGTTCCACCAGGACTCGATGGCCAAGAGCGCTGCGGTGGCGCTCGACCCGAAGCGCTCGATGTGACCGAGTCGGCGGCGTCGGCCCCCGCCGGGGGTCGGCCGCTCGACGGGGTCGTCGTAGCGGACCTCACCCGGCTCCATCCCGGGGGCTACCTCACGCGCATCCTGTGCGACCTGGGAGCCGAGGTGCTGAAGATCGAACCGCCCGGCGGCTCACACATGCGAGCCGCCGGCGCGGGCGCGGACTACATGTGGGTCACCTTGCACCATTCGATGCGGTCGATGACGATCGACCTGCGCCACGAACGTGCCGCCGACGCGCTGACCGCGCTCGCCCCGATGCTCGACGTCATCGTCGAGTCCCACCCCCTGGGCCGGCTCGAGACCGCAGGTATGGGCTACTCCCAGCTCTCGGAGATCAACCCCAGGTTGATCTGGTGTTCGTTGACGTCCTGGGGACTCGTCGGGCCCTATGCCGAGCGGGGCGGCCACGAGATCAACTTCCTCGCGCACTCCGGCGTGCTCGATCTCATCACTCCCGACGATGCGGTCCCGAACCAGCCACCCCTGATGATCGCGGCATCCCAGGGAGCCATGTGGGGCGCTATCGGCGTGCTGGCCGCCCTCGAGCAACGCCACCGCACCGGTCGTGGCCAGTGGGTCGACACGTCGATCACCGACGCCACCATGTGGCTGACATCGCAGGAGGTGACCCGCACGGCCCAAGGCATCGAGGCGTGGCCCGGCAGCTCCCCGGGGCGAACCTCCTACCGGTGCGCTGACGGCCGCTGGCTGACGATGGCCTCGATCGAGGCTCGGACATGGCGGGCACTCGCGCTGGGACTCGGACTCGACGACCTGGCCGATTCGGTCGAGGGACGCCCGGCGCCCGAGGCCGATGTCCGTTCCCGCCTCGCGACTGCGATCGCCACCCGGCCCGCGTCGCACTGGATGGCCGCCATACCTGAGGCCAACCTCACGATCACCCACGCGGTCGATGATCTTGCCGGCGACGTTCACGTCCGGGCCCGGAAGAGCATCGTGGAGATACCCAACGGCGACCGCTCCGAGGTCGTGACGACGCTGCCGGTCCGCTTCGGCCCCGACGACGATCCGACCGAGTACACGACGCCTCCGCCGGCACCCGGCGAAGCGAGCGACGAGGTGTGGGAGCGAGCGGGCATCGACCCCGCTCATCTCGCGGCCCTCCAGGCCAGCGGGGTGCTCGGCTGACGCCTGGTGTCAGACACTTGTCCGGACATCCGTACTGGTGTCAGACACTTGTCCGGACATCCGTACTGGTGTCTGACACCGCGGCTCGCGTCGTCCTCGTCGATGGTCGCGTGCCAGACTGCGAGCGTCACAATGTACTGTCGGAGAGCACGCATGATCACCGAGGAAGCGGTTCGCCAGCGCACCCGAGCCGCGGTCGACGAGTTCGGGCATCTCGACGACTACGGGCTGCGCGGCGCACTGTTCGACGCCGGTCTGGCTCTCGTCCACTTTCCCGAGGGCAAGGGCGGCCTCGGGGTCTCCCCCCAGCTGCAGACCACGGTCGAAGCCACCATCCGAGCTGCCGGACGCGACATCAACCCCTTCGCCGTGAACCCGATCGGGGTCGGAATGGGCATGCCCACGGTGCTCACGTATGGCACCGAGGCGCACCACGCCAAGCATCTCCGACCGATGTACACCGGCGAGGACATCTGGTGCCAGATGTTCAGCGAACCGACCCACGGTTCCGACGTGGCGGGCCTCGCCAGCCGGGCGGTCCGCGATGGAGACGAGTGGGTCGTCAACGGCCAGAAGGTCTGGACCAGCCTGGCCCACTACGCCTCCTACGGCATGCTGCTGGTGCGCACGAACGCCGACGTCCCCAAGCACAAGGGCTTGTCGTACTTCATCTTGGACATGCGTTCACCCGGTATCGAGATCCGGCCCCTGTTCCAGATGACCGGCGACGCGGAGTTCAACGAGATCTTCTTCACCGACCTGCGGGTGCCCCACTCGAACCTTCTCGGCGAGGTCGGTGACGGCTGGCGGGTCGCCACCACCACCCTCATGAACGAGCGGGTCGCGCTCGGCGGCAGCACCGCACCTCGGGGGGCGGGGCTCATCAAGAGCCTGGTGGACCTGTGGGAACAACGGGCGCCGTCCCTCGGCGACACCGAGCGTCGAGCGACCCGCGACCGAGTCAGTCGGTTGTGGATCGAAGCGGAGATCCTGAGGCTCACCACCCTGCGCGCCAGGGCCAACAGCACCGTCGGCAACCCCGGACCGGAGGGATCGGTGGGCAAGCTCGCGTCGGCGGAGCTCAACCAACGCATCTACGCAGCCATCATCGATCTGATGGGCGCCGAGGCCATGCTCCACGAGCCGGGGTACCCGCTCGTGCGCCATGAACGCGGGGAAGGAGCGGCCGACGCGTCCCTCTCCGGTCGATTCCTGCGGAGCCGGGCGAACACCATCGAGGGCGGCACCTCCGAGATCATGCGGAACATCCTCGGCGAGCGGGTGCTCGGTCTCCCTGGCGACATCCGTGTCGACAAGGCGGTCCCATGGAAGGACATCCCCGGCTGAGCCGACGTGCGGCAATCGCACCCCGCCGGGCCGGCGCGCAGACGACCTCAGGACCCGCCGAAGAGGCGAGCGGGGTTCGCGGTCAGCAACGTACGGATCGTTTCGGGTCCGACGCCGTACTGGCCGAGCAGATCGCTGAAACCGGTCATCAGGTACACCAGCGGCTCGGGCGCACCAACCTCGAACGCGCTGGGTTCACCGACGCGTGAAGACACCGAGTCCATGGACAAGAACAGGCGGTCCTGCAGGCCGTTGGCGATGAGGCCGGCGATGAGCGCGGCGCGTACGGTGTCGGGCAGGAAGATCTGCAGACCGCATCGGTCGAACGCCATGTTGACGCCGGTGCGCAGGATCCGCTCGTAGTACGAGTAGCTCGACCGCTTGTGGTCGACATGGCCGATCATCACCTGCGCAGCCTCGGCACCGTTACTCGTGAGGATGCGTGCCTGCTCGACGCCCTGGCCACCCGAGGTGTGGGTGATGACCGGCACCCCGGTCTTGGACTGCGCATGAGCGATGGCCTCGAAGGTCCGGACTTCGGTGGGAGTGATCTCGCCCTCGCCCGTTGCGCACTTGAGCACACCGGCTCGCACGCCCGTGTTGCCGATCCCCTCGGTGATCTCGTGGACGAACAGATCGCTCAGCTCCTGCGCGGACATGTGCTTGAAGTACGACGGCTGGCCGTGGGACTCGGTGTAGAGGCCCGTCGAGCACACGATGTTGATCTGCGCGGCTTCCGAGGCCTCCTTCAGAAAGGCAGCATCTCGGTTGAGGTCGATCGGGGTGGCGTCGACGATCGTGTCGATGCCGACGTCACGGGCGGCGACGAGCTTGCCGACTGCGGTCGCCAGGCGATCGGCGCGGTCGTCGACGATCCGCGAGTCGAGGAACTGTCCTTCGTTGGACATGCAGACGTGCTCGTGCATGAGCGTCACCCCCATCGCCTCTGTGGGGACGGGCCCGAGCACGGTGTTGGTGGTTCCTGGAACCTGCGTCATGACCACTGTCTACCATGACGCAGGATCGACACCAGATGCCGGAAGGACCTCATGGCCCGGACCGAAAACAGCGCCACGGCTGCCACGCTGACGGTCGCCGACCTGCTCCGAGTGAGCGCTCGGCGGTTCCCCGCGAGAACGGCCCTGTGCTGGCCAGAGGGCGCCGAAACCTTCGCGGAGCTCCACGTTCGCTCGAACCGCCTCGCCAATCTCCTCGGCTCGCTCGCGGCGCCCGGCGACCGGATCGCCATCGCCGCCGAGACCCGACGAGAGTACGCGGAGGTGCACTTCGGTGTCGCCAAGGCAGGCCTGACGTTGGTGAACCTCAACTGGCGGGCGCGGCCGGGCGATCTGCGGCCCCTGCTCGACGAGGCCGAACCCCGGGTCGTGTTCTACAGCGCCCATACCGCTGACCTCGCCGAGGCCCTCTCCGGGAGCGACGACGCAGCCATCTGGATCCAACTCGGCCACGACCTCGAGACGAGACTCACCTCGGCGGGGCCGGGGGACCCGCGCGTCGACCAGACCCGCAGCGCCGAGCACATCCACAACATCGTGTACACGAGCGGTTCCACCGGAGCACCCAAGGGGGTCGAGATCAGTCACCGGGCTGCCGTGGCCCGCGCCGCCGAGAAGGCCGCAGCGCTCTCGATCGTGCCCTCCGACGGGTACGCCCTGACCCTGCCGATGTTCCACATCGGTGGTGACGTACCGCTGTACACCGCCGCGCTGACGGGAACGCCGTTGGGGCTCGTGGCCTCGTCGGACCCGGCGCCGTTCGTCGACCTCGTCCGCACGCACGGCCTCACCATGCTCACCCTCGCCCCTGCGGGCCAGGTCCAACAGGCGCTCGCGGACCACCTGCGCCGGCACCATCGCGGCGCGCTGCCGCTGCGGGTGGCCGAGGGACAAGGCGACCCCGTTCCGGCCGAAATCCTGGTCGAAGCCACCGCACGCCTCGGGGTCCGCTACCGCGACAGCTACGGCATGTCGGAACTCTCGACGGTGCTCGGCCGCTGGGCCCCCGCCGGCGAGGCGCCCAGCCTCTGGAAGGACCCGCACCAGCTGGCCACCGTCGAGCTCACCGATGACGAGGGCGCCATCGTGGAACCGGCCGCGGCGGCGCAGGTGGGTGAACTCACCGTGCGATCACCGATGGTGGCAACGGGCTACTTCTCGCGGCCTGACGCCACCGATGACGCCTTCACCGGTGGCTGGTTCCGCACCGGCGACCTGTTCACCCGCAGCCCCGACGGCAGCTACCGCTTCCTCGAGCGTCGTGCGTACGTCATCCGTTCAGGAGGCGAGAACGTCTACCCGGCGGAGATCGAGCAGGTGCTCGCGCGAGCGATGGGAGTTGCCGAGGTGTACGTGATCGGCGTCGACAACCGCGACTTCGGACGCGTCCCGAAGGCGTTCATCGTCTCCGTCCCCGGCGCTGATCTCACGACCGAAGCACTCGACGCATTCGCGCGCGAACACCTCGCCGGGTACAAACGCCCGCGGCACTGGGCCATCGTCGACGCTGCCGGGATCCCCCGATCGCCACTCGGCAAGGTGCTGCGCAAACAGCTCGAGGCGCTCTGACGGGGGCGTTCGACGCGTTAGCGGCGCTCGAGATCGACCAGCACGGCGCGACACGACCCGGTTACGTCGAGCACGGCCAAGTGCTCGGCAAGGTTGCCGAGCGTTTGAGCCCGCTCCTCGCTCAGGAAGATCTGTTCCAGGTCGGGGAAGTCCAGCGTCGACCCCCACTGGCGGCCGCGGATGCAGAACTCGTCGTCGGCCAGGTGGGGCCTGTCGGTCGACACCCGCAAGAGGCGACCGGGCCGCTCGTCGGCGAACACCACGTACACCAAGGTCGGATCGTTGCGGTACGGCACGTCGGCGGGAAGCGACACGTCGTATCGCAGATCGACGTAGTTGCCGCGGAACAACGAGAGCGGATCGACCGGCAGCACCGCCAACGTGTGCTCCGAGCCCGTCGCCCGCACCCACAGAGGCGGACCGGCCGCGGCCACCATGGCGAGCAACCCCACGACCACAGCGGCGAGCTGGCGGCGGTTCACGAAATGCCTCCGGCAGGATCGACGAGATCTCGGCGCTTGCGCTCGATCACGACGGCCACCGCCACGAGCAGCGCTCCTCCGAGCAGGAAGGCCACCGATGTCGGCAGCGCACCCGCGACCCGCCCGATGTAGGCCGCCATCACCAAGACGCCGATCGAGCCCAAGCCGACGTTCACCAGCGCCCGGACCTCGTATCGCCTTCCGGCCACGACCGTCGCGAGGGCGAGACCCAGAACCCCCAGGCCATAGAGGAAGAAGAGGGTCTCCGAACGAGCGAACGGTTCGGCGAGCCACGGCAGCGACCGGAACTCCCCGAGTCTGCCCGGCGCGTCGTCTTGTCGACCGACCTGCGGGAGCAACACCGCGAGCAGCCCGAGGAGCATCGCGACCGCGTATCCCAGCAACTCCCTACGCGTCCGCCACCACATCGCCGCGACGACGCCGACCGCGGCCAGCACCACAACGAGGTGGAACAGCCTGAAGTCGATCTCGAACATGGCGGCGAACGTGACCGGGTGAAACGTCGAGATCACCAGCGGCGCCGCGATCATCGCCACCCCGCTCACCCGGGCGGGCGTCGCCAGGTACTCGCCCTCGGTGTGCGTCACCAGCGCAGCGCCGGCGACCATCGCGAGGCCGACCAGGCTGAGCAAGGGGCGGATGCCGCCTGCGTCCCACAAGAACGCTCCCTGGTCGAAGAACTGCGAGTCGGGTACCGACAACCATCCCAACGTCAACAACGCCAGCACGACCGCGAGCCACCCCAGGGGGAACGAAGGGGCGGTCCGCCCGACTGCGAGCACGGCGACGAGCCACAACACGGTGCCCTGCCAGTAGTTGAGCGGGAGGTTGAAGATCTGCCCGATCAGGAAGACGTTGACCCCGACGGTGACCGCGCTGAGGAACCAGAGGCCGTGAGACACGACCCGCAGCCGCTGACGGTCCGCGGCCACGGCGCCCGCAACGACGAGCAGGTAGACCGCGACGAGCAACAGCATCCGGCGTACCGGCGACTCGTCGTCCCAGTGGCTCGCGATGAACAGGAAGAGCCCTCCACCCGTCAGCAGCGCGCCGACCGACACGAACAGGCTCACGATCGCCCGCGACCGCGTGCCGCGTTCCTGCTCGTCGAGCGTCTCGCCGAGGCGGGCGCGCAAGTCGTCGCTGATCAGGCCTTGCTCGGCCCACATGGCGAGTGCCTTGCGCGCATCCATGGCGCGACAGTAGCCCTGCCACGCCATCTCGGGACGCGACGCTCAGCGCCGCATGTTCAGCACGGACTTCGCAGTGCGACCCACCCGGCGGGAGCGGTCGAACACCACCGCCTCGCTGACTCCGACGCCGTCGTCGCCCAGGCGGATCATCGATGCGATCGCGATCCACTCCCCCACCGGCTCACGTTCGACCTGCAGCGAGACCTCGGGGTTGATCGAGATCCAGTCGGGGCCGAGGCGCTGAGCCGAGCTCGACACGAAGTCGGCAACGGACGCGAGGCGCACGAACGGTGTGGGGGTCTCGCCGGCCACGAGCGGCTCCGACAGACGGAGCCACGTGAGCGACCGGAGACCGTCGACCGCTCGTTCCCGGCGGACCTCGAGGCAACCATCGAATCGGGTGTGGCCCAACTCCGGGTAACCGGCCCCACTGTCGGGAAACGGGGGCGCCTCGTCCTGCGGATACAGCGGCGCGACCAGTTCATCGGGCACGAGTCCGGGTACGACACGGATTCGTGTGGCGACGGCCCGGCTGACCGCCATGCCCTCGACCATGATCACCGCTTCCAGGCTCTGTACCCGCCTCCCGTCACGCAGGGGCCGGGCCACGACCGTCATCGGCACGAGCGGCACGGGCCGGCTGAGGTCGACGGTCAAACGGGTGAAGCGCATCGGTGCGGCGCTGGGCACCCGCTCCAGGCACCGAGCCATCAGGCCCAAGACGGCGCCGCCGTGTTGTTGATCGTCGAACCACGGGCCACGCGAATAGTCGGTGGGAACCACCTGGTCGCCCTCGATGCGATAGGCGAAGATCTCGTCGGCCATGGTGCCGCAGGCTACCGCCGAGCCGCGACGGGGAGCAGACACTGGCCCGTCGCCGTCGAACGCAATCCCCTCACGGGGTGCGGGCCGCGGATGCGGAGCGCGGGAGGACTGCCATGGCGACGAACCCCGAAGCGACCAGGACCACACCCGCGGTCGGGAAGACGCTCCGGAACCCGAACCCCGCGGCGATCGCCCCACCGACGGCAGGCGCGAGCTGCGCCGAGGCCGCCTGGATGCTCTGGTAGAGCCCGAAGCCGGCGCTGACCATCGATCGGTCGACCACACTCGACACCAGGTTGATGCTCGACGTCTGGATTGCGCCCTGGCACAGTGCCATGCCGATGACGAGCGGGAAGAGTTGCCAGGCCTCCTGCACGGCGCCGATCGGCGCGAGGAAGCACCCGGCGACGACCGCCGCAGTCGACAGCGCCCGTGCCATCGGGACCCGTTCCAGCCACCGGCCGGTCGCGTAGGACGACACGGCGCTGGCGAGAAAGATCACCGTGAAGAGCGCACCGATCGTGCCCTTCACGTTGCCCGGGCCGACCAGCGCCTTCGTGAAGCCCGGCAACACGGCCTGGTGCATGGGCACACCGAACCCCACGACCAACGCTACGAGCAGTACCGGGCGGACGGTCTTCGAGGCGAGCAGCACCCGCAGGTCACCGCCCCGTGGGCGCCCGACGGACGCGGCTGCCCGCTGCACCTGTTCGGCGCGCAGCGCAACCCGGTCCTCGCGCACGAGGACGAGGGTCGCCAGGGCACCCAGCGACATCACCGCCGACGTGGCGATGAACGTCCCTCGGTAGTCGAGCCAAGCGATGAGGCCGGCGCCGGCCACCGGACCCGCTGCGAGTCCGAGCAGGGAGAACGCCTGGAACGTCCCGAGCGAGCGCGGCAGCTTCTCCTCGGGGGTCGTGGCCGCAATCAGCGCCATCGCCGCGGCGGGGGCGCCCGCCATGACGCCGATCCAGAAGCGAAACAGGACCAGCTGCCAGGTGGTCGCGGCCAGGCCCATGGCCAACAGCCCCAGCGACCCTCCCAACGCCGCCCTGATCAGCATGGGCTTGCGACCGTACCGGTCGCCCAGCACACCCCATATCGGGCCGGAGAAGAACGAGCCCACGCCCCCGAGGGCAGTTGCGGTACCTGCCCAGAAGGCCGCTGCCTCCGACGACAGGCCGTCGAGCTCCTCCAGGTACAGCGGGAGGAACGGGATGGTGAAGCTGAACCCGGCCGTCAGCAGGAACACCGAGAGGGTTGCGGCGACGTTGTTCCGTTGCCACTGCTCCATCGGGCGCGACCTAGCGTCGAGGCGGCGCGCTGGGCGCCTCGACCACGGCGGGATCATCGAACACCTTCACGAACATCTCCTGCGCGATGCTCGCCAGGCGCCGCCCGCCACGATCCCAGATGCCACCGTGCACGACGCCGCGGGAGTCCGCCACCACCAGCGGTTCGATGTCGCAGAAGAACCATTCGTCGACCCTCGGCGCGCGGTGGAACCAGACCGAGTGGTCGAGACTCCCGAAGTTTGTGGCCGCCCGCGCGGCATCGTCTTTGGGCGGCCCGTCATCGAACCCGATCGCGGTGATCGCGGCCCCGCCGGCGCGCATGTCGGACGCGTAGAGCAACGCCGAGTAGTGCAGGAAGGGATCACTCGGCAGGGGCGTTGCGAATCGTCCCCACCACCGGACGTGCGGCTCTGGCACGTCGACGGCACGCATCTCGAACGGCAATGCCATACCCGGCGCATCAGCCCTGAGATCCTCGGGCTGGGGCACGCCCCCCGGCATGTCGGTTTCGAATGTCCGTCCCGGCTCGTCGGTGTGGAAGGACGCGGCCATCTCGAAGATTTCCTTGCCCTCCTGGATCACCTGGACCCGGCGGTTGGCGTAGGTACGCCCGTCACGCACGCGGTCGACCCGAAGCTCCAGCGGCACGTCGGGTCGCCCGCGGCGCAGGAAATACGCATGGATCGAGTTCGGGAGGTGAGTCTCGGCAACGGTGAGCGTTGCGGCCCGAAGCGCCTGGCCGGCGACCTGTCCCCCGAAGATGTCGTTGCGCCCGGTACCCACAGGCGTGAACGCGACGAAACGGTCGGAGCCCTGCGCCTCCATGGCGAGGATTTGTTCGATGTGCACGGAATCCCCCGCTTGTGCGATTCCTGCGAATCTAGTGCGCACCCGCGTCGCGCACCTGCCCGCTGTGTCCGCCCGCCCGATTAGAGTGCGCTGCCGTGACCAACCCCGCTGCACGAATCGGCGCATCAGGCCTCGACCTCGACGTCGTCGACCACTTGCTCAGTACCACGCGGGCCGTGCGCAAGCGGCTCGACATGACGCGACCGGTGCCCGTCGAGGTGGTGATGGAGTGCCTCGAGCTGGCGGTGCAGGCGCCGACGGGCACCAACGCCGAGACCTGGCGTTGGATCGTCGTGTCCGACCCCGAGGTCCGAGCCGGCATCGCCGAGCTGTACCAGAACCCCACGCCCCCGCCGGTTTCGCCGGCACCGGACGTGCCCGACTCGGCCCAGCAACGGAGGGTCGTGGAATCGGCGCAGTACCTGAGCCGGCACATCCACGAGGTCCCGATGATGGTCGTGCCCTGCGTCGAGTCCGCCGGCGGCGCCGCGGGATGGCCGCCGTCGATCTACCCCGCCGTCTGGAGCTTCATGCTCGCGCTGCGCAGCCGCGGCCTCGGTACGACCCTCACCACGGTGCATCTGTGGCGCCGTGAGGACGCCGACCGACTCCTGGGCTTGCCGCAGGGATTCGTCCAGGCGTGTCTGCTTCCGATCGCGTACTTCACCGGCGACGACTTCAGACCGGCAAGGCGACGACCCATCGAGGAGGTCGTGTTCGCGAACCACTGGGGCACTCCGATTCGATGACGCGACGCGACCCGAGCGACGACGTCGCCCTGACAGACTCGCCCGTCGGCTCGCTGTCGACCGAAGCCACCACGAACACCGGGAGCAGAACCTGATGGACCTTCAACTCATCGGCAAGCGGGCCCTCGTCACCGGGAGCAGTTCCGGCATCGGGGTCGGCATTGCCGAGATGCTCGCAGCGGAAGGTGCGTCGGTGGTGGTACACGGTCGTGACGCAGGCCGACTCCAAGCCGTCCACGACCGCATCGCCGCGAGGGGAACGCCCGTGGCCATGGCTCGTGGTGATCTGGCGATCGCCGAGGAGGCACAGGCGGTGGCAGAAGCCGCGCTGGGAGCCTTCGACGGGATCGACATCCTGGTGAACAACGCGGGCGGCTCTTCCGACGAGGAGGCCAAATCGTGGTTCGCGGTGCCGCTCGAGGAGTGGACCAAGACCTTCGAGAAGAACGTCGTTGCTGCCGGCCGGCTGATCCATGCCATGGCGCCGGCCATGAAGGAGCGGGGCTGGGGCCGCATCATCCAGATCTCGAGCGCGGCCGGCACCATCCCGACCTCGGCCCAGCCTGACTACGGCCCCGCCAAGGCGGCCATGGTGAACATGTCCCTCGGGCTGTCCAAGGCTCTGGCCAAGTCCGGTGTCACGGTGAACACGGTGTCACCGGGCATGATCCACACCGAGGGACTCGAGGACTTCCTCCGCCAGTTCGCCGCCAGACGGGGCTGGGGCGACGACCTCGCGAAGGCGGCCGACTACATCCTCCAGGGCACCGGGCAGACCGTCGACCGCATCGGTCGCGTCGACGACGTCGCGTACGCGGTCTGTTACCTGGCCAGCCCGGTGGCCGACTTCGTCAACGGCGTCAACATCCACCTCGACGGTGGGGGCTCGTCGTCGATCTACTGAAGCGCACTCCCGACCGACCCTCCGGCCGGGAGTGCCCGACCGCCACTAGGCGACCTCGACGAGTCCGTGCTTGATGACCGTTGCGCCGTCGGATTCGGCTTCCCAGCCGATCCGTCGCGACAGGCCGTCGGCCCCGCCGGCGTCGAACATCTGCACGTCGAGGCGGGTCCCGGGATGACACGGCCGGGAGAAACGCGCCGCGAGTCGCACGATTGCCTCCGGATCGACCTCCGCGGCGTACAGCACGCCGCCGACGCCGAGGCTCATCGTGCACATGCCCTGCAGGATCTTGCGAGCGAAACCCTCCCGGCGGGCGGCGACGTCGGACATCGAGTGGGGTGGGTGCTCGTTGGTCGCACCCGCGTAGCGGAAGCCCTGGTCTCGGTCGACCTCCAGCTTGTAGCTCCCGAGGGGGCGCTCCCGGGCCTCGTCGGGGAACGTCGCATCCGTGGGCGGCTCGCCGATCGGGGGGCCGGTGAGTGTGCCCCCGACGGCGATGTTGATCCAGAGGTGCTGGCGCAGCAGTCGGCCGTCGAGGTCGCAGACATCGATGCGCATCGCGTTCATCGCGCCGGGCTTGACCTGTCGCGTGAACGCGACCTGCGCCCGAATCTTGACCTCCATTCCCACACGGAGTGGTCCGTGGAAGGACAGTTGGTGCTCGGCGTGGACGCCGGCAGTCCCACCCTCGATGGTGCCCGGCGGGAGGTGCACCGACCAGAGCGCCGGGAGCACGAGCGCTGCGGTGTACATCGGGGGGACCATTTCACCTCCGCGGTACACGTCGTTGGGATCGTTGGTGGCCTCGGCGAAGGCGTAGACCGCGTCGGCGTCGATGGGGTACTCGTGCCAGGGTCCGGCGTCGGTGGGCTCGGTGATGCCAGTCATGGCGGGCAGAATAACGCCTGCTGGGGCCCGTGCCGCTGGCGAGATCGTCGGTGTCATGCGAGCATGCACATTCGGTCCACGATCAGGGGAACATGATGCGAGACGCAGACGCGAGCGCGGGTCCGAGGCCAACGCAACCCCGGGTGCCGCCCATCGAAAGGGTCGCCGAGAGGGCGCGCGAGTTCTGGGTGGGCCGTCTCGTTGCACCGATCAACCTCTCGGCAACGCTCGCAAACTGCAAGCCGGTTTCGAAGGCCATCGAGAACTTCTCCCCGTTCACCGCCGAACTCATCGAGCCCCGACTACGCGAATTGGTGATCCTGCGCACGGGCTGGAACGCGCAGTCGATCTACGAGTGGGGTCAGCACGTCATGGCGGCTCGCGCGGTCGGCATCGCCGATGCCGACCTCCTCTCGCTCCGACAGCCACTCGAGGCTGGGCCGTGGACTCCAGCAGAGGCGGCGGCGCTCCAGGCCGTAGACGACCTGTGCGACGACAACTGCGTCACCGACTCGACCTGGTCGGCGCTCTCCGATGCGCTGCCGCTCGACACGGCGATCGCGGTGATCGCGCTGTGCGGCCACTACCGGCTCGTGTCGGGTGTCCTCAATAGTCTGGGCGTCCAGCCCGAACCGGGCCTCCCCGACTGGGACCTCGAACCGGCCCCCTGATCTTTGTCCGGACATCCGGACCGGTGTCTGACACCCGGTCCGGACCAAGTCACCGTTCTGCGAGTCGCCGGCGGCACCGCCCCCCGACGGCTCGACCCGCCCAGCCGTCATCCCGCTGGCGCGATACGGATCGGGACGGCACTCATGTGCGGCATCAGGCTGATCGTCTGGAGATCCTCGTCGATGCTCAGCAACCGGTTCGGGTTCGTGCCGAACGCCTGCGGATCATCCTCTTCGCCCGGTAGGCCTCCGTAGCAGTGGGTCATGGATGCGTCGCCACGTCGCATGGTTGCGTCGGGCATGGCCACCGCTCGGGTCGCGCCATGCTTGGAGGACAGGTCGACCAGATCTCCCGAGGCGAGGCCGAGATCGGTGAGATCATCGGGATGCAGGAAGAGAGGGTTGAACGGACGCACCCCCGGGAGGCGCCGACCACTGGTGTTCATCGAGTCCCGGTTGCGTCGCACGATGAGCAGGAAGGGGTGGTCGGGAGTGGATGTGGACGCATCGGCGATCGCATCCCACGCCCGGCGGCAGTCCTGGGCGACGTCGCCGGCAAAGAGCTCGAAGCGACCACTCGCTCCCTCGGGAGCAGGACCGATGCGATCAGGTTCGATGTCGAAGATCTTGCCGTGGACGTGGGCGCGCACCTCCTCATGGGGCACGTACCCCTTGGAGGCGAGGTCGGCGATCATCTCCAACGTCGACGGTCGTGGCGCGCCAGGCTCGTAGACCCGCTTGCCGATCTGCAACGTGAGACCCATCGCGTGCGCCAGATCCCAGTAGAAGTGCCAATCCTCGATCACCCCCGGGGGCGGCTCGATGACGGGCCCCGACACCTGCGCAAACGGCTCGGACATGTAGTGCTCGTAGCCGCGCGTGTCGTCCCATCGCTCGAAGCCGAGGGCGGGGCCGATGACGTAATCCGCGAGCTTCGCGGTCTCGCTCCACACGGGGTCGACCGTCACCAGCAACTCCAAACCCTCCAGCGCCTCCACGATGCGCGACTGCCCCGGGAAGGCCGCCGCAGGGTTTCCACCGCACACGACCAGCGCCCGCAGTTTCCCTTCCTCGCCGGGGGCCAGGATGTCGTCGATCATCGCCGGCGATGGCAGCTCGCCACCGAGCCCCATGACGCCGGTACGCATGCGGTAGCTCTTCTCCCAGAACCGTGTGGGGGAGATCGCCATCGCCACCGCGTTGGCAGGTCCGCTCAGCACCCCACTCGCCACCGGGATGTCACCGGCCTGGGGGAAGCGGCCGCACACCACGTTGAGTGCTTGGATGAGATGCTCGGCCGCGTTGGCGTGGGGGCCCATGTCCGGGCCGGTACCCGAGCGCACCGGCCCCTTCTTCGCCGTGGCGAACAGGTGCGCCGCCTCGACGACGAGGTCCGGATCGAGCTCGCAGTGTTGGCCGACCAGCGCCGGCGTGGCCCACGCGACAGCGGCTCGGAGATCCTCCAGGCCGTTCACCCAGCGATCGCAGAATGGCGCGTCGTGGAGGTTGGCGGACAGCACCGCGTTGAGGATCCCGGCGAACAGCGTGGCGTCGGTGCCCGGCTTCAACGCCAGGTGGAGATCGGCATGGGCCGCCGCCTCGGTACGTCGAGGATCGACGACGATCACCTTGGTCCCGTCGGCACGGGCCGCATCGACGCGCCGCAGGCCGTCGTGGATGGGAAAGCCGGTCGCGCCCTGCAGCGACAGGGGCGGGTTGGTGCCGACGAGCATGTAGACGTCGGAGTCGTCGAAGCGCTGCTGGCCCGCGGCCCACATGCCCATGCGGCCGATGGCGATGGTCTTGGCCGTCTGATCGATGGTGTTGGTCGTGTAGCGCTTCGGCGATCCCGTCGCCCGGAGCCATGCGCCACCGAAGGTGTAGGTGAGCGTCGCGGTGTACGACGCCGTGCCGATGAAGATCCCGACCGCTTCGGGACCGTGCTCATCGATGATCGCATGGAGCTGCGCGGCGATCTCCAGGGTGGCCTCACCGGTGTGGATCGGCTCGAACCCCCCGTCGCGGCGGCGCCGCTGCGCCGTCGTGATGCGACCAGGGTCGCTGTGCAACGCGCCGTACCGCCGACCCTTCGGGCAGGTGAATCCGCGGGTCAGGGGATGCTCCGGGTCGCCGTTGATCCGCACGACCTTGTTGTCTTCGACGTCGACGACCGTGCCGCACAGCGGCCCACAGATCCTGCAAAAAGAGATGTGGCGCTCCATTCACCGCAGCGTAGATCACCGGTCACCGCACGTCGCCCGGGCTTGGCGGTTGCCGGTGTCAGACACCAGTCCGTTTGTCCGGACATCCGTACAGGTGTCTGACACCAAGTCGCGGCCGGGGTGTTCGGGGGCTGCGGTCGCCATCGACCGACGATCACGAGGGGATTTGACGATGGAGCTGCGCAGGCTGGGTGGCACGGGGGTCGAGGTGAGCGCCCTGTGTCTGGGTGCGATGATGTTCGGCGCGGGAGGCAACCCTGACCACGACGACGCCGTGGCCATCATCCACGCGGCACTCGAGGCGGCCGTCAACTTCATCGACACCGCTGACGACCGCCTCACGAGCGCCGGTCGGCGCTCGCTGCCACCGGCCGCAGGGTGGGCGGTCGGGGCGGTGCTGTGCGCCGCCTACATCACGACGTTGGAGCCGGCGGAGGTGATCGAGGACCCCGCCATGATGCTCGTGTTCCTGTGCGCGATCATGGCCTTGGTGAATGTCGGCCGCTGGGTCGACGGCCGGCGAGGCCATCTCGAACACGCTGATCCGGCGGCAGCGACGCTCGCCGACGCGTGGGTCCTCTGCCGGTCCACGATCGAGCATCCCGGAAGCTGCGACCCCGCCCGCATCTGAGCGCCGGGACCGCCCCGCTGATGTCGTCATGATTCCGCAACATTCCATGCCACGGGAGCCAACGATGATCGTCAAGACCGGTCTCCTAGCGGCGGCCACCTCCCCACTCGCCGCCACCGAGGGGTCGATCGAGAACCCCGTGGCGATGCTGCTGTTCTTGAGCACGGTCGTCGCTCTCACGGTCCTGGTGCGCTGGGCCGAAGCCCGCCGGCGCCCTCGCGTCGGTCGTCGCGCGCACGAGCCGCCACCGGACCCATGGGACCTCGGGCACCCGACGACGGTGCGCTACGCGCCGCAGGTCAGTGGGCCGCCAGACGCCGAACGTTCGTCTCAGGCCGGTTGACCGACGCGACCCGCTGGAGGCGACGTGAGAGCGAAGGACCGGCCCGCACCGCGGACGATGACGTAGAAGGCGGCCGCACGCACGATCAACAGTCGCAGCCCGATGGCGTCGGAGATCGCGAAGAGCAACAACGTGTCGGTGACCAACACTACGATGCCGAGCGACAACGGCACCCATGCCGTCGTCTGCCACACCAGCGCCCACAGGCCGAGCACACCCACGAACGCACCGACGACCACCATCACCATGAAGACAAAGTGCTTCGCTTCTGCGGGCAAGGCGGCGTCGATCAGCAGCCGATCGTAGAACAGCACAGCGACGGCATTGGCCGCGACGCACCACAACAGCGCGTAGGCACCGTGGCGGACACCTTGGTCCTGTTCGAGGGGCCCGACCGGAGACTGCGGCGCGACGGCTGCTGCCGGCGCTGGCTTTGGGTTCGGTGAGGCCACCGCTGGCTGCGGCCCGCCGACCGTTGCCGTCGAGGCCGCGCTCGGCGCTGCGACCGGAGCGGGTGCGAGAGCGCGGTCAGGGACCGGCGCGGCGGCCGCGGTGCGCGCCGCCGGCAAGACCGGCTCGCCCTTGCGACGCTTCGGGGCCTTCGGGGCCTTTGGTTTGCCGAGGGCCGCACGGAGCTCACGACCGTTGTGCGCCGCGCTCAGCGCGCCGTTCGGTTGTCGCTTGAGCTGGAGCTTTCCCCGACCGTCGGGGAGCTCGATGGTGACCTTGATGCGCAGATACTGCTCATCGATCGGACGTGAGATCTGCTGGCCGTCGAGCAGCACGACAGTTCCCTTGTCGGAAGCGACGCACTCGAGCCGACCGCCGCCCACCATCGCAAAGGCTGTTCCTTCGGCCATGAGACCCTCTCGGCCGATCGGAATCGCTCATGAGCCGAATCACCCAGTCCGACTCGACGATTGGGCCATCGGCCCCACGCAACCCGGGACCCAACCCGGGCCGCCGGACCACACCACACCACTACATGATGCGCTGGTAATCCCCGGTGTGGTCCTTGCTGTCGGCGAAGGCCCGGACGAGGTTGTCCTGGGTGTAGGTCGCCACGAGGCGGCCGTCCTGGGTCCAGATGTTGCAGCGGCCATGGGTGCGGCCGCGACCGGCCCAGATCGACTCGTTGGCGAGGAGCAACCACTCGTTGGCATCGAAACGCTCGTGGAAGTTCAACGTGTGGGACACGACGCCGGTGGAGATGGTGCGGTGCGCCTGGAACTGGTTCACGTCGGCATGGGGCAACATCGACGTTCCGATGAGCCACCCGTCGGTCGCCCATGACAGGATCGCCTGGTTGATCACCGGTGAGTAGGTGTCGTCGAAGCGGGTCCAGATGTTCTGCAGAGCGGGGCCAACGGGCTGATCGGCGCTCCACACGTCGATGTCGTCGACGATGCGAGCCTCCGCGCCCGGGAACACCAGGCCGTTGGTCCTCCCGGTGACCTCGTCGGGGCCGGGTACGTCGGGCATCTCCACCGCCTCGACGTGGCGGATCAGGTCGGGCTCGTCGGTGCTCCAGAGGATCAAACCGCGCGACATGATCTTGCCGTTCTGCGAGAACGTGACGGTGTCGCTCCCCAACGTCCGGCCGTCGTGCATGCGCTCGACCTCGTACTGAATCGGCTGGGTGTAGTCCCCGGCGCGGGCGAAGATCGCGTGGATGGACTTGACCTCTTTGACGTCGTCCCGGTCGGCATTACGGTCGAGATGAGCCGACACGATCATCTGCGCGAGGATCTGACCGCCGAAAACGACGTTTCGATTCTCGCCCTCGTGCTCTGGCTCTCCGGCGTAGAGATGCTCGCCGACGGGATGCAGCTGCAGCATCGAAGGCAGTGAACTGACGTCGATCATGATGGGTGGTCCCCCTGTTGGTTCAGATCGCCACTTGTACCACGTCGTCGACGACGCGGGTCTCGAAGACGGGCATTGGCTGGTTGAAGCCGTCGTCTGAGGGCACGACACACTGGCCGCTGCGGACGTCGAAGACGCTGTGGTGCTCGGGACAGGTGATGAGGCAGTTCCGTGCCAGCGGCAATCCGCCCAGAACCGTTGCCTGATGCGGGCAGTTGTTCGAGAATGCGTAGAACTCCCCCAGCACGTTGGCGATCGCCACGGGTGTGCCGTCGACGTCGACGGTGGCCGTCCAACCGGGTTCGACCCAGTCCGTCGGCATCGCATCGTGGAACTCCGGCACGGTCGTCTCCTCCTGAGTGCCTTCGGGACCGTCAGCTTGCCACACCCGAACGGGCGCGCAACCAGACGAACGGGGCCGGTCGCCCTGACGCGCGCCCCTGCGACCGCCTACGATCGGGGTCGATCCCGGCCACGACAACCACAAGGGGAAGCCGATCATGAGCGAAGAGTTCACCTACCTACGTGAGCGCAAGCTCCCGTATCCGGTGTTCGACGTCGACAACCACATGTACGAAACCGTCGACTCGTTCACCAAGTTCCTCCCCAAGGCCTACGAGGGCTACATCAAATACGTCGAGGTCAACGGGCGCACGAAGCTCGCGTTGAAGGACAAGATCTCCGACTACATCCCGAACCCGACCTTCACGCGCATCGCACCTCCGGGCGCGTGGCGCAACCCCGAGGAGCACCGGCGCTCGCTGCCGGGCAACGACGCCTTCTTCGACGTCGAGCCCCGCCTCGCGTTGATGCAGGACATGGGTATCGATCGCACGCTCATGTGGCCCACGTTGGCCTCGGTGCTCGAGGAGCGTCTCGCCGAGGACTCCGACGCCGTGCACGCGATCATCCACGCGTTCAACCAGTGGATCCTCGAACACTGGACCTTCAACTACCAGGAGAAGATCTTCGCGACGCCGGTCATCGCGCTGAACATCGTCGAGAAGGCGATCGAGGAACTCGAGTATCTCGTCGACAACGGCGCACGCATCTTCCTAATGCGAGTCGCAACCGTGCCGGGCCTGCGCGGACGCCGGTCGTTCGCGCTGCCCGAGTTCGACCCGTTCTGGCAGAAGGTCCAGGACGCCGACATCGTCGTCGGCATGCACTCCGGCGACCCCGGCTACCAGAAGTACGTCAACGAATGGGAAGGCTTCCCCGACGCAGAGTTCCTGCCGTTCTCGCGCCCCGGGAGCCCGACGTTCGCCCGGCTGTGCTCGCCGAAGGACCCGATCGTCGATGCCATGGCCTCGGTCATCGGCCACGGCTTGTCGAGCCGGTTCCCGAACCTTAGGTTCCTGCCGGTGGAGCAGAGCTACACGTGGATCCGGCCCTTCGTACACAAGCTGCAACAGGCCTACGAGGAGTCACCGGTGCTCTTCGACGAAGACCCGGTGGCGACGTTCAAGCGCCAGATCTTCGTCCACGCGTTCCATGATCCCGATCCGGGCGGCCTGGCTGAGCTGATCGGCATCGACAATGTGTTGTTCGGCTCGGACTTCCCGCACCCCGAGGGCATGCACGACCCGCTCGCGTACTCCGAGGTGGTCGAGAAGCTGCCGCTCGAGGACCAGGCAAAGATCATGGGCGGCAACCTGGCGCGGCTCATGAAGGTCGACGCCTGAACCTCCCCATACCGGAGCCGAGCGGAGGGGTGGCAGATGCCGCCCCGACCGCGACCCTGCCGGCGTCGGCACTCCCCCACGGGATCCCGGCGCCGGCAGTTGCGCGTCTGGGGCTGCGTCAGGCGAGACGCCAGAAGGGCACGCCGACGCCGTCGGCGACGATGTCGAAGTCGACCACCACGGGCAGATCGCAGCGCAGCGTGGCTTTGTCCACCTCGACGACCCAACCGGGCACCCGGACGGGTTCACCCGTCGTGCCCTCGAGCTCGATGACCGCGATGTTCTGGAGCTCGGCAGTGTTGTGCGTCGGCTGGTCGATCCAGGTGAACGTGAATACCCTGCCGACGCCGGGAACCGCGTCCCACGACCAGTCCCGGGACAGGCAGTGGTAACAGGCGTGGGTGATCGGCCAGCGGTGATAGCCGCAGTTGTCACACTTGGGCACGTTGAACACGCCCTGGGCGCCGGCGGCCCAGTGGGGCGCCGAGACCGGGTCGACGGTCTGGGACCCCATGAGCGACATGGTGAGGGATGGAACGAGCACTTCGTCACTCATGATCAGGCCTTCCTGAAGAGCATGGCGCCGGAGGGAGCCGGCGAGGAGCCGCAGACGACGAGCGCGGTGTCGACGTCGGGTTGTTGGTTCACCGCGGTGCCCCGGCACTGCCGGACCGCCTCGAAGACATGGGTCATCCCGTGGAGGTAGGCCTCGGAGAGGTTGCCACCGTGGGTGTTGGTCGGGAGGCGACCACCGGGACGCAGGTTGCCGTCGGCCACGAAGGGCCCGCCCTCACCAAGTGGGGCAAAGCCGAAGTCCTCGATCCCCATGAGTACCAATGGGGTGAAATGGTCATAGATCATGGCGACGTCGACATCGTCGGGGCCCATGCCCGCGTGGCGGTAGAGGTCACGGGCGATGGTGCTCTGGCCTGCCGAGCAGTAGTGATCGTCGGACATGTTGTAGCCACCGAACGCCCCCAGACCCCAGCGGCGCGGTGCGCCCATGGCGACACCGGAGATCAGGACCGGGGGTTGCTTGAGATCTCTCGCTCGCTCGGCGCTCGTGATGAGCACGCAGCACCCACCGTCGTTCTCGAGGCAGCAGTCGAGCAGCCGGATGGGATCGGCGATGAGCCGGGAATTGTGGTGGTCCTCCATCGTGATGGGCGTGCCGAAGAACCGGGCATCGGGATTTCGGGTCGCATAGTCGCGGGTCGACACCGAGATCTCCCCGAAGTGATCGATGGTGGTACCGAAGCGATGCATGTGTCGTGTCGCCTGCATCGCGAAGGTCTGCGCAGGTGTCCGCGCCTCGGGGTACTTCGGCGCGTCGCCTCGTCCCATGCCACCGAAACGGGCCATGGGCGGCTGGGTGATGCCGCGGACCACGGCGACGATGTTCGCCTGACCGGTCGCAACCGCCATGGCCGCGTACAAGTAGGCACCGCCCATGGACCCACCGCCACCGCCCCAGCCCATCGCGGTGAACCGCAGCGACTCCGCGCCGAAGGTCTGGGCGAGCGTGCCCGCGTCTGACGCATCATTCGAATAGCTGCTGTAACCGTCGATCTCCGCGGGGGAGATGCCGGCATCCTCGCAGGCCCGCATGACCGCCTCGACGACCAGCGGCATGGTGCCGTTCTCGGCGAACTGACCTCGTCGACCGTACGCGGTGTGACCGAAGCCGATCACCGCTGCCTTGTCTCGAAGCCATGAACCTTCATCGGTCATCGGTCCTCCCTGTTCTCGTCGTGGGACGCGGCCTCTCGGTAGGGCCGGTCGGAGTCGATCCTGCCAGATCACCCGACCTTGCGCCGCCTCGGAACCTGTTTGGCTCGAATCCGCGTCGCGGCGAATTTGGGGTGCGCGGCCCATGGTGGACCGCAAACCCGCGAGCCGATCGGCTCAAACCGGACGGTTGCGCTGCACTCGTTCGTTACCCGCGACGACAACGCCGACGTGGGAGACCTTGGGACAACAGAAGCCGTCGATGCCGAGCCGTCTACGCGTCGGGGGCTCATCGCGGCGGGGACGGCATTTGCGCTCGTGGCTGCATGCAACAAGCGCCGCGACCCCGACAGCGCGGCAGGTGGCCCGCCAACCGGTCTCCCCAGGGACCTGCCCTTCGCGCAGGGTCCGGTACTGACCAAGCCGACGCTGCAGCCGCGCTCGGACGGAGCGTACGGCGGCATCGACGACGACGGGGTGCGCGCCGAGAAGACGACCTCGGCGACGCCGGCAGCGACGCCCACCCCCATGGCGACGCCCACCCCGAGGCGGACAGTGACCGCCATGGCAGGCCCGACGGCAACCACGGCGGCAACGGCAACACCGATCGCGACAGCGACCCCGAGCGCGAGCGCGACGGCGACTCCGACGCCGACCCCCTCCCCCACACCGGTCCCGACGCCAGCGCCGTCGAAGGACCTGCTGCTGCAACGTCTCACGTTCGGACCAGAGGCAGCGATGGTCGCCGAGCTCGAGGAAATGGGTCCGGCTGCGTGGTTGAGCGCTCAGCTGAACCCGAGCTCGATCGACGACAGCGCCGTCGACGGCTGGTTGACGGGCTACACCACCTTGACGAGCACGAACGCACAGAACTGGGCGCTGCTCCAGGTCGACGGCGGCGAGAAGCAGGTGATCGGCGAGTTGATGCACCACGCGCTGATCCGAGCGGTGTTCTCACGGCGCCAGGTCTACGAGATGCTGTGCGACTTCTGGCACAACCACCTCAACGTCCACCTGTTCGCCAACTGGTCGTACCGGCACCTGGCCACCGAATACGACCGCGCCGTGATACGTCCCCATGCACTCGGACGCTTCGCCGACCTGTTGCAGGCCAGCGCGAAGGCTCCGGCCATGCTGGTGTACCTCGACAACACCCGCAGCAACGCCAACAGCTCCGCGGGGGTGAACGAGAACTACGGGCGCGAGCTGCTCGAGCTGCACACCCTGGGCATCATCGACGGCGGCCAGGTGTACTCGGAAGTCGACGTACGCAATTGCGCCCTCGTGTTGTCGGGGTGGCGAGTCGACGAGGCGGCCGACGCCGACGTCTTCCAGTTCCGCCAGAGCTGGCACTGGCGCGGCGCCGTGAGCATCCTCGGCGGCGCGTGGAGCCGACCGGACCGCACCGGCGCGTCGGACGCCACGCTGCTCGCCGATGGTGAATCATTGCTGGACTTCCTCGCGCACCACCCGCGCACAGCGCAGTACCTCGCGACGAAGTTGGCGCGTCGCTTCGTATCCGACACGCCGCCGGCAGGGCTGGTGAACCAGCTCGCTTCGGTCTACCTGGCCAACGACACCGCCATCGCCCCGGTGATGGCGGCGCTCGTGGACAGCGACGAGTTCGCGCTGAGCGCCGGCGCCAAGGTGCGGCGGGGGTTCGAGACCGTGACCTCCTATCTCCGGGCGACCGACGCCGCCGTGGCCATCGACCCGGTGGGCCCAGCAGCAGAAGCACTGCACAGCCTGAGTTGGTACGAGGGGGTACTCGAACGGCACGGACAGCGGCTGTTCAGCTGGCCCACCCCCGACGGGTATCCCGACACATCCGCGGAATGGTTGAGCTCCGACGCGATGCTCCGCCGCTGGGAGACGGCCGGGTTGCTCGCTCACAACGAACTCGCCGACGGGATCGTCGTCGACCTGCCGGCGCTGCTGCCGACGCCCCTGCCGTCGACGATGGGCCAGATGCTCGATGCGTACGTCGAGCGCCTGACCGGTTCGGCTGCGGCGCCGGGCGAGATCACCGCGCTCGCGGCGTTCATCGGGGTCGACGCCGCAGATCCCGCCTCGACCACGCCGTTCGACGACCCGAACCTGCTCGCGGACTGCACCGCGCTGATACTGGCCCGTCCATCGTTCCAGTACCGATGAATCCGACCGCCGGCGATTCCGGCACCAGGAGTAGCTGATGACCGCACCGACCCAGGCCCGCACCCCCAACGCCGACCCTGCCCTCGCAACGCGCATGACGAGACGAGCGTTCGTCGGCGGCGCTGCGGCTGCGACCACGGTGGTGACCCTTGCGAGCGGGACCCGTCTCGCCTTTGCCGATCCCGCCGAACCGGCCAAAGGCGACGTCCTCGTCTATCTGTTCCTCCGTGGCGGCGCCGACGGCCTCAGCATCGTGCCGCCGGTGGCGTACCCGTCGTACTACTCGTTGCGCATCCAGGACGGGTTCGACATCTCGGTTCCCGAATCGCTGGCCCTGCCGATCGACCACCCGGTGTTCGCGCTGCACCCCGCGATGGCACCGTTGCTGCCCTACTGGGACGCAGGCGAGATGGCGATCGTGCACGCCGCGGGTTCGCCGGCCACGCTCACCGCGACCCGGAGCCACTTCGAGGCCGAGGAGGTCTGGGAGCGTTGCGGGCTCAGGACCACGACCGCAACGGGATGGCTCGGCCGACACCTGCAGACGTCGCCGGACGTGTCGGGCAGCCTCGCAGGGGTTGCGCACGAACAGCGGCTGTGGGCAGCACTCGCGGGCTACAACAAGGCCCTCGCGATCTCGAACATCTACAACTTCGACGTCTTCGGGTTCGCCAACCGCGGCGCGGCGCGCACCGCGCTGTCGTCGATGCACGTCGGTGGTGGGAGCGTGCAGCGCGAAGGAGCCGACACCCTTGCCGCGATCACGACCGTGTCGAGCATCGACTTCGGGTCGCTCACGCCCCAGAACGGCGCGGTGTACGACAGCGGCAACGGTCTGGCACGTGAGCTCGACCAGATCGCTCGGCTCATCCGCGCCGGCCTCGGACTGCGTGCCGTTGCTGTCGATCTCGGGGGTTGGGACACCCATGACAACATGGGCACACCCGTGCCGGGCCAGTCCATGTACGAGCGGATCAGTCGGTTCGCGTCGGGATTGGCACCGTTCCTGCGGGACCTCGGAGACGACACGAGCGAGGTGACCGTCCTGGTGGTGAGCGAGTTCGGTCGCACCATCAACGTGAACGGCAACGGAGGCACCGACCACGGTCGCGGTGGGGTGATGATGGCGTTCGGCAAGGGGATCAACGGCGGCGTCTACGGCGACTTCCCCGAGGTGATCGAGGACGGGCCCGAAGGCGACCTCGAGGTGCAAAACGACTTCCGACGGGTCTACGCCGAGATCGTGGACCGACGCCTCGGCAATGGCGTCAATGCAACCTACGTCCTCGCGGGCTACACGAGTCCTGGGCATCTGGGCCTCGCCAAAGTCGGCTGACGCAGCGAGGGTTGCGGCCGCCGGGCTCGTTACCCGTCAAACGGACTAGCGTCGCCGCCATGGAGACACGCATGATCGGTTCGCTCGAGTCGTCGGTGGTGGGGCTCGGGTGCAACCAGTTCGGCACCAAAGGATGCGACGAGACAACCAGCATCCGGGTGATCCACGAGGCGATCGACGCAGGGATCACCCACTTCGACACCGCCGACGAATACGGGATGAACTACTTCGATCCCTCCGACCCCGCCGGTTGGGGCGGCTCCGAGGAGATCCTCGGCAAGGCGTTGCTCGATCGTCGCGACCAGGTGGTGCTCGCGTCGAAGTGCGGCGCCCACCCGCACCTGGACGACACCCGAGGCGGCAACAGCGCCCGCTGGGTCCGCCAGGCCATCGAGGACAGCCTCCAACGCCTCCGGACCGACCACATCGACCTCTACCAGATCCACTTTCCCGACCATTCGGTGCCCATCGACGAGACGCTCGGCGCACTCGACGAACTCGTCGCGGCGGGCAAGGTCCGAGAAGTCGGCTGCTGCAACTTCTCAGCCGAGCAGATCGACGAGGCGGCCAGCGTCGGCGACCACCGGCGTTTCGTCAGCCTCCAGAGCGCGCTCAACCTGTTCAAGCGCGACGCCCTCGCCGACACGATCCCAGCGTGCGAACGCAACGACATGGCGTTCATCCCGTACTACCCCCTCGCAAGCGGGATGCTCACCGGCAAGTACCGCCGTGATTCGATCCCCGAGAGCGGAACCCGCCTGACCGACCAGGTCGACGACGCAGCGCGTGACCGGCTCTTCTCTGATCGAGCGTTCACCCGCCTCGAAGCCCTCGAAGCATGGGCAGCCGACCACGGCCACACGATCCTCGAGCTCGCCTTCGCCTGGCTCCTCGCCCAGCCGACGGTTGCCACCGTGATCGCCGGTGCCGCGAAGCCCGGTCAGCCGACCTCCAATGCGGCCGCTGCCGGCTGGACGCTCACCCCAGCGCAGGCAATCGAGGTCACCGAGGTTGTCGCCAATGCCGTCTGAACCCGAACTCCCCGCCCCGGTCGACCGCAAGGCGCGCGACGAGGCCATCGTGGCCGACTACCGCGCCAACGGTGGGGTGCCCGCTGCGGGCAGCCCGCAGCTGGTCGTCCTCCACACGGTGGGCGCGAGGACCGCGACCGTGCACGTCAAGCCCGTCTGCGTGATCGCCGACGGTGACGACCTGATCGTGGCCGCCACCATGGGTGGCAATCCAGCGCATCCGCAGTGGTACCGCAACGTGGTCGCGCATCCCGAGTTGACGGTCGAATACCGCGGCGACACTTTCCGCGTACGGGCCACCACCGAACCGAACGGTCTCGTGCGTGACCGCCTCTTCGCCGAGATGGACGCGGTGATACCCGGCATCCACGCCTACCAGGACCGTTGTCGCGAAACCCGGCAGATCCCGATCGTGCGGTTGAACCGCATCGACTGAGGGCAGCAGGGGTCAGCGACCGCGCTCACCCCGCAGGAAGGCGACGATCACGGGGTACGCGTCGGCGTCCTGGAAGAGGAACGTGTGGCCACCTTCGAAGACGGCGAGGCGGGCCCGGGGCATTGCGTCGACCAGGCACTGCGCGTTTGTCAGCGGAGCGAGCTCGTCGTAGCGCCCCGCGCACACCAACGTCTCGATGTCGATCCCGGGAAGGTCGGCAGTGACATCATGACCGGCCCGAGCGAGGAGCTGGCGACGCTGGCCGGCAGCGGTGTGCGGATCGGGCGCGGTCGTGTACCGGGCGAGCAGAAGGTCGTAGAACGCCTGCGGGAGGTCCGGGATCGGAGGCGTGGCATCGGGATCCCACCGAGCGTCGAGCAGCCCAAAGCGCACCGGCAGCGCCTCGACTGGATCGAGGTCGTCGAGCTCGTGCAGCGGGTACGAGGCCACTGCCCCTCCCGGAGAGGTGCAGCAGAGCACGAGTCGGTCGATCAGCCTCGGGTGCCGAACTGCCAGGTTCAACGCGACCATTCCGCCGAAGCTCGTCCCCATGACATGGCAACGGCTCCACCCTTGCGCCTCGATGAGGGATGCGGCGTCGTCGGCATAGTCCGCCATCGTGTACGGACCGTCGGGTTTCGAGGTCTGCCCCAAGCCACGTTGGTCGTAGGACAACGTGCGGAAGTGGGCGTTGAGCGGCGACCGGTCGACCGGCATCCGCCGGAGATCGCCTCCCGTCCCGCTGATGTTGAGCAGCGGCGGTCCGTCACCGTGGATCTCGTAGTAGAGCTCGAGGTCACGAACCTGTGTGAATGCCATGCCTGTCTCCTTCGAGGCGGGATCGGACCTGGCCGACACCGGCCCGTGGTGCCCCATGCTGGCACCACGCGGCGACCCACGCCCGGGCGCGCGATCAGGTCGCGATCGCCGCTCGCCGCTCGAGACCGGGGAGCCGTCTCGCCATGACGACGAACACCATGACGAGTGACGCGAGCGGATAGACCGCGGCCGCGATGAACATGGTTCGGTAGTCGAAAGCGGAGGCCATGGCGCCGTTGACGACCGGAGCCAGCCCGATGGTGAGATCGAGGAACAGGGTGAACGTCGCCAGGGCGGCGGTGCGGTCGCGGTCGCTCACGTTGGTGGTGGCCGCGGCGGCGAGCGCCGGGAACAGCAGGGCCGAACCGGCCCCGATGCCCACGGCACCGAGATAGAGGCCCAGCACCGTGTGCGTCGCGCCGACGGTCACGAGACCGATGGCCGAGAGCACCAGCGCAAGCGCGGCACCGCGGACCGGCCCGAGCCGATCGGGCAGGGACCCCCCAAAGGCCCGAATGGCGATCACCGTCAGCGACAACAGCAGGAAGACCGGTGCCACCCCACCCATCTCGAGCTCGCGCCCATAGAGCGGCACGAACGCGTTGAACCCGATGAACCCGAGGTGACCGACCCCGATCACCAGCCCCGGACCCAGGCCGGCTCCGTGGAAGGCGCGACTCGGCGCCGCGTCGAGCACCCGCTCGAAGCGGCCGCGGATCGCGAGGCCTGCGGCCATGCTCGACATCATCCCGAGCGACGCGGTCAGCCAAACCATCCGGTAACCGGAGTGGTTCAACACGAACTCACCCAGCATGGGACCCATGGCCAGCCCGACCTGGGAACCGACCAGCACGTACGCCGTCGCCTCGCCCCGACGCTCGGGTGGGGACAGCTCCATCGCCATCGAGGTCGCCGAGACCAGCGACGCCGCCTGACCCATGCCCATGAACATGCGCAGCCCGACCAGCGCCATGACCGAGTGGGCGGGTATGTGACCGACGAAGCCCACTGCGCCCACGAGCGACCCCGCGACGATGAGCACGCGCGTCCCGTAGCGCGCCGAGAGCCGCCCGAGCGATGGACGAACCAGGAGTGCACCGATCGCGCCGGCGCCGACCACCGCCCCCACGACCGTGTTGCCGCGCCCGAGCTCTTCTTTGACGAAGCGCGGCAACACCGGGGCGACGGTCGCGTTCGCGGCGAAATAGAACAGCGACGCCATGGCCAGAAACGCGAAGTCCCGGCTCAGGATCGGCCCTCTCGGATCTACCCCCACTGCCGCCGCACGCTACGCCTCCGACGGGTGCCGTGCTCGGGGCTCAGGTCGGGCCCGCTCGGGAGGGAGCCTCCGAACGCGCAACCGGGGCGCCGGCTCAGTGTCCGGCAACCGTGAGCGGCCACCGCTTGGGTCGCTGCCGGGCGACGCCGATCGCCGACGTCAGCTCGCCGAGATCAACCACCCGGTCGCCGTGCTTCGAGCACGTCCCGCGCATGTCGGACGACTCGTCGAGATCGATACATCCGGCGTCATCGGCGCCCACCCACACCCAGCGGTCCCCGCTCACGACGAGGACACGCCCGCAGACTCGCGTGCACACCGCGTCGCCCCGGGACGGCGACCACCCACACCAGACCTTCACCGCGACGGCGTACTGCGCGAGGTCGGGACCGATCGATCGAGCCAGCGCCGAGCGCAGCTCGGTGCCTGCGACCTCGGCGAGGTGCGCGTGCGCCCGCTCGAGAGCGTGCTCGGCTGTCCGCAGGCTCCGCTCGGTCTCCTCGAGCTCGAACTCGTTTGCCTCGCGACGACCGAGCAGCCGCTTCAGCAAGATGTACGCATCATCGGCAGCGAGCCAACGTGTCGCGGCATCCTCGACGGTATCTTCGGCCTCGCGTCGTCGATCGCTCACGCCATCGCAGCCAGTCCGTTCGCGTTCGGTACCCCACGGATGCTAGCGCGCGCCGGGGCGCGGGATCACCTACTGAACAGCTCTCCAGGGAGCGGGTAACCTGCCGCCTCCAGCTGTGCGCTGAAAGAGGGCCGGATCCCGGTGGGCTCCAGCCCCCCGCGGAATCTGCCGGTTTCGGGGTCACGGCCCGCGTCCCAGGCGAACTTGTAGATGTCGTTCATCTGTACGACATCTCCTTCCATGCCGGCGATCTCGCAGATCTGCACGACGCGACGGGTGCCGTCGGCGAGGCGGCTCAGCTGGACGACGATGTCGACCGCGGACGCGATCTGCTCGCGCACCGCGCGGTGGGGTAGCTCCATGCCCGCCATGAGGATCATCGTCTCCATGCGGGCAATGGCATCACGCGGGCTGTTCGCGTGCAGGGTGGTGAGCGAGCCTTCGTGGCCGGTGTTCATGGCCTGGAGCATGTCGAATGTCTCGGCGCCCCGGCACTCGCCGACGAGGATCCGGTCAGGTCGCATACGGAGGGCATTGATCAACAGGTCGCGGGTCGTTGCCGCTCCCAATCCCTCGATGTTCGCCGCGCGTTGCTCCATGCGCACGACATGGGCCTGCTGCAGCTGGAGCTCTGCGGTGTCCTCGATGGTGATGATCCGCTCGCCTTCGGGGATGAACGACGACAGCACGTTGAGCAACGTGGTCTTGCCCGACCCCGTACCGCCCGAAACCACCACGCTCGCGCGTCCGGCGACCGCGGCTTCCAGCACCATGGCGGCGGCCTCGCTGAGGGTGCCCCCGGCGATCAGGTCCTCGATGCCGAGCCGCGTGGTGGAGAACTTGCGAATCGTCAGCGTCGGGGAATCGATGGTGAGCGGGGGGAGCACCGCGTTGACCCGTGATCCGTCGGGCAACCGCGCGTCGACCATCGGCTTGGACTCATCGATGCGGCGGCCGACGCCGGTCACGATCCGTTCGATGATCGCCCGCACGTGAGCCTCGGAGTGAAACGTCAGGTTCGTACGCTCGAGTCGACCGTTGCGCTCGACGTAGACCTCGTCGGGCTTGTTGACCATGATCTCGGTGACTTCGGGATCGTCGAGAAGCGGCTGGATCGGACCGAGACCCAGCAGGTTGTCCGCCACTGCGTCGACCACCTCGCGCCGCTCCTCGGCACTCAGGAGCCGCTCGGCGTTGGCGATGATCACATCGAGCTCGGCGTTCACCTCGCGGCGGAGATCAGCGCTCGTGAAACCGCGCGAGGCGAGCGTGCCGCCGAGGCGTTCGAAGAGCACGGCCTGGGCACGCTGTTTGAGATCGCCGAGCGGATCGGCGACGGCAACCCGTTCCGGTTGCGCCGATGGGAGGCGCGCAGGCCTCGGTCGATCAGCTTCGGGAACCTCGCGCCCCAGTCGTTCGCTGAGCTTCATGACCGGTGCGCCGATTCGTCGACGAACCGGCCGAGGAGCTGCTCGATCGGGCGGCGGGCGATCTTTCCGGCGTCGAGCAGCGACTGCCCACGGTTGACCGCCAAGGGGATCATCCGGGTGCTCGGGATCTCGACGTCGACTCGCCATTTCATCAGGGACTCGATCTCTGCCCGGCTGATGTCGACTCGGGCGTTCGCGCGGTTCAGGACGAAATGGCGGTCGGGCTCCCCGAGATCGATCAGCTCGAGGATGTCGAGGAGCTTGCGGGTGCCCTTGACGGCGAAGATGTCGGTGGTCGACACGATCACGAGGTCCGTTGCCTGATCGAGCGCAGCGAGGGTGAACTCGTCGAGGCCGGCGGCGGTGTCGATGACAACATCGTCCACCTCGGTTGCGATCAGCTCGACGAGGCGGGTGGCGACTTCCGGCGTCAGGCTGTCGGCGGCCGCCGGATCGAGGGGTGCGCACAACGCGAACACGCCGCTGGGGTGCTGCGCCAGGGTGGTCTTCAACCCGGTCATGTTCCCCATGCGAAGAGAGGCGTCGACGATGTCGAACTCGGGCGTCAGGTTGAGGGCGGTCGCGACGTCGCCGAACTGGAGGTCGAGGTCGACGATTGCCACCGACCTCGAGCTGCGACGCGCGAGACCCATGGCCAGGTTCGTCGCGATCGTGGTCTTGCCGGCCCCGCCCTTGGGTGAGAGGACGACGATGACGCGGCCGGTGTCGGGACCTGGACCCGTCGCAGAGGGCAGGGTTGCGGCACGACGACCAGAGGCCTCCACGACCTGCTGGAGGCTGGTGACCATTTCGGTGGCCGAGATGTTCGGCGCCCACACATCGCGGGCACCAGCGAGCATCGCCTTGCGAAACAGCTTTGGGTCGGCCTGGCTCACCAGGACGACACTGGTGGTGGGCGAGGTCTCCTCGATGGTTTGCGCGGCGCGCAGCGCGTCGTCGATCGAGAAACTGTTCCCGATGATGATCGCGTCGAGGCCCCCGGCGAACCCTGACTCGTCGTCGAGCTGACAGGGCACCAGCGTCATCGTCGCGTCGAGCGCCCGTTCGACCCGACCGCTGAACTTGGAGTCGGCGCCCGTGATTCCGATCTTCATGGACTTCCCTTTCGCCGCGTCCGCACGCGGCCCGGAGTCCTATCGACGCCTTGTTAGGGAAGTTGAACATTCCGGCAAACACCGCAACGGGCGGACCCGACCTGTGCAAGTCTGACGCCATGAGGCAGGGTCTCGTGTTCGACTTCGACGGTGTCGTGCTCGACACCGAGACGCCGCTCTTCGAGGCCTGGCGGCTCGCCTACCGCCACTTCGGTGTCGAACCGATCGGGCTCGCCGAATGGTGCGAATCCCTGGGCCGCGCCGACGACGACCCGCTGGTGCTCGACCCCGTGGCCCGACTCCGGCGGGCGGCGGGTGTCGACGAAGCCGAGGTCCACCGGGTGCGGCGCTCGTTCAGCGCTGATCTGTTCGCGCAGATGGAGCTGGGAGCGGGCGTCGCGTCACTGCTCGACCAGGCCGATGCGATGGGGATCGGCATCGCCATTGCCTCGAGCTCGGAGATCGACTGGATCGAACGCCACCTCGGACCACGTGGCTTGCTCGACCGGTTCGAGGTGATCTCCTGCGCCGGTGGCGGCGTCCCCGGCAAGCCCGACCCCACGGTCTACGAGCGGGCGTGTGCCGCGCTCGACGCCGATCCGCGTGCCTGCCTGGCATTGGAGGACTCCCCCAACGGGACCTTCGCCGCCAAGGCAGCCGGGTTGCGCTGCATCGCGACGCGTACCCCGATCAACCAGGACCTCGACTTGAGCCACGCCGACCGGGTCGTCGACAGCCTCGAAGCGGTGCGACTCGTCGAGTGGTTCTCCGCGTGAGGCGCCGCGTCGGTTGCGGCTGATCCAACCTCCGCCTCGATGGCGCCCACGACGGATTCCTTCTCGACGACCGCGGTGGGCCGCGAGGCCCTGGCACTCATATCTCATATATGAGATGATCTCACGATGTCGGGAAGCTCTTTGGAACGCATCGGTTCTCTCGTCCGCGACGCCCGACGTCACCGCGGCTGGACCCAGGCCGAGTTGGCCGAAGCCCTCGGCACCAGTCAGAGCGCGGTGAACCGCATCGAGCGGGGTGGCCAGAACGTGAGCGTCGCCATGCTGGCCCGAATCGGCGATGTGCTCGACACCGGCATCGTCACTCTCGGCCACGGCCAGCCGACCCACCTGCGCGTCGCGGGCGGACGACCGTTGCACGGCTCCATCGACGTGCGCACGAGCAAGAATGCCTCCGTCGCGCTGCTGTGCGCCGCGCTCCTCAATCAGGGCACCACCGTGTTGCGCAACCTGGCGCGAATCGAAGAGGTGCACCGCATCGTCGAGGTCCTCCGCAGCATCGGCGTCGAGGTCACCTGGGATGCCGGCGGCACCGATGTCACGATCGAGCCCCCCGAGCGCCTCGCGCTCGAGGGGCTCGATGCCGACGCGGCGCGCCGCACCAGGAGTGTGCTGTTGCTCCTCGGCCCGCTGCTGCACCGGGAGCGCACCTTCTCCCTGCCCTACGCGGGCGGATGCGACCTCGGCCGCCGGACCGTCGAACCCCACTTGTCGGCGCTCGCGAGTTTCGGCCTGGCGATAACCGCCACAGAGGGCGCGTACCACGCCGTGGCCAATCCTTCGTGCCCGACCCGACCCATCGTGTTGACCGAGCGCGGCGACACGGTCACCGAGAACGCGATCATGGCCGCAGCCTGCATCGACGGCACGACCGTGATCCGCAACGCGAGCGCGAACTACATGGTGCAGGATCTCTGCTGGTTCCTCACGCGTCTCGGGGTCACGATCGCCGGGATCGGCTCCACCACGTTGACAATCACCGGCAAGCCGCTGATTTCCATGGACGTCGACTTCGCCCCTTCGGAGGACCCGATCGAGGCAATGAGCCTGATCACCGCCGCCGTGCTGACCGAGTCGGAGCTGACCATCCGTCGAGCCCCGATCGAGTTCCTGGAGATCGAGCTCGCCGTGTTGGAGGCCATGGGGCTCGACCACGACCGCAGCGACGAATACGTCGCCGCCAACGGCCACACCCGGCTGGCCGATGTCACCGTGAAACCCAGTGCACTCGTGGCTCACCGGGACAAGATCCACCCGATGCCCTTCCCCGGCCTCAACATCGACAACGTCCCGTTCTTCGCCGCGATCGGAGCAACCGCCACGGGTACCACGCTGATCCACGACTGGGTGTACGAGAACCGCTCGATCCATCTCACCGAGCTACGGCGATTGGGCGCCGACGTCAACCTCCTCGACCCCCACCGCCTCCAGGTGACGGGACCCACCAGGTGGTCCGCGGCAGAGGTGGGTTGCCCACCGGCGCTTCGTCCCGCGGTCGTCATCTTGCTGGCCATGCTCGCGGCGCCCGGGACCTCCTACCTGCGCAACGTCTACGTGATCGACCGCGGCTACGACAGCCTCGCCACGCGCCTCACCCGACTCGGCGCCCACATCGAGACCTACCGCGACATCTGACCTCGCCGGCGGCACGCAGCGCCATCATGGAACACTGTCGGTGGACCGGCCCACCCGGGTGGGCCGGGTGGAGGAGAGCCATGACCGTGAACGTCCTCGTCGCTGCCCCGCACCTCGGGGCCGACCTGCAGTGGATCGAAGCGGTCGATGCGAGGGTCAGCGTCCTCGACGGCAACGACCCCGTTGCCCGCGACGAGCGTCTCCCGGAGGCCGAGGTGGTGCTCCTCGGGTTCCCCGTGCCGGCGGTGATTGCGGCGAATGCGCCGCGACTCAGGTGGGTCCACCACACCCAGGCCGGTGTATCGAACATGCTCGGCTCGGACCTGTGGACCTCCGACGTCCCGCTCACGTCGAGCCGCGGGCTGGTGGGTCCCACCGCGATCGCGGAGTATGCGATGGCCGGCGTCTTCCACTTCGCCCGGGGCCTCGACACCGCCCTCGCCCAGCGCGACGAAGGGGTATTCACCCGACGCGGCTACGCCATGGTCGGACTCAGCGGCGCCACCCTCGGAATCGTCGGGCTCGGCGGCATCGGGCGGGAGGTCGCTCGGATCGGGCGCGGTATCGGGATGCGCGTCATCGCCACCCGCCGGTCGGTCCGGCCGGGAACGTCGGACCCCGATGTGGACGAGATCCTGCCGGCGTCAGAGGTCAAGGCACTGCTCGAGCAGAGCGATTTCGTCGTGCTCTGCGCGCAGCTCACCGACGAGACGCGTGGCATGTTCGACGCCGAGCTGTTCGCTGCGATGCGGCCCGGTTCCGCGTTCGTGAACATCGCACGCGGCGAGGAGGTCCAGGAGGCTGCGCTGGTCGATGCCGTGCGCTCGGGACATCTTCGTGGCGCATTGCTCGACGTCCACGCCGGCGAGTCCGAGGGTCGGGGACCGGACCCAAGCCTGATGGAAACGGCGGGCATCATCGTGACCCCTCACCTGTCGGCGGGCGGCCAGCGCGACCCGCACGACGCAATGAAGGCGCTTTTCGTCGAGAACCTCCGCCGCTACCTCGCCGGCGAGCCGCTCGAAAACCTCGTGGACCGCTCTCGCGGCTACTGAAGCGCCGCCACGGGCCCTCCTCCCTGACACCGTGCGACCGCCACGGTGGGGGCACCGATCATCGCCGGTCGGGCCACTCCAGGGCGAGCTCGAGGAGGACACCATGGGTGGCTGCCGGATGGACGAAGCGCTGCTGGTCCGCCGCCTCACCGAGAACCCGACCACCCGCGACGCGCACGGACTCGGCGAAGCCATCGCGGTCGTTCACCACCAACGCCAGCGCGTAGACGCCTTGGCCGCGCCGTTCGATGAACGCGGTGATGGCGCCGGCGTCGGTGCCGCTCGAGGTCAACCCGAACCAGGCCTCACCCACGGGCACGTGATGAGCTACGAGCACGCCGGCAGGCCCCTCCGGCGCCGGGCGGAACCCGACCACGTGGTCCCACTCCTGGATCGCCGCGTCGTCGTCGGCCACGGCGACGACGACATGGTGGAAGCGGGTGAACGCCGCACCGGGTGGCTCGATCAGCTCTCCGCGCTCGCACAGCTCCAACTCGACGCCGGAGAGCTCCAGCACGAACCGCCCGGCATCGGCACGAACCCGAGCCCCGGCGTCAACGGCATGGTGAACCACCGCGCTGACCTTGTCGACCTCCACCGCGACGCGAACGACGCCGGTGCGGCCCCCGGATGCCGCGATGAACTCGATCCAGGCGTCACCCACGGCGACGCGGTCGTCGGTGAGCACCGGAGTGCCGAACAGCCGAGACCAGTCCGCCGCAGCAGCCCGAGGATCGGCTACGGCCACCACCACGTGGTGGAACCGATTGAACGGGCTGTGGGGCGACGTCATCGATACCCCTCCGCCTCGCGCCCACGCAGCGGCGTCATCGCCGACCCACCCGGCGTCGGAGCTCGATGTCTCCGAGGTGCGGTGCCACGACGTCAGCCATGATCGGCAGCGAAGGCCTCGGAGATGGCCGCCACGATCTCGTCGGGCGCATCTTCCTGGAGGTAGTGGCCGGCTGCCTCCAACCGGATCACGGTCGCTTGCGGGAACACCGCCTGCCAACGCTCGAGGACCCCACCGCGACCGAATGCGGGATCTTTCATCCCCCACACCAGAACGATGGGTTTGGCGCTCAGGTTCGCCTTCACCCGCTGCTCCAGCCCGACCATCCACGGCTTGGCAGCGCGGATCTCTCGGGGGAACACGGCGATCCCGGTCCGGGACTCCGGTGTCGGGACCACGCTGAGGTAGTGGTCGAACTCAGCGTCGGTCAACGTGGCCTTCAGCGACCGCTTCATCAAGGGGTGCACGAAGAAATTCCGCTTGATGATCAGTGCCTGAACCACGCGCGACCCCATCACCCGGCTAAACGTGTTCATCACGAAGGTGTCCGCGGGCCAGAACCAGGTGTTGCCCATCACCAGACCACCGACCCGCTCGGGCATCCGAGCGGCGACCTCCATTCCGATCGGGCCGCCCCAGTCCTGCCCCAACACCACCGCGTCTCGGAGATCGAGGTGCTCGACGAGCTCCTGGACCACCACGGCGTGCTCTGCCGGGGTGTACCCGTACGGGTCCCCCGGATGCACCGACAACCCGAAACCCGGGTAGTCCATGGCAACGCAGCGAAAATCGTTCCGCAACGCCACGACGATCTTGCGGTAGAGGAAGCACCAATCGGGGTTTCCGTGAAGGAGCAGCAGCGGCCGCCCGGTGCCCTCGTCGATGTAGTGGATCGGGCCGACCGAACTCAGGAACCATCGGGACTCGAATGGGAACAGATCGGGGGCCGGCTCGAAGTCGACTATGCCCTCGGGTCGCTCCATCGGCTTCTCCTTCGTGGACGAACGCTCTGCGTATCGTGCCACCTGCGCCGAGGACCTGCGCCGAAACGGGGCATCACCGCACAGGCCCGGACCCTCCGAGGCACCGCTCAGTGATCGCTGCCCGCCTGGTCGTGCGCGGTGTCGAGCCAGAGGCGGGAGTCGAGGCGACTCGAGGGGGCGGTCGGGTCGATGTCCTCGACGAGACGCCACGCCTCGTCGGCGCGTGCGCGGGCGTCGAGATAGCGCCGCTGCGCGACGGAGGCCGCCGTCGCCGCGGCCGCAACCTGCTCGGCAGCCTCGACATCGCCAGGCTCCGCGCTCATGCGTGCCAGTTCGGCTGCGACCATGAGCGAGCTGGCTTCGCCGTCGAGCAGCATGGCCCTCTCGCTCGCGGACTGGGCGCGGTCTCGGGCCTCGGCCAGGGCGGTCATGTCGCTGTCGTCGGGCTGGACGTCGAGTCGGGTCTCGATCGCGTGCTGGACGAACACGACCGGCGGCAGGGTCGGAACCAGCTCGTCGATGGGCACGCCGCCGGGCCCGAGCATGGCATCGCTGCGAACTCGCAGCGGCGCGAGAACGAGGTGAGCAGTGTGGACCCGCTCGAGGAAGTCGCCCGCTGCCGCGACACCCATCACCGTTGCCGGGATCCTGGCTTCATGGATGAGCTCGGCGGCATAGGCACGAGCCCCGAGCGGATCGATCGTGTCGGCCTCCGGGGCGATCCACACCTCGATGGTCGCTCCCGCCCACACCGCGGTCCTCGTCGCCATCCACGCGAGCAGCGTGAGGAGCTGACCGTTGGCCTCGTCGGACCACCACACGGCGATCCGGAGTGCATCCCGCGACGAGCTCGGGGCACTCCCGATGTCAGCGCCCCGCGTGTGCACGATGCCGACATGGCAGCCGAAACGCACGCCGGTCTGGACCATTGCCTCGTAGTCACCCGAATTCGAGCGCTCGCGATCGTCGATGTCGTACCAGCTGTACAAAGCGAGATTGGGCTCGACGGCGCCGATCCCGTGGGCCTGCAACATCGCCGACACCCCGGCCTCGAGGTCGTGGGCGACGACAACGCGCCCGTAGAGACCGAGGCCGCCTGCGTCGAGCTCGCGTTGTAGCTCGAGCCGGACGGCGGCTGCGTGCTTGCGCGCGATCGGTCCCCGCCCGGGGATGATCCGTGCCGCGGTGGTGAAACCCGAGCCGCCCTCGAACCAGGAGCTCGTCGCGAGCAGCTGAGCCCGACGCTGCGGATCGCGGGGCACGAACGCCACGGTGACCGGGCGCCAGTCGCGCCCGGCGTCTCGTTGCCGGGTCATCTGCCCGAGGTGCGCCCGCACCTTCGAGGCATGGAACCCACGCGTGGAGTCAGCCCAGCGCACCTCCTGCACCGACCGCAACAGGTATCGGTAGAGGGCGAAGATCGCGATCGCGGCTGCCCCGCCGGCAATGGGATCGATCGCGGCGATGACGCCGACACACGCCACGGTCCCAGCGAAGCTGGCTCGCCAGTCGAAGAACCGGAACCGGGGCCGGAACGACGTGCTGGCTGCCCGAGCCTCGGAGTAGGTGGCGTAGTTGATCATGCCGTAGCTGGCGAGGAAGAACATCGAGATGATCGGCGCGACGACGTTGAGATCACCCAGCGCAACCGTCCCCAGGGCGATCACCGCCGTGAGCAGCACCGCCCGGCGAGGATTGTCACCGTTGCGCGACGTCACCGCGAACGGCTGGAGCGGCCCGATGACATGATCGGCGGCGAGGCGTTGCAGGGTGCGCGGGGCACCGAGGATCGACGCGATTGCCGACGAGAGCGTGGCGGCGATGACGCCCACGTCGACGAGCGCCGGCACGACCGAGAGGCTCCGCATGATCGTGGTGTCGTCGCGGAGCTGCTCGAGTGGAACCGATGCGGCAAAGCTGACGATCACGAGGAGGTAGACGACCGTCGACACACCGATCGCAGCGAAGGTCCCGACGGTGATGCTCCGGCTCGGCGTGCGCAGGTCGCCCGACATGGCGACGCCTTGGGTGAAGCCGGTGATGGCGGGGAAGAAGATCGCGAAGGTGACCCAAAACGATGCGCCGTCCATCGGAGCGCCGAAGCTGTCGGCAAGCCTGGTGGCGGACAGGTGCGGCGTAACGCCGACGAAATAGGCGACGATCGCGACAACCAGACACCCCATGACGACGTACTGGAGGCGCGTCGCCACGTCCGCACCCAGCCATGCCAGCCCCACGAGCGCGAGAATCGTGAGCGCACCGATCACGCGCGGCATTGCCGGATTGGTGGAGCCCATGACGTTGGCGACGGCTTCACCGAGGCCGATGCAGTAGAACGCCACCGAGACCGACATTGCGAGGTACAGCACCAGGCCGATCGCTCCGCCTGCGGCGGGTCCGAGGGTCCGTGAGATCAAGAAGTAGACGCCACCGCCTCCGACTCGCAGGTTCGTGGCGATCGCTGCGAGGGAGATGGTCGTGAGCACCGAAACCGATGTGGCCAGGACCAGGACCAACAGCATCTGACCGAGGCCGATGCTGCCGGTCACGAAGCCGAGGCGAAGGAACAGGACCAGCCCGAGGATCGTCAGGAGGCTCGGCGTGAACACGCCTCCGAACGTCCCGAGCTTGCCATCGTCGGCGACGGCGGCACTCACTGCGGGTGGAGCTCCCAGGGTCGGCCCACTGCCGGCAGGAAGCAGACCACGCCCGAGACCGGGGCTCCACGACGTTCGAGCCCTGCGTCGGGCGTGGCGCGATCTGGAGGGATCATGGAGATTCCGTCTCGCCCATCGGGTTCGGATGCGCGTTCTCGGGCAGTGGCCCGACCGCGGGGCGGGCCTTGCGGCGGCGTCGTTCGGGCACGAGATCGCGCATGGACTCCAGCTTGCCGAAACACAGGAGCCGGTCATCGGATTCGAGCTCGCGTGACGCGCGTGGATTCGGGATGACCCTTGCTCCTCGGGTGAGCGTCAGCACCGTGATGTCGCGGTCGCGCAGCCCAGTGCGCTCGATCGCCTTGCCGACCATGTCGGAGCCCTCGCGCACGAGGATCTCGGCGACGCCGTAGCCGGTCGAAACCGTGAGTCGTTGGCGCACGTCGAGCTCGGGGAAATCGACCTGGTTGGCGATGTAGTCGATGATCGCACCGGCAATGTCGAGCCCGGTGGCAGCCTCGATCCCCTCGAGGCCCGGCGACGAGTTGACCTCCATCACCGACGGGCCCTCATTGCCTTCGAGCATGTCGACTCCAGCGACCCGCAGACCCATGATCTGTGCCGCTTGCACCGCGACCCGTTGATACTCGTCGTCGAGCTCGACCGGCTCGACCGAGCCGCCGCGATGCACGTTGGAACGGAACTCGTCACCGGTGGCGACGCGTCGCATCGCTCCCACCACCTGGTCGCCGACGACGAGCGCTCTGATGTCGCGACCACGGCTCTCGCTCACGAACCGCTGGATCAGCACGTTCTGGCGGGTGCTCTGCAGGGTCTCGATCACCGCCTCCGCGACCTTGGTGTCGGGCGCGAGGATCACGCCGATGCCCTGGGTTCCCTCGAGAAGCTTGATCACGACGGGCGCACCGCCAACCTGCTCGATGGCCGCGAGCACATCGGCGCGGTCGCGGACGAACATGGTCGCGGGCATCCCGATGCTGTGGCGGGAGAGGATCTGGATGGCCCGGAGCTTGTCGCGGGAGTTGGCGATGCCCACCGACGTGTTCGGGGTATAGATGTCCATCTGCTCCATCTGGCGCACGACCGCCATTCCGAAGAAGGTGATGGAGGCGCCGATGCGCGGCAGCACGGCGTCGTAGTGCGAAAGCTGCCGCCCCCGGTACATGAGGTCGGGCTCGTCGCCGGACAGGTCGATCGCGAAGCGCAGCGTGTTGAGCACCTTGACCTCGTGGCCGCGATCGGACCCGGCATTGCGCAGCCGCGACGTGCTGTACGAGCGTGGCGCTCTCGACAAGATGGCCAACTTCATGTCTGTCTCCTCGGGTCGGTGCAGCCGTGCGTCGCGTGGAGCGCCGCGTCACGCCCCCGGCGGTCCAGATGCTCGGACTGCTCGTTCGTCGAGGTCGGCGATGGCGCGTTCCAGGCGGACTCGACGGTCTCTTCCCCTCCATGTTGACGTTGGCCCGACGTGGCGGACTCCGCGCTCGCGGGCCTTCGTGGGTGCTGCGACGGTAGCTCGTTCCCGGTTGGGACACCTACCGGCTGAGCGTTGCCGTTGGGCCCGCTCGCTATGCCCGGATGTAGATGCCCTGCATGACGGTGGCGTTGAGACGGCCGGCCTGATCGTGCAGCGAGCAGTGGATCATGCCCTGGTGATGGGCGATCCGATGGGTCTGTGCGTCGAAGAGGTGCCAGCGGTCGACCGGGCTCCAGGAATGGAACCAGATCGAGTGAGTGGCACTCACCGAGAAGATCTCGTCTTCGCTCAGCCCACTCTGCTCCCGGTGGCTCACCCGAATGGACCAGTTCGGTCCGAAGTCCGACCAGAACGCGTAGACCGCGGCATGCAGCCAGGGGTCGTCCGCCGGCAACGCGATGGGGCTGCGGAGCCAGATCGGGTGCGACGGCGGGTTCATCTCGTCGGTCTGGCGGTGGGCGACCTCGAACAGGCCCGATCCGAGCATCCGACCCCACGGCTCCGGAGCGTCCGGGCTCACGTCGGGTTCCCCGACGACGGGCATTGGTTCGCGCTGCCAGTCGAGACCCTCGGTCGGGACCGCGGCCACGATGCTGGCGTGCACGATGGGCTTGCCCCGCTGGTAGCCCCGGACGTCGCGGTGCTGGAGATTGCGACCATCGCGGACTCTGTCGATCACGAACTCGACGTCTTCGCCGGCGTGCCCGCCCGAGAGCAGGTTGACGTGCACCGATTCGGGGACCGAACCGTCGGGCACCGTGTGATGGGCTGCGTGCAGCGCTTGGCTGATCATCTGGCCGCCGAAGATGCCTTGCCGCCGCCCCTCACTGTCGCTCGTCCGGCCAACCGAGCGATCATCGTCCACCTCAGTCGTGCCGCACACCTCGCGTATGGACACAAGCGTCACCTCGTCGATCACCTTCTCGTCGGGCACCGCGCCTGCTTCCTCCTGGCTTCGCCTGGTCGGCGGCGACCCTACCGGCGTGCGGTCCCCGGCACCCACACGACAGGCCCGGCGGGGCCGACTTGCCTCAACAGGCGTGAGGTTGAGCGGACAGGGGTTCGTCACTGCTGAGCTGTCGTGTACCTTTCGGACCCGGCCCCGGGGGCCTGCCGGTGGCGGCTATACCTCTATCGAGCAGCGACCATGGGCGGGTAACGCGCCTAAGCTCTGCCACCAATGACGGCGTAAAGGGAGATCGACAAATGAAGCGTGTGCTGGCGACGATGGCCACCCTGCTGCTCGTAACCGCAGGCTGCGGCGGAGACTCCGGCGACAATGACAGCGCTGCCACTGGGGGCGACCAGCCCACGCCGACCCGGGCCGAGGCGGCCGACGACGGAGCCACCTCTCCCACCGCTGGTACCAGCGACGGCGGTGCCCCGGCGGGGTCGGGCGCGTCGACGGCGACGGTGACGATCGGAGACCAGACCTACAACTTCTCGACCGAGGGTGCTCTCGTTGCCCAGTGCCAGACCGATCTCTTCGGGATCTTCTCGGTCCAGCTGCCGATGGTCGGCGGCGACGGCGGCATACAGCTCGTCATCCTGCACGACGACACCGACCCGGCGGTCGTCGAAGAGACCAACTACGTCAAGGTCAGCGTTGGCGACGAGGACTGGATGGCCGATGAAGGCAGCGACTTCTTCGACATGTCCGACAAGCTCGAGGCCGGCATGACCCAAGTCGATTCCGCAGAGATCGACGGCAGCACGGTGCGTGGAACGGCAACGTTCGTCAGGCAGTTCAGCGTCTTCACGGGCGAGCCCGAGGTCGCAATCGGCAACTTCGAGGCAACCTGCGGCGAAGAACGGATCTCGTAAGCCGGTCACGTGCGTACGAGCACGACATCGAACCCCCTCGCAGGTCATTTGCCACAATGTGATGCCCCCGTCTGCGGCACGCCACCGAGTACGCCCGAACGCTCCCCGGTCGGAGGGCGGTGCGAGGGAGGAGCACTGCCGTGCAGAGCGCCGCGTTACCCTTGGCCCGATGTTGCGCGTCGGCGATCCAGCACCCGCATTTGCGCTGCCCGATCAGCACGGGACGGTGATACACCTCCGGGATCTCCAGGGTCGGTGGGTGCTGCTGTGGTGGTACCCCAAGGCGGCGACGCCCGGCTGAACGGTCGAAGGCCAGACTCTGCGTGACAGGGTCGACGAGTTCGAGGCGCTCGGCGCGTCGGTCGTGGGTGCGTCCTTCGACACCATCGAGGAGAACCGCCAGTTCGCGGACGACCAGGAGTTCTCGTTTCCCCTCCTCAGCGACCCTGACCGTTGGGTCGGGACGGCATTCGGGGTGGCGCGGCCCCCCTCGGACAAGTTCGCGGCCTTCCCCCGGCGGATGAGCTTCCTCATCGACCCCCAGGGCATCATCGCAGCGGTCTACGACGTTACGGACGTTGCGGCCCATGCCGACGCCGTGCTCGCCGATCTGCGAAACGCTCTCGGCGGGCAATGAGGAGCGCGAGCTCAGCGATGCGAGGTGGTCGCGACCCCTCGGTGGACGGGCTGATCGATGACTGACCCGACGCGCATCGTCGGCTTGATCCCCAGTGCGGGTCTGCCGTACACGACCCGTGCCGATCCTCGGCCGGTCGATGCCGCCGCGGATGCCGCCGAGCTGCGGGCCCGGGCTTCAGCGGTCAATCGCGGAGCTGCCCGCGCCGCGGTCCTCGGCATCAACGACGGCCTGGTCACCAACGTATGCCTCATCCTCGCGGTCGTCGGCGCTTCTTCCGAGCCGAGCGCGGTGCGCATCGCCGGTCTGGCCAGCCTCATCGCCGGCGCGTTCTCGATGGCCGCCGGCGAGTGGATCAGCGTGCGGAGCCAACTCGAGCTCTATCAGGGAGTGGTGGCCGAGCTGCGTCGCCTGACGGCGCGCAACCCTCGCTTGATCCTCGATGAGCTCGCCGGGGCCCTCATGGAGCAAGGCCTCGCGACCGACACCTCGCATCGGGTCGCGGCCGAGCTCCCCCTCGACGAGGAGCACTTCATCGAGTTCTCGTCGCGAAACCTCTTCGGAGTCGACCCCGGCGAGCTGGGCTCGCCGTGGGTATCCGCGGTCTCGTCGTTCGGCCTGTTCACCGTAGGCGCCATCGTCCCGCTCAGCCCCTGGTTCTTCACCGAAGGTGCCACGGCGGTCACCGTGTCGGTCGTGGCTACCGCCGTGGCATCGATCTTCGTGGGCGGCTGGGTGGCCCGCACGGCGAGCCGGCCCGTCTGGACCGGGGCGCTGCGACAACTGGCCATCGTTGTTGCCGCCTCCGCCGTCACCTACGGCATCGGGGAACTCTTCGGCACCGCAATCTCGTGACTCTCGCCGCCCAGTTACCGTCTCGTCGCCGGGCGGCTCAAGCTGGTGAGGCACCTGACGGCGCTCCTCCACCCCACGGTGCTGGTGATCAGGACCCAGATCCACGCCGAACCCGCCGCTTTGCCATGAGCGCCGGCTCAGCACAACGACGCCACTGCCTCCCGACTAGCTTTACGTACGACAATGTGTACGTGAAGCGTCGGAGGTCGGACACATGGCGGCGAAGGATCTGGTCCAGGAGTTCTGCGATCTGATGGCGAAACGTGACGCCGAGGCGTTGCGGCCGCTCCTCGCCGACGACGCCGTCTACCAGAACACCGGCATGCCCGCGACCGTCGGGGCCGACGCAGTCGTCGCGAACCTGGCTGGCCAGTTCGGCGCGTTCCCCGATTCCTACGAATACCGCATGCAACACATCGTCGCCGACGGTGACGTCGTCATGACCGAACGGCTCGACATGATCAAGAGCCCCGACGGCACCCTCCACGGCGTGCCGGTGATGGGCACCTTCATCGTCACCAACGACAAGATCAGCCGCTGGACCGACTACTGGGACACCTCGCTACCGGCGAAGATGATGCAGGGCGAGGACTACTCCACACTCGTCCCCTCGTCGTACTGACGGTCCGCTGGGGGACGCCCGACACTCGCAGCAAGGCGCCTGCGGCAACGTCGGGCAGTCGGAGCGGGGCACCTGCGATCGGTTTCGTAAGCGAGGCCGCCAGGTCACCGGCCAGCGACAGGTGACGGCGGCCGGCCGGAAAGGGCCGCGGGCTCGGTGCACTAGTGTGGCAGGCGCCGTTGCGTTCGCTCGACCCGATCCTCCTGGAGGTGCCCATGGCCCCGGCGATCACGGTGGATCACCTGTACAAGTCCTACGGCGACACCGTTGCCGTCGACGACTTGTCCTTCGAGGTCGAGCCAGGAGAGATCTAACACCTCTGTGACCGCGTCGCGGTTGTGGATCAGGGCAAGCTGGTCGCGCTCGACACGCCACAGGGCCTGATCGACGGGCTGGGGCTGCGGTCCGTCGTGCGCTTCACCGTTGATCGACCCGATGTGAGTTGGCTCGAGCGGCTCGACGTGGTCGAATCGTTGACGCGCCACGGCGATGCGGTGGAGATCCGGGGCTCAGGCCCGGTGCTGGCACTCGTCGCGGCCGAGCTCGTCGCTGATGGCATCGCCCCGCTCGACCTGCGGGTCGACCGCCCCGCGGTCGAGGACGCGTTCTTGGCGCTGACCGGCCGCACGGTCAGGGCCTGATCGGTGATGCGCGGCTACCTCGCCCTCACCAGGGCGGAGTTCAGACTGTTCCGAAGGGAACCGTTTTCGATCGTCTTCGTTCTCGCATTCCCGCTCATGATGATGGCGCTGCTGTCGTCGGTCTTCGGAAACGACCAGGCGGACGCCAACGACGTCGAGAACGGCATGCTGGTCTGGCGCTGGGTGACTCCGGCGAACTACTACACCGCCGCCTCGGTGGCCGTCATCGTCGCTGCCCTCGGGTTGATGACGCTGCCGATCACCCTCGCCGGATACCGGGAGCAAGGCATCTTGCGCCGGTTCCGCGCGTCGTCGGTGTCGACAGGAGCGCTGGTAGCGGCGCAACTCAGCCTGGCCTTGGCCACCTTCGTTGCCGGGACGGTCGTGATGGGCGCGGTGGCATGGGTCGCGTACGACGCGATGTTGCCCGACGACGCGATCGGCGTCGCGTTCGCGCTGGTGGTTGGAACCGCAACGTTCGGCTCGATCGGGCTCCTGTTCGCAGCCGTCATCAAAACGAGTCGATCAGCGCAAGGCATCGGCTTGTTGGTCTTCTTCATGCTGTGGCTGATATCGGGCACTGCTCCGCCGCGTGCGGTCTTGCCCGGCGGCCTTCGCGACGTCGGTGGAGCGCTCCCACTGTCCCGCCTCGTCACTGCGATCCAGGACCCCTGGTTCGGGTTCGGCTGGAACAGCACTGATCTCATGATGCTCGTGGGCTACGCGCTCGCTGCGGGCGCGCCGGCTGTGTGGTTGTTCCGGCGGAGCTGAACGGCAGTCCCCTGCTCGACGAGCGCGCCTGCCCGGACCACAGGCCAGCGGGCGTCCCCTCAGCTTCCCATCGAGGCCGCCGGTCGGCCGGTCGTCGCCGTCGTCACGCAGACGGCGTCAGGGTTGCAGCATCGTTCCGCCGCCGGAGAGCGGTACCCGACGGCCCCGCCACTCGATCGCCTCGTCGCGGCTTGCGAGGCGCTCCGAGTTGACCAGGGTTGCGCCCCAGAAGACGGTTGCGACCGGATGCAACGGGACGGTCCACAGCGGGTCGCGGCCGACCAGGGACGTCGCGACCCTCGCCACCAGGATCAGCACGACCTGCACGACCACCACGTCGGAGACCTCGCCGTCGACAAGGCCTTGGGCGAGCCGGAGGAACGGAAGGACGAGCATCGGCACGAGCACCACAGAGGTCACGAATGCGAGCACCGCGCTCGACTCGAGCGCTCCGAACGCGTTCTTGGAGAAACCGTTCCAGATCCCCCGGGTATCGGCATACCAACGGGTCGTCGCCACCCGTGAGCCATTCACCAGGCGGACCCGTCCGCCACTCGCTTTGATGGCCCTGCAGAGCTTCACGTCGTCGACGACCTCGCCCCTGCGGGCCGCGTGCCCGCCGACCTGGTCGTACGAGTCGGCCCGCACGACGAGGAACGGACCCAGCGCCAGGGCGATCCGCGGGAACCAACGGGAGTGCATGACGAGCACGGGGAAGAGTGCGAGCAGTGCGTGGTTCACCATGGGCAACAGCACCGCCTGGGCCGCCGTCCGGTACTCGGCGGCAACGAGGTACGAGACGAGGTCGGCCCGGTGCCAGGCCAGGGCGTCCACCGCGCCGCGTACTGCCTCCGGTTCCAAACGGGTGTCGGCGTCGACAAAGCACAACAGCGAGCCGCTGGCGCGCTGCGAGAGCTGATGACAGGCCCAGTTCTTGCCGGTCCAGCCATCGGGCAGCGGCTGGCCGGACAAGACGGTGAGGCGCGGGTCGACGATGGCTGCCGCGAGCGTGTAGGTGTCATCTTCGGAGCAATCGTCCAACACGATCACCTCGACGCCGATGCCGGTTTGACCCAGGACGGCTCGGAGACAGTCTTCAATGCACTCTGACTCGTTACGGGCGGGGATGAGCACGCTCACGAGAGGCAGATCGTCGTCGCGACGCGCTGGCGCCGATCGAGGCACATGGAGCGCGACGAGATTGACCGCGAGCATCACCAGCATCGCCGCCGCCATGAAGACGATGCCCGGGCCGACGAGGACCTCGATCACCGCTGCAGTCCCCGCGACCTGTCCCACCCGGTGATCGCCTCGACGCGACGCATCCGACTCTCGTCGAGCACCCGCTTGAGACCGGTGAGCGCGAACAAAAGCACGACCGTCACCAGGACCGACCACGCAACTCCGGTGAAGGGCGCGGCCAAGATCGCGATGACAATGGCGCCAGCGGCGGTGGGCATGAAGCGCCTCGAAGAGCCCCACGCGACCGCTGCCCCAGCACCGCCCACTGCTGCGGCCCAGGGCATGACGACGGCTGCGAAGCCGCCGACGGCGGACAGCCCCTTGCCACCGACGAAGCCCAACCAGATCGGGAACGCGTGACCGGCGAGAACAGCTATGCCGGCCAGTAGGAGCTCCGGCGCAGGTCGGCCGACGACGAGGGCAGCCACCAACGCTCCCTTTGCGAAGTCCGCGGCGAAGGTGACGATGCCCCAGAACGCACCGACGACGTGGAACACGTTGCGCGCGCCGACGTTTCCCTCGCCCGCCTGGCGCAGGTCGACGCCGGCCACGAATCGAGCGACCAGGTACGGCGCTGGGATCGAGCCGACGAGATACGCGACGGCCACGATTGCCAGCACGTCGATCCCCATGGCCTCCCCTCCCCTGGCGGGCACAGCACACGCCCAGCAGCGTGGCAGGGGCCATCCTCGCACAAGCGAGCGTCTGGCCAGCGACCCGGGTGGAGGCCGAACCTTCGGTTGTGTTGGTTGACCGCGACAAACGCGGCGCACCACCTCTGTCCTGCATCCCCCACCGCCTCGAAGCGCGAGCCCACTTCCCCGGCCTCGATGTTCACGACCGAGCCGGGAAGATTCGCGCCGTCCCGCCTCGCTACTCGATGCGCATCCCCGAGATCGCCCGGCTGATCACCAGCTGCTGGATCTGCTCGGTGCCTTCGAAGATGTCGTGGGACTATCCGGGACTTATCCACTGGTGACCGCTGGCGCCCTTCGTGCGACTTGACCTGCAGAAACGTCGACTACAGCTGTCCGCTGCGAACCGCTTCTCATCCCTACTCCGAGACGAAAGTAGGGATGAGAGTAGGGATGGACTCAGCGATGCGGGCCCTGCCGACCTACTCAGCTCGCATCGATCGCGAGCCCGGCGCAGAAGAGAACGAACCCGACGATCCCTCCGGTGAACACCAGACCAGCGCCGAGCATACCGAGGCATCCGGAGCCAGCAGGACGCTTCGGAGCTCGGCCTCGCTCCGCCGTATCCATCCACCTGGCGAGTTGACCCAGGTCGGACTCCGGCTGCCCGAGGCGGAGGAGAAGTGTGCTGGCGGTGCTGGTCGGCCGAACAGGCCCCAGCGTTGTCCAGGGGCTCTCGAGTGGCGTCGACACGGCTTCGACGAACTGGCGGGGCTTGTGGAGGCTGAGCTCGCAGTTGGGCTTCCCGGCGAGGTCGAGGAAGGGCCCCGGACGATCGCGGCGCCGGCCGGAGAACGACAAGTATTGCCAATAGCCGTGTTGGGGCACGGGACTGATTTCGATGAGTTCGGATCGGTGAACTTCGAGCGGCCGCTTGAGAAGCCAGCGATCGTGGATGACGAGCCGATCGCCGAGCAGTTCGATCGATGCGGCCCGCGATCGGACCAGTCGCCCACCAGTGTTCCCGAAGATGACTGCGAGCCAAAGCAGTCCCGGGAGTGCGATCACGAGGCCCGATACCACGAGCGCTCGAGAGTCTCCGCTCCGCTCCGACGCTGCCACCACGACGCCACCAATGAGGCCAGCGACCATTGCAGCCGCGAGAAGCAGGTACCCGGGCCCAGCTATGACACGCGCGATCATGCTGCCGGGCAGCTTCAACCCATCCACGGTGCCACCAGCCTCACCCGAGCGCTCCTGGCAGGGGAGTTGCCAACACGAACCGCGCTCCCTCAGCCCGGAGCATCTGGAAGGGGTTCATGTGGCGGACGCCGTTGGCGATGGCGGCGTTCGGGATCTTGATCCGGCGTCGGCCGTCGCTGATGACCTCGTGCGTGACGACGGTGTGCCCTCCAGCCACGGCATGTCCGATAAGGAACGAGTCGGCGGCGGAGGCGAACTCGCTCTTCGCCGCAGCGGCGTAGTCCGGCGAGTCGTTCGCCCACCGGTTGACCGCCGCAACGGAGGGGATCTCATCAGCGGTGAGCGGGAGGAAGAACGAGCGGTGATCCTTCACCCACTGAGCGAGATCGTCATCACTGCCGGCCAGCTCGTTGTAGACGGCTTCGACGCTGTGGACGGTCCCGGCGGCGTTGGCCACTTCGAGCCAGTCCCAGAACGCCGGGCAGAAGTCGAAGCCGTAGTGGTCGTTCTTTGCTCGGATGAAGACGTCCGAGTCGAGCAGGTACGCCACTACAGGACCTCGAGTTGTTGCGCGAGCCCCTCGAAAGTGGAGGTCTTCTTCACGTCGAGGAGGCGGAAGGCCTCGGTATACGGGGTGCGACCTTCGAGTGTGCTGGCGATCAACTCCCGGGCGAAGCGCTTCCCGACCTGGACCGGCTTGGTGTTGTAGTAGTTCCCGCCACCGCCTCGCTCGGCCACGATCTCTGCAATGCGCTCGCGCTCGGCACGCAACTCGACCATGAACTGGTCCCACGTCAGGGCACCCGCCTCACGCACGCGACCGAGGATGACCTGCGTGCTAACCCTGAAGTGCTCGGCGAGCGGTTGGAGCTGCTCGCGCAGCGATGCATCCGGATCGAAGAGCGCGCGGAACTCGTCCATCGGAACGAGCAACTCGGCGGCGACCTGGTTGCACCACCGTTCATCGTCGAAGCGACGTGTCGACTCCGGGTCGACGTCCGACAGAGCGGTGGACCCGAGCCAGAGGTGCGCGAGCTCGTGGGCGAGCGTGAAGACCTGGGCAGCCTTGGAGTCCGCTCCGTTGACGAACACCACGGCGGCGTAGCGATCGGCCAAGGCGAACCCTCGGAACTCCTCGGGATCGAGCTTGCGGTGGGTGTTGGATCCGACGATCCCGCTGATCATCACGAGCACGCCCGCCTGCTCGGCGTTCTCCCGTAGTCGTGTGAGCGCTGCGTCCCGGGAGCGCAGGCGACTGCGCGTGTCGGCTGTCCAGTCGAGCAGCTCCCGCATCTGCGCCGCGGTCGTAGCAGGGGCGTCGGACGAGGTGGCGGAGCCAACGAAGGGCAAGGGCTCCTCACCGTTCAGGAGCTGACTGTCTCGGTACCACTCTTGTCTCGCCTGGCAGACATAGATCGTGTCGAGCAGGTCGGCCGAAGGTGCACGGTCAACTGGTCGATCGCCGATGGTGCGGAAATCCGGGATCGGTACGTCCTCCGCCGGTGGCTCATCTAGGAAGAAGTAGCCGACGGGGGTGTGCGTCTTCTTGGCGAACTCCTCGAGTTGCTTCAGCGTCGGAGATCGTTCCCCGGCCAGCCACTCGTCGTATCTCGGGAACCGCTTCGCCCATGCCTCGTCTTCGATGCCGGACCGCGCACGAGCCCACGCATAGAGCGCAGGCTGCACCTCGATCCGAACCGGCATGTGATCCAGTATCGCCCGCGCCCACCGACACTGCGCCGACGCCCGCCGGCCGCCGTCAAGAAGCGGACCGCTCGCCGCGCTCAGTCACCAGCCAGAGCGGCCCGCGCAGTTCCATCTCTCCAACGAAAAAATGTGCGACACATCTGCAGGTCCTTTGGACCTGCAGACAGAGAGATGCGAACTCGCATCTCTCTGTCACGGTGAGTGACGGAGAGATGGCGGAGTCGGGGCGATGGCCCGGCCACTGCTGGCGCCCCTTCGCATCCGCTTCGGGTTGCCGGCGGCAGGATCGTCGATCGACTCGAGTGACATGCATGTCCCAACCACGGTCAACAGCGGGCCACAGATGGGCATGGACGAGAACAGTGCTCAGCCATCCAGTCGTACGATCTCGAGTTCGGCCGACCGTCGCATGCTCATCGACGTTGCGGCGCTCGCGAAAGAGCTCGGCGTGACCCAACGGTTCGTCAGGCGCCTCGTCGCCGAGCACCGGGTGCCGTTCCTGAAGATCGGCAAGTTCGTGCGATTCGATCCGCGGGAGATCGACGAATGGGTCGACGCGTGCCGGCAGTTCCGGTAGTCGGACGCCGCGAGGGGCAGGGACCGGAGTCCCTGCCCCTCGGGCAGCCGTCAGAACGGCCAGTCGGCGTCGCGTCCGGCCTCGAGCGTGTGCATGAGGCTGAGCGTTGCGTCGCTGAAACCGGCCAGGCTGTAGCGGCCGCGTCCACCGCTGGGCAACAGCTGACGAGTCCCCGGCAATGGACCGCACCGCACCTACCCTCGTGCCATGGTCGCCACGATCGCGTTGGTCATCCTCCTCGCCGCGACGTTCCTGGGAGCGGCGCTGTTCATCGCCTGGCGATACAAGCGGTGCCCGAGCGACAAGGTCCTCGTGGTCGACGGCAAGACCCCAGGCAACGAACCGCAGTACTTCATCGGCGGTGGCGGCGCGCTCGTGTATCCCGTGATCCAGGGGCACGCGTTCCTCGACCTGAACCCGCTCACTGTCGAACTCCGGGGCCACGGGCTTCGGACGGCCGACGAGAGCAGCATCGACATGGCGGTCGACCTCAGGGTCAGAGTGACTCGCGATCCGCAGCTCGTCCCGAACGCCGCAGAGCGGCTCCTCCACAAGCGCCCTGAGGATGTGGCAGCGCTCGCCAAGGACATCGGCTACGGCATGCTCGACAAGACCGTCGCCGAACGCACGACCTCCGAGCTGACCGCCGCAAACTCCATGGCCCCGACGATCGCGGCGTTCATCAACAACTA
>JAHECR010000021.1 GCA_024641655.1 Acidimicrobiaceae bacterium
CTCCTGTGGACCCGCTACGAGCGGGGCCCCCGTGAGTGGTGACCGGGGGCAGGTCTGGTTGTCGACGTCAGGCTAGTGGTGCGCCGCCGCGATAGCGACCTGGCCTGATTGCTCACACTGCATTGTCCACCCTGCATTGTTCACACTGCATTGTTCACACTGCATTGTTCACACTGCATTGCTCACACTGCATTGCGCACCCTGCATTGTTCACACTGCGAACTTGCGCAACACGCCGCATCGGACGATCCTGGTCGCTCGGCGCCACGATCGGGCGATCGGTTCGACGGAGTGAGGACGATGCGGCGGTTGACGGGTCTCGACATACGGCTGGCGGACTTCCGTGTCAGCCGAATCCCCGGCGGGTACCGGCGCGCCGACGTCGACAACTACCTCGTGATGGTCGCCGACGAGATCGAACGCTACGTCGCCGACCTCGAAGCCCGCGAGCCCGACGCAGCGACGTCGACGCCGGCGGTCACCGCAGTGACCGGCCCCTCCCCCGAGCAGCTCGCGGTCACTGCTCGACCACAACCCACGCACGCGGCTTCCGTCGAGCCCCTCCCTGCATCGGGGTCGGCTTCGGTGGCGCGCGCGGTCGACGCCATGATCGCCGCGGCCCAGCACAGCGCCGACGAGATCGTCGAACACGCGCAGCGAACCGCCGCGGAGCTCGACCGCAACGCGACGGCAGCTCGCGAGGAGTGGTCGACCCGAGCGCAACATGATGCCGAGGCGGTGCTGCACGCAGCGCAACATCAGGCCGCGGCGTTGCTCGCCGACGCCCGGGAGCGCCAGCAACTCGCCGAGCGCGCCGAGGCCGAAGCAGAGCTCAAGCTCGCGCACGTCGAACACCGCCTCGAGGAGCGCTCCGTTGCGCTCGCGGCCGAGGCCCGTCGTCTCGACGAGCTCGCCGCCTGGCTGGCCGAACAGGACCTACGACCCGATGCCGGCGAAACCTCTCGGGTTCCCGACGACCTCGAAGGGCCCGAAGCGCAGCCGAGGCGCGTCATCGAGTTCCGACGCGCCGACTGATCGAGCCGCCCGTCAACGGCGAGCCACGCAACGCCGGCACGCTGCCGGCGGCGAGCCCAGGATCGCTTCACCAAACCCCGAGCTGGTCCTCCACATCGGGCGGACGAGGGATGACGGGGCTGCCGTAGAGGCCCAAGGCTTCGGCCTCGGCGTCAGAGAGGTGGTAGCACTCGTCGTCAGCGGGGAACGCCCTCGATCGCACGTCGGCGGCAAAGGCAGCGAGCGCCTCAACGCCCTGGGCCTTGAGCGCGCCATAGCGCCGCACGAACTTCGGCTTGAAGCGGTCCTCGATACCCAACACGTCGTGGAACACCAACACCTGACCGTCACAGTCGGGGCCGGCGCCGATGCCGATCGTCGGCACGTCCACGGAGTCGGTGATGAGCTTGCCCACCTCGTTGGGCACGCCCTCGAGCACGATCGCGAAGCAACCGGCGTGAGCGAGTGCCTTGGCCTGCGACTGGATCCGCATGGCCGCGTTGGTGCTCTTGCCCTGCACCTTGAACCCGCCCATTGCGAGCACGGACTGCGGCGTGAGGCCGAGATGGCCCATGACCGGGATCTCGGCCTCGATGATCGCCTCGATCATCCGGATGCGCTCGAGACCGCCCTCGAGCTTCACCGCCTGGGCACCGGCGCGAATCAGCCGTGCCGCGTTGTTGACGGTGTCGGCCTCACTGACGTGGTAGCTGAGCCACGGGAGATCAGCGACGACGAAACACGAAGGTTTGGCCCGGGCGACGGCGGCGGTGTGATGCACCATGTCGTCGACGGTGACCTGCATGGTGTCCTCGTAGCCGAGGACCACCATCGCCAGCGAGTCCCCGACGAGGATGAGGTCCGCTCCCGATTCGCTCACCATCCGCGCGCCGGGCGCGTCGTAGGCGGTCACCATGACCAGTGGGTCGCAACCGTTGCGCACCTTGCGAGCGGCGATGACGGGCGCAGTCAGTTTCGAGGCCATAGATCCTCCTCTTCCGAGCGGGCGTGGTCGCGGGCAGGCCACCCCCGAGGCCCGAAGTCTATGGTCAGCAGCCCTGCCACCGCCAGAGCAGAAGGACCATGGACGCCCTCGGCCGGAGCACTCACCGCGCGCGGCGCGCCGATCTCGGTGATGCCCCGGTTCGCCATCGCCCCGAACGGCCGAGGTTTCGGCGAAGCGGACCCGCCACGGGCACCATCGGCACGGGCGATGCGACCAGCACCAGGCCTAGAGGGTGTAGGCGCGACGGAGGTGGTTCCAACGGCAGTCGGCGCAGACCTCGACGACGTAGCAGGTGAAGACGCCCTTGCGTCGCCGGATCCGGTCGATCTCGGCGGCAGAGTTGACGCAGCGACCGTAGGGCGGGAGGCGAGGCCCGAACACGTACGACACGAGCGCGAGGGTGCCGTCAGCGCAGACCGGGCAGGCCTCGGTGATGGCGGTGGAGTACTCGACCGCGGCGCGCATCAGCTCCGGGTGCGCGTCACAGACCTCGTGCTCGGAGAGCTCCCCGGCGCGGTACTGGCGCAGTACCGCCTGGCGCGCCAGGCGGTAGTCGATCGCCCCCTCCCCCATGGTTCCCGGCGGAGCGACCGGAATGAACCCCATCAGCGGAACCGGCCCTGGCCGGAGCGCTCGCCGGGCCGCGCCCGGGTCGGTGCTGCGATCGTCACCCGAGCCAGGGTAGAGGATCGAACCGCAACGATGGTCAGTTACGGTTGCGCCACCACTCGAGCAGCGCGGCGCGAGCCTCCCGCTCGTCGAGGGGTCCCTGGGCCATGCGCAGCTCGTCGAGGTACGCGAGCGCCTCCCCCACCATTCGCCCCTCGCTCACACCGAGCACCTCGATCACGTCCTCGCCACGAAGCGGCAGCGCAAAGTCGTCGAGCTCAGCCCCGAGGCGAGCTCGACACGCTTCCATCGCCGCGATCACCGACGCGTTGCGTTCGTCGACCGCTGCAGCCACCGTCAGCGCATCGGCACGAACGGCGCCCGCAGCGCGGTGCCAGGCCCGGTAGCGAGCGGGTTCGACGGGCTCATCGCCAACCGCTGCCGCCGCCGTGAGGACCCGCTTGGTGTAGGAGATCCGCTCGTTGGAGCACCGAAGCCCGGCGAGCCGGCCGGCCACGAGATCGGGATCGGTGCCACCCAGCAGCAGTGCCAACCGGATATCGGATCGCGCCGGAGCCGCCTCCAACGCAGCGGCGCGTCCTTCGAGAATCCGACCCGCCTCGGGCAGGAACCGGTCGAGCAGACCGGTGTCACGCAGGAGCCGCAGGCCGGTCGCGGGCCGCGCCGTCACCAGCAGCTTGTCGAGCTCCTCGCGAATGCGCTCGCGGGAGACGATGTCGAGGCGGGGACCGAGTTGCTGCATTGCCGTGCCCACGTCAAGAGTGGGCACGAGGTCGTACCCGGCGACGAAACGCGCCGCCCGCATCATGCGCAAGGGGTCATCGGCGAAGGAGAGATCGGCGTCGATCGGCGTGCGCAGGATGCCGTCATGAAGATCGAGCACCCCGGCGAACGGATCGATCAGCACACCGCCGGGGAGCTCGATCGCCATCGCATTGACCGTGAAGTCCCGCCGGGACAGATCTTCTTCGATCGCCGTCGCATAGCGGACCTCCGGCTTGCGCGAGTGCGCGACGTAGGACTCGGCCCGGTGCGTCGTGATCTCGTAGGCCCGGCCGGCCACCCACGCCCCGATCGTCCCGAAGCGCTCACCTTGGAGCCACAGCGAGTCGGCGATGGGTTCGAGCACAGCCTTGGTTTGTTCGGGCAACGCGTCGGTGGTCAGGTCGAGATCGAGGTTCCGGTCGAGCGCGCGGTCGAGCCACAGGTCGCGCACGATGCCGCCCACGAGGTAGACGCGGTGACCGTGCTCGACGAACCGATCTGCGAGCGGGGCCGCCTCCTGCAAGATCGCCGGCAGCGATGCGAAGCTCACCTCGCTGTCGGTCCTGGTCGCCCGTACTGCCCACGCGATCGGGTGTGGTCGACGGCTGCCACCGTGATCACCGGTGCTGCGCGACGAGTCGCTCGACGGTGTCCCCGCCGGGGCCGCCCGAAGTCGGAGGCTCGGGGTGCAACACCGCGCCCGCGAGCGCATGCAGCACCGACGCCGTCGACGCGGCCAGTGCCCCGAGGTCGTAGCCGCCCTCGAGGAAGACGACCCGTCGACCCGGCGGAACCGTCGCAACGATCTCCCGGGTGAGATCGCCGAAGTCGCCCGACGACAGACCGAGGTCGGTGATCGGGTCGGCGCGATGGCCGTCGAAACCTGCCGAGACGAGGCACCAGGTGGGTGCGAACGCTCGCACGAGCGGACCGACGACGTCGTCCCATGCTCGTCGGTAATGGTCACCGGTCGCCCCGGGGGCCATGGGCACGTTGATGGTGGTCCCAACGCCTTCGTCGACGCCGACGTCGTCGAGCGCGCCGGTACCCGGGTACAGCGGCCACTGGTGGAACGAGACGAACAGGACTCGCTGATCACGGAGAAAGATGTCCTGGGTGCCGTTGCCGTGGTGGGCGTCGTAGTCGATGATCACGACCCGCTCACCTCGATCGGCGAGAGCCATACCGGTGACCGCCACGTTGTTCAGGAGACAGAAGCCCATCGACCTCGTGGGCGTCGCGTGATGTCCCGGAGGCCGTACCGCGCAGAAGGCGGCGTCGAGACCGCCGGCGTCGAGCGCGGTCACGGCATCGAGCCCGGCACCGGCCGCCAGCAACGCCGCCGACCAGGACTCGGCACTCAACGCGGTGTCGGGATCGACGCGTCCACCGCCGTTGTGATCGAGCCGCTCCAACAAACCGACAACTGCAGGCTCGTGGACCCGCAGAACCGCCTCGAGCGGCGCCGGCGTGGGGGTCGCCCGCTGCAGATCTCCACCCAGGTCCGCCGCGACCGCGCCGGCAAGCACCGCCCGAAGGCGATCGGGACGCTCCGGGTGACCGGCGCCTGCGTCGTGAGCGAGGCAGCGATCGTCGGAGATCATCAACAGGGCCACAGCGCGGACGATAGCGCCCGACGCGCCCGGCTGCGGGTGCCGCCGGCAGCCGATCAGACGTCGGGACGCTGCCGCAGAAGCTCGAGCAGCAGCGAGGTCTTCTTGCCCTGCGACACCACGCGCCCGATCTTCTCCAGCGCTTCGCGTTGCATCTTGGCCTTGTCGACGATGTCGGGCGGCTGTATGTGGGCGAAGCTGCCCTGGGCACCGAGCTCCACTTCCCGCTGGAGGTCCTCGAGCACCTGCTGGAACTGGAGCGGCTCGAGCTTGAGATAGCTGTAGGCGCCACTGGCGGCCCACTGGAGGGCATGCTCGTCGGCACCGGCGAACCAAACGTCGGAGATCAGTCGCGCCGTCGAGAGGATGCGACAACCGACCGTTGCCTCCATCGACGTTCCCATCTCGAGCTGCTCGGGACGGTCGCGGTAGGCGATCGGAAGGACCAGATCGTCGGGCAGCTCCCAATGGTCGAGGAGCCCCGCGGTGACCTCCAGGCTCGAGAACCCCAGCTGGGAGCGCTCCTGGGTGGGTGTCGGCCAAGGGTTCTGGTGGAGGACGTTGCGATAATCGTCGGTGACCACAGCGGCCATGACCAGGCGGCCGATCTCGCTGAGCAGCCCGGTGACGAACACCGAGTCGCTCAGTGCCGGACGCGTCCGCGCTGCAACCGAGCGCGCGGCGACCGCGGTCATGCTCGAACGGGTCCAGTACTGCTCGAGATCGAAGCCCGAGGACCTGTCCACGACCGGCAGGTTGTCGCTGATCGCGAACCCGAGCGCGAGGTCGCGCGTCTGGCGCAGACCCAGCATTGCGCAGGCGCGGGGGATGCTGTCGATGCTCTGAGGCAATCCGTTTGCCGCCGAGTTCACCACGCGCAAAAGCCTCGCTGCGAGGGCCGGATCACGAGCGATGACGCTGCCCAGGTCGTCGACAACGGTCGTGTCGAGTCGACTGAGCCTGGCCACCTCCATCGCCACTGCAGGCGGCGATGGCAGCTTGTCGGCTTGGGCAATCCGCGCCGGTAGCTGGGTTGTCGTGCGGGACACTGGACCTCCTCCATGAAGTCGACCCTCAATCGGACCCCACGCCGGTGTTCTTGAGGAAATGAGCGATGTCCTGTGGCCGACCCGTGCCACATGACCTGTCGACACTGCACGCGAACCGGCGCGACAGTGACGTCGTAAGCTCGGGCGCGCATGCACGAGCACCGATTGATCAGCGGGCGGAGGGTACGGCTCGGGCCGTGGCGGGGATCTGCCGAGGTCACGATGGTCACGACGTTCGCCGACCTGCCCCTCGGCACCCACGACGTCGAGGACCTCCTCGAACACGTCCGCCGACGAGGCACACAACGGGTCCTCACCGCGGCGCTGTCGCCGGGCGAGACCCACGGCTTCCTCTCCTGCGGCTTCACCGTGCACCGGGAGCTCATCCTGCTGCGTCGGGTGATCGATGAGCCGGTCCCGGCGCCGAAGGCCGCCCTGCGCCGGTGGCGTCGGCGCGACCTCGAGCCGGTCATCGCACTCGACAACGCCGCCTTCGACGATTTCTGGGCCTTTGACGAGGTCGCCCTTCGCGACGCCATGACCGCGACACCGCACCGCACGCTGCGCGTGACACGCAGCCAGCCACTCGAGGGGTACGCACTGACGGGGCTCGCAGGCGCGCGCGGGTACCTGCAGCGGCTCGCCGTGCATCCGAACGCGGCCGGTCGAGGCCTCGGCGCAGCCTTGGTGTCGGACTCTCTCCGGTGGCTGCGCTGGCATGGAGCCACCGAATCGTTCGTCAACACTCAAGCCGACAACAGCCGAGCGCTGGCCCTCTACGAACGCAGCGGCTTCGTCGCCGAACCCGAAGGGCTCGTGATCCTCGAGGGAGTCCTGTAGCAGCGACCGAAGCCGACGATCGCCTCGACACGAGCCCGGCGTCTAAGGTCGTTCCACTGTGTCGACCCTCCCCAGACCCGGCGAAACGAGGACACCGTGACCGTTCGGATCGTCACCGACAGCGCCAGCGACCTCACCCCATCGGAAGCCGACGCGCTCGGCATCGTCATCGTGCCGCTCACCATCCGCTTCGGTGACGAGGAATACACCGACCGCGCCGACCTCAGCGTCAGCGAGTTCTACGCCAAGATGGCCTCCACCGACGTCCTGCCCGAGACCGCCGCTCCCGCACCGGGCGCGTTCGAAGCCGCCTTCCGGCAATGCTCCGCCGAGGGCGCCGACGAGATCGTGTGCATCGACATGTCCCTCGCGCTTTCCGCCACCGGCCAGTCCGCCCAGACTGCCGCCAATGCGGTGACCGACACCATCGCTGTCACCTGTGTCGACTCGAAGTCCATAACCGCCGGCCTCGGCACGCAGGTGCTGCGCGCCGCACGAGCCGCACGTGACGGAGCCAGCGTCGACGACATCACCGAACTGCTCGACGACCTGCGCACGCGCACGCGCGTGTATGGGGTGCTGGACACCCTCGACAACCTCCAGAAGGGCGGGCGCATCGGCGGCGCTCGAGCGATGCTCGGCACGATGCTCTCCATCAAGCCGTGCCTCGACCTGAGCTCGGGTGAGGTCGTCGAAGCCGGCCGCCAGCGCACCCGCAAGAAGGCGACCGCGTGGCTGCGCTCGGTACTGGCCGAAGCCGGCGACATCGAGGAGCTCGCGATCATCCACGGTGACGCCCCCGACATCGACGAGTTCGTGACATCGGTCCGCGACATCGTCGATGTCGACGGCGTTCGCATCGAACAGCTCGGAGCGGTCATCGGTACCCATGGTGGACCGCGGGTCCTCGGGGTCACGTTCCTCGTTCGCTGACGACACCGGCCGCCGCGCCCACCGCGTCGGGCTCGCGCCCGGCAGGGTGTGACGCCTCCAATCGGCGCCAGGCTGGCACTACCGTTGACGGATCGCCACCTCGGAGACGTCGACGTCGAAGCAACGCACGGGTCTGGCCGGCCGTGAGCTGGCGGGTCGCTACGTGCTGCGCGCGCCCATCGCCTCGGGGGGCATGGCGCAGGTCTGGACCGCTGACGACCTGGTGCTGAACCGCGTCGTCGCCGTGAAGCTCCTCCACCCGCACCTCGCGTCCCAGGCCGAGTTCGTCAGCCGATTCCGCTCCGAGGCGCGCGCCGCCGCCCGACTCGGCCACCCCTCCATCGTCGCGATCTTCGACACCGTCAGCGACAGCGACATCGAGGGCATCGTGATGGAGCTCCTCGACGGCTCGACGCTGCGCACCTTTCTCGACACGTACGGTCCGCTGGACCTCACCGACGCCGTCGACATCCTCCGGCAGATCGCGGGGGCCCTCGACGCCGCTCACCGCAAGGGCATCATCCATCGCGACGTGAAGCCGGGGAACATCATGTTGTGTGCCGATCGCCGGGTGAAGGTCACCGACTTCGGCATCGCCAAGGCCCTCGACGGCAACGACGCAACAGCGCCAGGTCTTCTGCTCGGCACGGCCAAGTACCTCGCTCCCGAGCAGGTCGAGGGCGCACCTGTCGACGCGCGCACCGACGTCTACGCCCTCGGCGTGGTGCTCTACGAGGCGCTCACGGGCACGGCACCGTTCGACGAGGACTCCGATGCGGCAACGGCGCTCGCGCGGCTGCGACGACCTCCCGGGTCACTCCGCGTGGCTCGCCCCGACCTGCCGCTCGCGGTCGACCACGTCGTCTGCACCGCCCTGAGCCGACACCCCGATGATCGCTATCGAACTGCCACCGCGTTCGCCGACGCCTTCAGCGTCGCCGTCGATCCGTCGGCGTCGACCCCGACGATCGATCTGCGTCGACCCTTCGCTCCGGTCCTGGAGCTCGCTGACCGCGAGCAGCCCACGCCGGTCGCCGCGCCCCCGCTGGATCCGACGGGTCGCCTCGAGACCCCGGCGCCGGCCGAACCCTCCGGCAGGTCCCATCCCGGTCGCGGCCGTGCGCTGGTCGTGACCCTGGTGGTCGCCACGTGCGCCGCTCTCGCGGCAGCGCTGATCCTCGGCGGTACCACCGTCGGCGACCCCAATACAGAGCGCTCGACCGCTGACGGGACCATCCCGACGAGTACCGCAGTCGGCACGTCGACCATCACGATCGCCGGGTCGCCCGTGTCGGCCACCATCGCGTCCTTCGACCCACCGCCAGGTGACGGCTCGGAACATCCCGAGCGCCTCCCGGCACTTCTCGACGGCGACCCGACCACCGGCTGGACCTCGGAGTCCTACTCGACGCCTCGCTTCGGTGGCCTCAAGCCCGGCGTCGGCGTGGTCGTCGAGCTCGCGTCGGCGCGTACGCTCGACGCGCTCACGGTGCGTTCGGTGAACGAGGACTGGGGCGCGCAGATCTACCTGAGCGACGCCGACCCCTTGAACCTCCGAACGATCACGGCCTGGGGTCGCCCCGTCGACGAGAAGACCGGTGTGAACGGTGACGGCACCTTCGACCTCCGACGCGTCAATGCCAGCGCCGTCCTCATCTGGATCACGAACCTCGGCGGTACGCGGATCGAGCTCGACGAGCTCGAGCTCTCCTGAGAGCGCCGGCGCTCGGTTCGCGCCACCGTTGCCGCGGTCTCCGCTGACGCCGCCACTACGCTCGGCGACATCGGCACCACCGACGACGTCACGCTGGTGCGAGCGGCTCAACGGGGTGATCGGCGGGCGCTCGACACCCTCCTGCGGGAGCACTACGACCGCGTGTACGCGGTGTGCCGCAGGCTGGCGGGCAACGACGCCGACGCCGCCGACGCCACACAGGAAGCCCTGATCGCCATCGTGCGAGGGCTGGACCGCTTCGACGGGCGCGCCAAGTTCTCGACGTGGGCCTACCGCGTCGCCACCAACGCGTGCCTCGACGAGCTCAGACGACGCGGCCGGCGGCCCCTGGTGGGGCTCCCCGAGCACGAAACGGCCGAGAACGCCCCCACAGCAGATCGCCCGCAGCTCGCCGACGAGATCACCGATCGGCTGACGCTCGACGACGCCCTCCTGACCCTGCCACCGGAGTTCCGGGCCCCCGTGGTGCTGCGCGATCAGCTGGGCATGGACTACGCCGAGATCGCTGCCACCCTGGACATCCCTCCCGGCACCGTGCGATCCCGCATCGCACGCGGCCGGGCTCGACTGGCCGAGCAACTCTCGGGGAACCAACACGAGCCCGACGGACGTCCAACGACCCAGACATGAGTTCCTTCGACCCCGACTCCCGCGACGACCTCGTCAGCGCCTACCTCGACGGTGAGGCCACTCCCGACGAGCGCGCCTTCGTCGAAGCCGACCCCGACCTGATCGAGCGGGCGACGCTCCTCCGTGCGGTTTCCGATCTCGTCGCCGCGCCCGTCGACATCGACCGCGTGCTCCGGAACGCTCACATCGAGGCCGCGGTGGCTGCCTCGACCACGGCCCAGAACGTGATCGCCATCGAAACGCGCAGGGCGCGCTGGCGCGATGCCCGCGTGCTCTCGGCCGCCGCGGTCGTGCTCGCCGCCCTCGTGGCCGTACCGATCGCGTTGGGCAGCCGCGACCGGAGCGACGACACGGCCACAGCGATCAACTCGATCGACCGGCTCGCCGACGACTCGACGGCGCGCCTCGAAACCGGCGATGGTGCCGATGGCAGCGCTGGAGCCGCCCGCGCCGACGACGCGGACATGGCCGAAGCAGCAGTTGCGCCCGCCGCACCGCTGACCCTGGGCCCGGTCACCGACCTCGACACCCTCGAGGCACGCGTCCGCGCGCTCGAGAGCCAGCTCGCTCCTTCAGCTCCAGCGGCTGCCGCCGACACAGCGTCCGGCGCGACCTTCACCGCAGAGGGCCTCGTCGAGCTCGCGTGCGCCGCAGCGACAGGCGAAGTCGACGGCCTCGGAATTGCAGCGGTCGGAACCGCGACGCTCGATGGCCGTGACGTCGCGTTCGCGGTCACCCGCGATTTCACCCGCCTGATCGTCGTCGACGCCGCGACCTGCGAACTGCTCCAGGACGTCCCGCTCCCCTGATCGGGTCCGGCCCAGGCCAACGGCGGCGGGGGAACCCTCCGGTCGAGAGGTCGCAGCGACGGGGCTCGCGCTAACCTCCTGCGTCATGGCCGAACCCAGAGATGACTCGTCGCCGAGCGAGCACGTCATCCCCTTCCTCCCCGCCGACTGGCCCCAGCAGACGACAGCACGCCTGGTGGGATTCGTCGACAGCGCCCGTGCCAAGACCACTGGGCCTGCCATCCGGGTGAGCCGGGCGCTCGTGTACGGGCTCGTCGCCGTCGTACTGGGCCTCCTGGCGATTCCCCTTCTTCTGATCGGTCTCACCCGCTGGCTGATCAACAGCGTCGACAGCGGGCTGCTCTGGGTCATTCCATCGGTGGAGCACGACAAGGCAGTGTGGATCGCCTACCTCGCGCTCGGCGCCGTCTTCAGCGCCGCGGGACTGGTCCTGTGGCGCCGCCGCCCACGAGGTGCCGCCGAACCGGCTCCACTGGCATGACTCGTTCGGGCCCGTGCCGGCCGACGCGGGGAGCGGGAAGCACGGCGTGCGCAACCGGGTTCCCGGGCCGACGTTCGCATCAATCCCCCCGGCGCTGATCCACCCGGCGACAGGAGACCCAGGTCCATGCCCGAACATCGTCAGATCATCATCATCGGTTCCGGACCCGCGGGTCTGACCGCGGCGGTCTACACGGCGCGTGCCAGCCTTGCGCCGCTGGTCGTCGAGGGCGAACCCTCGTCGATGAGCGACCAGCCCGGTGGCCAGCTCATGTTGACCACTGAGGTCGAGAACTTCCCCGGCTTCCCCGACGGGATCATGGGCCCGGAGCTCATGATGAACATGCGTACCCAGGCGCTGCGGTTCGGTGCCGAGATCATCACCACGAAGGTCCGACGCGTCGACTTCTCGGAGCGTCCCTTCAAGGTGTGGACCGACAACGTCGACCATCCCGAGCCGACTTATACCGCCGAGGCGGTGATCGTCTCGACGGGTGCACAGTCCATAATGCTCGACCTGCCCAACGAGGTTCCGCTGATCGGCCACGGCCTTTCGACGTGCGCTACCTGCGACGGCTTCTTCTTCAGAGACCAGGAGATCGCCGTTGTCGGCGGCGGCGACTCCGCACTCGAGGAGGCCGGCTTCCTCACCAAGTTCGCGAGCAAGGTGACGGTCATCCATCGACGCGACGCGCTCCGGGCTTCCCAGATCATGCAGGACCGCGCCTTCGCAAACCCCAAGATCGAGTTCCGGTGGAACAGTCGGGTCGTCGGATACCTCGGCGACACGAAGATCGCCGGCGTGGTGGTCGAAGACACCGTCACCGGTGAACGCAGCGATCTTCGTGTCGACGGCGTCTTCATCGCCATCGGGCATCGCCCCAATACCGATCTGTTCCAGAGCCATCTCGAGCTGCTCGACAACGGCTACCTCAAGACGACGCCGGGAACCAGCTACACCAGCGTCGAAGGGGTGTTCGCATGCGGCGACGTGCAGGACTTCACGTACCGTCAGGCGATCACGGCAGCTGGATCCGGGTGCATGGCGGCGATCGATGCCGAGCGGTGGCTCCACCACTGAGCGGCGGGGCGTGAGGCTGCCGATCGGCAGCTGCGGGAATCCCAACCGCTTTTGTCGGGTTTCATACCTCGAACCCCCTGGCCCGGCGCTAGCGTGACCGGGACGCAGCACGAACAGCGAAGGACGCTTCATGTCACAAGCAATCACCACCTTGACCGCCTCCACCTTCGACGAAGTCGTCGGCTCCGCAGCCGAGCCCGTGCTCGTCGACTTCTGGGCCGAGTGGTGCGGTCCCTGCAAGATGATCGCTCCGATCCTCGACGAGATCGCCGTTGAACAGGAAGGCAAGATCCGCATCGCCAAGCTCAACGTCGACGAGGCTTCCGACGTCGCCCGTCGTTTCGAAGTGATGAGCATCCCCACCATGATCGTGTTCCAGGACGGTGCACCCACCAAGCGGATCGTCGGCGCAAAGGGCAAGGCGGCCCTCCTCGAGGACCTCGCGGACTACCTGTAACCCCCCGGTGGGGCGATCTTCGGTATCGCATCACGAGCCCACGTCACGTCGAGTGGCGTGGGCTCGTTCGCGCCGAGCTGAACAGGGATCGGACCATCGACCCCGGGCCGGGAATCGCCTCTGGTAGGTTGACCCCCTGCTGGGGTGCACGGCGACGTGCACCACCCCGACCAGGTTGCGCTCCGAGGTATGTTCCTTGAACGATGAGGGTCTGCCCCTGAAACTGGGACATCGCGGCCCTCAGGTACGCGACCTGCACCGACGTCTGGGTCAGGCCGAATTCGACGTCGCCGACGCCGGCGACGAGTACACCGATGCCACACGCGCCGCTGTCGAGGCCTTCCAGCGCAGTCGCGGCCTCGAGGCTGACGGGGAATGCGGACGGCACACGTGGGCGGCGCTGGCCGAGGCTGCGCATCGACTGGGTGATCGCCTGCTTTATCTCCAGGCGCCGATGCTGCGGGGCGACGACGTCGGCGAGCTGCAACACCGTCTCGGTGCGCTGGGCTTCGATGCCGGTCGCATCGACGGGATCTTCGGACCCGACACGGCCCGCGCGCTCGAGAGCTTCCAACGCAACGCCGGACTGCCCACCGATGCGATCTTCGGACCCGAGAGCCTTGCTGCGCTGAATCGCCTCGGCGGTCGCGAGGCCCAGGCACCAGTGACAACGGTGCGCGAGCGCGAGCGGCTCCGTTCCAAGGTCGCCGAGCTCGGGGACCGTACCGTCGTCATCGGCGAGCCCGGCGGTCTCGGCACCGTCGTGGACACCGTTGCCCGACGGCTCCGCAACCGTGGTCTACGCGTCGAAATCGTCATGCACCCCGACGGGTCTCACCATGCTCGCCTCGCGAACGAGCTCGATGCTGACGTCTACATCGGGCTGCGCGCCGACGACGCACCACAGATCACCTTCGCGTACTTCGCGAGCGGAACCTTCAGCTCGGCAGGCGGTTCGCACCTCGCGACGTTGCTCGCCGCCTCTTGTATCGGGGCGCTCGGGCCGGCGATTGCGTGCGCAGGACGCCGCCTCCCCGTACTACGCGAGACCCAGATGGCCGCGGTCGACCTCCGCATCGGCCCGGCGACGCTCCTGTCGGAACAATCCATGGCGATCGCCGATGCCATCGCCGACGCAGTGGTCGAGTGGTTGCACGACCCGGTCGCGACGAGCGACGAGGCGATGCCGTGACCGCACCCGGCCCCACACGTTGTCCCCAGCCAGACCACCACCCTACGTGATTCTTGACACCACGTTAGGTGGGGAACCCCTGGTCAACGGGCTGCTCTGACGATAGACCTCGACCGCTTGTCCACATACCTGTGGACAATACCGGCGCCCCTGGCGTCGTTTCTCGCGAACCTCGATCATTAGTCGAGCTATAACGACGTTCCCCGGTGTCGCTCCCAGGTTCACCTGCTCGCGCGACCCGCGCTGCTCGACCGCCACGCCTGCAAAGGACGGAGTTACTGGACCGGAGGCGACGTGAGCCGTGGTGTGGCTCCCGACTCGCTCCGCCTCGACGCGATCAGTGGGCCAGGAGATCGAAAATGCGCCCGAGGTCATCGAGGTCCGCGAACTCGATGACAACCTTGCCTCGCTTGGCCCCGGTCTGCACGGTGACCCGGGTCTCGAGTTGCTCCGCCAGCCTCGACTCGACCTCGAGCACCGATGCCGGTCGTTGGTCGACACGTGCGGGGGGCGTGGGCCGAAGCGGTGCCGCAGGCAAGCCTTCGCGGACGAGCTGTTCGACCTGACGGACCGAAAGGTCCTCGGCCACGATCTGACGCGCGAGGCGGTCTTGCTCCTGGCGCGAGGCGAGCCCGAGCAAGGCTCGAGCGTGCCCCGCGGAGATCGAGCGGTCGATCAGCAGCGCCTGCACGCTCGCCGGCAAGTGCAGGAGACGCAGGGCGTTAGCCACCGCTGAGCGGCTCTTGCCGACCCGCTGTGCAACCACCTCCTGCGTCATCGCGAAATCGTCCATCAGCTGCTGGTACGCCGCTGCCTCTTCAAGCGGACCGAGATCTTGTCGATGGAGGTTTTCGACCAGGGCATGTTCCAGCGATCGAAGGTCTTCGACCTCGCGGACGATCGCCGGAATCGTCTTGAGTCCGGCGCGCTTGGCGGCACGCCATCGCCGCTCGCCCGCGATGAGCTCGAAAGCGGCGGGGCCCTTGGGCCGCACAAGGATGGGCTGGAGCACACCGACCTCGCGTACTGACGCCGTGAGTGTCGTCAGCGCTTCCTCGTCGAAGGTCTCACGAGGCTGATAAGGATTGACCGCAATCGTGCCGACAGGGAGTTCCCGATACGTGGCCGCCTGCGACGCGGCCCCGTCCCCTTCGGGACTCTGGTCGGGAATCAGCGCCCCGAGTCCCCTACCAAGTCCTGTTTGCCGGACCACCGGAAACCTCCTGTGCCAACGCGCGATAGGCGAGTGCCCCTCGCGACCGTGGGTCGAATTCGATGATGGGTTGGCCGAACGACGGTGCCTCCGAGAGCCGGACCGAGCGCGGCACGACCTGACGACAGACCCGATCGCCGAAGTGCGAACGAACCTCATCGGCCACCTGGGACGCCAGCTTCGTCCGCGCGTCGAACATCACCAGTGCGATAGTCGTAACTTCCAACTGGTCGTTCAGGTTCCGCTGGACCAATTCCACATTCCGCAGCAGTTGGCCCAGACCTTCGAGTGCGTAGTACTCACACTGGATCGGCACCAGGACCTCGTGGGCGGCGGTGAGCGCGTTCACGGTCAACAGCCCAAGCGATGGCGGACAGTCGATGAAGACGAAATCGAGCTCGTCCAGCATCGATTCGATGGCGAGGCGGAGTTTCCGTTCGCGGTTGAAGGTCGGGACCAGTTCGATTTCGGCGCCTGCGAGATCCAAGCTCGACGGTGCTATCCGTAGGCGGTCGTAGCCCGTCTCCAAGGCACACTCCCTCAAGGGAACCTCACGCAACATCACGTCGTACATCGACACGGAAATACTCCGGGGATCGATACCCAACCCGGTTGTCGCGTTGGCCTGCGGATCCAGGTCGACCACGAGCACCCGATAGCCAATATCGGCGAGACACGCCGCGAGATTCACGGTCGTCGTGGTCTTACCGACGCCACCTTTCTGATTCGCCACCGCAATGACCCGAGGGAGCGGCCGGCTTGCGCCAGGATGCTTGTGGCGAAGGAGCTCCTCGAGCGATTCGATGGGTGCTTCCGCTTCCGGTTCGTGGTCAGAAAGGCCCTCTGCCATGCCCGCATGGGAGCTCAAGGCACGCTGAAACGGAGTCTGGGCGGCAGGGGCACGGGTGGAGCCAACCGTCTCCTCGCCTTCCGCAGGCCTCGCTGCGGTAGTGGGAGCCGGGGAGTTCGGCGCCTCGGGATCGTGCTCGGACGTCACTGTCGTGTCGCCTCCTCTCCTGGCCACGGGCTCCCGAAGCGTAGCAGCCGGCCCCGAGCTCGGGAACCCTTCGGCGCGTGTTTCACGTGAAACCTTCCTCCTCGGTTGCGCCTGCCTACCCGATCTGGGCCGCCCAGGCTCGGTGTTTCACGTGGAACACCTCTCATGGGTCTGCCCTGCTCGTGAGTGAGGCGCAATGCAGATCCCGACGTAGTGCCCCATCCAATACCGCTCGCCCGACGAGCAGCGCGTGGTCTTCCGAGCGGGCACCCGGAGAAGCGGCCGGCCCTGCGCCCCCCACGGCACCAGTCACCTGGCCGACACTGGAGATCCCTGGCCCTTCGGGACACCCCTGCCAGACCGGACCCACATGGCGACATCCGCCGCGCTCGCCCGGTGCCACACGCAGGTGATCTCGGCCCGGGGCGGGCTGCCGAGCAGATCAAGCCGGGGAGCCGACGCACGGACCTCGAGGGCCGACCTCGTGACGGGTGCAACGCCTCTTTAGCAGCAGAGCGCGTTGTGATCAGCAGAGCGCGTTGTGATCAGCAGAGCGCGTCGTGATCAGCAGAGCGCGTCGTGATCAGCCGAGAGGTACACCCTTGACCGGGGAGGAGGGACGATTCCCCGACAGGCAACGCCCGAGACCAGGGACCCGACACGAGGAACCCAAGACACCAGGACTGACACACGAGGCCCGACCGACCGTGTGCCCCCGGAAGAAAGCGGCCTACCTCAACGCACACCGAGCCGTGACCATGAAGGCGTGGTGTTTCACGTGAAACAGCGCGACGGAGAGGTCCGCAAGAGCGTGTGACCGTCGAACGTAGACGCGACCACTCGCAGCCATTGGGGCGCTTCGCTCGCCGGTAGCGTCCTGCTGCGCTCACACCCACAACGGGCGCTTACGCGGGGTGCCCGCCTTACGCGGATAGCGATCTGCCGGTCGAGCGACCAGCTCGAGAATCTGGAAGGTCCCGCCGCCAGCGACCACGCGATCGCGGGGAACCAGCCCCGTCGACGCAAGAGCCGACGCGTCCCAGCGGGCGGGGCGATCCGGTGGCTCGCTCACCACGAGGTGCCCACCCACGTTGAGGAAGCGACACGCGCACTCGGCCGTCACCGCCGGAGGTGCGAACGACCTGGCCGTCACCAACGCCGCGCGACCATCCCAAGCAACCAGGCGCGCCGCGTCTTCCGCCTCGGCCATCACCACGCTCACCCGGTCTTGTGATCCGAGCTGCTCCACCATCCACTGGAGGAACGTCGCGCGTCGCTCGCCGCGTTCGATCAGGGCAAACCGGGCGCGGGGCCACTGATCGATGAGCACGCACGCCGGGACGCCGCCGCCCGAGCCGAGGTCCACCACCAGTGGGCCGGTCCCGGCCGCCGCGAGTAGCGGAGTACTGACGGCGACAAATCCCTGACCGTTCGCGACATGGTCCTCGAGCGGCGCACTGCCGAGGAGCTTGCGTTCCCTGGCTTCGGCCAAGATGTCGAGCAGTGCGGTCATGGCTCGAGAGTGTAGGGGCGGCCCAGCCACCACGCGGAACGACCCAACCACACTGGGCTGGGTCGTTCGATCGGTACCACTCGCCGGGCGATTCCCCGTTCGGTTGGGATCAATCTGCCAGGCTCAGCACGACGTGTCGGCGGGGATCCTCCCCGGCGCTGCTGCTGACGATGCCGTCGATCTCGGCGGCGGCGTCGTGCACGATCTTTCGATCTGCCGATCCCATGGGCTCGAGCGCGATCGCCTCGCCCGATTCGACGACGCGCTGGGCCTGCTCGATGGTGAACTTCACGAGCGCAGCCTTGCGACGTTCCCGATAGCCGGCGACATCCACGACGAGCCGGTTGGTGTCGCGCCCATCAGCGTGCCGCTGCATGGCCGCACGCGCCAGCTCCTGAATCGCTCGCAGCGTGCCCGCTCGCGGACCGACCAGGAGTCCGACGGCGCTGCCGTCGACAACCCCCACGACGGTGTCATCCTCTTCGGTCGTGGCGCTCACAGTGGCCTCGAGCCCGAAACCCGCCAGCAGCCCTTCCAAGAACTCCTTGACCACATCCTGCTGTTCTTGGATCGAAACCATTTCTCGCGTGTCGTCGCTCACCGTCTTCTCCTTCTTGGGCTTGCTCGAAGCCGGCTTCGCAGTCGGCGTGGGTTCGTCGTTGCCTGCACGGCCGCTGTCACCGTCACCCGACGGTGCCGACGCGGGCTTCCCAGCGTCGCTCTTGGCCTTCTGCCTACCGCCGCCGCTCTCGCGCCGGCTGCCCTCACCGTCGCCGCGCCCTGCGCCCTTCGAGCGACGACCACCTCGGGAAGACCCGTCGCCGTCACGTCCCTTTCGGCTCCGCCCACGATCAGATTTCGGCGGCGGTGCCGATGGCCGGACCCGTGCCCGGACTCGGGCCTCGACGCGCTTGAGGCCGAGCCAGCGGTTCTCGGGTTCCTGTACGACCTCGAATTCGGCGTCCTCTCGAGCAACACCGAGCTGGTCGAGTGCTAGCTCTTCGGCTTCGGCGACGGTCTCGCCTCTGACTTCAACCCACTCCATCGTTCATCTCTTCTTGTCACGACGGCGAGAACCCGAGTTCTGCTCGTCTTGGTCCTTCTTGGGGGTGACCCGCTTGGACTGGGAACGCGTTGGCGTTTCGCCCGTGGACTTCTTCGATCCCGGCGCTGTTGCCGGCCCGCCGGTTGCGGGCTTGCGGGTGCGCTTCTTCGGGGGATTCTTCACCGGGCGGCGTGAACCATGGTTCACGCCCGAGCTGGCTGCCGGCGTGCGGCGTGATCCCGCATCATCGGCAGCCTTGTCAGCGGCGACGGGTCGGACGATCTCGGGACCGTCGTCGGAGCCGCTGTAGAACTTCCTCGTGATGACCATTTGCTGGAAGACACGGAAGGTGTTCGACACGAGGAAGTAGACGACCAGCGCCGCGGGCATCGTGAACGAGAACACCGGCAGCATGAACGGCAACACCTTCATGATGGCCTGTTGCTGCGGGTTCATGCTCGCGTTGGTCGACCGACCCTGGATCTGTTTCTGCTGAAGCCACGACGTCAAACCGACGACGAGCACCATGAGCAGGTAGGGGAGCGCGTGGACCAGTCCTTCGGACAAGGCCTGCGAGGGCGTCTGCGAGAGATCGATCCCAAGCGATTTCATCTCGGTGTGCCCGCGTAGATCCATGCTCATCTGGCTGCTGGCGTCGAGGAAGTCCGGGTTGAAGACCCGCTTTGGGAACGTCGACAAGCTGAGGCCATCTCGCTGGGAGAAATCCCCGATCGACATACCGACGTCGCTGACTCGACGACTCAGACCCCGCACCAGCCGATATAGCACGATGAAAACCGGCATCTGGACGAGCATCGGCAGACACCCGCTCAGCGGGTTCACACTGTTGGCCTGGTAAAGGGCCATCATCTCCTGGTTGAGCCGCTCGCGGTCGTTGCCGTACTTCGACCGGAGCCGCTTGACCTCGGGCTGCAGCCGACTCATCGCGAGCATGTTCTTGGTCTGGCGCAGCGTGACCGGCGCCATGACCGACATCACCATGAGGGTGAACAAGATGATGGCGCCGCCGTAGCTCGGCCACAGGTCGTACAGGAAGCTCATGACGTCGGCCATGAAATGGAACAGGGGATCGAACATGGTCAGCCCTTCGGAGGAACAGGGTCATACCCGTGGCCGCCCCACGGGTGGCAACGACCGACACGTCGGATTGCTAGCCAGCTTCCCCGCCACGCCCCATGTAGCGAGATTGCGTCCGCGGCAAAGCGCGAACAGGTGGGGTCATACCGGCACGAGGGAGGTCGGCCGGCGGTGATCGTCTGATAGAGCCCGATGGCTCGCAGGGCAACACGAGCAACGAGGCTGAGGCCATCGGCGGCGCCGGCCGGTGCGGTCGACGAAATCCCAACCGCGCTCACGGTTGCACCTTCTGTAGTGCAGACTTCAACCATGTCGCGCCCTGCTCGTAGTCCCACCCTGCGCCACGAACCACGATGAGGTAGTGCCCGGGTGCATAGCGCTGTGGCTCGTCGCGCACCAGCGCCGCGAACGCAGCGCGTAGGCGCCGCCGCGCCCGATTGCGAACCACCGCCGTGCCGACGGCGCGACTGATGGAGAACGCCGCGCACGCCTCTGCGCTCGCTCCGGGTCGGAATACGACCGCGAGCATCCCAGCGCGCGCTCGACGTCCTTCTCGCTGCAACGCGTCAAACGAACGACGACCACGAATACGGCCGATCAAGCCGAGAGCTTCTGCCTTCCGCGCCGACGTCGGCCGTTGACGATGGCGCGACCAGCACGGCTGGCCATCCGCTGGCGGAAGCCGTGGCGCTTGGCACGACGGCGGACATTTGGTTGAAACGTACGCTTCACGATGGATCCTTGGTCTTGGTGCAGCCGGGGCCGCCGATCCGGGATCGATGACCTTCCGACGAATGCACACACACGCACATCCATCCGCCGAGCCTTCAGGCCCGACGAGATGGCGCATGGGAACACCCGTCCCTGGCCGCAACGGTGATCCAACACACCCTGATTCTCGAGCCCGGTCCGGTCAAGGTCGGCTCGTACGAGCGCAGGCAGCACTGATCATCGCCACGGCGAACAGCCTTACGCTAGAGGGGCCGGGTACCGCGCGGCAACCAGGCCATGGACAGGGCCTCCCGAACGGCTCCTCGATCGGGACCGTTGGCCCCATTCGCCGGCGCCGCGAACAGGGCCGGACAGGTCGCCCGCGGCAACGTTCGGGCGCCACTGTGGAGAAATGCCAGTCAATGCCAGGCTGTAGGGCGCGGTCGGGCCTTCGCCCCCACCGGTGGCGACCTTCCGTCCACAGGGCTCGGTCTGCCCGGTTCGGCCCCCGACATTTTCCACAGGCAGGGAGCACGACTTGCCGAACTACTCGTCCACATCCTGGGGAAAACCCTCCAAATAGGGGTGTTGACCTGCGGAAACATATCCACCGCGTCATCCACTAGATGTTGTGCCGATCCGCTGGTAGGTTGCCCAACCCATGCCACCCACTGATGGCTGAGGCCGCGGCAACACGCCACGTCGTCATCCATTCGGGCGGGCACCCACATCCTGCGGCGGGCTTATCCACATGTGTGGACCGCACTGTGGACAGACCGACGAGAAGGGCGTACATACGGTGACCAACGCCACCCAGTTGTGGGACGCATGCGCTCAATCGATTCGTGACCAGGTCTCCGACGGCGTGTGGAATTCCACGTTCAAAGAGGCCAAGCCCCATGCGGTCAGCGATTCGGAACTCGTGTTGACCGTTCCGAGTCAGTGGGTAAAGGAACGCATCGAAGGCCGGTACTACCAACTCGTGCTCGAGGCGCTCGGGGAGGCGTCGACCCAGCCCGTGCAGATGATCATCGAGGTCGAAACCGACAGTGTCGGGGAACCCGAGATCGATCTCCGCCACTTCGACCATCTCGGCGCTCGCCCCGCGATTGCCATGGTGGAGATCCCCGTCCCCGCACCGACGCCGTCGACCCCCGACGGAAGTCGAGGGTCGCTTGGCCCCACGGGCATGGCCCCGGCGATCAACGAGCGTTACACGTTCGAGAGCTTCGTCACCGGAACCAGCAACCGATTCGCGCACGCCGCAGCGCTTTCGGTTGCCGAGCGCCCGTCCAAGTCCTACAACCCGCTCTTCATCCACGGCGACGCGGGCCTCGGTAAGACCCACCTTCTCCAGGCCATCGGGAGCTACGTCCACGACAACTACCCGACGTACTCCACGCTCTACGTGTCGACCGAGACGTTCCTGAACGAATTCGTCGAGGCGATCCGCACCAATCAGCGTGCCGACTTCAAACGCCGCTACCGCGAGATCGACGTGCTGCTCGTCGACGACATTCAATTCCTCGAGGGTAAAGAAGGCCTCCAGGAGGAGTTCTTCCACACCTTCAACACCCTCTATCAGGCCAACAAGCAGATCGTCCTCTCCTCAGATCGCCCACCCGACGCGATCTCGACGCTGGAGGACCGGCTCCGCAGCCGTTTCAAGATGGGCCTCATCACCGACATCCAGCCACCCGATCTCGAAACCCGTCTGGCCATCTTGAGCAAGAAGGCCGAACACGAGAACCAGGTCCCACCCGACGTACTCGAATTCATCGCCAGTCACGTCACCGACAACATCCGCGAGCTCGAGGGCGCGCTCATACGGGTGTGCGCCTACCGGAACCTCAACGGCAAGGCACTCACCGTCGACGTCGCCCGCGAAGTGCTCCACGACCTCGTCGCCACCCGTCAACCGCGGCCGATCACCCCTGATCTGATCATCGAAACCACCGCGCAGATGTTCGGGTTCACTCGTGAGGAGATCATCGGCCAGCGCCGCCACCGCCCACTGGTCACAGCGCGCCAGATCGCGATGTACGTCTTCCGCGAGCTCACCGAGCTCAGCTACCCCGCGATCGCCCGCGAATTCGGCGGTCGTGATCACACCACGGTGATCCATGCCGTCGACAAAATCGGTTCGCTCATGTCGGATCGACGCCAGATCTACGACCAGGTCACCGAGCTCATCCAACGCGTACGATCGGGAAATTGACGCTACGAAGTGTGCTTCGACACCCCCGATTCATCCCGTCCACATCCCCTGGGGACGGGACGGGGACGAACCCCTCCATCTGTGGACGGCCCCCGACCGACGGGACAGAACACGCGAGAACACCTCGGAATGCCCTTGTGGAAAGGTCCAGTCGTCCACAACGAAGTCACACCCTCCCCCTAATGTCTGACCAGCAGAAATAGGGTGTTCTCCACATCTCCACACACCTACTACCACTACTGAGCTTTTCAGATCCTTTCCGAAGCACGAGGAGTAGTCCACACCGTGAAGTTCCGATGCGAGCGTGAAGTACTCGTCGACGCGCTCAATACGGCCGGTCGAGCGGTGTCGGGAAGAGGCGGTTCTCTCCCCGTCCTCGCCGGCCTGCGTCTCGAACTCACCGGCGACAGCCTGGTGGTAACCGGCAGCGATCTCGATCTCACCATCACGGTCTCGCTACAGGTCGCGGGCAGCGACGACGGAGTGGCGGTCGTGCCTGCCAAGTTGCTCTCCGACGTCGTCCGAGCAGTGCAACCGGGCGCGGTCGAGATCACCGTCGACGGCAGCGACGCCGAGATCACCGCCGGGCGCAGCCAGTTCTCCCTGCGAACCATTCCCGCCGACGAGTATCCCCACCTGTCCGATGTCGTCGCCGAGGCCGTGACCATCGACGGCAAGGCGTTCCTCGACGCGCTGCGACAGGTCGTACCGGCAGCGTCGTCTGATGACTCTCGCCCGATCCTCACCGGGGTGCTCATGGCCGCCGAAGAAGGCGGTTTGCGTCTCGTCGCAACCGACTCGTACCGCCTGGCGGTGCGAGACCTACCGGGTACCACCGTGCTCGCAGGAGAGCAGCGGATTCTCGTACCGTCACGAGCGCTCAACGAGTTGACCCGGCTGATCGGCGACGGCAGCACCGTGTCGTTGTACCTCGGCGAGCGCGATGCGTCGTTCGCGGTAGGGGGCGTCCGGATGACGACGCGTCTGATCGAAGGCGACTTCCCGAACTACCGCGGGCTGATCCCCGACAGCAATCCGAACAAGCTCACCGTCGGTCGTGCCGCCATGCTCGATGCGGTCCGCCGCGTCCGACTCCTGGCCCAGGAAGCCACACCCGTGCGTCTCAGCATGTCCGGCGACGGGCTGGAACTCGTGGCCATGACCCAAGACGTCGGTCAGGCCCACGAGTCGGTGGATGCCACCTACGACGGTGTCGACCTGGTGGTCGCGTTCAACGCGGACTACCTGTCGGTGGGGCTCGACGTCGCCCCCGGTGACGACGTGACGCTGGAAACCGTGGACGAGCTCAAACCGGCACTGCTGCGCTCCCCGTCGAATCCCGAGTTCCTGTACCTCCTCATGCCCGTCCGCGTCTCCTAGGTGTGTGCGCCGTCTTGAGTCGTGGCTGAGCTACGGCGCCTCTGGCTCCAGGAGTTCCGCAACTACGTCGAGCTCGATGTCACCTTCGAGCCCGGACGGGTCGTCATCGCGGGTCGCAACGGCCAGGGCAAGTCGAACCTGCTCGAGGCGATTGGATACCTGGGGACGCTCGGCTCGTTCCGTAGCGTGCCCAACGAGGCGCTGATCGCTCAGGGCAGCGACACCGCTGTGATACGCGGAGAAGCCGAATCGGGTACTCGCGCTTTGCTGATCGAGACCGAACTCAACCGCAGCCGACCCAACCGCGTCCAGGTCAACAAGCAACGGTTGTCTCCGGTCGGTGAGCTTGTCGGGATGCTCCCCATGACGATGTTCGGACCGGACGATCTCGACCTCGTGAAGGACGGACCGGCGTTGCGGCGCAGGTACCTCGATGATCTCCTCGTCCAGCTCCATCCGCGCAACGAACAACTGCGAGCGGAGCTGGATCGAGTCCTGCGACAGCGCAACGCGTTGTTGCGCCAGGCGCGGGGACGCTCGAGCCGCGACATCGATGACACGCTCTCGGTCTGGAACACGAAGCTCGCCGAGGTGGGTGAGGCGTGGGCTTCCGCGCGTGCGGACCTGGTCGATCGCCTTGCCCCTGAGGCTGACGCGGCCTACGAGCAACTGGCGGGCGCATCGCATCGCGTCACGATGCGCTACGAGCCGCAATGGCGGACCTCGGGTTTGCTGGTGAGTCTCGAGCGACTCCGTGACGACGAGCTCCGGCGGGGCGTGACGCTGGTGGGGCCACACCGCGACGAGCTGGACATCAGCCTCTCGGCCATGCCGGCGCGGACGCAGGCGTCCCAGGGCGAGCAGCGGACCCTTGCGCTGGCGCTGCGAATCGCAGGTCACCACGTGGTCGGGATGACGCGGGGTACGAGCCCTCTGCTGCTGCTCGATGACGTGTTCTCGGAGCTCGACCCCCAGCGGGCGTCGGCGTTGCTGGGGCTCCTGGTCGCCGAACAGACCTTCGTGACGACCGCCGGTGCCATCCCGATGTTCGACGGCGAGGTTCAACAGTTCGTGGTCGAAGCGGGTGTCGTGCGTCGAGGCTGACGGCTTCCATCGGATCGGGGTCCTAAGATCGCCACATGCCATGGGAACCGCTACCCGATCCCGTCGGTGAGCCGACTCCGCTGGGTCGACCGCTCGACGCGCTGATGGCGCGGCTCGTGGGCTCGTCCGGTGGAGCAACGACGGCCACCGAGGTGATCTTCGATCGCTGGCCCGACATCATCGGCGCGGGTCTTGCGCAGTTCTCGCGGCCGGCGCGCATCGAGGATCGCTGCCTGGTGGTGGCGGTGAACGACGCCGCCATGGGAGCGGAGCTGCGGTGGCAGGTTTCGACGATCGTCCGGCGCATCACGGAGCTGGCCGGGAGTTGTCCAATCGACCGCGTCCGGGTCGTCACCACCTAGCCCGCGCACCGTTCCACCGGGTTCGTCACCCCCGGCGCGATCGCTGCCGGTGGGTGGGTTCGGCACCTCGCCGTCAGCGCTGGCTGGTACAATGACAACGTCGTGATTCGAGCTGTTGACCAGCAATTTTGCAGACAAAGCGGGGATCGTCGCCTGCTCGGAACACCCTCGCCGATTCCTCTCGAAAGGTCCACGCGTGTCGCAGACCGCTGACTCGTACGGCGCCGAGGACATTCAGGTTCTCGAAGGCCTCGAGGCCGTGCGCAAACGCCCCGGCATGTACATCGGATCGACGGGTCCGACGGGCCTGCACCACCTCGTGTACGAGGTCGTCGACAACGCGGTCGACGAGGCGATGGCCGGGCACTGCACCCGTATCGAGGTGCGGTTGCTGGCCGACGGTGGCTGTGAGGTGCGCGACGACGGGCGAGGGATCCCGACCGGCAAGCACCACCAGTTCGAGGACATGACGGCGGCCGAAGTCGTGCTCACCGTGCTGCACGCCGGTGGCAAGTTCGGCGGTGAGGGGTACAAGGTCTCCGGGGGCCTCCACGGCGTCGGGGTGTCGGTCGTCAATGCCTTGAGCACCCGGGTCGAGGTCGAGATCGATCGGGAAGGCAAACGGCACTTCATGTCGTTCCGCGAGGGCGGCAAACCCGATCAGAAGCTCGTGGAGATCGGCGAAGCACCCGACGATCGAACCGGGACCACGGTGCGGTTCTGGCCCGACATCTCGATCTTCAAGGAAGGCATCGAGTTCCGGGCCGCAACCCTGCTCGAGCGGTTCCAGATGATGGCGTTCTTGAACAAGGGACTCGAGATCGCCTTCGTCGACGAGCGCCCTGGTAGCGACGGTGGCGAAATCAGTTACCGCTACGACGGCGGCATCGTCGATTTCGTGCAGCACGTGAACCTGTCCAAAGAGGCGCTCTTCCAGGTGGTTGGCTACCTCGAGGACAGCAGCGACGACGAGGAGGTCGAAGTCGCGTTCCAGTGGAACACCGGGTTCAACAGCGACGGTATCCACAGCTTCGCGAACGGCATTGCGACCATCGAGGGCGGGATGCACGAGCAGGGTTTCCGCAGCGCCCTGACCCGGGTGATCAACAACTACGCCCGCGACAAGGGTCACCTCAAGGAGAAGGACGAGGGGCTCCAGGGGGAGGACATTCGTGAGGGCCTCACCGCGATCGTCTCGGTACGTCTGCGCGATCCGCAGTTCGAAGGTCAGACCAAGGGCAAGCTGGGCAACGTGTCGATGCGGTCGCTGGTCGAGAAAGCCACGAACGAACACCTGAAGGACTGGCTCGAGGAGCATCCGGCCGAAGCCAAACGCATCGTGCAGAAGGCCACCCAGGCGGCGCGCGCTCGTATCGCGGCCCGCAGCGCCCGCGACGCTACCCGCCGCAAATCCGCGCTCGACGGGGCCGGACTACCCGGGAAGCTCACCGACTGCTCGAGTCGCGAGCCCCGTGAGTCGGAGATCTACATCGTGGAGGGTAACTCCGCGGGCGGATCGGCCAAGGACGCTCGTGATCCACGGACCATGGCCATCCTGCCGATTCGCGGCAAGATCCTCAACGTCGAACGTGCCCGGGTCGACAAGATGCTCAAGAACACCGAGGTCCAAGCGCTCATCGCTGCGATCGGCGCCGGCTTCGGCGAGGACTTCGACGTCGAGAAGATCCGTTACCACAAGATCATCCTGCTGGCCGACGCCGACGTCGACGGCAGCCACATTCGCACTCTCCTGCTCACGTTCTTGTTCCGGCAGATGCGCGACCTTGTCGAGCGCGGTCACGTGTACATCGCGCAACCTCCGCTGTATTCGACGGAAGTCTCGAAGTCAAAGATCTATCTCAAGGACGATCACGCCAAAGCGGCCTTCCTCGAAGAGCACCCGAATCACAAGGCGGATTTCGGTCGCCTCAAGGGTCTCGGTGAGATGGACGCCGAAGAGCTGTGGGCGACCACCATGGACCCGGCGACCCGCACGTTGCTACAGGTCACCGTCGAGCAGGCCGCGGTCGTCGACGAGGTCTTCTCGGTGCTCATGGGCGAAGACGTCGAGAGCCGCAAGAACTTCATCCAGACCAACGCCAAAGATGTCCGCTTCCTCGACATCTGACCGGGAAGCCGAGAGGGTGCACCGGTCCATGCCAGGCACCGTCACGAACAACGCCCGCGTGACGAGCGGGTTCCTCGTCGTGGAGACGACCAACCATGAGTGACCAGAGCGCACCCCCACCCGATGAGACACCTGCGGGCATCCAGGCGGTCGAGATCCAAGAAGAGATGGAGCAGTCGTTCCTCGACTACGCCATGTCGGTCATCGTCTCGCGTGCGCTTCCCGACGCCCGCGACGGTCTCAAGCCCGTCCACCGCCGCATTCTGTGGGGCATGTACGACACGCGGGTGTGGCCCGATCGGTCCCACGTCAAGTGCGCCACCGTGGTGGGTGAGGTGATGGGGAAGTACCACCCCCACGGTGACTCGGCCATCTACGACGCGCTCGTTCGCCTGGGTCAGCCGTTCTCCCTGCGCCACCCGCTCATCGATCCCCACGGGAACTTCGGGTCTCCGAGTGATCCACCTGCGGCGATGCGCTACACCGAGTGCCGGCTGTCTCGCCTGGCGATGCACATGCTCGCCGACATCGATCAGAACACCGTTGACTTCGAGGACAACTTCAACGGCGCCAGCGAAGAGCCAGCGGTCCTGCCGGCACGGTTCCCGAACCTCCTGGTCAACGGAGGACAGGGGATCGCGGTCGGCATGGCCACCAACATCCCGCCGCACAATCTCGGCGAAGTTGCTGACGCCGCTACCCACCTGCTGTCGAATCCCGATGCCACCAACGAGGACCTCATGGCCTTCGTGAAGGGCCCGGACTTCCCGACCGGAGGCCAGATCCTCGGCCGTACCGGTATCCACCAGGCCTATACGACAGGTCGAGGATCGATCAAAGTGCGTGCGAAAGCCGAGATCGTCGAAGACGGCAAGAACACTATGATCGTCGTCACCGAGATTCCGTACCAGACGAGCCTCGAAGCCATCGAGGAAAAGGCGGCGGAGCTCGTCGACCGCCGCGAGATCGAAGGCATTCGGACCATCCGCAACGAATCAGCCAAGGGAAGGACCCGGCTGGTGTTCGAGCTCAAGCGCGACGCGCCTGCGCTCGTGATCTTGAACCAGCTTTACAAGGGCACGCCGTTGCAGAGCTCGTTCGCCGTGAACATGGTCGCGCTCGACGACGGCATTCCGCGCACGATGACCCTGCGCGACACGCTGGTCGCGTGGGTCGGCCACCAGGTCGAGGTCCTCACCCGGCGGACCCAGTTCCGGCTCGACAAAGCCCAACATGATCTGCACATCAACGAGGGGCTCCTCAAGGCGATCGAGGTCATCGACGCCATCATCACCGCCATCCGGGCCAGCGAGGACCGTGCCGCGGCGCGCGAGCGACTCATGGCTGAACCCTTTGAGTTCAGCGAGATCCAGGCCACCCACATCCTCGACATGACGTTGGGGCGCCTCACTCGTCTGGGCCGTGACGAGATCGAGGCGAAGGTCGTCGAGCTTCGCGAAACCATCGCCGAGCTCGAGTCGATTCTCGCCGACGACACGAAACTGCGCGGCGTCATCATCGAGGAGCTGGCCGCGATCCGCGAGGAGTTCGCGACCGAGCGTCGCAGCGAGCTTGCGATCGACCCCGGTGAGTTCGCGATCGAAGACCTCATCGACGACGAGGATCTGGTGTTCACGCTGAGTGCCGGCGGCTACGTCAAGACCGTCTCGGCCGCGGAGTTTCGTAGTCAGGGACGCGGCGGTCGCGGTGTAGCCGGCGCGGCACTCAAGGACGAAGACGTAGTGGTGCAGGTGCTGCACACGTCGGCGCACGCCTACCTGCTGTTCTTCACGAACTTCGGCAAGGTCTATCGCCTCAAGGCGCACGAGGTGCCGATGACCACGCGCACGGCGCGTGGCACCGCCATTGTGAATCTGTTGCAGTTCGCTCCGGAGGAGAAGATCGCGACGGTGATCGACACGCGCGACTACGAGACCAATCGGTATCTCGTCTTCGCGACCCGAAATGGTCTCGTGAAGAAGACCAAGTTCAACGAGTACGACAAGTCTCGCCGCGACGGGCTCATTGCGATCAACCTGCGGGAGAACGACGAATTGGTTCGCGTCATTGCGACCAACGGCGAAGACGATATCTGTCTCGTCAGCAGCAACGGTCGGCTGATGCGATTCCACGAAGACGAAGTTCGGGCGATGGGTCGTGCCGCTGCGGGCGTTCGGGGCATGAAGCTGCGTCCCGGTGACGAGGTCGTTTCGCTGAACTCCGTCCGCGAGGGTTCGATGCTGTTGCTGGTCACCGACGGGGGCTACGGCAAACGCACCGACATGGAAGCATTCACCGCGAAACATCGCGGTGGCCAGGGCGTCACCGCGATGAAGCTCGCCGCGGACAAGGGGCGCCTTGTGGCCAGTCGGGCCGTCGGTGACGGCGACGAGGTGCTCCTCGTGTCCACCAAGGGCGTGCTGATCCGTATCCCGGTCGATACCATCTCGTTGCAGGGGCCCTACGCAACCGGGGTCAAGGTAATGGCCGTCGGCGCGGACGAGCACGTGGCTGCGGTCGCCCCGGTCCTGCAGGCCGAGGTCGACGAAGCCGACGAGGCAGGGGAGAGCGACGACCTGCTCGATGAGGTTGACGAGGAGCCGGCCGTCGGCTCCGAAGGCGACGACGCCAGCTAGGCCGGCCTGCGCTGAGAGCGCCGGCTGCAACGCACTTCCCCCACGTGAGAACCCGACGTGCAAGGAAGGCTTCGTCCCATGGTTCGATCCGATGAACCGTCCCCCGGGTCCACGCGCGGACAGGCGGTCACGCTGACCGCGGTCGTCCTGTGGGTGGTCGCCGGCACGATTTTGCTGCTCGGGGTGCTGACCGATCGAGCGGTCGGATTCGCCCGCGCCCAGAGCGCAGCTGATGCCGCGGCGCTTGCGGGGGCCCATGGCCCCGAGGCGGCGGCAACCGTCGCCGGCGCCAACGGCGCGGTCATCGTGGCGTCGTTCGGCGACGCTGCGGGAATCCAGCTCGAGGTCGAGCTCGGTGGCGCCCATGCCCGCGCCCGCGCCGTGAGGGAGCGTTTCGATGTCTGGCCGATGCTCCCGTCAGAAGCCGTGCGACCTGCCCGTGACGAACCATGCCATCAACTCCGCATCGACTATCCCGTAGACTTCCCGATGTGCCAAACGACGCCGACTCGTTGACCGGGCCGCGCGCCCAGGAGGGCCCCGGTTCCGTGTCCACATCCAGCGAGCCCGATGACGAAGGTCTCGTGGATCTCTATGACGCCGAGGCCGACCTCGGCGGGTTCGACAACGAGTACGACGAACCCGAAGGTGGCCGCGACGATTTCACCGACGCGCCGTTCCTGTTCGGCGACGGACTCGACCCCTACGACGACGAGGAGCTCGTCGTCGTGCCTCCGGGCGCGCCAGCCATGTACCGGCTCGACCAGACGCCGGTGCAGGAGCGGCCGCTCCCGCGAATGTCCCATGCCGAACGTCGTCGCCGGGTTCGCCTCCAGGCGCGACGAGTGCGCCGGATCGTCCGCCACGTCGAGCCCTGGTCGGTGCTCAAGATCTCGTTGATGTTCTACGCGTGCCTGTGGGTGATCTTCCTTGTTGCCGGCTTCATGATGTGGGGCGTTGCGGAGTCCTCGGGCACCGTGGGCAAGGTCGAGAGCCTCATCCGTGAGCTGTTCGCCCTCGACACGTTCACCTTCGATGCCGCGCAGATCTTCCGGGGCTATGCGCTCGGAGGTCTGGCATTGGCGATAGCGGGCACGACGTTCAACGTGTTGATGTGTCTGCTCTTCAACCTGATCAGCGATCTGACCGGCGGTCTCCGTATCACGATGATCGAGGAGGAGACGGCTCGCCCGACCCCGCCCCGCCGACGTCGACGTCGGCCGCCGCCTCGGCGACGTCTCTGAGGGACCCGGTGGTTGCGGGGTTGGGGCTCGCGACCGGTATGGTGTGCAGCTGCCGCCGGGGCACCGGCCACGGGCCTATAGCTCAGTTGGTTAGAGCGCACCCCTGATAAGGGTGAGGTCGTTGGTTCAACTCCAACTAGGCCCACGGCAACTCTCCCTCTGGTCGAGTTGCTCGCAGTTCCGACCGCTGGTCGCAACTGCGGGTTGGCGGTGAGAGCGCTGCGTTCGTGGGGCACGTCTCCCTCTGGTCGGGTTGCTTGTTCTGACCGCTGCTCCAGTTGCTTGCGGTCGGGGGAGGTTGCGTGGCACTACGCTGCAGGGATGCGGTTGTTGCGACGGGTCCTGTTGGCGCTGGCTGGCGCGGCCGGTATCGCCGGGGTGCTGCGCGTGCGTGGAACCGGTGGCGTTCCCCCGCAAAGTGGCGGGTGGCGAGAGCTCGAGATCGACGACTGACCGGTGCCTCGCGTCGGAGTGCTCGGGCTTGGCGCGGTGGGAGCCCAGGTCACCCGTCAGTTGCTGGCCACCGGCGCGGTCGACGAGGTCGTCGTGTCCGATGTCGACCAGCGGAGGCTCTCCAGCCGTGCCGAAGAACTGGGGCCGGGAGTCACCGTCGCCGCTTCGGGGCTCGACGGGCTCGATGGGCTCGACGCCGTCGCATTGTGCACCCCTGCGGGTCACCACCTCGAACCTGCTCGCCGGGCGGTCCTGGCGCGCATCCCTGTGGTCTCGATCTCCGATCGTCCGAGCGAAGTCCGGAGCCTGTTGACCCTCGGCGCACGCGCGGCCCGTCGAGGGACCTGGGTGATCGCCGCCGCAGGCTTTTCGCCCGGAGTGAGCTGCCTGCTCGCCAGATGGCTTGCCCGGGAGTTCGACGTCGTCGACGAGATTCACGTCGCCAAGGACGGCACCGGCGGTCCGGCGTGCGCCCGGCAGCACCATCGTGCGCTCAAGTCACCCTCGCTTGACTGGCGAGATGGCGAGTGGACACGGAGGCCGGGCGGTTCCGGGCGGGAGCTGGCGTGGTTCCCAGAGCCGGTGTCGGCAGCTGACTGCTACCGCGCCGCGCTCGCTGATGCGCTGGTCCTGCAACCGGTCTTCTCCGACGCGAGGCGGATCACGGCCCGGCTGTCGGCGAGCCGACAGGATCGGTTCACTTCGTGGCTGCCGATGCTCACGCCTCCCCACGCCGATGGCGGGGTCGGCGCGGTTCGCGTCGAGGTGCGAGGCCGGCGCGAGGGCATGCACCAGACGCGTGTCGCGGGTGGGGTTGCCACACCGTCGACGGCCGCGGCAGCGATGGTCGGTGTCGTCGTGGAACGTCTGCTCGCGTCCGACGCCATACTCCCGATGCCCGGGGCTTTCGGCGTCGCGAAGCTTGCCGACCCAGGGGCGCTGCTCCGCGAACTTCGCGGTCGTGGCATCACGCTCCAAGAGTTCGTGGGTCTCGGTCTGTGACCAGATGATCCTGCCGGACCAGGGCTTTCGTACCTTTTCGTGACGGTCTGTGGTCGAAAACCGCAGGTCGAGCAATCCGCTCCTTAGGACTGGGCAAAGTCCCCCAGAGAATTTTCGCTCAAGGTGCTGGAGATTTGAGTCGAAGGTTCAACCGCACATCCAAACGATGTCGGACGAACCCCAGTTGTCCACCGTCGCAGAAGGATGCGGAGACGATGCCATTCCTCGTGGATGTCGCAGATGCGAAAGGGCGATTGATGCGTTCGACCAACCAAGAAGCCGCACACCTCTCTGTGTTGATCGAGCAGCACCTGCCGCTCGTGAAACACGTGGTGTACCAAGTTGCGGTGCACTTCCCCCGTCACGTGGACCGAGACGATCTGGCCCGGGCCGGGGCACTTGGTCTGGTCGAAGCAGCCCGACGCTACGACGATGCCCGAGGAGTTCCCTTCGAACGCTTCGCGGCGCAGCGCATTCGCGGCGCGATCCTCGACGCGGCTCGGGCCGCCGACTGGGCCCCTCGCTCGGTCCGCACTCTCGCCCGGCGCTTGGAAGGTGTCGAGCAGCGTCTTGCCACCGAGCTCGGCCGCCTCCCCAATCCCGAGGAGAAGGCCGAAGCGCTCGGGATGTCGCTGGCGGAGCTGAACCGCCTGCAGGACCGCATGTTCCGATCCGTCGTGCTGGCCCTCGAGCACGAGGTCTACGAAGGTGCTGACGAAGACCTCATGCTCGTCGACGTCCTCCCCGACAGCACCACGCGTGAACCGTGTGAGGAGATGGAACACCGCGAGCTGCACTCCTATCTCACCGACGCCGTCGACCTTCTCCCCGAGCGCCACCGCATCGTCGTGGTCGGGTACTTCCTCGAAGGACGCACCTCGCAGGAGTTGGCAGACTTCCTCGGGGTCACCGAGAGCCGGATCTCCCAGCTCCGTTCGGAGGCGCTGAACATGCTGAAGGAAGGCATCGAGGCGCAGTACGACGGTTCGAGTGTCGAGGAGCCCGTCGGGGCTCGGGTGCAGCGACGCAAGGAGCGCTACGCCGACTCGATCGGCGAGGCGAGCAGCTGGAAGTCGCGGCTGAAGCCGGCGGTGAGTGTCGAAGCGGTCGTCTTCTGATCCCTGGACGTCCCGGGGACGGTTCCTCTCGAAACCGCGCCCGTCCAGCCTGTCTCCGGGTTGCCCGGGGGCTCAGGACCGGACCATCTCGAGGAGTTCGTCGTGGATGACGCCGTTCGTGGCGATCCAACCCGCATGGTCGACGAGCTCGGTTTCGCCGTCCCAGCGGGTGATGCGGCCACCACTTTCGGGGATGATCGTGAGCATGGGAGCGATGTCGTAGGTGCGTAGCTCGGGATCGAGCATGCCCTCGATTCGACCGGTGGACACGAGCAGATAGCCGTAGCCATCACCCCAGGTCCTGGTCTTGGCCCCCGATCCGGTGACCGCGTCCAGTGCGCCATGGGGCCACCACTGCTGGTCGAACGAGCTCGAGCAGATGCAGCTGTCGGCGACGGAGCCCACCTTCGACACGGCGACCGGTTCCCCGTTGTGTCGCGCGCCGCGTCCTCGTCCGGAGACGATGCACTCGTCCAGGGCGGGAATGGAGATGATGCCGATGGCGGGACCGTGTTCATCGATGACGCCCAACAGTGACGCGTACAGGGGCACTCCGCGTACGAACGACGACGTGCCGTCGATGGGGTCGATGATCCATTGTCGTTGTCCGCCGCCGCCGCTCGTGCCGGCTTCCTCGCCGATGATGGTGTCTCCCGGGTAGCGGGCGGCAATGGCCGCCCGGAGGTGGGCCTCTGCGGCGCGGTCGGCCTCGGTGACCTCGGAGCCGTCCCGCTTGTGTTCGATGCGCAGGTCCTGTCGGCGAAAGTACTCGAGGGTCAACCCGGCGGCCTCGGCAGCGATTGTCGATGCGAACATGAGCAGCTCGTCGTCAATCGGCGGGGAGGTCATGGCACGACTGTACTGGTGATCCATTCGTCCATCGCCAGCCACTGGGCGTCCAGGAATGCGGTCCGTTGCGACGGATCGCTCGGGATGTCGGCTGCGGCGACACGCGTGATCCGGACGGCGACCGGTCCCCGGAGTGGGGTGTTGGCGATCACCGCCCTGATCGTCCCGAAAGCGGCGAACCCTGCGTGCGCGACGAGGACGAGATCGGCCTGGGGCGCGGCGTCCAGAAGCGCGCTCAGCCCCGCCGGCCGCAGGGGAAGCATGTGACGCAGCCTGCCGACGCGCTCGGCTCGCTCGGGGTCGGTGCGTCCGATTCGTGCGACGGCTCGCTCGGCACGGACCTCGGTGTGGAAGGTGCCCTCGGGGAACACCACGAGGGCGTCAGTGTGCAGGTCGCGTGCCAGCGCCGTGAACCCTTCCAGCTCGACCGACCGGATCGCCGGGGTGCGGTCGACGAAGTGGTTCGGCAACCGGTGTCCGAACAGGTCGATCGCCGGCGACAGGAGCATCTCGCGCTTGAGCGTGTAGCGGGCGATCGCGTCCGACCGTGCCCATGCCAACAACACCGCGGGCAGGACTGCGTCGAAGAAGCTGACGTGATGGGCGGCGATCACCATCGGTCCCTGGCGGAGATCATCGAGGTCGTCGACGTGGATGTCGACATACATCCATCGTTGGGTTGCCCGCATGACCGAGACGACCCACCATCGTTCCACGCCTGCGTTGAGCCGGATCGCCCACCTCCGCTTTGTGAACAGGCCGAAGCCCGTGACCGGCCAGAGCGCCGCAGCGGCACCGATCGCGCCGCACTCCAGGAGCACGTAGTTGAGCCCGAACAGCACCAATCGAGTCAGCCGAAGCCGTCTCGGGCCAGTCAGAAGGTCAGCGGCGACCGCGAGGCCCAGCAGAAGCGGGCTGAGCACCCACACGGTGAAGCTCGCAAGGAGTACGAGCGGGATGGTGACGATGCGACGGCGTAGTCGCCCTGCGGCGAGGAGGCCTTTCATGTCACGCGCGGCGGCGCCGGGCTCCGCAGGGCGACTCGGGCGGACATCTCGATCGCGCCGGTGGTCAATCCCATGCTCGAAGCCTACGAGATCGGTCACTCGACGCGGGCGAACGAGAGCCGACGCTCGGCGATGTTCACCCCGGTGAGACGCACCCGCACGGTCTGCCCGAGCGCCGGCTTGGGCTCGAGTTCCGCGACGATGGCAGGTTCGTGGATCTGGATGACCGCGCGGTCCCGTCGATGGTTGACCACGAGTGCTTCGAACTCCTCGCCGACGCGTCGCTCGAGCACGAGTGCTTCCACGAGGTCGAGAACGGCCCGCTCGAATGCCTGCTCGCGCTGGCGGGCACGGCCCATCGTGCTCGGGAGCTGCTCGAGGGTGCCGAGCGCCCAGTCCGGTGGTCTGCGGCCCCCGGTCACGGCGAGAATGACCTCGTTTGCGAAGCGATCGCACACCCGTCGAAGTGGTGCGGTGACATGGGCATAGGGCGAGGCGATCGCCGAATGCCCGTGCTCAGAGGGGAGATCGGCAGCGTTGAGGAAGGCCACGTATCCCGCACCCCCGAGTCCTCGCGCCGAGCGGAACAGCAGGGCGCGCTCGTTGGGGTGGTTCGGGTCGAGAGTCCGCACCCGTTCTGCATAGGACATCGTCTCCGGCCAGGGCACGTGGAGCCCGGCTGCTGTCCGGCGTAGTCCGGAGAGGGTCTCGGGGTCCGTTGGGGGGAGCGTGCGCAGGAGCCCGACCCCGGCATCGATCATGATGGCCGCAGCCGCTATGCCGGTGAGCAGGGAGATCTGCGCGTTCCACTGCTCGACCGGCAACGTCTCGTCGTAGGCGAGGCGATGCGAGCCGTCGGCGTCGGTCTGCACTTCTTGTGACGGGATGTTCAGGCTGACCGCGCCGCGCTCCTCCTCGAGGGCCAGTCGCCGTTCACCGATCTCCCGGAGCAGTACCAGGCAGCTTCTCGGTCGGGGCCCGTCGATCTCTTGCTGGGCAGAGCGGTAGGAAAGTGCCTCGGCGACGCGCACGGTTGCCCGATGCACCTCTACGTCGAGAATTGCGCCCTCGGCATCGACGTCGATCTGCCAGAGCACGCAGGAGCGGTCCATGCCGGGGAGGAGGCTGCCGGCACCTTCGTTGATGACTTCGGGGTGCAGCGAAACGCGCCGGTCCGGCGCGTAGAACGTCAGGCCCCGATCGAGGGCTTCGGTGTCGACGGCACCGGTGGGCTGAACGAGTGCAGCAACGTCGGCTATGGCGTAGTGGACGCGGTAGCCGGTTCCATGACGCTGCGCGCCGAATGCCTGGTCGAGGTCGCGGGCGCCGGCGGGATCGATGGCAACGAGGTGCAGGTCACGACGGTCGAGGCGTTCGTGGTCGACGCCGGGTGGTGGCAACGGTCCACGGTCCGCTGATGCTTCGGCTTCGGCGAGTGCTGCCGCGCTGTGCCCCGTGGGCAGATCCATCTCCTCGCGGATGACGGCGATGCCGCGAGCGAGCTCGGTGTCGGCGACGCGGTGGAACCTCAGCGATGGCACCCCGAGAACGTAGGCGCTCCGCCGCGCGGGTACGTGGTTTCGGCGGGCGCGTCGGCCACACTCGACTCCGATGGCTTGGCTCGACGAACGACGTAACCGCGCGACGGCGGCAAGGGGGTGCAGCTGGTGAGGGTGCGACCCCTGCGCTCCGAAGAGACCGAGGCTGCGCTCGCGTTGAACAACGCTGCAGTGCCGGCGGTGAACCACCATGACGCCGCCTCGTTCGCGGCGCTCGTGGCCATGGCCGACCGGTCGTGGGTCGTGGCAACCGACGATCGGTTGTGCGCGCTGCTGGTGACTTTCGCTCCGGATGCGGGCTACGAGAGCGCCAACTACCGCTGGCTCCAGGAGCGATTCGACGACTTTCGCTACGTGGATCGCATCGTGGTCGATCCCGATTACAAGCGCCAGGGGCTCGGTAGCCGACTGTATGGCGCGTTCGAGGACCATGCGCGTGCGGTGGGTGCCGCGCGGCTGCTGTGTGAGGTGAACGTCGATCCCCCGAACCCGCAGTCGATCGCCTTCCATCTCGCTGCCGGGTGGCAGCCGATCGCGGACCGCCGCCACGGTCCGGGCAAGGTGGTGCGGTACTTCCAGCGCCCGTTCGATCTCGATGACTGAGGAGCCCCTCATCGGAACGCTCAACGAGGGCTCGTTACACGAGGCCCTCAAGCGACTGTACGCGCGGCCCGGCGACCGTTTCGAAGTGCCCCTCGACGGTTTCGTGGTCGACATCTTGCGCGATGGAGGCGGACCCGAGGAGTTGATCATCGAGATCCAGACCAGCGGGTTCGGGTCGATGGGCCGCAAGCTCGACCACCTGCTCGAGGGCCGGCGGGTGTTGTTGGTCCACCCGATCGCCGCCAGCACGACGCTGGAGCGTGCGGGGACACGCGGGCGTCGCTCGCCGAAGCGGGGATCGGTGCACGATCTGTTCGAAGAGCTCGTAGCCATCCCCACGCTGTTGGATCACCCGAATCTCCGCCTGCACATCGTCATGGTCGAGGTGACGAAGGTGCAGATCGCCGATCCCGCGGTCCGTCGGGGAAGGGGTGGATTCCGGACCGTGGATCGACGTCTCGATCGGATCGTCGAGACCCACGAATTCGCGGACGTCACCGACCTCAGAGCGCTCGTGCGGGGCCGACTCCCCAACCCGTTCACCACCGCCGACCTCTCGGTCGCCGCCGGCGTGGCGCGCCCGATCGCGCAGCGGATCGCGTATTGCTTCAACGCCGCCAACCTGATCGACGAGGTCGGACGCGATCGCGACGGCAAGTGGTACCGCTGGAGTTGACTGCTCGCGTCCAGTGGCCGAGTTGCCGCTGGTCACGGGGGGCACGGCCGGTACGGTGTCGTCCATGAGCACGTTGGAGCGCCTCCGCCGACGCTTCGGATCCCGCGCCGGTGACCCGCTGGTGGACGAGCTCCGCCGCGCCCTGGCTCCAGAGCGGGTGCGCGACGACGCTGCTGCCCGGTCGCTGCACGCACACGATGCATCGGTGTTCGTCGGTGGCGTCGCCGGGCCGGTGTGTTTTCCCGAGTCCGCCACCGAGGTCCAGGCGATCATGGCGATCGCAGTCCGCCACGGCCGGGCCGTCGTGCCCCGCGGTGCGGGCACCGGTCTCGCGGGTGGGGCGATCCCCCTGGGAGCGCCGATCGTGGTCGCACTGACCCGGATGAACCGGGTCATCGAGGTCGACATCGCCAACCGGGTGGCCTGGGTCGAGCCCGGGGTGATCAACCTCGATCTGACGCGACACCTTCAGAACTACGGCTACCACTTCGCGCCCGACCCGTCGAGCCAACAGGTATGCACCATCGGAGGCAACGTCGCGAACAACTCCGGTGGCCCGCACTGCCTCGCCTACGGCGTCACCGATGCCCACGTGGTGGCGGTCGACGTCGTGCTTCCCGACGGGACGCTGGCGCACTTCGGTGGCCTCGATGCCGAGCCGGTGGGTCTCGACCTGCGCGGCGCGTTCGTCGGCGGTGAAGGCACCCTCGGCATCGCGACGCGCATCGCGGTGCGGGTGTCGCGTACCGCTCCAGCGGTGCGCACCTTGCTGCTGTCGTTTGCGTCCATGCGAGATGCGGCCGGCACCGTCAGCGCGGTTGTTGCGGCGGGCATCGTGCCTGCCGCAATGGAGGTGATGGATCAGCGCATCACGGTCGCCGTGGAGAACTTCGTGGGGGCGGGCTACCCCCGCGACGCCGGAGCGGTGTTGCTTGCCGAGGTCGAGGGCCTGCCGGCCGGCGTCGACATCGACGCCGAGCGCATTGCAGAGATCGGCTTGGCCCACGGCGCCACCAAGGTGCGCCGAGCCGCGAGCGACGAAGAGCGGGCGCTGTTGTGGAAGGGTCGCAAGACGGCGTTCGGCGCGATCGCGCAAATTGCGCCCGACTACTACCTCCACGACACGGTTGTCCCCCGAGCCGCTTTGGCCGACGTGCTCGACGAGGTCTATGCGATTGCCGAGCGTCACGAACTCATCGTGATGAACGTGTTCCACGCCGGTGACGGGAATCTGCATCCCTTGCTGCTGTTCGACAAGCGGGTGCCCGGCACCATGGAACGCGTGCACGCAGCCAGTGCCGAGATCGTGCGCGCCTCGCTCGCGGCGGGTGGGGTCCTGTCGGGCGAGCACGGCATCGGCGTCGAGAAGCAGGACTACATGGCCGAGATGTTCAGCGATGTGGACCTCGATCATCAGAATCGACTGCGGCAGGCGTTCGATCCCGAGTGCCGCTCCAACCCCGGAAAGGTGTTGCCCGCCGGGCATTCTTGCGCCGACATCCAAGCGCTGCGCGCCGTGCCCACCGGGGTCTGGGGGTGACCACATCGGTGATCGACCCGCTGCTGGAAACGTTCTCGTCCGAGATCGGCGAGAGTGGTCCCGTGAGCGTGGCCGGGTCGAGAACGCGCTGGATGCACGGCGGGGCCCTCGAGCCGGGCACGCGTGTCGTTGCCGCCCCGACAGGCATCGTCGCGTACCACCCCGAGGAGATGACGGTGCGGGTGCGGGCCGGTACCGCGGTTTCTGCGCTCCACGACGAGCTCGCCGCCCGTGGCCAGCGGTCGGCGCTGCCCGACCGCGGCGGCAGTGTCGGTGGGGCGCTCGCCGTCGGTGAGAACGATCTGTGCGTGCTCGGCCGCGGTCGCGTGCGCGACGCGCTCCTGCAGGTGCGCTACGTCGACGACGCGGGTGTCCTCGTGACCGCGGGCGGTGCGGTGGTGAAGAACGTGAGTGGATTCAATCTGCCCAAGCTGATGGTCGGTGCGCTCGGCACCCTGGGTCTGATCGGCGAAGTCGTGCTCCGCACGAATCCGCTTCCTGACGCCGCGCTCTGGCTCCGGTCCGATTCGGTCGACCCCCGCGAGGTTCTCGCCACGCTGTTCCGGCCCTCTGTGGTCCTGTGGGACGGCACCCATACGTGGGTGCAGCTCGAGGGCCACCGTGCCGACGTGCTCGCCGAGCGCGCGGTGCTGGGCGCGATCGGTCGATTCGACGAGGCCGACGGTCCGCCCTCGCTGCCACCGCACCGATGGTCTCTGCGGCCGGCGGATGTGGCGGCGCTCGACACACGGCAGATGGGTGGGTTCGTCGCGTCTGTCGGCGTCGGGTCGGTGTGGGCCGAGCGCCCCCAACCTCCGGCGATGGCGGATTCGGCGTCGATGACCGTCGCGACACGCCTCAAGGCGCGATTCGATCCGACGGGGCGTCTCAACCCCGGTCGAAAGCCCGGAGCCTGATCGTGGACCTGCACCTCGACGACGACGAGCTGAATGCCTGCGTGCAGTGCGGCCTGTGTCTGCCGCACTGCCCGACCTACCGGGTGACCGGGGACGAGGCGATGTCGCCGAGAGGGCGTATCCATCTCATGCGGGAAGTGCAGGGCAACGACGCGCCGATCACCGCCGAGGTACAGCGCTCGTTCGAGACCTGTGTCCAGTGTCGAGGGTGTGAGTCCGCCTGCCCGAGCGGCGTTGCCTACGGACACCTCATGGAGCGCACGCGCGAAGCGCTGGCCGAAGCACACCTCGGGCCGCGGCGTTGGCAACGACTCGCTCTGGAGGGCCTGGCGCATCCCGGGTTGCTTCGTCTGGGTACCGCAGCGCTCGCTATCGGGAACCGGGCCCATCTGGTGCCCAGCCGCCTCGGCACGCCGATCGACTTGACCGTGCGCTCGCAACCGCTCGTCGCCTCGGGCGACGACGTCTGGCTCTTCACCGGGTGCGTGATGGATGCCTGGCAGCGAGGGGTGCATCGGGCGGTCCAGCGAGTGCTGGAGTCGGCCGGCGTCGGGGTCGCCCCGACTGGTGCGCTCGCTGCGTGTTGCGGTGCCCTCCATGTGCACAGTGGCCTCGCCGGGAGGGCACGGGAACTCGCCGGCGACGTCATCGCCGCTCTGGCCCAGGACGATCGGCCGATCCTGGTGGACTCTGCCGGTTGCGGTGCAGCCCTCAAGGACTACGGGCGCCTCGTGGGCGGGGCCGAAGCAGACGCTTTCAGTGCCCGGGTGTTCGATGTACAGGAGTGGCTCGCGACGCGGCTCGATGCGCTGCCCACCGTGGAACCCTTGGCCTTGCGCGTGGCGATCCAGGATCCGTGTCACCTTCGGCACGTACAGCGAGTCCACCTCGCCACGAGAACGGCGCTGGCGCCATTCGTCGCCGAGATCGTGGAGCTTGACGACGAGGGGCTGTGTTGTGGTGCGGGTGGTGCGTACTCGGTGCTCGAACCGGAACTGGCCTCTGCGATAAGGGAACGCAAGCTGGGAGCCATCGAGCGGGCGCGACCCGACGTCGTCGTGAGCGCGAATCCCGGGTGTTCCCTGCACTTGAATGGCGCCGGGGTGAAGACGGCACACCCGATGGAGCTGATCTCCCAGGCGCTCGGCGCCTGAAGCGGTGGGCCGCTGCACCCAGAGGCAGGTCCCACGAGCGGTCAACGCTGGACGTCCCGTGTCGGACCGGTGGCCCTATCGGCCTGCGTCCAGGGGCTGAAGTCCCCGATGGTCGGGGAGTGGGTATCGTTGAACCGTGGTGCTCCCGCCCGACTTCGGCTGCGTGAGATCCACCCGAAAGGAACGATCACATGGGAAGTCTCGGAACCAGCGAGCTGATCATCATTCTCGTCGTGCTCCTCGTCCTCTTCGGCGGTGCCAAGCTGCCACAGCTGGCTCGTTCGTTGGGTGAGGCGCAGAAGGAGTTCAAGAAAGGGCTCGCCGACGCGCCGGAGAAGGCTGACGTCGAGGATTGATCGTCGTGCGGTGATGAGCCGCCCTGATTGACAGACCGAGAAGGGGCCCGAGCCTTCACGAGACGGGCAAAGTAGCGTCGAAGTGTGGTCCGTCCCGCCCAGTTCGCCATCGTCGGCCGCCTCGCGGCCCCGGTCTACGCGCCGCAGATCGCATCCGGCATCGGTCTGGCGATGCTGGTTCCCGTGCTGCCGCTGTATCTCACCCAGGGCGGCCTCGATTTCACGGAAGCGTCGATCGTCCTGGCTGCAGCCGGCGTCGGCGGAGCGCTGGGCAGCCTTCCCGCCGGCGGGCTCGTGGCCAGGATCGGTGAGCGCCACCTGGTGACGCTGTCGCTGGTGGTCATTGCCGTCGCCGCGATGATTGTCGGTACGACGACGGCTGTGCTGGCGTTGATCGCCTTGCAGCTGGCGATGGGGGCCGGCGCTGCAGCGCTGCGGCTCGCGAACCAGACGACGGTGACTCGTTCGGTCGTCGGCTCCGAGCGGGGCCGAGCCATGTCGTTGATGGGTGGATCGATGCGCCTGGCCTATCTCGTCGGTCCGCTCGTGGGCGGGGTCCTGGTTGATGCCGTCGGCTTCGGGCCGACGTTCGTGGTGGTCGGGGCGATCGCTGCGTCGGGGCTGATCCCCCCGTTGCTGCACGCGGCTCCCGTGGCTTCGAACACGAGCGCTGTAGCTCCGAGCGGTCCGGCGGGGTTGCGAGCGGCGCTGGTGCGCCACCGGCGCCTCCTCTTGCGTAGCGGGGTGGGCCCGGCTTTGGTGATGTCGGTGCGGAGCGGGCGCCTCGTCGTGGTCCCCCTCATCGGAGACGAGCTCGGGTTGTCACCGACGGCGGTTGGAGCCCTGGTCGCGGTGGGGACAGGAGCGGACTTGCTGCTGTTCCCGATCGCGGGTCTGGTGATGGATCGGTTCGGTCGCCTGGCGGCGATGGTGCCTGCGTTCGGGCTGCTCGGTGTCGGCTTGCTGGTGTTGTCGATCGCTCACAACACGACCATGGTGATCATTGCCGGCGTGATCATGGGCGTCGGCAACGGTATGAGTGCAGGCACCATGTTGACCTTGGCAAGTGATCTGGCGCCCCCGGGCGACACCGGGCCGTTCCTCGCGGCGATGGCCGCGATGCAAGACGGTGGGCGCATCCTGGGCCCGCTCCTGGTCGGGTGGTTCGCCGACGCGGCGGGGCTCGGGACGTCCGCCTTCGTGCTGGCGATCGCCATGTTCGTCGGTATCGGTTGGATCGTCGGCGTGATCGGGGAGACCGCGCCGCGGTCGGTTCCTGTCTCGGTCCTCAGAGGTGAGCGACCCCCGCGATGACCGTACAGGTGTCGCCTCCGACCCAGATCTGGCCTTCTGCCACGTCCACATGGACCTTGCCGACTCGACCGATGGCCGATCCCTGCGACGCCACGTAAGGGGCTTCCAGCACGCCGTTGCCCAGCAGCCACTGGGCCAGCGCGGCGTTGAGGCTCCCGGTGACCGGGTCCTCGGCCAGCGCCGTACCCGACCGGAAGAACGCTCGGACTTCGATGACCGCAGGGTCACCGCTGTCCCGGTGGCCGACCACACCGATCGGGTGCGATCCGACCAGGCCGATCCCTTCACCCGCGGCGGCGGCGAAGTCCGGCCGGATCGCGAGCACCTCGTCGGCGCTCGCGACCATCACCGCGAGCCAGCCGGGGCCGTTGTCGCACCACGCGGCATCGACGACCGCCGCACGGCCGATGCCGAGGACCGCACAGGCCTTGGAGAGCGAGGTGGCATCGACGGGCCCGGAGCGGCGCAGGGGAGGCGCGGCGAACGCGAGGCGATGCCCCTGACGACGGAGCTGGACCAGCCCCAGTCCGCACTCCTGCACGATTCGGTCTGCCCTTCGAGGGGTTTGGCCTGCTTCCAGCCAGGCGTGGCAGGTCCCGAGGGTCGGGTGCCCGGCGAAGGGGAGCTCCTCGCTGGGGGTGAAGATGCGGACGCGGTAGTCGGCGGCGGGGTCGGTCGGCGCGAGCACGAACGTGGTCTCGCTGAGATTGGTCCAGCGAGCGAAGGCCGCCAACTCGTGGTCGGGGAGGCCTTCGGCATCGAGGACGACCGCCACCGGGTTTCCCCGACAGGCGTCGGCGGTGAACACGTCGACCTGCGTGAACGGACGTTTCGTCATCTGGCTCCGGGTCGGGTGAGAGGGTGCCGATGGCACGCGGTCAGAGGTTTCGATGGTGCCACGCAACCGAGAGATTCGCCCTGACAATCCGGTGGCCTTTCAACTATCCTTGACGCCTAGGCAGCTGGCCCGCAGAGGGCCGGCGGTGCCGATCGCGGCGAGGAGGTGCGGTCATGGCGGAGAAGGCTCCGGTGCATGTCCCGTACCACGCGCCCGAGCACTTCGTCGTTCGACGTCCCCGCCTGGCGACATCGTTCGTACTGAACGTGCTGGCGTTCGCGGGCTTGTGGGTCGTCTACTCGTCGATCCGGCGCATCACCGCCCACTCCGTCTCGACCGCCCGCGACAACGCCACCCACCTCGTCGACTTCCAGCGCTGGATCGGCCTCCCCTCCGAAGCCACCGTTCAGCGGCTCCTGCTGCCCTATGACTGGGTTCTGCGCGCAGCCAACGTCTACTACCTCGGCTTCCACTTTCCGGTCATGATCACGTTCCTCGTGTGGGCGATGCTCTGGAAACGGGAGTGGATGCCTCGTGTGCGGATCGCCTTGATCGGGTCCACTCTTGTCGGTCTCATCATCCACTTGGCGGTTCCGATGGCGCCGCCCCGCATGTTGCGGGTGTCTGGCGGTTTCATCGACACCGCTCGCGTGTTCGGCCCCGATCCCTACGCGCTCGGCATCGCCAAGGCGGCCAACGAGCTCGCGGCGATGCCCTCCTTGCATGTCGGCTGGGCGCTGATCATCGCCCTCACGGTGATCGCGGCACTGAAGACGCCGTGGCGCTGGCTGATCCTCGCGCACCCGATCATCACGGCCTTCGTGGTCATCGTCACCGCGAATCACTACTGGACCGATGTCTTCGTCGGCGCGCTGTTGTGCGGGTTCGGCTGGTGGATCGCCGGTCGACTCCGTCCCGTCGTCTCCGTCCCCGCTCTGGCCCCTCCACCGCCGGTGTCCGAAGGGTTGGATCTGGCACGGGTGCGGGTGGCCTCGGACTGATCCCTCGCAGTGCGCCGGGCACGTAGGCGACGGGCGCGCTTCAGGGCGCGATGTGTACGGCGTCGCCTGTGGTCACGGTTCCGCCCGACAGGACGGTGGCGTACCAACGGCTCCATCCCGGGTGTCGTCGGTGATCGATCCGGCTGAAGTCGCCGTCGCGGAACCACGACGCGATGTTCGTACAGGGCGCGGCGGCCGCGGTGAGGCGGCAACGGACATCGCCGATCTCGACGATTGCCCCACCACGCAGTCTGGACCACTCGAGGCCGGCGAGCGTGAGGTTCTCGCCGATGCACCCGGCATCGATGGGATGTCCTTCGTCCCGGAGAGCGTCGAGGATCTCCCTGCTGTACAGACACAGACCCTGCCACTGTCGACCGTGGTGGACGCGGGACCGCTGGCGGTCACCCACGAGTCCACTGAGATCGACGGTCGCGCGCGTGACCGGCAGCTTGGGAACGCCGCCGTCGGATGCTGCGATCTGGGTAACGGTTCCGACCATGGGTCCGACGCCGTCGCGGAGATGGCTTCGCAGGTCCGCGGCGACGGCTGCGAGATGGAGCGCACGATGCGCGAGATCGAGGGACTCGGCGTTCGGCTCACCCGGCACTCGGGCGATGCCGTCGTGGGCCTGACGTGCCGCGTGGTGGTACGCGCCGGCGATCGCCTCGGGCGTCGCCGTCTCGGGCATCATTGCGACGGGCCCGACCACGCCGAAGCGGGTGATCGTGGCGAGCACGATGTCGGCAAGCGTCTCGTTTGCCGGTCCCCTCGTCCTCCAGAGATCCAGAGCCATCGACTCGAGCGCGTGCTCGAGCAGGTCGCCTGCGTGAAGGACGGTACGGAGCACGTCGGTGCGGGTGTACCGCGCCCCGTCGAAGCCACAGATCTCGCAGGGCACTGGGTTCATCAAACGCACGGTAGTGCGTGACCGGGTCGGTGGGACCTCCTCGGTCAGGGCTGTCGCGACTCTCAGACGTGGGGGTGCACTCGTCGCGCGGCCAGCAGCACAGTGACCGTGGTGCGCGCCAGCGCCTCGACAGCGCCGGTCGCGGCGAGGGTTGCTGCGAGCAGGCCACAGACGCCCACCGCCACGGTCGGACTGCCGGTGCGTGCCAGCGTGCTCGCATCGACCAGGAGGCCGCCGTCAACGCGACAGCCACGTAGAGCACGCCGGTGATGATCACGGCCCGGAAATCTCCACGATCGTGAGCGTGGCGTTGACGCGCTCGGAGCTCTCGATCCCCGTTGCGGCGCTGAGCGCCAGCACGACCACCACGCTGATGGCCACCGGACGTTGCGGGAGCTGCACGAACGCGCCGAGGTAGTCACCCGCGAATGCACGGGCTCTCGCTGCCGAGGTTGCGAGGGCGGAGATCAGCACGCCGAGGGCCACCATGGGGGGCACCGCGGGCGAGTGGAACGCTTCGCGTGCGTAGAGCGCCGACCCCGCAGCGCCGGGGAAACGGGTCACGAGCTCGGCGTAGGACGTCGCCGAGGTGATGGCGATCACGAATGCGGCGCCGAAGGCCAGCCAGCTGAGTCCGCCCACCACGCCTGCGAGCTCGCCGATGAGGACGTAGATTCCTGCGCCCAAGATGTCGCCGACGACCAGGAGCAGGAGCAGTCGCGGCGACACGCGTCCGGTGAGCGAGTGCCGGTCGCTCATCGACCGTGGGCGCCTCAGCCGGCGAAAGCGGCAGCGAGCGATCGCGCGCCCGCGACGAAGGCGCTGGATTGCTCCTCGGTGAGCGATGCCACCGCCGGGACCAGGAGTTCGTCGGTGCGCTGGTCGGCCTGGGCGAGCAGGTCGCGGTCGGCAACGGTGATAGCAGGGGCAGGATCCCACCCGAACGAAGCGGTGTCGTTCGGCCTACGGATCGCATGGGCGACGCCTGCGCGCAGGCCGCTGGCGCGGATCGCGAGCAGATGGACGCTTCCGCGAAGCTCGCGCAGGATCACTGCATTGAGGTAGGCACGCGCCTTGGGATCGCTGGGCAGCGGGTGCGCGTCGATACCGGCGTACAACGTGAGGCCGGCCGGATCGGTGGCGGCACGGATCTGCTCGGCGGCATCGCTGAAGGCGTCGAGCGCGTCGTCGTCGTAATCGGCGAGCACCTGCCGCCCGAACACTGCGCTCGCTTCGAGGTAGGCGCGGCCGGCGGCCGCCGGTTCGACGGTCGAGCAGATCTTGGCCCACGATGCGTTCACCAGCGCAGGCTCGAAGTACCCGAAGGCGGCGGTCACGATGGCAGCGTCGACATTTCCCATGACCCCGGCTCGACCCGCGAAGTAGAACGGGAAGCCCTTGAGCCCCAGTTCCCGTCCATGGGCGAGGAACACCTCGTTGAAGTAACTGGTCGCACCGACGGTGTTCACCAGGGGGGCGGTGGTCTGGACGATCTCGAGTGAGGACATGGCGTAGAGCTTGCCATGGCGCTGCTCGAAACGGCGATTGCGGGAGCCCTGGGTGAGGGGCACCCGGCGGCGGCTCGGACCGCCTACGGTCTGGGAGTCGCGAGAGCACCGCCGCGTGCGGACACCCATGAACGAAGGTCGAGATGAGCGATCCCCCCCGAGCGAGCACCGGCATGGCTTCGCCGGGGCAAGGTCGCGGCTATGACGCCGCGTCCATCCCGGTGCGTGAAGCGGCGACGGTGCTGATCCTTGCCGAGCGGCCGGGTCTCGAGGTGCTCATGTTGAAGCGCAACGCTCGGTCGGTGTTCGTCGGCGACATGTGGGTCTTTCCCGGCGGCGCCGTCGACCCCCACGACGCGTCCGATCGTGCCGATGCCGCAGTCGCTCACCGAACCGATCGCGAGGCCAGCGCCATTCTGGGTATCGACGCGGGCGGCATCGCGTACTGGGTGGCGGCGCTGCGTGAGACCTTCGAGGAGGCGGGCGTGCTGCTCGCCCATGCTGCAGCCGGTGGACCGCTGGTGGATCTGCGGGCGCCGGAGGTCGCGGCACGGTTCGCTCGTCACCGGGACTGGGTCAACTCCCACGAGGGCGACTTCATCGACGTGGTGGAGCGGGAGGGTCTCGTTCTCGACGGTGCAGGTGTGCACTATGTGGCTCGCTGGGTGACGCCCCTCGGCCCGCCTCGACGCTACGACACCAGATTCTTCGTCACCGCCATGCCGCTCGGTCAGACGCCGGTGGCCGACAACGACGAGGCCGTTCACCACGAGTGGGTTTCGGCCCGCGAGGCGCTCGACGCGCACATCGCCGGCGATATGCGCATGCTCACTCCGACGGTGTCGATGTTGCAGCGCCTGTCTGCGTTCGGGTCGGTCGAAGAGGCGATGGCATCGGCACGGTCGGCGCCGAGCGATGCAAGCGCGGACGAGCTGGTGCGGATCCGGTTCGGCCGCGACGGGGTGGACCGCATCGCCTACCCCGGCGATGCCGACTACGACCGGTCGAGCGCCGATACCGAGACGGGTGTCATCCGTTGGCCGCGACCGTGAGTGGCCGAGCTGACCGACTCAGCGACCGGTCCAGTGCGGGTCGCGCTTTTCGAGGAAGGCCGCGATGCCTTCCTTGCCGTCATCGGTGGCCATCGCCCCGATGATGCCGACGGCCTCGATCTCTGCGGCGACTTCGAGCGACGCGTCGTAGCCTTCGTACACGACCCGCTTGGCGCGGCCGACAGCGTACGGGGCGCCGGTTGCCAGTTGGAGCGCCAGATCCGCGGTGACCTGGTCGACGTCTTCGTCGGGAACGACCCGGTTGACGAGACCCCATGCTTCGGCCTCCTCAGCGGACAGGACACGGTTGGTGAGGGTGAGGTCCATCATCCGTCGCAGGCCGATGTGGCGGGCGATGAAGTAGCTCGACGTGCCGTCGGGCGTCATGCCGGCGCGGGTATAGGCCATGGTGTACTTCGCCCGGTCGCTCGACACGACGAGGTCGAACGCACCGACCATCGACAAGCCGGCCCCGCCGGCAGCGCCGCGCACGCCGGCCACGAATGGCTTCGGGAGCCGGTTCATCTTCACCAGCGCCGCATGAAAGTCGATGATCAGCTCGCTTCCGGCGCGTGGCAGGGCATCGCCCGCAGCATGGAACTCCTTGAGGTCACCGCCACCGCTGAAGACCTTGCCCTCGGCGGTCACCGAGACGGCGCGCACGCGATCGTCCCACTCGACCTCGAGCATCACGGCGCGCAGGTCGCGGGCGAACGCTGCGCTGACGCCATTTGCGCCCTCGGGGCGATCGAACCGGAGATGTGCGACCCGCTCACGAACCTCGTAACGCATGGTCTCGAGTTCCATAGGTACCTTCCTCGCTCAGCGGCCGGGCGTCTGCGTCGCGCAGGTTAGCCCCATGACGGCGGGCGTGGCCCAGGCAGGTGCCGGCGGAGGGTCAGCCGCTGGTGCCGAGATTCGAGAAGATCTCCATGAGCGTCGATCCGCAGATCGGTTCCGTGAGGAGGCTGGTGTCGACGTTGTCGGGGTCGATTCCCATGGTCGGGAGCTCGGTGACGAGGCACTGTGCGGTTTCGGCATCGATCCCGAATCCGTTGAGCAATGCGAGGAGCGCCGTGGGGTTGTCGGCGAGACCTTCGAACATGGACGGGTCCAGGCCGGGGAGGTCGCCGACGCCGGGAGCGGCCCCGTCGGTCTCGGTGCCCGTGCCGCTGGGGTCGGACGCCTTGATGCCGCACTCGGATTCGAGGTACGCATCGACGCGCGCTCCGGCCGCTTCCATCGCCGCGGTGTCCAAGCCTTCCATTGCCGTTTGGAGGGCGGGATCGAAGAAGTTGTAGTCGTAGTCCTCGAGCAGGCCCTGGAGCTCGACGAATGCCTCGCCCAGCACCGTGAGGTCGCCTTTGATCTCAGAGGGCGCGGCGGCGATGGCCTGCTGCATGGCGGTCGCGGCCGCGTCGAACATGTCCTTGGTCGGCATTGCGGCGTCGGAGAGGATGTCGGTCTCGTCGAGGGTGCGGGCCATCTCACAGAACGAGGACGCGCTGGAACCGCCGGAGTCGGTGGTGGGGGCGCTGGCGGCGTCGCTGCCCGTCGCATCGTCGCCGTTCGCGTCGACGCTGGCGTCGCTGCCGCAGGCGCCGCCAATCAGGGCGAGCACGAATAGGAACGACAGCAGCTTCTTCATCAGGGTCTCCCACCACGAGGTTGCGAGCTCAAGCTAGTCGGTGGCGGGCTCGGGCCGGGGTCAGCGGGGAAGCGTCAGACCGGCAGGGGGACGAGGCGACCGGCGGCCGGCGCGAACACGACCGATGTCCCGCTGCGGGCCATCAAGGCCCGGAACCACAGGAATGCTACGCCGAGGGTCACCGTGGTGGTCACCGGTCCCAGGAACGACTTCAGCAGGACGAACGTTGTCGGCGACGCCGTCGACAGCAGCCACAACGTGATCGCGAAGTTGATCATGCTGGTGCAGCCCCACCACAGCGACACATGCTTGAAGAAGCGCCGGACCGTGGGGTGGGCACGGGTCTCGGCGTCGAGGGGGACGAAGTCGAGAGCGAGTCGTTCGACGAGTGGTCGGCGCAGCGGTACCGACACGAGGAAGGCCAGGCCCACGAGGCAGGTCGCGACCGTCGGTTGGATGAAGTAGATCACGACGCTGCCGGTCGCGATCGCGGCGAACGTTCGGGCGACCAGGGCAGTGGTCGTCAAGACCAGCAGGCCGGAGATGGTGCGGCCCGTCGAGGTGCGAACGGCGATCACCGAGAGGGACCACACCAGGGCGCCGAGGACGGCGAGTGCGGTGCCGGTGAGCTGGAGCAGGACCAGGAACACGGCGGACGGGATGATCTTGCCTTCGAGCAGACTCGGAAGCGCATGGCGCACGACCGAACGCCAATGGGGCAGTGTCAACGAGCTGGGGAGGTGCACGGATTCCTGGGGGGCAGAAGGGAATGGGCCACCGGTTGTCCGGAACCCTAATCGCTCCTTCGGCGCGTGAATCGGCGCCTTTAGGAGGTTCGCGGCCGGGGTGAGCACCAGGTGGGATCGTCGGTGATCAGGCCCGTCACACCCAGTGCGGTGAGCGCCTGCACCTCGGGCCCGCTGGCGAACCCCCAGGTGTAAACCAGTGGGGTCCTGGCGCGGAACTCGGCCACGGTGTCGGCATCGAGCAGCCGGGCGTGCACCGTCACACCGGTGAGCTCCCCCAGCCCGGGGAGGGCGGTCGCCAGCCGGACCTGGAGGCGATTGGCGCAGCTGCGCAGCACTGCGGCGTTCGGGCGTTCGCGCGCGACGGGCAGGACCCACCACGACCGGCAGGCGATGAGGATCGGGCGGTCCTCGGAGATCTCGGCGAGGATTCGCCTCGCTGCGCGACGCGTGAAGCACTTGAGATCGACGAGCAGCGGTTGCTCCGGTTCGAGCGTGTCGAGTACCTCGGCGATCGGGACACCCCGGGTGCCGCGAGGGAGGAGGTACCACTGTTCCCACAGGCGTCGGCTCGGCCGGAGCACCTTGGCATGGCGCAGCTCGACCCGGCTCCGGAAGACATGGGCGTCGAGCTCGATCATGTCGAGACCGGCGGCCAGGATCGACGCGGCCGCGGAGTTGCCGGCGCGATGGGCAACGGTCGTCGGACGCCCGAAGCGGTCGGTCATGGCACGAGTCGATCACAATCGAGCGATGGGTGCGAAGAGCAGCCGACCGTTTCGTGGAGCATGCTTGGGGTGTGACACGAAGTTCTGTGGGGCTGGGCCGTGCCGAACGTGCGTCGTTGGCTTGGGACCGGCCATGGCTGCGCGAGGTTGCGATCGGCGCGGCCGCGGCCGCCGCCTACTTCGGTGGTCGCGTCCTGGTCGAGGGGTCGGAGACCGCGGCCAAATTCAACGCGCAACGGATGTTGGACCTCGAGGCGGCGCTGCGGATCGACATCGAGGCGGCGGTGCAGGATTTCGCCGTCGACAATCCCGTGCTGCGCTCGCTAGGCAATCTCAGCTACGTGTGGCTCCACTGGCCGCTGCTCCTCACGGTGCTGGTCGTGCTCTATCGGAGCGCGCCGCCGACATATGTCAGGTTGCGCAACACGCTGTGTATGTCGGGAGCGGTCGGCCTGGTGCTGTTCGCCCTGTACCCGGAGTCGCCACCGAGGTTCCTCGAGGACTACGTGGGGACGGTCAGCGACGCGGCGCGCCGCCATTACCTGTCGTACCCGCTGAGCTGGACCAATCGTTTCGCGTCGTTCCCGAGCTTCCATGTCGGATGGACCCTCGTCGCCTGCCTCGCGCTGGAGTCGACCATTCGACAGTCCTGGAGGGTGGCTGCGCTCGTGCCGGCGGTCCTCGTCGCCGTTGCGGTGGTGAGTACGGGAAACCATTACGTGCTCGACGCGGTCGCGGGGACGGTGATCCCCGTCGCGATCTACGTGCGGCTCGGTCGGGAGTCGCCGCGGCTTCGCGTCTGAAGAGGACCTTCGGGCCTGTCGATGCGCGCTCGACCCGGCGAACATGAAGGATGCGGTGACGTTGCGACGCGGAGGAGGCGAGCCATGACCAGGACCGGGGGTGAACGGTGACCACGGCACCGCCGCCAGCGCAGCGTCGTGCGTCGCGACGCTGGATCCAGGCGCTGCTGGCGAGCCTCGTGGTCGCGGCCCTGCTGGCGACGATCGACCGGGGCCAGCAGGATTCGTCGACCGAGCTCACCTTCTCGGCGTTCCTCGTCGAGGTCGATGCCGGCAGGGTGCAGAGTGCGGCGATCGAGCCCGATGGGGTGACCACCGGCACCCTCTCCGGTGGGGCGAGCTATGAGACCCGGGTGCCGGTGAATCTCACCGGTGACGAGTTCCTCGCACGTCTCGAGGCCGCAGGGGTCACGGTCGAAGCCGTCGCCGCGAGCCAGGCCGTTGGAGCGCAGATCCTGTCCTTGCTGTTCCTGCTGCTCCCGGTCGCGCTCTTGATCGGCTTCTTCGTCTGGATGGGTCGCCGCTCCGGATCGATGTTGTCGGGCGCCGCCGGAATGGGCCGCTCCAAAGCGAAAGTGTTCGATGCGACCCGGCCGGAGACGACCTTCGCCGACGTCGCCGGATACGAGGCCGTCAAGGCGGAGATCGTCGAGATCGCCGACGTGTTGCGGGATCCGTCGCGCTACGCGGCAGCAGGCGCGTCGACGCCGCGCGGGGTGTTGATGACCGGCCCGCCCGGCACCGGCAAGACGTTGATGGCTCGAGCGCTCGCGGGTGAGGTCGGGGTGCCGTTCCTCTCGGTGACCGGATCGAGCTTCGTCGAGATGTTCGTCGGTGTAGGTGCAGCCCGGGTGCGCGACCTGTTCGCCGAGGCCCGCAAGGTCGCTCCGGCGATCATCTTCGTCGACGAGATCGACACGATCGGTCAGCGCCGCCACAGCGGCGCGATCATCTCCAACGACGAGCGCGAGCAGACGCTGAACCAGCTCCTCGCGGAGATGGACGGTTTCGATCCTCACGAGGGAATCATCGTGCTCGCGGCGACCAACCGCCCCGAGGTGCTCGACCCGGCCCTGCTCCGCGCGGGCAGATTCGATCGCCAGGTCATGATCCCTCTGCCGAATCAGGAGGAACGGCTCGCGATCCTGGGCGTGCACTGCAAGGGCAAGCACCTCGGCGAGGACGCAGACCTCGATGCTCTCTCGCGCACGACCCCAGGGTTCAGCGGGGCCGACCTGGCCAACCTGGTCAACGAGGCGGCGATCCGGGCCGCTCGCGCCGACCGGTCGATCATCACCGGCGACGACCTCGAGGCGGCGCATGATCGGGTCCTGCTCGGTCTCGCCGACGGCTCCAACGTCTTGCTGCCCGAGGAGCGGGTGGCGGTCGCCACCCATGAGGCCGGCCACGCGCTCGTCGCCGCCCTGAGCCCCAACGCCGACCCCGTCCACAAGGTCACCATTCTCCCGGCGGGACTCGCGCTCGGCGCGACGCATCAGATCCCGCTGCACGAGCGGCACCTGTTCAGTGAGCGGTATCTGTTCGAGACCCTGGCGGTGCAGCTCGGCGGGCGAGCGGCGGAGATCGTCGTGTTCGGACAGGCGTCCACCGGTGCGGCGAACGACCTGGCCACCGTCACGATGCTGGCGTCGCGCATGGTGAAGGAATACGGCATGTCACAACGCATCGGGCCGGTGGGGTACCAGAGCGGCGGGTCGATGTTCCTCGGGCCCGACCAGGAAGTACAGAGCCGACCCTTCTCCGACGAGACCCAGCGAGCGATCGACGAGGAGGTGACCCGCCTCGCGAACGAAGCCCAGGACCGCGCAATCCAAGTCGTGCGTGATCACCGCAGCGCCCTCGATCAGCTCGTCGACCTGCTCCTCGAGTCGGAGAGCATCGAGGGGTCGGTCGTGTACGGCATTCTCGGGATCCCGGTGCCGGGTGCCCGCCCGCAGGTGCTCCGACTCGACGACGACACCGTCGTCGAGGGGATCGTCGGAGGGAGAGTCGCTGCTCGAGTCACCGACGTCGGCTTCTAGCCAGGGGGCGTCGGGTGGGGTCCCTTCGAGATCGGTGACAGGAAACGGGCGGAGTTCCGAGATGACGCGGACGCGGCTGGGGTGTTGCGGGGTTCGGTAGCGATCCGACTGGGGCCGCTACCGTGGGTCGCGGCGCGCCCGGCGAACCGTGCGCGGTCTACCGTCGGAGGTGTGGCCCGGCCATGATGACGCTCGCTCAGTCCGACCCGCGGCGCCTGGCCACTGCCTGGCGTGCGGTCGACCCAGACCCGGAGACCCGCGCCGAGACCGACGCGATCCTCGCGGCCGGCGACGGAGCCGTCGCGGCGCGCTTTTCGAACACGTTGGAGTTCGGTACCGCAGGTTTGCGTGGCGCGCTCGGCGCCGGCCCGGCTCGGATGAACCGAGTGCTGGTGCGGGTGGTGGCCGCAGCACTCGCCGAGCGGCTGCTGGCGGAGGGGGACGCCCCCCGCGTCGTGATCGGCTTCGACGCTCGCAGGAACAGCGACCACTTCGCCTGGGACACCGCTCGGGTGCTCGCCGCGCGCGGTGCGCGTTGCACTGTGTTCCCCGAGCCAGTGCCGACGCCGCTGCTCGCGTTCGCTGTCGGTCGGTCTGACGCCGCTGCGGGGGTGATGGTCACGGCCAGCCACAACCCCCGCACCGACAACGGCTACAAGGTCTACTGGCGCGGGGGTGCCCAGATCGTGCCGCCCATCGATGCCGAGATCAGTGCGCTCATCGCGGCGACGCCACTCCTCGGCGACGACGAGCTGGCTCCGATCGGCGATCCGGGCATTGCCGTGGAGTCGGGTGAGATGGTGGAGGCGTATCTCGCCGCAGTCGTCGGTCAGCTCGAACCGGCGGGCCCGCGACGGATCACCGTCGCCTACACACCGCTGCACGGGGTGGGTCGTGACGTCCTCCTGGACGGCTTCGTCCGCGCCGGGTTCCCGGTGCCGGCGGTCGTGGCTTCGCAAGGCGAGCCCGACGGCGGCTTCCCCACCACCCCGTTCCCCAATCCCGAGGAGTCCGGCGTCCTCGGTCCGTTGCTCGCGCTCGCGGGTGACATCGGCGCCGACGTTGCGATCGCAAACGACCCTGACGCCGATCGGCTTGCCGTGGCGGTTCCGAATGGTCCTCGCTGGCGGCTGCTCACCGGCGACGAACTGGGCTCGATCATCGCCGATCATCTCCTGTCGAAGTCCGAGGCTGCTGATCGGCTCGTCCTCAACACCATCGTCTCCTCACGGTTGCTCCCGGCCATCGCCGCGCAGCATGGAGTCACCCACCTCGAATGCCTCACCGGGTTCAAGTGGATCATGGACACGCGCCGCCGCCATCGCGATTTGACGTTCGTGATGGGGTACGAGGAGGCGCTGGGTTACACCGTCGGCGATGTGGTCGCCGACAAGGACGGGATCGGTACGGCCCTCGTGGTCGCGGAGCTCGTCGCTCAGCTCGCCACCCGGGGCGAGACCTTGCTCGATCGACTCGATGAGCTCCACTTGCGCCATGGGGTGCACGTGACCGGTCAACGTTCCCTTGTCTTCGAGCCTGGGTCAGCCGACGCGATGGCTACGCTCCGCGCGCATGCACCGCTCACCCTGGGAGGTGACGCGGTGCTGCGTTGTGTCGACCTCGCCCATGGCGGGCAAGGCCTGCCGCCCACCAACGGTTTGATCTTCGAGCTGCGCCACGCCCGCCTGGTCGTGCGCCCGAGTGGTACCGAGCCGAAGGTGAAGCTGTACGGCGAGGTGACCGATGTGCCCGATGCGCCCCTTGGCGCCGCCCGTGACGGGGCGAGGCGGCGGTTGTGCAACCTGCTCGATGCGCTGGCCGTGGTCGTCGCGGACCCGGAACGCCGAGCCGTGGAAGCCTCGATGGCGGACGCGGCCAGGGAGGCGACTCGCGGTGCCGATCTCGCGTCGAGATCGTGGCGCGGGGTCGAACGCGCCGACGCGCTCCGCTTCGTCGTGCAGTGCATCGACCTGACGACCCTGGCCGGTGACGACACCCCGGGTCGGGTCAGGGCATTGTGCGCTCAGGCTCGCCGCCCGGATCCGGCTGATCCGACGGTGGGCCCAACTGCTGCGGTGTGCGTCTACCCGGCCCTGGTACCGGTTGCCGCCGCGCTGCTCGGTGGCACCCCGGTGGCGGTGGCATCGGTGGCAACGGCATTTCCCAGCGGCTTGTCGTCGCTCGCTGTGCGCGTCGCAGACATCGCCGATGCGATTGCCGGTGGTGCCGACGAGATCGACGTGGTGATCAACCGCTCGGCGATGCTCGCCGGTCGTGACGATGTGGTCGCGGCCGAGCTACAGCAGTTCCGAGAGGCAACCGCTGGGGTGACCCTCAAGGTGATCCTCGAAGTTGCCGAGCTCGAGGCCCCCGAGCTCATCGCCCGAGCTGCCGACATCGCCATCGAGGCCGGCGCCGACCTGATCAAGACCTCGACCGGCAAGGGTCCGGCCGGCGCCTCGCCCGAAGCGGTGCTGGTGATGGCCGAACGCGTCGCTGCGCACCACGTAGCAACCGGGAAGCAGGTGGGCATCAAAGTGGCCGGGGGCGTCCGCACCGCCGCCGATGCGCTGGGTTACGTCGCGATCATCGACGCGGTGCTCGGTGCGGCGTGGCTCGACCCGCGTCTGTTGCGTTTCGGGGCGTCGAGCCTCATCGACGACGTTGTCGTCGATCTGGCGCGCACCGAAGCGATGCTGCGCTGACCCAGCCGTTTCGTTCAGTCGATCCGGTCGATGACGATCGGTGGGGGTGTGAGGGCCGCATCGGCAATGTCGACGGCTTCGGTCACGAGGGCAGCCACTGTGGCCAGGCGCGACGGGTCGTCGGTGTGCAGCTCCAGCACCGGCTGGCCGGGCTCGACCTCGTCGCCGACGTCGACGAGGCACACCACGCCGGCCGTCGCGCTGACCGGATCCTCTTTGCGCGCCCTGCCGGCACCGAGCCTCCATGCCGCAACGCCGACCTCGCGCGCCGAGATGGCGTTGACGGTGCCGGAGCGACGCGCGGTCACGACAGAGCGGTGGAGAGCCTCGGGAAGGCCCCTGGTGAGGTCGCCACCTTGCGCCTCGACCATGCGGACGAACGTGTCGTGGGCCGCGCCGGACGCCAGGACAGCTGCCGGATCGGCGTCGAGGCCGGCGAGGCGGAGCATCTCCTGAGCCAGCGCAAGCGTCAAGGTGACGACGTCACCGGGGCCTCCTCCCGTGAGGACGTCGAGTGCCTCACGCACTTCGAGGGCGTTGCCCGCCGTGCGGCCGAGCACGTTGTCCATGCGGCTCAGCACTGCGGTGGTGGCAACGCCATGGTGGCCGCCCAGGCGCACCATCGCGGCAGCGAGCTCGCGCGCTCTGGCCTCGTCGGCCATGAACGCCCCTGAGCCCACCTTCACGTCGAGGACGAGCGCGTCGGTTCCCTCGGCGATCTTCTTCGACATGATCGAGCTGGCAATCAGCGGGATCGACTCAACCGTGCCAGTGACGTCCCGCAGGGCGTAGAGCTTGCGATCTGCAGGCGCGATGTCGGCGGTGGCGCCGGCGATGACGGCGCCGATCTTCTCGAGCTGATGCACCATCGCTGCGGGGCTCAGCTGCGGCTGCCACCCCGCGATCGACTCCATCTTGTCGAGGGTGCCGCCCGTGTGGCCCAGCCCCCGGCCCGACAGCTGCGGGACGGCGGCCCCGCAGGCCGCGACGAGCGGGACCAAGATGAGCGAGATCTTGTCACCCACGCCGCCAGTCGAGTGCTTGTCGACGGTCGGTCGGTCGAGCGACGACAGGTCGAGGGTCGTTCCGGAGGCGATCATGGCGCTGGTCCAGCGCGTCAGCTCAGCGTCGGTCATGCCGTTGAAGAAGATCGCCATCGCGAGCGCGGCCGCCTGCTCGTCGGCGATCTCGCCACCGCGGGAATAGGTCGAGATGAACCAGTCGATCTGTTCGGGAGTCAGCTCGTGACCGTCGCGCTTGGCGGTGACGACATCGAGCGCCCTCACGAGGCACCGTGGTCGGCGTCGTCGCCAGGCAGGTCGACGGGGCCGAATGCGCCGGGCAGGAGGTCAGCGATGGTGACCCATCCGGATCCGGTGTCGACCAGAAGCGCAGGACCCGCGACCTCGAGCAGGATCTGCCGGCAACGACCGCACGGGGTCAGGACGTGCCCGTCGCGGTCCCTGACGGCGAGCGCCAGCGGGTGGAGCCCGCGTCGGCGCAGCTCGGAGACGACACCGCATTCGGCACAGAGCGTCAAGCCGAACGATACGTTCTCGACGTTGCAGCCGGTGACGATCTCACCGTCGACGGTTCGGGCCGCGGCGCCTACTGCCAGCCGTGAATACGGCGCGTAGGCCTGCGCGGCGACCGCGACGGCATGGCGGCGCAGCTCCTCCCAGCCGGGTTCGGGCGACGCATCATTCATCGTCGGCGCGCACGATGACAGTGGGCACCTCGAGGTGGTGCACAACAGACGACGCGACCGAGCCGAGCAACATGCGTACGAGGCCGGTGTGCCCGCGTGCGCCGATGACCAGCAGGTCGGAACCTGCGGCGGCTTCGTGCAGTGCGTGGCGGGCGTCGCCACGCACGCAGCGAACCTCGGTGCCGTGTCGGGTGACTGTGGCCGCGGCCTCGTCGAGGGTCGCGCTCGCCGCGTCCTCGAGCAACGCCGGGTCGAAGGCGACGGTCTCGGCGTTGTAGCCGACCGGGTAGGTCCAGGCGTGCACGAGATGGAGGACCGCGTCCGGCCTGGCCCACTCGTCGGCCCACGTAACCGCCGCCCGGGAGTTCTCGGAACCGTCGACCCCCACGACCACGACGCCCGTCGAGCCGTGGGGCTCCCACTCGGTGGGAATGATCGCAACCGGGCACGGCGAGGCGTTGGCGCAGTGGGCACTCACGGAGCCGAGTACGAGTCCCTTGAATCCGCCGTATCCGCGCGATCCGATCACGAGCAGGTCGGCGTCTTCTGCCAGCTCGCAGAGCACGGGACCTGCCGCTCCGGCCACCACGATGCCGTCACCGATGGTTGCGCCGGGATCGCATTGCGGTCGAGTGGCCTCCAGGAAAGTGCGCAGCCGCGCGACGGCACCGGCTTCGAGGTCGTCGAGGGGTGGAATGGCCAAGGCGTCGCCGAGCACGGTGGGTGAGGTCACCGGGTAGTGCCAGGTGAGGACGGGCTCGATGGCTACGCCGGCCCGGGCGCCGAGCCGGCTGGCCCACACGAGGGCCTTCTCGCTTGTTTCGGACCCATCGACACCGACGATGATCTTGGCGGTCACGGTTCGTTCTCCTTGTTACGGGGTCGGCTGCCGCGAAACTTGCGTCGCCGACCTGCTTCGAGCGTTGCAGATATCCGTCGATAGTGTCAGGGCACTTGTGCCGTAGCGCGAAGCGCCGAGCGGGCCGACGAGACCGGGTCATGGTCCCGGCGATTCGGCGAGTGCCCACGCCTCACCGGCGGCGAGGGCCGCCGCGTGGCTCGCCGCGTCATGCCCGCGGCGGCGCAGGTCGAGCGCTCGTTCGATCTCCTCTGGCGGTTGCGCCCTGGTTGCGAGGACGGAGCGGAATCCCTCGAGGTCGCGGGCGAGCGCGGCGGCGAGGCCAGGTGTTGCGATCCGGCCGTTCTCGGTCTCGAAGGTCCCGAATTCCGCGAACGAACGCTCGAAAGCCGCCGCCCCTCGTTCGTCATCGCCATCCCACACCACGAGCATGCGACGTGCGCCGTCGAGTGCATCGGCCAGGTGGACGTAGCAGTGGAGCGTCACGCTTTCCGGCGGCGGTCCCTGCCACAGGCATGCGATCCAGGGAGCGAAACGATCCGGCGCCACGGTGAAGTGGGAGACGTTGGCCATGTCGGCGAAGGTAGCTCATGGGCGCGACGGCGCGGGCGGAGTGCCGCCGCTCCGGTGGCGTTCCGCGATCGACCTCCGCGCGTCGACCCGAATCCGTCGGGCACGGTGATAGCGTTTCTCGTCGTCGCGACGTTGCATCGAGTGCCGCCCGGCCACGATGCACGAAGCGAGGAACATGGGGCTGTAGCTCAGTTGGCTAGAGCACCTGCTTTGCAAGCAGGGGGTCGCGGGTTCGATTCCCGCCAGCTCCACCACCAATCGCAGCTCGAAACCGCAGGTCACAGGCCTGCGGTTTCGTCGCGTTACGGCCTAGGTCTGCCGGCCTACGGGCGGTCGCGCGCGCATTGCGCGCGTAGCAGCGCGCACGTACGGTCGACAAGGTGGCAGGGCGGAGAACATTCGGGAGCGTGCGAAGGCTCCGATCGGGGCGCTGGCAGGCCATGTACACCCACCCCGAGACGCGGCAGAGGCTGACGGGTCCGATCACGTTCCTCACCAAGGCCGACGCCGCCCGCTGGCTGGCTACGACCGAAGCCGACCTCCACCGAGGCGATGAACTTGATCCGACCAGCCGCTCAACGCTCTTCGGTGACTACGCCGACGCCTGGTTGGCGGCGAAGACCGAGCTGCGCCCCAGCACGACCGAGCTCTACAGCTACCTGCTGACCAGTCACATCAAGCCGACGTTCGAGGACATGGTCGTTGGGCGGATCACCGCAGCGACCGTGCGGGAGTGGAACTCGACGATCCGGGCCGGCTCGATCAGCGACACGACGGCAGCGAAGGCGTACCGGTTGCTCCGTCAGATCCTCCAGAGCGCTGTCGACGACCGGTTGATCCGGGAGAATCCATGTCGTCTGAAGGGCGCTGCAGTCGAGCGGAGCAAGGAGCGGGAGATCCCAACGCTCGACGAGGTGTTGGCACTGGCCTACGCGATCGATCCCCGGTATCGCGCCATGGTGTACCTGGCGGCGTTCGCCGGACTACGGAAAGGCGAGTGCTTCGGCTTGGCTCGCCGACACATCACACTCGACTCCGAGCCGCCGACGG
>JAHECR010000086.1 GCA_024641655.1 Acidimicrobiaceae bacterium
CCGGGACCACCAGGAAGTCGCCGGCGCCGGCGCGAACGACCTCGTGGCCCACGAGGAACTCGAGGGTGCCGCCGATCACGTAGAACAGCTCGGCTGATGTGTCGTGGTGGTGGGGGCCGGCACCGTCGGCTCCGTTGCGCAAGACGCTGTGGTGCACGCTCAGGTCGCAGCCGGTGACCGCCGGATCCGCGAGAAGCCGCAGCGACGAGCCGTCGGGAGCCACGAACCGCTCGGCATCGGCGTCGCGCACCACGTTGACCGCGGTTGTCGTCATGGCCGCCTGCTCAGGAAGCAGAGAAGCCGGTCGGCCACCGGCGCCGAGCTGTCTACAGGGATCTCGTGGCCGTACACGCCGTTCGCCCGCATGTCGTCCATGGGGATGTTGGTGTAGAGGTCGTAGACGAGTTGGGCGGCCCCGGGGTCGATCGTGGCGTGCTGCCCGGTGGCCTGGGCCAGGTCCCAGGCGTGCACCGCGATCTCGCCCAGGTTGATGAGCAGCCCAACCGGTGCCGGAAATGTGCCCCACGGGTAGGCCCGGTCGCCCACGAGGGCGCCTTCGGCCCGCCATGAGGCCAGGTTGGCCTCTGCCACCTGCGCCACGGCGCCCACCGGGTCGGAGCCGGCCACGTCGCCGGCGTCCTCGGTGGCGACGATGCCGTCGTTCACGAGCGTGTACATGAGCCCGCCGCCGAGGGTGTGGTTGAGCAGCCCCCGCACGTCCCAGTCGGGGCAGTTGGTCGGGGCCGAGAGCTGGTCGGCGGAGAGGTTCGCCACCGCCTTGGCCAGCTCGTCGTAGGAGCGCTCGAGAGCTGCGATCGGGTTGTCGTTGTCGGTCATGGTGACGTCTCCTAATTAGAGTAGATCTTGATTCTGCGCAGATGTATGTTCTACTGTCAAGGGGTGGCAACCAAGCGCACCTACGACAGCACCCGTCGCCGCGAACGGGCCGAGGAGGAGCGGCGGGCCACCCGTCGCCGGGTGGTCGACGCAGCCCACGGGCTCTTCGTGGAGCGGGGCTACGTCGCCACGACCATGGCCGACATCGCCGCTGAGGCGGGCGTGGCGGTCCAATCCGTGTACAAGGCCGGAACCAGCAAGGCCGAGCTGTTGCACATGGTGCTGGATCGGGCCGTGGCCGGCGACGACCGAGAACTGCTGGTGTCGGACCGGGCGCCATTCACCGAGCTGGCCGACGAGGCCGACCCCCGCCGACAGGTGGCCGTCATCGCCGAACTGATCGCGTCGACCCAGGAGCGCTCGGCCGCCGTGCAGCGAGCCTTCCGCCAGGCCGCCGCGGTGGACGAGGTGGTGGCCGCCACGCTCACGGACCAGCTCCACCGCCGACTCGAGACGATCGCACAAGCAGTCGGATCGATCTCCGAGGGATCGCTGCGGCACCCGGTGGCCGAGAGCACCGACACCGTCTGGGCGGTGGGCAGCACCGAGGTGTTCCTGCTCCTGCGCGACACCCTCGGGTGGGACGCCGACCGCTTCCGCGCCTGGCTCACCCGCACCCTCACCGATCTGCTCCTGCTCCCGGAGAGATGAGCCTCGGGGAGCCTCTCGCCGAAGTCCTGGGCTGCGCCCTGGGAACAGCCGACCAACGACTCGCCAATGCCCCGGGGCCCGCTGTCACTTCGGGATCGTGTCAGCGTCGGCAACAGCCCGCTGTACCAGCACGCGTTGCTGGGCGCTCGGGTCACTCGTAACGCCGGAAGCCGTTCGCCAGAATGTTCGTCGAGGTGCGCGATTACCTAGCGGGTTTCGATCGGCGAGGTCGGTAGGTCGTGGCGCGATGCCCGATGCGGTACACGATCACCAACCGCTCGGTGTCCTCGAAGTCGTCGACGGTGCGGTCTGCGCCGCATTGGCCAGCGCAGATCTCCAGATCTGTAGGTTTCGCCAACCGGTCCACTCTGCGGCAACCGCCTAGATGCCAAGGCGTCCGTGCAAGATGCCCCATGATCCCGGACGGTCCCGCCCTGACGGACCGTCCAGGATCGCCGGTTAGGGGTGCCCCTGATCGGCACATTGAGGCCTCGACCAGATCCCGAGCGGCACGAGAGCAGAGCTGCTACTGGAGGGCCGGCGGATCGGCCGCGGGTAGCCCCGCCGCGGCGAGGCGCTCGGTCATCGTCTGCGTGACCGCGTCGTCCAGATAGTGCTCCTGGTCGTCGATAAAGGCCGTCGTCAAGTCGGGCGCCACCGCCAACGCCTCACGCACGGCCCGTCTGGCGGTGTCCATGTCGCCGAGTGCCACCAGGGCCGCGGCACGGTACAGACGCGAGCGTCGGGTCTGGAACGTCAGCCCGAGCGCGGCGTCGGCCGCCTCGGCGTAACGATCGGCGCTGTACAGCGCAGCGGCACGCTCCTCCACACACCACACCGGCAGGAACGGGTCGAGGTCAGTCGCCTCGTCCAGCAACTCGAGCGCCCGTCCTGGCTCCCCCGCAAAGTTGTAGAAGGCGGCCGAGCGAGCGCGGATGTAGGCATCGGACGGGCTCAAGTCCATCGCCTTTTCGTGATAGCGGCGGGCGGAGTCGAACGCGCCCCGGTGCATCAGGATCGAGCCCATGACCCGATTCGCCTCGGGATCGTTGGGGTCGAGCTCGAGCGCGCGCTGGGTGCGCTGCTCACCCTCATCCCAGTCGAACCCCGGCAGGTTCGACCGGGCGCACACCCACATCGCCTGCGGCCTGGCGAACGCGGGATCGGCCTCGATGGCGCGCTCGAACCAGCCGAGCGCATCCTGCAGGTTGGCATCGGTCACCCCGCCGAGGCGGTGGTACTCCAAACCCCGCAGGTGGAACTCGTAGGCGGTCATCGAGTCCGGGCGCATCCGCCGGACCGAGGAGATGTCTGCCTCCTGGATCCGACCCAGCACCGTGGCAGCGATACGCGCGACCAGTTCGTCGATCGCTTCGACCAACTCGTCGAACGGCAGGCTCAGGCGGTCGTTCCAGACGACGCTGGCCGTCTCGGTCTCGACCAGCGAGAGGGCCAGCCGCACCTGCTGACCCAGCTGGCGCAGGCTGCCGACCAGCAGGTAGCGCACCCCCAGCTGCTCACCGACCGCGACCGGGTCGAGGTGCTGCTCGGCGAACGCAGCGGCGGCCGAACGGGACGTCACGAACAGCGTGCGGAAACGCCCCAGTTCGAAGATCAGTTCCTCGGCGATGCCATCCGCGAGGTAGCGCTGGTCGTCGTTGCCGGTCGCGAACTCGATCGGCATCACCGCCAACGAATGCGGTTGCCGCTGGCGCTGCTGCGGCCGTGGCTCGGGCGCCAACTGGTAACGGTGGCGCCCGATCTCCCCCCGCAAGCGATACACCCTGATGGCCTCGCTGATGTTCTTGAATCTCTGCTCGCCGAGATCCTCGAACGCGTACGGCGAAGACCGGCGGACCGACTCGAACAGGGCGGCGCTGATGTCGATCGCGTCCGGCTCGGCAGCGGTCTGGATCCGCGCCGCGAGGTTGACACCGTCGCCGAGCAGGTCGTCGCCGTCGATCAGCACATCGGCCAGGTGTAGCCCGTACCGCATCAGCATCGGCGCCTCGATGTCCTGCTGCGCCAACGCCAGCCCGGCACGGATGCCAACGGCCGCGCGCACCGCATTGATCGGACTCGGGAACTCAACGAGAACGGCGTCGCCCATCGCCTTGAAGACCCGGCCCTCGGTCTCGGCCACCTGAGCATCGACGATCGCACGCAATGCCCCGACGCGAACCGCGGTGCCCTCCTCGTCGGCCTCCATCAAACGCGAGTAGCCGACAACGTCAGCAACCAGAATCGCCGCCAGCTTTCGCTTCATGTCTGGTTCCTCACCGATGGAGGCTAACAGGCCCCCTCCGGTCCGAGCGGACCACATCGTGACCACAAATGCGAGCGAGGAGACTCGCCGACACTGATCTTCTCAGTCTGGGTGCCGGGAATTTCCCACCCCTTCGTCGCGATTATTCTGAGGAAGGCCTGAGGAGATCAGGACCTGCTCGGGGTCGCGGTCGCGGAGTCGGCTGTCATAGCTTGCATCGACGCGTTCGAGGAGCTGTTCGACTGAGATGCCATCGCGCAGGGCAATGGTCCGTACTGCTTGGGCGATCTTGAATCCTGGTACGAGAATCAGTGGGTAGCGGTCTTCGATGACTTCCTCCTGCGTGCTGGCTGAGAAGGTGCGACGGTCTCGACATCGAAGCCGCACCGATCGCGTGCACCTCGATGGGTGGGTACTTCAGTTTTCGGGCCGCCGCCGCTCACCCGCACCGCGTCACGAAGCTGGTCGAGTACTCGTGGACCATGGGCTCTCCCATGGCCAAGGTTCCACTGATGATGCGGCTCGGATCACCTCCACCGATGAAGGCGATGATGGTCCACATGCCGATC
>JAHECR010000087.1 GCA_024641655.1 Acidimicrobiaceae bacterium
TGACCGGAGCGCACATCACCCAGACGCTGGCCGACTTCGGTTGCGAGGTCGTCCTGGTCGAACCGCCGGGCGGCTCGCCCCTTCGGAACCAGCCGGCATGGCCGTTCTGGGGACGGGGGAAGCGAAGCATCGTCCTGGACCTCGCGCAGCCTGGCGATCTGGGAACCGCCCGGGAGCTTGCAGCGCATGCAGATGTGGTCGTCGAGACGTGGCGGCCGGGGGTCGCCGAGCGCCGCGGTCTCGGCTACGACGAGCTCGCGACGGCCAATCCCGGGCTCGTGTACGCGTCGGTGACCGGCTTCGGGCGCGACAACCCGTTGTCGCACCTAAAGGCCTACGAACCCATCGTGATGGCCAAGATCGGCATGCTCGACGCGTTCGCCGGACTCTGCACCCGCCCGGGGCCGGCCTACGTTGCGTCGCCCTACTGCGCGTTCAGCGCAAGCCAGACCGCGCTCCACGGGGTGCTCGCCGCCCTGATCGAGCGCGAATCGAGCGGGCTGGGCCAGAGGGTCGAGACCACGATGGTGCAGGGCATCCTCGCCCACGACACCTGGAACTGGCTCATTCGTCTCCTCACGAAGCGCTATGCCGGCGCGTTCGAGGCGCTCGCCCCGGCATCGCACAGCGCCGAGGGCACGGTGCCGAACTCGCCGTTGTTCCTGCGCCTGATGGTCGGCTTCTCCAAAGACGGCAAGTACATGCAGTTCTCCCAGATGTCAGATCGGCTCTGGCAGGCGTTCCTGCGCCTCACGGGTCTCGGCGAGCTCATGGACGACGAGGAGTGGACGGGCGGGCGGACGCCTGATGACCCCGAGATGCGGGTCCGCTGGCTCGACAAGGCCATCGAGATCACGCGCACCAAGACCTACGCCGAATGGCTCGACGAGTTCGAGCGCGAGACCGACGTGTGGGCCGAGATGTTCCGCGACGGGTCGGAGCTGCTGCACCATCCACAGCTCGTCGCCGACGGTCGGGTGCTGTCGATCGACGATCCGACGCTGGGGCCGGTCCTGCAGCCGGGGCCGCTCGTGGCGATGCTTGCCACGCCCGGCACGCCCGATGACGCGGCGCCTGCGCTCGACGCCGACCACGGCTGGGCGCCCGAGGCTGCCGGCAACGGCGTCTCCACGAACGGGTCGGGCCGTGCGCCGGATCCGGCGACCCCGCCGCTTGCGGGGGTCACCGTGCTCGAGTTCGGCTCGTTCTACGCCGGGCCGTTCGGTGCGACCCTGCTCGCCGACCTCGGCGCCCGCGTGATCAAGCTCGAACAGCACCAGGGTGACCCGCAGCGCCACATGATGCCGTTCCCCGAGGTGGCCGGTATCAAGGCGCTCCAGGGAAAGGAGAGCCTCGCCATCGACTATGCGTCGACCGAAGGGCGTGCCATCGTGGAAGAGCTGGCACGGCGTGCCGACGTGGTGTTGCAGACCTTCCGCGCCGGCGTGGCCGAACGGCACGGCTTCGCGGCAGCCGACCTGCTCGCCGTCAACCCAGACCTCGTGTACCTGAATGCTCCCGGCTACGGCCTGGGCGATCCGTACGGCGGGCGACCCGCGTTCGCGCCGACCATCGGGGCCGGTTCGGGGCTCGGCTACCGCAACGTCGGCGGCCGAGGCAACGTGCCGGCCGATCCGGCGCTGTCGGCGGAAGACGTCCGGATGTACTCCCAGCGCCTCGGTGGTGCCACCCTCACTGTTGGCCACGCCGACGGCTTTTCGTCGCTCGGCGTTGCGACCGCCCTGTTGCTGGGGTTGCTCGCGAAGCGGCGCACCGGCCTCGGCCAAGAGATGGTGACGTCGATGTTGTCGTCGATGGCGCACTGCCTGGCCGAGGACATGGTCGAGTATGCGGGCCGCCCCGCCCTGGCGACCCCTGACCCCGACCTGTACGGACTCCACGCTCGGTACCGCCTGTACGAGAGCGGCGACGGATGGGTATTCCTTGCGGCGCCCACGCCGCGGGACTGGGCCGCGCTCTCGAACGAGCTGGCACTCGATCCCGACCTCGCCGACGACGACGATCGCCTGGCCGACACGCTCGCCGTGCTGTTCGCCACCGACACCAGCGACGCGTGGGAGACCCGCCTTACCGCCGCCGACATCGCATGCGTTGCGGTTGCCGAGGGTCCCGTCGAGGAAGTCGTGTGGTTCGACGGCGGGTTGGGCGATGCGATCGGCATCCTCACCGAGGCCCAGCACCACGTGCTGGAGACGTATCCGCGGCTGGCTCCCACGGTGTCGCTGTCGCGTTCTGCCACCGTCGCGGGTGCTGCGCCGTTGTGCGGCCAGCACACCGTGGCGCTGCTGACCGAGCTCGGCTACGACGCGGAGCGCATCGAGGCATTGCGCGCCGCGGGCGTCGTCGCCACGATCTGATCGCAGACACAAGCGCGCCACGTAACTCCACGGCGCGACGACCCACCACCGTTCGGGAGAACAGGACGCCATGACCACTGCAGACACGATGGGGGAGTTGGATCCCGAGATCGGCGCCGCGCTGGCCGGCTTCTTGGCCGCGTCGGGTGACGGCTCGCCGCCGAGCGCCGAGGGGCTGGCGGCCCTCCGCTCCGCCCGCAGCGCCACCTACGACGCGGCGCCGCCTCCGGGGGTCACCCGTGAGGACCTGCGTATCCCCGGAGCCGACGGTGACCCCGACGTGCTCATCTGCATCGCCCGTCGCGAAGAGCGGTCGGGGTCGGTCCCGGCATGCCTGCTGATGCATGGCGGCGGCTACATCACCGGCACGCACGAGGACGACAAACCGCGCCTCGATCAGCTCGTCGATGCGTACGGGTGCGTTGCGGTGTCGGTCGAGTACCGCCTGGCCCCCGAGACACCGTTCCCCGGACCACTCGACGACTGCTTCGCTGCGCTGGCCTATATCGCCGGCCACGCTCGGGAGCTCGGCGTCGATCCCGAACGGATCGCGGTGTTCGGCCGCAGCGCCGGGGCCGGCCTCGCGGCGGGGCTCGCGCTGTTGGCACGCGACCGCGGGGTGGCCGTCTCCTACCAGCACCTCGTGTACCCGATGCTCGACGATCGCCAGACGACGCCGTCGAGCCAGTGGAACGTGCCCATCTGGAGTCCGCAGATGAACGCCTTCGGATGGCAGGCATACCTCGGCGATGCCTACGGCAGCGACGGCGTTTCGCCGTACGCTGCGGCCGCACGTGCCACCGACCTCGCAGGCGTTGCACCGGCCTATCTCCATGTCGGGACGCTCGATGGGTTCGTGCACGAGAACATCGACTATGCGGCGCGGCTCCTGGCCGCGGGCGTGCCGACCGAGCTGCACGTGTTTCCCGGGGCCCCGCACGGCTTCGACGCGCTCGCGCCGGCGACGGGGGTCGCGGGCCGTGCCAACGCCGCAGCTGAGGCATCGCTGGCAAGGTATCTCACACCATGAACTCGACGGAATGCATCTGAGTACAAAACTGCATTACGGTGCACTTTCGCGATAGTGTCCCCGAAGTCGTGTCGACTGGTTGTGGAGGATGGTCATGAGCGAGAAGATCTGGGCGAATTCGGGCGATTCGCATTTCATCGAGGGAACGGACGCGTGGAAGGAGCTGCCTGCCGAGCTGGCGGCACGCATGCCCCGAGCGGTCAAAGACGATGATGGCCAGTACGAGACGGTTCACGTGGACGGGCAGTCGTTCCGGCGTCGCCTCCCGAGCCCGGCGCAGCAGGAGTTCTTCAAGCGCAGCAGCATGACCAAAGGGGTGGGTGACGTCGACGTGCGGTTGAAGGACCTCGATGGGGAGGGGATTTGGGCCGAGGTGGTCTACCCCTCGTTGGGGATGTGGAACGCGTCGTTCCGTGACCCGGTGCTGGTGCGCGAGGCGATGCGGGTGTCGAACGACTGGACCAAGGCCGAGATCATGGACAAGTCGCCCCAGCGGCTCCTGCCCACGGCGCAGGTGTCGATGCTCGACCTCGGCGATGCCATCGCAGAGGTCGAACGGGCCGCCGAGATGGGGTTCCGGTCGGTGTTCTTGCCCACGACGCCTCCCCCGGTGCTCGAGGACTACAACCGGGACTCGTGGGAGCCGTTCTGGACGGCGTGTGAGCGCATGAACATGGTGCTCGCGTTCCACATCGGTACCGACCCCATCGACATGGCCGCCGGTGAGGTGGTCGGTATCGCCTACCGGGGCCCTGGTGGTGCGGTGTTGAACCACACGAACTCGGGCATCTCGGGTCTCCAGGCTGCGATGAAGATGGTGGCGTCGGGTGCGCTGGACCGTCATCGCGACCTCAAGGTGCTGATCTCCGAGGGCGGCGCCACCTGGGTGCCCTACATCGGTGATCGCATGAACGAGGCGTACCGTCAGCACAACTTCCGGGCC
>JAHECR010000060.1 GCA_024641655.1 Acidimicrobiaceae bacterium
CCGCTGATGATGTCGGCGATCGCGATCCCTTGCGCGGTCTCGATTGCGGTGTGCAGCGGTAGCAGCGCGACCGCAGTGCCGATCCGCATCGAGGTGGTGCGAGCCGCGATCGCTGCGGCCACGGATGTCGGCGCACAACGCCAGCTCCAGGCCGCCCCCGACGGCGTAGCCGTGGATGCACGCAATCGTCGGTTTGCGGACCTGCTCCAGCCGCTCGAAGTGCGCCATGCCGAGGCGGCGGCGGTTCGCGACCTCCCAGGGGCTCAGTTCGGGGTGGGCCCACGATGCCTCTTTGAGGTCGGCGCCAGCGGAGAAGGAGCGCCCGTTCCCGCGCAGGATCAGGACGCCGAGTCCATCGTCGTTGTCGAAGCGCTCGTAGGCGTCGATGAGCGCGAGGCGCATGGCGTCGGTGTGCGCGTTGAGGGCGTCGGGCCGGTTCAGCGTGAGGATCATGCGGCGATCGCGGATCTCGACGAGCAACGGTTCGGCGTCGCGGAGGGCGTGGCGTTCGTCATCGGAGTCGGACATTGCACTCACCATCGGAGCTCGCGATCGGAGGTTGGCGCGCTCTATCTAGACACTGTACGGTGTGGCGCTGTGTCGAAGGACACACCGCTCGTGATCGACGGGGTCACGAGCGACAGGGATTCCTCCCGGAGGGGTTACAGATGAAGAGATTCCGCTGGCTTGCCGCGATCCTGCTCGCGCTAGCGCTCATAGCGTCTTCGTGCGGTGACGACGATGACGCGACGGGTACCGACGACGGCACCACCGAACCGACGGCGACCCTGGCTCCAGGGGCGACGCCCGAGGCGACCGCGACGATGGCCCCATCGGGTCCCGAGGACTACGACCCTGACGGCGTGCTGCGCCTCCAGTACTTCATGGCCCGCATGGTCTGGACCGCGCAGGAGAAGAACAGCGAAGGCGCTGCCGGCGACATCTGGGGCAACGGCAGCACCCATCTCGCCGTCTACACCCAAGTCATGGGTACGCCGCTGGTCCTCAGCCGCACGGGCGAGTACGAGCCCTTCCTGGCCGAGAGCTACGAGATCGTCGACCCCAGCACGGTGAACCTCACCTTGCGTGCAGGCCTCACGTTCCACGATGGCACGCCGTACACCGCGCAGATCCTCGCCGACTTCATGATGATGATCGCCGGCTGGGAAGGCCATCCGATCCATGCGACCACCCAGGTCGGCAAGATCACGAGCATCGACGTCAACAGCGACACCGAGATGACCTTCCACCTCAGCGCACCCGTCGCGGGTCTGTTCCCCGACACGTTGACGACGGTCGTCGCCATGCCGGCCTCTCCGACATCGAACCCACCCGAGACGGTCTACGGAGCCGGTCCGTACAAGATCGTCGACTTCCAGTTCGAGGACCATCTCACGCTGGAGAAGTACGACGACTTCTTCGACGCCGACAAATACCTGCTCAAACACATCGAGCTCCTGAACATCCCGGACCTCACCGCGGCTGCCAATGCGCTCGAAGGCGACCAAGTCGACATGATCGCGACGGTGGCCTCCGAGGTCGACTCGCTGGTGCAGAAGGGCCCGTTCGCATCGGTGGTCACCAACAACCAGGGTCACTACACCCTGGCGGTTTGCAACGGTTATGCGCCCTTCGACGATCCGAAGTTCCGTGAGGCCGTGGATCTCGCCATCAATCGCGAACAGCTCGTCCAGGTGGTTCTGGCGGGCAACGGCGTGCCGATGGCAAGCCTGTGGCCCCCGGGCTTCCCGAACGCCCGCGAGGGGCTCATCGACACCGACGGTGACGTCGAGAAGGCCAAGGCGCTGCTCGCCGAGATCAACTGGGATCCGAACACCGAGGTCGTGATGGGTCACTACCCGGGCTTCCAGGTGCACATCCTCATCGCCGAGACCGTCATCGGTCAGCTGGCGAAGGTCGGCATCAAGGCCAAGCTCACCGAGTACCCGAGCTACCAGTACGCCGAGGTCCTCAACCCCGAGACCGGCGGCTTCGGCGTGATCGCCAACGTCAACCCGGGTGTCCTCTCGGTCCAGTTCCACAACAACGGCGTCGCCAACGGCTGGAACCAGTGCGCCTTCCAGGACGCCGAGCTGCAGGCGATGCTCGACAAGGTCATCGCCGGCGATCTCAGTGAAGCCGAGCTCGATCAGACCTGGACCGACATCAACGAGCGGGTCACGAGCAACCACTGGTGGTATCCGCTCATGACCCAGCCGGCGGTGTACGTCTACAACAGCGACAAGGTGGCAGGCGTCCAACCGGGGACCATCGGCCTCACGGGTGCCACCGCCATCTCGTCGTTCTTCGATGGCATCTACGTGAAGACCAGCTGATCGCGGATGGTTTCGGGTGGGGGTCGGCCCATGGGGCTGACCCCCACCCTGTTGTTCGACGGCGGGCGTGCCCACCCCTCGGGCACGCCCAACGCAAGGAAGGAATCCCGGTCTCGTGAGACTGTTCCGGATCATCGGCCTGCGGTTGTTGATCGCCATTCCCACTCTGTTCCTGGTGTCACTGGGGGCATTCGCTTTGGTGCTGCTCCTGCCGGGTGAGCCGGCGCGTGCCTTGGCGGGCGGCGATTTCGCAACGCCGGAGTCGATCGCCGCGGTTCGCGAGAACCTGGGCCTGGACGATCCGTTCTTCACCCAGTACTTCCACTGGCTCAGCGATGCCCTGCGCTTCGATTTCGGCGGTTCGCTGCAGAACGGTCAACCGGTGCGCGACACGATGGTCGACCGTATGCCGGCAACACTGAGCATCGCGGTCTTCGCGGTTGTGAGCTCAGTGATCCTCGGGCTCGTCGCCGGCACCATCGCCGGCGCTCGACCCGGGACCATCGCCGACAAGGTGAGCATCGCCCTGGCAACGGCCGGCGTTTCGATCCCCTCCTTCATCATGGCCATCGTGTTGATTCGGGTCTTTGCGTTGGAGCTCGACCTCTTCCCTGCGGTGCGCTACGTCCCGTTGAGCGACTCGTTCACCGGCTGGCTGAAATCGATCACCCTCCCCGGCATCAGCCTCGGCCTGCTCGGGGCGGGTGCTCTCTCCAGACAGTTACGGTCCGGACTCGTCGAAGCAGCCAACGCCGACTACGTCCGCACCGCGTGGGCTGTCGGGTCGGGGCGTGGCAAGGCCATCGGCAAACACGCGCTGCGAAACTCCGCGATCCCGGCCGTCGCGGTGCTCGGTTCGCAAATGACTTTCGTCTTCGGCGGCACGGTGATCATCGAACGGCTCTTCGCCATCCAGGGAATCGGAACCTTCATGATCGACTCGGTCGTCGCGACCGACCTCCCTGCCATCCGTGGAATCGTCATGTGGTTCGTGCTCGTCCAGGTGGCGGTCTACCTCGTGATCGACATCGCGTTGCTCGTGCTCAACCCGAGGCTGGAGATCCGATGAGCGACGAGATCCGCGTGCCCGCGGCGGGCTCATCGGCCGATCCCGGTCTCGAGCTCACCACGGGAGATGCCAGTTCTTCGGGGCCGGCCGCCAGCAGAGGCCCGTTCCGCCGCGCTCTTCGCCAGTTCACGCGCGACAGGGTCGCGGTCGCCGCCCTGCTGTGGATCGTGCTGGTCGGCATCGTCGCCCTCGCCAGCTATGTCTGGACGCCGTTCGATCCCAAGGAGCAGTTCGTCGGCGATCAGTTCGGCTCGCTCAACAGCGACACGTGGCTCGGCGCCGACGACCTCGGCCGCGACGTGTTCAGCAGGATGATGGTCGGCGCTGCGGTGTCGATCCGAGTGTCGCTCATCGTCGTCGGCGCCGCGCTCCTGGTCTCGGCGCCGATCGGCCTACTCGCTGGGTACCGCGGTGGATGGACCGACACCGCCATCATGCGCGTGCTCGATGCCATCACCAGCGTGCCCGGCATCGTCGCTGCGTTGGCACTCGTCGGCGTTCTGGGCAACGGGCTCAACAACGTGATGATCGCGCTGATCGTCATCATCTCGCCCAGTTTCATCCGTCTCATCAGGGCCCAGGCGCTGGCGGTGGCGTCGGAGCCGTACATTGCGGCCTCGAAGTCGGTGGGTAGCAAAACGCCCTGGATCATGTTGCGACGCGTGTTCCCCGGCGTGATCCCTGCGCTCAGCGTCACGATCTCCCTCGCGCTCGGCGCAGCGCTGACCGCAGAGGCTGCGTTGAGCTTCCTGGGTATCGGCGTCAGCCCGGAGGACGCCACCTGGGGAAACATGCTCAGCCGGGCAAACCGCAACATCCTCCGGAACCCCAACGGGCTGTTCCCCCCGCTCATCGCCATCGGCAGCGTCGTGCTGGCCTTCAATCTCATCGGGGACGGTTTGCGCGACTCGCTCGGTACGGGCGTCCAGCGTGGTTCACGCAGGCAGGCCAAGCTCGGCATCACCACGGTGTCGAGGACGCTGTCCGCGGAGCGACCGCCGGCTGAGGTTGCCGTTGCGAAGCCGCCCCGTCTCGTCGTGCGCGATCTCTCCGTCGAGTTCGAGACCCACGACGGCGTTCTCCAAGCGCTCGACCACGTCAGCCTCGAGGTGGCCCCCGGTGAAGTGCTGGGGATCGTCGGCGAGTCGGGATCGGGGAAGACCGTCACGGCGATGTCGATCATGCGACTGCTGCAGTCGCCCCCCGGTCGTATCACCGGCGGATCCGTCGTGTACGAGGGAAGGGAGCTCCTGGATCTATCGATGGAGGAGATGCGCGAGATCCGTGGAGCGGAGATCGCCATGGTCTTCCAGAATCCGATGACCTCGCTCGATCCCGTGTACACGATCGGCAACTCGCTTCGAGAGGCACTCCGCAACCACTCGTCACTGTCGAAGTCGGCCGCGAACCGCAGGGCGATCGAACTGCTCGACCTGGTCGGCATTCCCTCCCCCGAGAGGCGCATCGACGACTACCCGCACAACTTCTCGGGTGGGATGCGGCAAAGGGCGATGATCGCCATGGCCCTCGCCGGTGACCCGCGCTTGCTCATCGCCGACGAGCCCACGACCGCGCTCGACGTGACGATCCAGGCCCAGATCCTCGACCTGCTGCGCTCGCTGCAGGAAGGGCTCGGCATGTCGGTGATCCTGGTCACCCACGATCTCGGCGTGGTGGCCGAGATCTGCGACCGGGTCTCGGTGATGTACGCCGGGCACGTGGTCGAGACCGCACGCATCGATGCACTGTTCGCCTCGCCGAAGCATCCGTACACGGCGGGTCTCCTCGCGGCAGTCCCGTCGACCACCAGTACCGAGCGTCGTCTGCCGTCGTTGCCCGGCAGCGTGCCGTCCCTGGCAAACATGCCCGGAGGTTGCCGGTTCGCGCCCCGCTGCGCCTTCGCCACCGACGAGTGCCGCCATGAGCCGCCGCCGACGTCGATGGTCCAAGGCCACACCGTCCGCTGCTTCCGTGCCCACGAGCTGGAACTGGAGGTCCGGTGACCGCGATCGAGGACCCGGTGCAGATCGCGAATCTCGTAGTCGTCGAGGATCTCGTCAAGGAGTTTCCCGTGCGGGCGGGAGGGCTGTTCCGACGCGCGACCCTGACGGCGGTCAATCACATCTCGCTCACCGTGGCCCGCGGCGAGACCATCGGACTCGTCGGCGAGTCGGGGTCCGGGAAGTCAACGGTTGCCAACATCGTCGCCGGGCTCCTTCCGCGGACGAGCGGCAAGGTTGTCGTCAACGGTGTCGACTTCTCGACCCTGCGCGCTCGGCAGCTTCGAGAGGAACGCCGACACGTCCAAGTCGTGTTCCAGGATCCGTACACCTCGCTCGCCCCGACGTCCACGGTCGAGTCGAGCGTCATGGAACCGCTGCAGGCCCACAATGTCGGCTCCAAGGTCGAGCGGCGAGCGCGAGTGGACGAGCTGCTGATCAAGGCCCAGCTCGATCCGGCCTACAAGTCGCGGTTTCCATCCGAGATGTCCGGCGGTCAGCGCCAGCGGGTCGGCATCGCGCGCGCGCTCGCCCTCGAGCCCCAGCTCCTGGTGCTCGATGAACCGGTCAGCGCGCTCGACGTGTCGACGAAGGCCGAGATCATCAACCTGCTCGCCGACCTCAAGGACGATCTCGGCCTGTCGTACCTCTTCATCTCCCACGATCTCAGCACCTTGCGGGTCCTGGCCGACCGGGTGGCGGTGATGTACCTCGGTGAGATCGTGGAGCAGGGGTCGAGTGACGCCATCTATGACGCGCCAAAGCATCCCTACACCAAGGCACTCCTCGGTTCGGTCCCGGTTCCCGACCCCGTGGTGCAGCGCAACCGTGAGCGCATCGTCCTCGAGGGCGACATCCCGTCGCCGCTGGCGGTTCCTTCCGGCTGCAGCTTCCACACGCGTTGTCCCGAGGCGATGCCACGATGCTCGGTCGACAAACCCGAGGCCACGGTGGTCGATGGCACCACGGTCGCCTGCCACCTGTTCCCGCCCTCGGCGACGTGAACGGCTCCGCTCGGGTCCGGCCTCCAACGATCGGTCCGCCACGACGCCACACGACAGCTCTGTTCGACAGCACAAAGTACGCATGATGGCCAGCTGAACAAAGGGGATCCCATGTTCGAGACCAAGCTCCCGTATCCGGTGTTCGACGCGGACAACCACTTCTACGACACCGCCGACGCGGTCACCCGTCACCTCGAGCCCGAGTTCGTCGCCGCGGGGAAGGTTGCCAAGGACTACGTCCCCGGCAAGGCAGATCAACACCAGGAGAAGATCCGCGCCGATCTCGTGATCGAGCACCTCCCCGGTGCGGCCACCTACAAATCGAACCCGCACCTGATCCAAGATGTCGCCGAACGTGAGAAGACGGTGCAGGAGTACCGGCTCCTCACCCCCTCCTACCAGAACCGCGACAAGCGCCTCGAGGTCATGGACGCCCAGGGGCTGCAGGCCGCGATCATGTTCCCGACCGGCGTCGGCGTGTCGGTCGAAGCCGACTTCCTCGACGATCCCGCAGCCAACGCCGCGAACGTCCGGGCCTACAACCGGTGGGTCCAAGACGAGTGGGGCTTCGACTTCAAGGACCGGATCTTCGCGCCGGCCAACGTGCCGCTGGCCTCCGTCGAGGTCATGGTGGAGGAACTCGACCGGGTGCTCGCCGAGGGCGCCCGCACGATCCTGCTCCCGGCGGGCCCGCTCAACGAACGCTCACCTGGCGACCCCTGCTACGACCCGTTCTGGGCCCGACTGCAGGAAGCCCGGGTCTGGCCGGTCATCCATCTCGGGTACACCCAGCAACAGCGTGAGGGTGCTCGGTACGGCTACGACCCCGACACCCACTACTTCGACGGGTTCGACGCGTTCCAGTGGTTCGCGTACTGGGGCGATCGTCCGATCATGGAGACCATCGCGGCGATGATCTTCGACAACATCTTCACCCGCTTCCCGAACCTGCGCGTGGGCATCATCGAGCACGGCTCGGTGTGGGCCCCGTACGCGCTGCGGAAGATGGACCACGCGTTCATGATGCAGAAGCCCACCCGCAACGGCGCACTGGCGGAACGCCCCAGCGACATCTTCCGCAACCACTTCCTCGTGGCGCCGTACCCGGAGGAGAAGATCAGCCGGATCCTCGACATCCTCACACCCGACCAGCTGATCTTCGGCTCGGACTTCCCCCATCCCGAAGGGCTTCCCGATCCGGTCACCTACGTCCGCGAACTCAACGACCTCTCCGACGAGGACCAACGCAAGATCATGAGCACCAACCTCGCCGGGTTCCTCGGTATCGACGCCTGAGCCGGGCCATGAGCGACGGCGCGGCGTTCGAATCCGATCACGAGGGCAACGACGACCTGCTCGATGACGAGAACTTCCACCCCCCGGAGACCAGCGAGTGGTGGGAACACGAGACGCTCTGGTTCTGGTGGTTCAACGCCGAACGGAAGCTCGGTGCCTGGAACTACCACTTCGTGCGGCCCAACATCGGCGTCGCCGGCGGGGGCCTGTTCGTGTTCGACGACACGACGTACTCGCACCTCGAGGTGCCCTACTACTTCAACTACGCGAACACGCCGCTTCCGGCGGACGCCGACCTGCGGGACTTCACGTTCGTGAACGGTGAGCGCTTCCAGATGCTCGATCCGCTGAAGCACTACCGCATCACGTATGCCGACAACGACCAGGACGGAATGGACCTCGAGCTCGACTGGCGTGCCGCAGGGAAGCCGTGGGTGCGGGTCACCAAGCAGCCCTACACTCGGCAGGGCGACCAGTCGGCCAAGCCGCGGCACTTCGACCAGTTCGGCCACGTCACCGGGACGATGCGCCTCCACGGCGAGATCATCCCGATCGACTGCTACGCGATGCGCGACCGCTCGTGGTGGCACCTCCGCCCGGAGTTCTGGAAGCGCGGGGGTGGCACCAGCACCTACATCACCGCAATGGCCGACCCCGACACGGCGTTCTTCGGCGCCGGCCCCGGTGGTTTCCTCCTCCTCGAGGGCGTGCGCAAGCCGCTCGTGTCGGGTTCGGTGCGACGCGAACGCGACCCCGACCATGGGTACATGACCAAGATCGTCGTCACCGGTGTCGACACCGAAGGCCGCGAGCTCGAGGCGATCGGCGAGAGCGTCAGCCGCATGGCGATGCCCATCTCCGGTGTCGCTGGCGTGTGCTGGCAGAGCCTGGTCCGCTACGAGCTCAACGGCGTCGAGTGCTACGGCGATGACCAGGATGCCTGGCCGCTGCAGACGTGGGCTGCGTTCCGTCGCGGCCAGATGGGGCTCCACGACAGCCGGGCGCACCGCTTCGGACCGATCGACTGACCATGCTGCCCGCAGTCTCGCCTTCACCCTCCCCCTCCTCGGCAAGGGGCCGGTCCCATGCGTAGGCTCAACGCCGCGGACGATCGATGGATCTGCATCGAGAGCGAGCAGAACACGTTCCAGATCGGCGCGCTGTTGTTGTTCGAGGCCGACGCCGATCACCCGAGCGCTGCGTTCGAAGATGCGGTGCGGTCACACCTCGAGGCCCGATTGCCCGCGACGCCGCTCGCCGTGCGCCTGGCGACGGCGCCAGGACACTTCGACACCGGTGTGTGGCTCGCGGTCGACCAGCTCGACCTCGAACGGCAGGTCCACCGCGTCGACACCGACGCGCCGCTCGATCGCGCCGCGGTCAACGAGCTCGTGAGCGCCCAGGTCCTCGTGCCGTGGGACCGGACGCTGGCGCCGTTCCACGCAAGCGTTCTCGACACCCTCGACCCGGACGTCGCCGACGAGCCGGTGTCGGGCCGCCTCGTCGGGCTGATCCTGCAGACCCACCACTCCGTGGCCGACGGGGTCGGCTTCCAGTCCGTCATCGAGGATCTGACCGATCCTGATCCCGGTCCCCACTCAGCGAGCATCCCTTGGCATCGGGAGGCTGCGCCCGCAGCGCCGATCTGGATCGCATCGTCCGCGGCGCGCTTCGCTGCAGCCCAGGCCCGCCACATCTCGGCCCGTCGCGACCGCGGCCGGGCCGCTCGGGAACTCGCTTCCCTGCGCGCCCGCCCCGGGGCGCGTCGGGCGCGGACGCCGGTGGTTGCGGGCATGGCCGCCAGCGGCCTCGAGCGCGGTTACGAGCGCATGGTGCTGCCCCTGTCGGGGCTGCGCACCGTCGGGCGGGCACTGGGGGGCACGGTCAACGACACGCTGATGACGGTCGTTGCCGGAGCGCTGCGTCGGCTGCTCGAACAACGTGGCGTCCTCGACGCCCTCGGCTCGGAGCCGCTGGTCGCGTTGGTGCCCCGTAGCACACGAACCGACGCCGATGGCCGGTACGGGAACCACCTGACGATGATGCTGCCGCAGCTGGCGACCCATGTTGCCGAGCCCCGCGAGCGGTTCCGGCTCATCCACGGGGCCATGCGTGCCGAGATCGCCCGTAGCGAGCTCGCCCAGCGACTCGCAGGCCCGGAGGACCGACCGTTCGCTGCTCGTGACCGGCGACGCCGAACCGAGGCCGGCACCGCTGCCGGCAATGTCTCCATCTCGAATGTTCCGGGCCCGGCCGAGCCGAGGTTCCTGGCCGGTTACCGCATGGTCGCGAACTATCCGGTCCCCAACGTCGTCGAGGGACAGTTCCTCAACGTCACGCTGCGGCGGTATCAGGACGCCCTCCACCTCGGATTGATGAGCGATCTCGAGATGATGGGGGAGCCCGCCACGCTCGTGCCGCTGATCGAGGCCGAGTACGAAGCCCTCTGTCGGGTCGTCTGGTGAGGCCGGGTGCGGTTGGCCGAGTTCGCCGCTCGGGGCGCGCTGCTAGGTTCGCGCCATGACCGAGCTCTCCGAGACGCTGTTCGATCTCTCGGGCCAGGTGGCCATCGTCACCGGCTCGAGCAAAGGGATCGGCCGAGCGATCGGCGAGCGGTTGGCCCAGCACGGGTCCAAGGTCGTGTTCTCGAGCCGCACCCTCGCTGACTGCCAGGCAAGAGCCGACGAAGTCAACGCTCGATATGGCCACGAACGCGCCATCGCGGTGCGCTGCGACACCGGCGTCCGAGCCGATCTGGCGGCGGTCGTCGACGCTGCGCTCGAGCGGTGGGGACGCATCGACACCGTCGTCGGCAACGCCCTCGTGAGCGGCGACGAGACAGCGTGGATCGAGCGTTTCGACGAGGAGACCTTCACCACCTGGTTCGAGGGCAACGTCACCAACAACGCCTACCTCACCAAGCTGGTGTCGCCCACCATGCGGGCTCAGGGCGGGGGCTCGATCATCTTCGTGTCGAGCAGTTCGGGCGTGGCGGCGCTGGAGGACTACCTCGGCTACGGCACGTCCAAGGCAGCGCTGAATCACCTGGCCCGCACGTTGGCCATCCAGCTCGGCCCGTACAAGATCCGCGTCAATGCCGTGGCGCCAGGGATCGTCGCGTCCCAGGGTCCCGAGGAGTGGGGCACCGAGGAGGAACAGCGAATCGGGGTCGGCAACATCCCGCTGGGACGCCTGGGCACGCCCGACGAGATCGCGTCGTGCGTGGTCTGGTTGGCGTCGCCAGGCGGCACCTTCGCGACCGGTCAGGCGTTCGTCGTCGACGGTGGCCAGACGCTGCGGGGCATGGAAGGTCCCCACGAGCTGCGCAACTACCGGCGGCAGAGAGCCAAGGAACAGACAGCCAAGGAACAGACAGCCAAGGAACAGCAGTGACCCACGCTCCCCGCATCGATCCCGCTCGCTTGACTCGCGTCGCGGAGCTGTTCGCTCGCAACGTCGAAGAAGGGGTCATCTCCGGTGGCGTCGCGATCGTCGAGCACGCCGGCGAAGCCGTCTACCGCTCGGCGGTCGGCTGGCGTGACATCGAGGCGGCCGATCCGATGCAGCCCGACACCGTCTTCCGGATCGCCTCGATGAGCAAGCCGATCACGGTGGCCTGCGCGATGACCTTCGTCGACGACGGCAGCGTGCGCCTCGACGATCCAGTCGATCGGTGGCTGCCCGAGCTGGCCGACCGCCCGGTGCTGCGCCGCCCGTCGGCCGACCTCGACGACACGGTCGCGATGGAACGGCCGATCACCCTGCGGGATCTGTGCACCCACCGGTCGGGCTACATCTCCCACGGGGGTGTCCCGGGCCCGTTGGGGGCGGCGATGGCGGGCATGGGTGGACTCAGCTCCCATGATGACGATCCCGACGCGTGGATCGCGCAGTTGGGCGAGCTTCCCCTCATCGATCAGCCGGGCGCGCGGTTCACCTACGGGATCTCCCATGACATCCTCGGCGTGCTGTTGGCGCGGGTCGGTGGGCGGCGCTTCTCCGAGGTGCTGCGGGAGCGCATCTTCGACCCGCTCGAGATGCACGAGACCGCGTTCCATGCCGTCGACCCGCAGCGCCTCGCGGTCGCGTACCGGCCGGGCCCCGATGGGCTGCTCGTACCCGACGAAGCCGCGAACAGCCGACGGTGGCATCGATCGCCGAGGTTCGAGTCCGGCGCCGGCGGCATGGTGTCGACGCTCGAGGACTACCGCCGGTTCGGGGCGATGCTGCTTCGCGACGGCAGCTTCGAGGGAACCCAAGTGCTGTCTCCGACCGCGGTTGCGCTCATGCGCACCGACCACCTCACCGCGTTCCAGCGTGAGAAGACCCGATTCCGAGGAACTCGGAGGTTCTTCGACTTCCGGGGCTACGGGCTGGGCGTGTCGATCGTCGACGATCTCACCTGCGCCCCGGCCCTGTCCTCGGTCGGCGCGTTCGGGTGGGGCGGCTACTACGGCACCTGGTGGCATTCCTTCCCCGGCGAGGACCTGGTTGCCGTGATGGCGATCCAGGTCATCGACGCCGAGGAGAACCTGCCCGTCGCCATGGATTTCCAGACCGCAGTGATGGCGGCAGTCATCGGCTGAGCCCTGCACCCGAGCTGCGGGTCGTGGTCGGCCTCGGCGGCGCCGTCAGGCGCGGTCTCAACCCACGACGACGTCGCCTGCCAGGGTGCTGATGACGAGGCTGCGATTGCGACCCGAGCGACTTCGGTCGTAGCCGGTCGCCGGGTACCCGTTGTTGAAGAACGCCACCGACAAGTCGACCTCGGGATCGTGCCACGTGAGCGAGCTCGGAGCGCCCCCGTGGCCCCAGGTCGAAGGCGACGCCGAGGCTGGTCCGTCGTCAACGTTGACGAAGAGGCCCTTTGCCGCGAGATGACCGTCGCCGCCGTAGTCACCCTCCATCGGGAGCTCGGCGACCCGGCTGGTGGCGAAGCTGATCACGGCGGGATCGAAGAGGTCTGTGTGATACATCGCCTGGAACAGCAGCACGGTGTCGAGCGCCGTTGCGCAGATCGTGTGACTCGGCTCGCCCGCGGCGAGCTTCTCCGGGTCCTGGAAGAACCAGGGGCCCCAGGGGTCGGGCTGCCAGTCGTCGGGCCGGTCTCCGATGGCGACGATGGGAGCGATGGTGCCGATCTGCCGGTCGGGCGGCACCGCGAGCTCCAGGTCCAGTCCGAGGGGATCGGAGATGACCCGGCGCAGGTACTCGGGGAGGGGCTGGCCCGTGATCGCCTCGATGGTGTCGGCGATGACCCAGGCCGCCGAGGTGAGGTGATAGAGCATGCGCGTCCCGGGCTCGTAGTCGAGCGTCCACTTGGACATGGCCTCGAGGCGTTTGGAGCGGTCGCGCATTGCCTCGTAGCGCACCGGGGCCATGGGGAACCCGCCGGTGTGTGTCAGCACGTGCCGGTAGGTGACGCCCTCCTTGCCGTTGTTCGCGAATTCGGGGATGACCGAGCCCACCGTCTGGTCGACGTCGAGCAACCCGTCGCTCATGAGCTTCCAGACACAAGCGGCGAGCAGCGGCCGGCCCGCTGACTGGGTGATGTAGCGGGTCGTGGGGGAGGCAGCACCGAACGTCTCGAACGCGACCGCCTTGCCGCTTCTGGCCACGGCGATCTGTGCCGACGGCAGGGGCCCGTCTTCGACGTCGGTGCGGACCCTGTCGAGCAGGATCCGGAGGCGCCCCGGATGGACCCCGACCGACTCGGGGTCGACCAGCGTTCTCGGCATGGGTTCGCTCATCGCAGCCGTCCCTCGCTTGCTCATCAGCCGTGCAGCTTCAGCCCGAGACTACTCCGCCGGTTGGGCGGCATTTCGTGGGGCGCGACGTTGGTCAGCTTGGCCGGTAGTCACTGTTTGGTGAGGGCGAACGTTCCTTCGGCCAGACCGACGATCTCGTAGGCGCCTTCGTAGCCACCGCTGACGGCGCTCGCCGTCATCGTCATTTCGAGACCCCCAACGCCGGGCACGGCGCCGGAATGCAGGACCCATCCTCCATTGTCATCGACAGTGAAGTCGGTCTCGCCGAAAAGGTCCGTTCCTCCACCAAGCCATTGCTCGGCAGCCAGGTCGATCTCGAAGACGATCGGATCGGGATCGGCTCCGCCGAAGACGAACCCGCCGAGGTCGAGGCGGATGATCGCGGACTCGGCTTCGGCGTCGACGTCCAACTCCATGTCGATCGCGCCCGTCGAGCCGAACGTGGTGTTGTTCCAGTCACCAGAGTAGGTCCCTGCGACCCCTTCTGCGGCTGCGACCGCGCGGCTCGGTGCGCCAACGGTTGGTTCGGAGGTTGGCTCGGCGGCGCCGTCATCGCCGGCTGAAGCGGTGGCCGTCGGAGCAACCGTCGCTGCCGCACCGTCATCGGAGGAGGTCGTGGCGTCATCGCTCGATGCTGTGTCGTCGTCGCCCCCACATCCCGCCAATATGAGCGCGAAGCCGAGTAGGCCCGCCAATAGTGATCGCTTCATCATCGAACTCCCGCTATTCGATCGATTGCCTTGACCCAACCGACCATAGATGTCGATGGCGACAATTGGTAGCACCAGTCGGTATGTGGGGAATTGCCGCAGCGTGGTTGGGCAGAAACAGCCACGCTGCGAGAGGTTCGGACGGCGCGGGATGGGGCGAATGGCCCACATCGCCAGATCCATGACCTGCGCATCGGGCTCAGATGGGGTCGCCGGTCTGCGCTGCCCGGAGCGCAATCGACCCCGAATCCGAGCGCTCGATTGCAGTGGATACGGCCAGGCCCACATGATCCATCGCTGGCCCGGATCGAAGCTCGACTCCACCACGATGCACTCAATCAATGCCGAAAGGAGTTGATCGAACACGAGTGAATCCGGCGGATTCGACAAGGTGTAGTCGTCCATTGGAGTCAACGCGCGGCATCCGAGGGTACCGACGCGGCTTTCACCAGGCCGGACCTGGAGTCACTCCGGCCGTGACGTTCGGGCTCAGTGCCAGTCGCCGACCTGGATGAACAGTGCCTGGGCGTCAGCGCACACCCGGTCGCCGTCGAGCAATCGGCCCTCCACGTGGACCTTGCGGCCCTCGACCCGATCCACCCAGCCCTCGACCACGAGCGGGGTGTCCATGGGCGTGAGGCTCCGGAAGTTGACGGTGATCGACGCGGTGCGGCTCACGAACGCACCGACGGCGACCCCGCCGAGCACCTCGTCGAACAACAGCGCGATGTAGCCGCCGTGCACCGCGGTGCCGGCGCCGGCATGCGCGGAGGTGAATGACACGGTGCCGAGCTCCCGCTCGTCGCCGGCGGCGCGGATGAGCGGCGGCAGCAGTGGGTGGCCCCGGCCCGGGAGCCGGCCGCCGATCCGGGTGCGCACGGGCGCAGTCTCCACCAGTGGCTCGAGCCGGTGCGCGAGAGCGGCGATCTCTGCGGCGATGGCTTCGCGCTCGGCCGATGCAATCTCCGATCGCCACACCCGATCGGCCAGGTCGCGGGTCACGTCGAGGAGCGCTGCCGCGCCGGTGAGGTCCTCGTCCGCAGTCTCGTCGAAGTGCACATCGGCCACGGTAGTCATCGCCGCGCCGGCGCAACGACTTCTTGCCCCACCGCGGTCAGAGGAGGTCGGTGGGGAACGCTCTAGGGTCGCGGTGTGCGTGAACGGGAGGTCAAGCTCATCGTCGATGGCGATGCCGAACTGGGCCTCGCGCGCATCGAGGTACCGGGTGCGGCCCTGGCCGAACGTCGGTCGGTCCAGATCGACGACACCTATTTCGACACCGAAGACCTGCGGCTCGTCCGTTGGGGCGTGACGCTGCGTTGGCGCGAAGGCACGGGTTGGACGGTCAAGATCCCGCACCCGACCAGCGACGAGGCACTGCTCGACCGCGAAGAGGTGGTCATCGCCGGCGATGCCGGCCGACCGCCGCCCGAGGCAACCGCGCTGGTTGCCCCCTTCGCCCGGCGCGAGCCGCTCACCGCCGTGGCTTGGCTGACGACCGAGCGGACCATGCGAACCTGGCGGGGTCCCGATGCGCGGACGGTGGCGGAACTGGTCGACGACCGCGTCAACGGATCCTCGGGAGGCCGCACGGTTCGCTTCAGGGAGATCGAGTTCGAGCTCGCTCCCGATGCTGACCCGGGCGCGCTCGAGGCGGTACGCGACCTGGTCAGCCATGGCTCGCAACCGGCGCGACCGAAGCTCGCTCGCGTGTTGGGCGATGCGGCCGTCGCCGAGCCCGACGTCACCGTTCCGGTGCTCGCGAAGCACCCGACTGCCGCCGAGGTGATCCACGTCGCCTTCGCCGGCTCGGTGACGCGCCTGCTCCTGCATCTTCCCGTCGCTCGCCTGGGAGTCGATCCTGAGGGCCTCCACCAGGCGCGTGTTGCGACCCGCCGCCTCCGCTCGGACCTGCGCACCTTCGGCCCCCTGATCGACGACGTCTGGGCTACGCAGCTGCGACGCGAACTGCAATGGCTCGCGGTCGGGCTCGGCAAGGTGCGCGACGCCGACGTGCTCGACGCGAACCTGGTCGAAGTGCTCCGCGCTCACCCCGAGATCGATCCGGACGCCGGCGCTACGGTTCGAGCCCGTCTGGCCGCTCAGCGAGACCGTGACCGTCTCGACTTGCTCGGGCATCTCGCTGATCGTCGGGCCATCGAGCTGCTCGATCACCTCGTCGACGCCGCGGGCATGCCTCGCACCCGGCGTCGTGCCGACAAGCCGGCCGCCGAGGCGCTGCCACGCCTGGTCGACAAGGCCTGGCGGCGTCTCCAGGGGGCGGTCGACGCGCTCGGTGCGTCGACCGAAGACGTGGAGC
>JAHECR010000001.1:0-79637 GCA_024641655.1 Acidimicrobiaceae bacterium
CGCGCACCGCGACCAACGCCCGCCGCGCCTGTTCGCCGGCATCGGCGTCGCCGGGGGCCATGGGCGCGAAGACCGGCGGGGGGCCTGCCCCCGGGGGGGGACCTGGGGGCGGCGGTGGGGGCGGGACGTCGGTCATGGGGCCTCTCCGGGTGTGGATACGGGGGTGGGGGTGGGTGCGTCTGCCGGCGAGGCTGCGCCGGTCGCCGAACGGAGCCGACCGAGACCTACGGCGAGTTCGTGGAGCTCACGGTCGTTCGCAGCGCTCCGGCCCGCGAGCAGCTCGAGGGCCTCCTCGGCCGAGATCGTGCCCTGGTCGGCCAGCCGAGAGGCCAAGAGCGCATCGCTGGTCTCGGGAGGCAGCCCGAACCGGCACAAGAGCAGCCGGCGGGCATCGAGGCGCAGGTCGTGCAACGCCGCCCCTGGCCGGCCGATGTCGGCCAGGAGCCTCCCTCGCGCTCCCGTGAGCTCGGAGCCCTCGATCGGCGCGACAGGCGGATCGGGGACCGGCCGGCCCAGACGGCGGGCCCGGAACCAGGCGTAGAGCAGGAAGCCGACCACGACCTGCCCCAGAATGACCCAGACGGGATCAGCGACCAGGTCGGTGAGCGTTCGAGGTTCGTCGAGCCCCAATGGCGACGCGGTCAGGAACACAACGTCGATCCCTGCGGTGGGTGCAAGCAGCGCAACGGCGAGACCCGCGTTGTCGCCGTCGGCGAGCTGACCGTTCAGCAGCGGCTCTGGGCCGCCGACACCGATCACGACGCCGTTACCCAACCGACCCACTGCGATCCCTCCCCCGAAGCACACCTCGCCGGAGACACCGCGGAACCCGACCGTCAGCCCCACGACGACGTCGACGTCGGCGAAGGCCGGCACCGCGCAGCGTCCCCGCTCGGTCGGGGACGCGAGCGATCCGGCGATCTCGGGCAGCCACGGCGAGGATGGGTCGACGATCACGAGTCGGCCGCCAGCGCGTACCCAGGCACCAAGCCGGTTCCGCTGATCCTCGGTCAACCCGTCACGCAGGATCACTGCGACGTCATCGCCGGGACCGGCGGTGACTTGACCGGTGCGAACGTGGCCACCAACAGCCTCGACGAGCTCGACGAGCGCGCGAGCCCCGTCGGGCGCCACGCTGTCAGGATCGAGCGGGTCGCGGTTGGTCGATGTCCGGGTCATGAGCATCGCCCCGACCACGAGGCCGACTGAAACGACCACCCAGACGCCCAACGAGCGACCCCGCGCGGCCATCACGTGGTCACCTCGACGGACCACCGGTCCGCCGCACCCATCGCGGCGCGGGCGCCGGCCACGATGCCCGGGTCGACATCCCGGAAAGCCGCCAGGTCGGAATGTCCCGCGGTCGCTCGCCCGTACCAGACCTGCTCAAACCGCCGGGTCAGTGTCGTGAAGTCACCGCTCACCTGCGGCGCTCGTGCACACAGTTCGTCGCAGTGCTCGCCGGTCGTACGGCCGGCGATGTCGCTCAGCGCCCCGGCCGCGACCAGGTCGGCCACCAGCGCGCGGAACCGCGCTCGCATCGCCTCATCGAGCAGACCGGCTGCCTCGAGGCGTTCCGACTCGGCGCGCCAATCGCGCGCCGAGTCACCGGGAGCGGCCGCGGTGTCGACCGCGGTGACGCGCGCCCGCCGCGGTGAACGTCGGGGCGAGCGAAGCGGACTGACCCCGCGGGCGAGCAGATAGACGACGACCCCAGCGGCCACGGCGAGCACCAGCCAGGCGATCACTGCGGGCGCGCCCCCGCCCCCGAACGCACCGAAGAGCGAGGCCAGCCGTTCACCGAGCCAGTCCTGTGCCCGCTCCAGCAGGCTGCGGTCGTTGCGAAAACTGCTTCCGGCGAGGATATCGGCGGCCAGCCGGCGGGCCTCGTCCGATCCCGTGGCAGGTGCCGGCAACGGAACCTGCGCCCAGCGGGTCGCAACCGGCTCAGCGAGCATCGGCGGCGAACACGTCGGCAAGCGCGAGCTGAAGGTCGAGGCCTTCGGTCCGGACCCTCAGGTCGAAGTAGGTGAGCACGGCGACACCAGCGACGAACGCGCCGGTCAGCAACGAGGTCGCGAGCGTTGCGACACCGGCCACGATCGTGTCTCCGCCGAACCCGAACTGTGCCGCCACCGCCACCGGGAGCAGCGGCAGCGTGGCGCCGACCGTGCCGGCGACCAGGGCACTCGCGAGCGCGACCCACATGGTGCGCCAGAATCGCCGTCGCACGAGGCGCCAGGAGCGGCGCATCCCGCTGAACGGTCCGAGTCCTTCGATCGCGATCGCAGGGGCGGTGACCATGTAGAACGTCATGAACACCACGGGGAGCAGGCCGACACCGACGAGCGACACGGTCTCCACCAGGTGGACCCCCACCCATGCGACGACCAGCGCCCCCCAACGTCGGGCGCCCACCGCCTTGAGGCATTGCGAGACGGTGCGTTCCTGTGCCAGCAACCACCCTTCGACGAGTTTGGCGATCGTGGCGGCGACGGCCGAAAGGGGCAACGAGCCCACCATGAGCAGCAGCAACGACGGGTCGACGCCAGACCCACTCGAGGTCGATGCCGAGCTGTCGAAGTACTCGGGATCGGTGAACACCGCGGCGATGCCGCCGTAGGCCCGAGGGTCGAGGGCGAACACGAGAAGCTGGAGCGGTAACAGGAACAGCGCCGCAGCCACGGCCACGGTGCGGGGTCGGGCCTTGACGATCTCGAATGCGCCATCGAGCGCATCGGCCAGGGTGAGCGGCCGTTCGAACACCGAGAGCCGAGGCACCGTAGCAATTCCCGACGCCGCAGCCTGGGCCTGAGCCACCGCCGGTGCGCCCCACGGAGCACCCGCAGGGATCGGCGGCGCCGTACGGCCGCGCGACGCTGCGCCCACGCTCCCTGAGTCCGATTCAGGTCGGGCCCACCCACCGTCGCTCACGCAACCATTCTGTCGTTCGGGAGCCCCCAGAGGGGGATGCACCCGTGGCGGGAGCCCCCCGTGGGTCCGCCGGGCTGCTCCAGCGATACGATCGCGCCGGTGAGCCCGCTCGACTCCGGCGCCTACGGCCGCGTTTTCGCGGACGTCTACGACGACTGGTACCACGACATCACCGACGTGGATGGCACCGTCGCCGCGCTCGCGAAGCTCGCGGCAGGCGGCGCGGTACTGGAGCTCGGCGTCGGCACCGGGCGCATCGCGCTCCCGTTGTCGCAGCACACTCCCGTCGACGGCGTCGACACCTCCCCGGAGATGCTCGCCGTGCTCGAGTCCAAGCCCGGTGCGGCTCGGGTCGGGGCGCGGCTCGGGGACATGACCGCACTCGCGCTCGACGGGCCGTACGCGCTCGTCCTCGTGGCATTCAACACGTTCTTCAACCTTCCCGACGACGCGGCTCAGGCGCGCTGCATCGGCGAGGTGCGGCGGGTCCTGGGTCCCGGCGGCCGTCTCGTGATCGAGGCGGCCGTCCCCGCCGTTGTGGACGACGACCGGCCGATCCATCACGATGAGCGCCGCGACGACGGAGCCGGCGGCACCATTTGGACCATCACGACCCACGAACCGGCGACACGTACGATCCACGGCGTCCACGTCCACAGACGAGCCGACGGCACCACGGTCGACCGGCCCTGGCGCATCCACTACCTCGCGCCACCCCAACTCGACGCGATGTGCCACGACGCCGGGCTGGCGCTTGCCAGCCGCTGGGCCGATTGGTCGGGCACGCCCTGGCAGCCCGACGACGACCGCCACGTCTCGGTCTACCGGGTTGCGCGGCCACTCGATCCCGGCACAGGCCCACACGCGTCGTAGTCTCGGGCCATGGCTCACATACGCGTCAGCACCGTCATCGAAGCCCCACAGGACAAGGTGTGGGCCGTCGTCGAACCCATTGCCGACCACGTCGAGTGGATGGCCGACGCCGAGGCCATCCGGTTCACCTCGGAGCGCCACGAAGGAGTCGGTACCACGTTCGAATGCGATACCAAGGTGGGGCCGTTCCGGCTCACCGACCTCATGGAGATCACCGAGTGGGAACCGCTCGTGGCGATGGGGGTGCGTCACAGCGGCCTGGTGACCGGCACCGGCCGGTTCACGCTGCGGCCGGCCGGACCCGGACGTACCGAATTCATGTGGGAGGAGGACCTGACGTTCCCGGTGTGGATGGGCGGGCCCTTGCGTGACCCCGTCGGCAGCCGCGTCCTCGAGCTGATCTGGCGCCGGAACCTGGCCCGACTCAAGCGCATCGTCGAGGAACGCCCCCAGGAGCCGGCTGCCTAGACCGATCCCTTGGCCACCGCAATGGTGGCCACGAACCCGGCGACACAGAGCAGTGCGAGCAGCGTCTCTTGTGACCAGCGTGGCAGCTTCGCGCGACGGGGCAGTTGGTACACGATCCACCCCGCGAGCAGACCACCGGCGAAGCCACCGAGGTGCCCACCGACCGAGACGCTCGACACCCGCAACGTCAAGAGCAAGTTCAGCAGCAGGATCGGCCCGAGTCCGGAGTCCCAGATGGAGCGTCCCAGGGAGCGTTGGTTGACCACCGCGAGCCCGAAGAGTCCGAAGATCGCCCCCGACGCGCCGGCGGTGAGCGCATCGGGCGAATTGATCATGGCGCCGAGTGAGCCCGCCGTCAGGCCAAGCAGGTACACCAGACCGAATCGCACGCTCCCCAGACTGCGTTCGGCCTGAGGCCCGAGGATCCAGAGCGCGTACATGTTGAAGGCGATGTGGAAGAGGCCGTAGTGCAGGAAGCCCGAGGTGATGACGCGATACCAGTCGCCGGAAAGCGCCACGAACGGACCGAACAGCGCACCGTGCACCAGCAGGCCGTCAGGGCCCACCGAGCCGAACAGCCCGTCGCCGAGGACCAGCCCGACCAGGAACGCCGCGAGGTTCGCGGCGATCAGCGCCTGGGTCACCACCGGCCGACTGTGGAACAGGGACACCCCGGAATGGACCTTCTGACGACCTGCCTTCACGCACTCGGGACAGTGGAAACCCACCGAAGCTGCGTTCATGCAGGACGGACAGATGAGGCGATCGCATCGCTGGCACCGCACGCCGGCGCGTCGGTCTGGATGGCGATAGCAGGTCGTTCCCGCTGCGGGAGCAGGTCCACGGTCATTCATGGCCCCGATTGTCGCAGCTTCCGCGCGGCGAACGCGCGCCCTGGCCCATTTCGGTGCTTGGCGGCTGCGGAGACCTTGCACGCTCGGCGGTACGGTTGCCGCGATGGAGCTCACCGCGATCTACGCGCACCAGGGAGGCTGGGACGAGGTTGCCCTCGTGCTCCTGCCGCTCGCGCTGTTGTGGGTGGTACTCATGGTCGCCAACCGCCGGGCGCGACGCGCCCGCGACGAGGACGAGATCACCGGTGGCCGTGACGGTGACGGCAGCTAGGTGAGCCGCTCGACGTCGGCGCCGATCGCGGCCAGGTTGCCGACGAAGTCCTCGTAGCCGCGATCGATGTGGTGAGGATCGCGCACCTCGGTCTCACCGTCGGCCCGCAGCCCGGCGATCACCAGCGCGGCACCGGCGCGGATGTCGTGGGCTCGTACGGGTGCGCCCGACAGGCGCTCGCAGCCACGCACGACCGCGTGATGACCCTCGGTACGGATGTCGGCACCCATGCGCACGAGCTCGTCGATGTAGCGGAACCGTCCGCTGAAGATGTTCTCCGTGACGATGCCGACGCCGTCGGCGAGCGCCAACAGCGAGATGAGGAACGGCTTGTAGTCGGTGGCCAGACCGGGATAGGGCAGCGTTGCCAGGTCCACCGAGTGCAGACGCCGGTTGGCCATGACCCAGAGACCGTCGGGGTCAGCCGAGGTGCGCATACCCATCTCGCCGACCTTCTGACAGAGCATGTCCATGTGATCGGGACGCGCTCCGACGAGGGTGACCTCACCCCCGGCGATCCCCACAGCGGCGACGTAGGTGGCCGCCTCGATGCGATCGGGCACGACGGAGTGCTCCACGGGAACGAGACGCTCCACCCCGGAGATGGCCACCGTGGAAGTCCCCGCTCCCAGGATGTTCGCTCCCATCCGATTCAAGAAGGCTGCGAGGTCGGCGATCTCGGGCTCACGGGCCGCGTTCTCGATGACGGTGTCGCCCTTGGCGAGAACGGCGGCCATCATCACGTTCTCGGTGGCACCGACGCTCGGGAACTCGAGCAGGACGCGAGCGCCCTGGAGGAGCTCCGCATGGGCCCGGATGTACCCGTGCGCGGACTCGAAGCGGGCCCCCAGCAGCTCGAGACCGCGCAGATGCATGTCGATCGGCCGTGGACCGAAGTCGTCGCCGCCGGGCATCGCGACGCGCGCTTCGCCATAGACCGCGAGCAGCGGGCCCATCACCACGATCGACGCCCGCATCGCCTCCACGAGGTCGTAGGGCGCCTCCGGCGTGAGGCCCCCGGGATTGACGATCTCGAGCTGGTCGGGACCTGGCCGCGTGACCCGCATCCCCATCGATGCCAGGAGCCTGATCATCACGTCGACATCGGTGATGTCGGGCACGTTGTGGAGGACGAACGTGCCCTCGGCGAGGGTGCAGGCAGCCATCAACTTGAGCACGGAGTTCTTGGCTCCGTGGATACGCACCCGACCCTCCAGCGGGCCACTCGGTCGAACAAGGATGCGATCCATCCCGCAATTATGCTCGTCGTGCATGCCGACCCCGCCGATAGGACCCGCGCACCGAGGCGCGACCTCGTGAACCGTGGCCCGTGGTCGCCCGGATCGGTGACCCGATGACCCAGCTGACGTCTCGCCGCACGATGCCGGCGGCGGCGTTGCCCGACGTGCTCATCCCAAGGGAGGACCCGCTCCTCCAGGAGTCCGCTACCTTGGACCCGTCGACGTTCGCCTTGGGGCATGGCCCGTTCGAGTCCTACCGGCGGTCGGTGCAGTGGCGCGCGATCGGCGAGGACGACTCTCTGGTCGAAGTGGTCGAGCAGTTCGACTATCGACTGGCTGCGCCGTTCTGGCGCATCCTGTTGGCCCTACCGGTCCGACGGGCCCTGCGGCGGGGATCGCTCGAACACGCACCATGGTGGGCTCCGCCGGACCGCTTCGACGCAGCGACCACGCGGACCGTGAGCCTGCTCGCAGTTGCCGCGATCATCACCGGCTACCTCGGCGCAGTCATCGGCCAGACCGCGACCTTCGCCACCGACGAATTCTCGGCGAGCGATCGATCGCAGGGCATCCTGCTGGCCGCCGTGCGCATCGGCACGATCATCACCGTCGTGGTGATGACCGCAGCCGACCGCCGCGGCCGCCGTCGCCTGCTCGTGCTGTCGCTGCTCGCCGGATGCGGTCTCACCATCTTGGGTGCGGTATCCACCGGCCTGACGATGCTCGGGGCCACCCAGGCGGGGGCACGCGGTTTCGCGACCTCGATCACGCTTCTCGCCGGGATCATGGCTGCCGAGGTCGCGCCGCGGAGCAGCCGGGCGTATCTCGCGTCGATCCTGACGCTCGCGGCCGGGCTCGGGGCGGGCATCCCCGTCTGGTTCCTGTTCCTCGCCGGCCTGGACCTCCGAGGCTGGCGTCTGCTGTACCTGATCGCCGTGGCTTTCGTGCCGGTCTCGCTGTGGATCGGCCGGCACCTGGAGGAGACCCCACGCTTTCGGGCCCACGTGTCGGGCAACGACGCGGGCGCCACCCCAGCGCCGATCGAAGGGAGCGAGGATCACCGGCTCGCCCGAGGGTCAACGGTTCGCAGGAACCGGCTCATCGCCGCAGCGGCCGTCGCCTACTTCGCGTTGCTGTTCCTGGCACCGGCGAGCCAGTTCCGCAACGAGTTCCTCCGCGACGAACGTGGCTTCAGCGCTGCGGGCGTCAGCCTGTTCGTCGTGATCACGAATACCCCGCAGGGCCTTGGGGTGGCGATGGCCGGCAAGCTCGCGGACCGCCACGGTCGCAAACCGGTGGCCGCGTTCACGATGGGAGTCGGGGCGCTGTGCACCGTCTTGACCTACACCCTCACCGGCGCGGCAATGTGGGTGGTGGCCGTGCTCGCCGGCATCATCGCAGCCGGCGTCGCCCCTGCGCTGGGCGTCTACGGCGCCGAGCTGTTCGGGACCGGAGGCCGCGGACGCGCCAACGGGATCGTCGCGCTGGTGGCGGTGCTCGGCAGCGCCACCGGCCTCATCGCCGTCGGCGACCTGTCGGACCGCCTCGGCAGTTTCGGCAGCGCGTTCGCGATCATGGCGATCGGGCCCGCGCTCGTCGTCGCCATCGTCCTGCTCGTGTATCCCGAATCGGCGAACCGTGAGCTCGAGGAACTGAACCCGCCATGAGTCCAGGCGCGAGCCGCGGCGTTTCCCGAGCCGCCGGGTCACTGGCACAATGCCTGCATGAAACCGGCCGGGCTGCTGCTCTTCCACGGTGCCGGTGGGCACAAGGACCACCGTCTGTTCATCCGTCTCGAATCCGAGGCCGGGGTCCCGGTCCGCCGGGTGGACTTCGCGTACCGGGAGCTCGGCGCCCGCCGCCCGCCGCCGCGAGCGACCACCTTGGTTCCGGAGGTGGTCCAGGCCGCCCGGGACTTCGCAACCGACCTGGGAGTCGACACGAAGGCGCTCGTCCTCGGCGGCCGGTCGATGGGCGGCCGAATGGCATCGCTGGCGGTCGCAGACGGTCTCCCCGCTCGAGGCCTGCTCTTGCTCAGCTACCCCCTGCACCCGCCCGGCAAGCCCGACCGTCTGCGTGTCGAACACTTCGGGGCGATCACCCGGCCGTGCCTGTTCGTCTCTGGCGACCGTGACCCCTTCGGCAGCCCGGACGAGTTCGCGTCGCTCATCGGCACCATACGCGCGGCGGTGGACACCGTGTGGCTCCCCGGCGACGGCCATGACCCCCGGAGGAACGACGGCATCGTCGTCTCATCGGTGGCGGGTTGGCTGCGGCGGCTCCGTTGAGATCTGGTCACGCCAACAAGATGCGACGGGCCTCGCTGAGGTCGGCGATGCGCTGGGCGGCGTCGATCCGTTCCCCCGTCGCCGTGTCGGGGTGCGCGTTCCGGAGGAGCTCGCGGAATCTCCGCTGCACGGCGTGGGCCTCGGGCCGTTCGTCGAATCCGAGCGTGCCGAGCGCCCATCCGAGCGGATCGGCATAGAAGTCCTCACCCAGACGATCACCGCGCCCGGTGAGGTGGGCGATGAGCGTTGCGTCCGCGGGGCCTCGCCATCGTTCCGCCCGGCGCAGCAGATCCATGATCGGCGGGCGCTCGGAGTACGGGAACGCTCCCGCGGCATAGGCCGCGGCCAGCACGTACTGCTCCGGCGCCCCCTTCTGCTGGAACGCGTAGCGGAGTCGGCCATCGACGCGTTCGAGCCGATGGACCGAGCGCGTCAGCCCGATCCGGTCGACCTGGAGGCGATGGCGAAGGCGCGGCTGGGGAATCCGTTGTCCGCGTTGGAGCTGGGTCAGCAGATCCAGGAAGTCGTCGTGGAAGTCCACGTCCACGTCGGGCAGGAACCGCGCGACAACACCGGCGAGCAGCACGCCACCGGCGCCGGGCGCCGGCTCCATGGGGAGACACGAGTGCCCGAGCGCAACCCTGCGCGTGGGAGTGATCGGTCGCGAGTGGAAGATCTCGAGCTCGGCCAGCAGCACCTCGCCAACCCTATTGGGCCACGTCGCCGACGCGCAGTCGACGGCGGGGGTCCCGAAGCGGCCGACGGCGCCTTCAGGTCGGTGCGTGCAGGAGCGCCACGAGCACGTCGGCCTCGGTTGCGGTGAGGCCCTCGTCTCCGGCGTCCTCGATGAGGGCGACGACGACCGCGCACTGATCCTTGACCCGCTCCCACGTCGCATCGTCGAAGCCTGGGGCACGCTCGGTGGAGCTCGCCTGCCGAGCCGCGGCGACCAGGGTCCGTTGGGTGCTGTCGTCCCGAGGGTCCGCACGCAGCGCTGCGGCCGCCTCCGTCAAGATGGACACCACCACATCTTTGGTCGCGCCGGCGGCGGCCTCGACCCACACCGGCGGCCCGCTCCGAGCGGTGACCGGCTCGGGCACACCTGCGGCGGGGCGAGTGTCGGGGCCGAAGGCGAGCAGGGGCGCCCCGGGGGCCACCTCACTCAGCGCCGATCCCGGCGCCTCGTCGGGGGCGCCCTGCAGCGCCTCGATCAGGTCGCCGACCCAGCGCTCGGCGGTCGCGGGAACCATCAGGAAGCCATTGTCGAGCATGTCGTGGTCGATGTCGGAGGCACCGAGTCGGGCACGGACGAGGGCACAGAGGGAGCGGTTTCGGACTCCGATGTCGAACCCGACGCGGCCGGGCGTCCCCACGCTGCCTGGCTGCTCGGTCGCGGTCCGCATGGCAGCGTCGATCCGGGACAGAGCCGTGTCGACGAGTGCCTCGTCCACCGAGCGCACTTCGAGGGTCGTGCCGGCCCAAGAGCGCGGCGTCCCTGCGGCGTGGAGCGCCTGCTCGAGTGCAACCCGGGCATCGGCGTTCCATGCACCGAGTTCGTACGTCATGCGATCGTCGTCGTCGGCCAGATCACGGATCGCCGATGCGGGATAGGACACGGTGGCCACGCCACATTCCGGGCACACGGCGACCCGCGGCGCGTGATCGACCCCACACTGGAAGCACCAGACGTTGGCGGTCGATGCACGCTCGTTCGACGTGGGCGGACCGCTCGTTGCGTGAGCCAGCTTGGTCATCGGCACCCCTTCCCGGAGGTGGAGAGGACCGTGCGCGCACCGTCTCTCCGAACATGACGTGATCTGTTCCTCCGACGCGCCCACCGCCATTGAACACCCGACGCCGGCTCTGGCGCCCGCGCCCGGAACACAGATGAGCCCTTCGACCCAAGGACCACGTTCCCCCGGCCCACTGCGCAGCGCCGCTCGCGGTCCGCTTTCTCCGGCCGCTCCCAGGTTGAGTAGCTTTGACGGTTGCGACAATGGTGTCGCCTCACCGCCGTCTCGGAGGTTCCTTATGAACGGCCCAACGTCCCCCGACCGCAACCTGGCCATGGAGCTCGTGCGCGTCACCGAAGCCGCAGCCATGGCCGCTTCCCGATGGATGGGTCGAGGTGACAAGGAAGGGGCGGACGCCGCCGCAGTCGACGCGATGCGGGTCGTGCTCGACAGCGTCTCCATGAACGGGATCGTCGTGATCGGCGAGGGCGAGAAGGATGAAGCGCCGATGCTGTTCAACGGCGAGAAGGTCGGCGACGGCACGGCATCGCAGTGCGACGTCGCGGTCGACCCGATCGACGGCACGACGTTGACGGCCCTCGGCAGGGGCAACGCCTTGTCGGTGCTCGCCGTGAGCGATCGCGGAACCATGTTCAACCCCGGGCCATGTGTGTACATGGAGAAGATCGCGGTGGGCCCCTCGGCACGTGGGGTCATCGACATCAACGCCAGCGCGACCGACAACCTGCGCGCCGTCGCCAAGGCCAAGGGCGAACGGGTTCGGGATCTGACCGCCGTCATCCTCGACCGCGATCGCCACAAGGATCTCATCGAGGAAGTCCGCGAGGCCGGGGCCCGCGTCCGGCTCATCCCCGACGGCGACGTCGCCGGAGCCATCTCGACGGCATGGCCCGACGCCGGCGCCGACATCTTGTTCGGCATCGGGGGCACACCCGAGGGCGTGATCTCCGCCGCAGCGCTGAAGTGCATGGGAGGCGACCAGCAGGGCCGGCTGTGGCCCCGCAACGAACTCGAGCGCAAGGCCGCCCTCGAAGCCGGTTACGAGCTCGACGCCGTGCTCACCCTCGATGACCTCGTGCGTGGCGACAACTGCTTCTTCGCTGCCACCGGGGTGACCGACGGCGATCTGCTCAAAGGCGTGCACTACCAACCCGGCGTGGCGATCACCCAATCACTGGTGATGCGCTCGCGGTCGGGAACGGTCCGCCTCGTGAACGCCCGCCACCCCCAGGACAAACTGGCGACCTTCAGCGCCGTCGACTACCGGTGAGCGACGACGCGCCGGGCTTCGACACCGCCCGGTTCGTGGTCCGCCCCGGCGCGGTCGTCGACCTCGCGTCCATCGACACCGACGTCGACGACGGGCTCTCCGAGCGCGAGCTCGAACGGCGAGCGGCCGGGCTCAACGAGGAGCTCGAGGACCTCCAGGAACTGCTCTACGCCGAGGGACGACACCGGGTACTCATCGTGTTGCAGGCGATCGATGCCGGGGGCAAGGACGGCACCATCCGGCACGTCTTCGACGGGACGAACCCCCAAGGGGTGAAAGTCGCGTCGTTCAAGAAGCCGAGCGAAACCGAGATGGCCCATGACTATCTCTGGCGGGTTCACCCCCACGTCCCCGCGAACGGTGAGATGACGATCTTCAACCGGTCGCACTACGAGGACGTCCTGATCGTGCGGGTCCACGACCTCGTGCCGCCGGAACGGTGGCAGCGCCGCTACAGCCACATCAACGACTTCGAGCGGATGCTCGCCGACGAGGGCACCACGATCGTCAAGTTCTTCCTGCACATCTCCAAGGGTGAACAAAAACGTCGCTTCGAGGAGCGTCTATCGGTCGGCCACAAGAACTGGAAGTTCGCGAAAGGCGATCTCGCCGAGCGGGCTCGCTGGGACGATTACCAGCTCGCGTTCGCCGAGATGCTCCAGCGGACTTCGCAACCCTGGGCACCCTGGTACATCGTGCCCGCCGACGACAAGGACTTCCGGAACGTCGTCGTGAGCCAAGTGCTCGTCAACACCCTCCGCGGTCTCGAGATGCAGTGGCCGGCGCCCGAGGACGGACTCGAAGGCATCGTCATCGACTGAGCTGGGATCGTCGACCGAGGCCCGGTCGGTGAATCCTGCACCCGAACGCGACGGAACCCGCCCCGGGACGGGGGCGGTTTCGGTCGATCGGGCATTCAGTCCTGGTCGGGCGGCGAGAAGAACGTCGAGGTATTGCGCTCCGCCGAGGGATGACCTGCGCTCTCAGGCTGACGCATGGGGCTCGGGCTCGGCGTCGGCGGCGGAGGTGCCACCGCGACGGGCTGGCGCTGCGACTCCCGGAGATCGATGAGCGTCTGGCTGACGACCGCGTCGTCGAGGGCATCGGGCGACAAGGCACTCGTCTCCACGGTCGATTCCAGATCGCTGAGCTGCGCGCGCAGCGAGCTCAAGGAGTGCAGCACCTCGTGCTTCTTGCGCAGGAGCTCCTGGAGCTCACCGCGAGCGGTTCGCAGGGTCTCGTTGGCCTGTTCACGGACGCGCTGCTCTCCATCGCTGCGCAGGAGCTCCGCGTGGTGCTCGGCGTCGCTCAGCACCCGGTCGGCCTGCAGGCGAATACCGTCGGCCTGCTCGGTCGCGGTGGCGATGATGACGGCGGCATCACGTTCAGCCTGCTGGCGCAGCTGGGCCAACTCGACCTCCGCGGCGCGACGGCGCTCTCCGAGTTGGGCATGGACGTCGCGCATGAGGGCGGCCATTTCCTCGCTGGCTGCCTGGAGGTCCTGGTTCGCACCTTCGGCCGACTGCGTCCGATGGGCCAGGGCCCGATATTCCTCGGCCACGGTCCGCAGGAAGCGGTCGACTTCCTCGGTGCGGTACCCACCGCGCTTGACCGTGGAGAACGCGGCTCCTTCGATCTGCTCAGGTGTCACCGTCATGCCTGCTTACCTCCCAAAAGAGCGGGTGCTCGAAATGTGTGTCGCCCGCTGGTCCCATCCAAGTTCTCGGTCGGCTACCGGGCGGTACCCGACCCTTCGATGAGGTTTTGATCCTGCTGTCCCGGGTCGAAAGGCCCGGGTCGAGCAGACCATAGTGCACAGTTCCCGTCGAGGGTTCAACCTGTCCGTCGAGGCCATTGCGGCCGCTGTCGGAACAGCACCTCGCCCAGTGTTCTAGCTGGTCGGCCCAGCGTTCTAGCTGATCGCCCCCGCGGCGCGCAGGCGCGCAACGGCACGTTCGCGTGCGGCGATGGCGTCGTCGTCGTCGGAGACCGCTCGCAGCGCCTCGTCGGCACGAGCCAACGCGCGCTGTGCTCTGTCGACGTCGATGTCCTCGGCGAGCTCGGCGATGTCGCTGAGCAGCGTCAAATGGTCGTGGGACAGCTCCACGAATCCCCCGTGCACCGCGATGCGTTGCACCGAGCCATCAGTGCGCTGGACGCGCACGACCCAAGGCTGGAGGGTGCCGACGAAGGGAATGTGGCCGGGTAGGAACCCGATCTCGCCGTCGGCAGTACGCGCGTCGACCTGGCTGGCTTCGCCCTCGTAGAGGAGCCTTTCGGGGGAGACGAGTTCGACCTTGAGTGGCATCAGCAGCTCGCTTCGATGGGACTCAGGCCTGAGCCTGCAGCTCGGCGGCCTTGCGCTCGGCGTCTTCGGCGCCGCCGACCATGTAGAAGGCCTGCTCGGGAAGATGGTCGAGGTCGCCGTTCACGAGGGCTTCGAACGAGGAGATGGTGTCGTCGACCCCGGTGAAGATACCGGGCTGGCCGGTGAAGACCTCGGCCACGAACATCGGCTGCGACAAGAAGCGCTGGACCTTGCGGGCCCGGTCGACGGTGACCCTGTCCTCCTCGGACAGCTCGTCGAGACCGAGGATTGCGATGATGTCCTGCAGCTCCTTGTAGCGCTGCAGGATTTCCTGCACTCGCCGGGCCACGCCGTAGTGGCGAGCACCGACGACCTCGGGCTGCAGGATCGTGGAGGTCGACGCGAGTGGGTCCACCGCGGGGTAGATGCCGAGGGCCGCGATGTCACGGTTGAGCTCGGTGGTCCCGTCGAAGTGCGTGAACGAGGTGAACGGGGCCGGGTCGGTGTAGTCGTCGGCGGGCACGTACACGGCTTGCAGCGACGTGATCGACTTGCCTCGGGTCGAGGTGATGCGCTCCTGGAGCTCGCCCATCTCGTCGGCGAGGGTGGGCTGGTACCCCACTGCCGACGGCATGCGGCCGAGCAGCGTCGACACCTCGGAGCCGGCCTGGACGAACCGGAAGATGTTGTCGATGAACAACAGCACGTCCTGGTTCTGCACGTCACGGAAGTACTCGGCCATGGTCACACCGGCGAGGGCGACGCGGAGGCGCACGCCGGGGGGCTCGTCCATCTGGCCGAACACCAGCGCTGCCTTGGAGAGCACGGTCGCGGCATCCTCGCCGGCGCCCATGGTCGCTTCGCCCATCTCGATGAACAGGTCGGTTCCTTCACGGGTGCGCTCACCCACGCCGGCGAACACCGACACACCACCGTGCTGGGAAGCCACACGGGTGATCATCTCCTGGATGAGCACGGTCTTGCCCACACCGGCCCCGCCGAACAGGCCGATCTTGCCACCCTCCTTGTAGGGGGTGAGCAGGTCGATGACCTTGATGCCGGTCTCGAACATGTTGGCCGAGGGCTCGAGGGTGTCGAAGTCCGGCGACGGGCGGTGGATCTCCCACCGCTCCTTGATGTCGAGGGTGCTGATGTCGACGTCGAGCGGGTCGCCGATCACGTTCCACACGTGGCCCAGGGTGACGTCACCCACGGGCACGGTGATGCCGGCACCCGTGTTGCGCACGGCGGTGCCACGCTTGAGACCGTCGGTTGGCTTCAGGGCCACGGCACGCACTCGGCTGTCACCGAGCTGCTGGGCGACCTCGGCCATGACCGAGATGGTCTGGCCGTCGATCACCACGTCGAACTGGAGCGCAGTGTTGATCTCCGGCAGCGCGTCGGGCGGGAACTCGACGTCGATCACAGGTCCGGCGATCGAGACGACCCTGCCGTCTTTCAGCTTGGTGTTGGCGTCGGTGACTGTCATTGGTGTGAGGTGCTCCTCGTGATGAGGTGTGGTGTGAACGGGGGACGCGACGGTCAGTCGCGCGGATGGGTGCCGGCGAGGCGGAAGCCTGCGGCTTCGGCACGCTCGGCGGTGTCGAACCAGACTTCGGCGACGGTGGCGTCGTAGCTGCGGCTGTCAGGGCGGTGATAGAGCATCGAGTCGGCGTTGCCCTTGATCGTGAAACCTTCGGGCGCGCGGTTGTCGGGCAGGGGCGCATGGGACCCGGGTCCGTAGGGACCGTCGTCGAGCACGGCCACGGCCTGCTCGGCAGCCGCCTCCATCGCCGCGAGGTGGGTCAAGGTGTCCCGGTTGCGGCCATGGTCGCCCGAGAGGTACTTCGATGCGATGTGGGACGTGTCGAGCTGGTGCAGCATCAGCTCGCCGACGGTCTCGGCATCGTCGCCGAGCGCCTCGGCGCCACCCACGATCTCCATGATCTCGGTGGTGATGGCGTCCTGTCGGGCACGACTGAGGGCCCGGCCGAGCTTGGTGATCAGTTCTTCCGCGTTGTCGGTGGCCGCCTTCATGGCCCGTTGGCGGTTCGCGTGCTCCGATGCCGACGCGTCGAGCAACGCGGAGAAGAGGCGGGACTCGACATAGCGCGGCAGCAGAGAGACGAGTACCCCTTCGGGCGAAGGCTCGAACTCGAACTCGGCGCGCGATTCGCCCGTTCCGCCGCCGGCGGTGGCGACGACCTCGAGCGATTCGAGAGGAAGGAAACGGCGGACGGCAACCCGCTGGGTCCCCATGCTGACGAATTCCTGGTAGGCGAGGACGACCTGATCGACCTGACCGGCCTCGAACATGGTGCGAACCGAGACCGCCACCTCTCGTGCGTGCTCATAGGTGGGGCTGTCGGTCATGCCCTCGAAGAACTGCTCGATCTCATAGTTCCGGAACCGGAAATAGTCCCGGGCCTTCTTGCCGATCAGGATCAGCCGGTACGCCTTGCCTTCGAGCTGGGCGGCCATGATCTCTCGTTCGGCAGCCCGGATGACCGAGGAATTGTAGGGGCCGGCAAGACCGCGATCGGAGGTGATCACGACGTAGGCGACGGTCTTGACCTCTTCGGCCTCCCGAAGCAGCGGATGGTCCACGGCAGCGCCCTGGGCGGCGAGATCCTCGATGACCCCGGTGATCTTCTGGGCGTACGGGCGCGCCGCGTTGGCGCGCCCCATCGCCTTGACCACGCGGGTGGCGGCGATGAGCTCCATGGCACGGGTGATCTTCTTCGTCGACTGGACCGAAGCGATCCGGCGACGCAGAACTCGTTCTTGGCCTCCAGGCACAGCGGTTCCTTACTCGCTCTCGGGACGGGCGATGTCCTGTTCGGGCAGGGTCACGTCGGAGTCCACGACCGAGGTCGTCGCGTCGGGCTGCGCCTCGGGTTCGACGTGGAGGCCCTGCTGGCCCTCGCCGCCCTGGAAGGTCCTGGCGAAAGCCTGGACGGCGCCGGTCAGCGCGTCCTCGTCGACGTTGCCCGTGGACACGATGTCGGCGAGCAAGCCCGCATTGTTGGCCTCGACGTAGTCGAGGAGACCCTTCTCGAAGGCGTTGACGTCTTCGACGGGGATCTGATCGAGGTGGCCGCGCGTCCCGGCGAACAACGACACGACCTGCTTTTCGACCGGCATGGGCGAGTTGATGCCCTGCTTGAGCAACTCGGTGAGGCGATAGCCACGGTCGAGCTGTGCCTGCGACACCGCATCGAGGTCGGACCCGAAGGCGGCGAAGGCTTCGAGTTCTCGGAACTGCTGCAGGTCGGACTTGAGCGTGCCGACCGCGGTCTTCATGGCCTTGATCTGCGCGGCGGAACCGACACGAGACACCGAGATGCCCACGTCGACCGCGGGGCGGACACCGGACTTGAACAGATCGTCCTGCAGGAAGATCTGGCCGTCGGTGATCGAGATCACGTTCGTCGGGATGAACGCCGAGACGTCGCCGGCTTTGGTCTCGATGACCGGCAGTGCGGTGAGGCTCCCCGCGCCGAGCGCGTCGCTGAGCTTGGCAGCCCGCTCGAGAAGGCGGCTGTGGAGGTAGAACACGTCGCCGGGGTAGGCCTCACGACCGGGCGGGCGTCGCAGCAGGAGCGACATCTGGCGGTAGGCCTCGGCCTGCTTGGAGAGGTCGTCGTAGACGACGAGGGCATGCTGGCCGTTGTCCATCCAGTGCTGCCCCATGGCGCACCCGGCATACGGCGCCAGGTACTTGAAGGGCGCACCGTCGGAGGCCGCAGCGACCACGACGACCGTGTACTCCATGGCGCCGAAGGACTCGAGGGTGGCAACCGTCTGGGCGACCGTGGAAGCCTTCTGGCCGACGGCGACGTAGATGCATTTCACACCCAGGCCACGCTGGTTGATGATGGTGTCGGTGGCGATGGTGGTCTTGCCGGTCTTGCGGTCGCCGATGATGAGCTCCCGCTGGCCACGGCCGATCGGAATCAGCGAATCGATGGCCTTGATGCCGGTCTGCATCGGCTCGTGCACCGGCTTGCGACCCATGATGCCCGGCGCCTGGATCTCCATGCGGCGGCTCTGGGCGCCCACGAGGGGCCCCTTGCCGTCGATGGGCACCCCGAGCCCGTTCACGACGCGGCCGAGCAACGCATCGCCGACAGGGATCGACAAGATGTCACCGGTGGAACGGACCGTCTGGCCCTCGGCGATGTGAGTGACCTCGCCGAGCACGACCGTGCCGATCGTGTCCTCGTCGAGGTTGAGCGCCAGGCCGATGAGGCCGCCCTCGAATTCGAGCATCTCGTTGACCGCAGCGTTGGGCAGGCCCGATACGCGTGCGATCCCGTCGCCGACCTCGACGACCCGGCCCACCTGGGTCTGCTCGACCGAGGGCGTGAAACCTTCGAGGTTCTTGCGAAGTGCAGCCGCGATGTCGGCGGTGTTGATGGTCAATTCAGCCATGAGCGTGGTTCCCGTGTCGTGATTCAGGGTGTTCGTGAGCGGCCGTTGCGGCCAGGATGGTCAGAACGCCTCTCGCAGCTGCGAGAGGCGGGTGCGGACGCTGCCGTCCATGACGGTGTCGCCGATCTGGGTGACGATGCCACCGAGCACGGTGGGATCGACCTGGACCTTGACGTCGAGGTCCGAGCCATGGGCGTGGCGCAGCGCGGCGACGAGGCGGTCGTGCTGATCGGCGGTCAGGGGGATGGCGGTGCGAACGAGCGCGACGTCGTGCCCACGCCGCTTCGCGGTCATCTCGACCACTCGGTCGGCGATCTTGGACATCTCACCGGCTCGCCCGGCGGCGACGACCATCGAGACGAGACCGACCGTGGTGGCGCTTGCCCTGCCACCGAGGAGGTCCTCAACGATCTGCTGGCGCCGACTGGCTTCGATCCGCTGATCGGCGAGCGCGGCGCGGAGCTCGTCGTTGCCCTCGATGGCTCGGGCGAAACGGAAGAGCTCGTCACCGACCTCTTCGACGTTGTCCTCGGCCTCGGCGATGGCGAGCATCGCCGCTGCGTAGTTGGTTGCTCGATCGCTCATCGGGTGGCTCCAACCTGATCGATGTACTGCTCGACGAGCTGGCCCAACGTCGCGGCGTCGAGTTGGTTGAGGGCCACCTCTTCGGCCACGGCGAGCGTCGTCATGGACAACTCCGCCTGCAGGTCGGCGCTTGCCTGGGCACGCATGCCCTCGATGTCGGCCAGCGCTCTCTGCCGGAGCGCGGCAGCGTCGGCGTCGGCGCGAGCGATGCCGTCGGCTTTGAGCTTGTCGGCCTGCGCCCTCGCATCGGCGACCATCTTGCGGGCGTCGGCATCGGCGTCGCCGAGCTTGGCGCGCAGGGCTGCGACCTCGGCATCGGCAGCGGCTTGTGCAGCCTCCGCAGCAGCCAGCTCGGCCCGCACGGTTTCACCCTTGGCGTTCAGAGCCCGGGCGATCACCGGGAACAGCTTCCAGACGATGAGGGCGAACACGATGGCGAAGGCCGCCGTGCCGTACCAGAACTCCTTCACGTCGCCGGGGAGGAACTTCCCGTTGGGCGCCTCCGAGGCAAACAGCATCAGCGTGTTCATGCTCCCCCTCCTTGGAGGCTGCGGTCGGCGATGCGCTGCGCGAGCTCGGGCTCGACGACGCGACCGATGACCGTGGACGCGGCGCTCGCGGCCACTTGCGCGACGTCGCGAGACAGCGAACCGATGGCTTGGGTCCGGGCTCGTTCGATCTCGGCGACCGCTGCCGTTCGCAGTTCGGCGACCTCGGCCTCGGCGGCACCCATCACTTGGCTGCGGTGCGCGTCGGCATCGGCGCGGGCGGCGTCGAGGATCGACGCCGCCTCGGCTCGAGCACCCGCCAACGCCGAGTCGTAGTCGGCCTGAGCGCTTCCCATGTCGGCAGACGCGTTGTCGGCCGCGTCGCGTGCGGCCGCGATCTTGGCGGCACGTTCGGCGCGGACCTTCTGGACCGGCGGCAACAGGACGAACTTCAGCGCCGCCCAGAGGGCGAAGAAGAAGATGACGGCGTAGACGATGTCGCTCCCGGTTGGGAGCACGGGGTTGACCGTCTCCTCCTTGACCGCCTCGGTTCCGGAGTGTTCCTCCGTTTCGGCGGCGAGGGCGAAGACGTCGTCGCCTATCAGCTCTTCGAGCGCTGTGTCATAAGACAACACAGGGGCTCCTCATGAGTAAGGGGACCGACCGACCGTTGACGGGTCGCGGACCCGGGCGGATCAGACGAACTTCAGCAGAATGAACACGACGAAGCCGATCAGGGCGAGGGCTTCGGTGAAGGCAATGCCGAGGAACATCGTGGTCTGGACCTGACCAGCGGACTCGGGCTGACGCGCCATGGCCTGGACGGCCTGGCCGACCAGGTACCCGATGCCGATGCCCGGGCCGATCGCAGCGAGGCCGTAGGCGAAGCCGGCCGAGCCGGCGGCGTTGACGTTCTGGGCGTCCTTCGGGTCGACGTTCTCGACGAGCTGGGCGACGGTGGCAAGCACGCTCATGTGTTTCTTTCTCCTTGGATTGGATTGTGTCGCCTGGAGAAGGCGAGACAGCTGTTGCAGGTACTGCGACGGACCAGGTCCGACGCCACGGGGCCCGGGATCGAGCCCGTGCGAATCAGTGGGCGGGGTGCAGTGCTCCGCCGATGTAGACGGCGGCGAGGATTGCGAAGACGAAGGCCTGGATGAAGCTCACGCCGACCTCGAAGGCCGTGAAGACCGTCAAGCCTGCGAAGCTGCCGAGCCATGCCAGCGGCATGATCGACAAGGCGATCTTGGCCGTCGCGATCGCCAACACGCTGAAGGTGATCAGCAGGATGTGCCCGGCCAGCATGTTGGCGAAAAGACGGACGGCGTGGCTGAAGGGGCGGACGAACCAGGTGGAGAGGATCTCGATCGGCGTCACGAGGATGTAGAGCGCCTTGGGCACACCCGGGGGGAACATGACCTCTTTGATGTAGCCCGGCCCGTGATGGCGAAGGCCGACGCCGATGAAGGTGGCCCAGGCCGTGAGGGCCAAGACCAGTGGTGGGCCCATCCGGGCGTTCATCGGCATCTGGAAGAACGGGATCACCTCGAAGAGGTTGCCGATCGCGATGAAGAGGAAGAACGCGGTGAGCAGCGGCACGTACTTCTCGTAGCCGTGACCGATGCCGGGCTTGGCGATCTGGTTCTCGACGAAGTCGACGATGGCTTCGACGAAGGCCTGGAGCTTGCCCGGGATCATCTCCTTCTTCGAGAAGAGGAACAACGCCAGCGGCACCAGGAAGGAGATGGCGCAAATCAGCGCGATCTTGTTGAAGCCGATCCCGTCGATGATGTTCGGCCACTCGACGACGTTCTCGATGGGCGGAAACTCGACTGCTGCCAGAATGCTCACGGCTGTGAGTGCTCCTTGCTCGAAGTGGTACTCGAAGTGGTACTCGAAATAGTGCTCGAAGTGACGCTCGAGGCGCCCTGCGTGCGCTGGGGTCCGCTACCGCGCTTGGCGACCCCGGGCTTGAGACCCGGGTAGGCCAGCGAGGCCGAGACGTACCGGAGCTCCCAGAAGAGGAGCCCCAGGTGGGTGACGATGATGGTGAGCCCCAGGGCAACCATCTGCATCCAGTCCGCGTCCTTGACCAGCCAGACGGCGACGAAGATGACACCGAGGCGGATCAGGAAACCGAACAGGACCGCTGCCATCATCAGCGACAGCGAGATCCGCGCGGTGGATGCGATCAACAACGCCGACAGGGCGAAGTTCACGAGGATGAGCGCGACACCGTAGCCGACGGAGAAGAATCCGTCGGTCCCCCAGATGAGCGCACCGACGAACATCAGCGAGGGGGCGATCCACACGCCGCGGCGCACGAGGTCGCGCGCGACCTCCGCGACCGGTGACGGGCCTTCGAACCGGGCCATGAACACATCGGTCACGACGGCGACCCCTGCGGCACCGGGCCCTCGAGGCTCGGGACACGCGCCGAACTGGCGATCTCGGCCCGATATCGGAAGTAGATGCTGACCGCAGCGCCGACGAAACCGGCGAAGGCGAACACGACCGTCAGCCACGGGGTGGTCCCGGCCCAGCGGTCGACGAGGAGTCCGATCAGGGAGAACAACACTGCACCGACCACCAGTTCGTAGGAACCCGATGAACGGTGCACACTTTGGGTCAAGTCGCTTCGTTGCGAGAGATCCACCGGGCCACCTTGAGAGCGCGCACGACGATGCGCGAGAGAACACGGAGAGACTAGCGCTTGTGACTGGCTTCTCAAATCAAACGCGAAGGTCTTGTCCGCGACCGTCGGCCTCGGTCCCCGGTGAATCGAAATCGGGCGGCGATCGGATCTGTCCTGCATAGACTCGGCACGGGTCGTGACTGGCGCATGAGGTGGAGTCACCACCGGGGAGCGGCCCGTCCTCTACGCCGAGCGCCTGGGCATCCACCGCATCTTCCCGACATCAGCGAGGACCCCATGACCGTGCAGGACCCCACCCTGACCGCCGTCGAGACGCCCGAGGCCGACGCCTACCGTGCCGCACTCGAGGTCATCGCCGCCGCGGAACCCACGGTGGCCGATCACATCCGGGGCGAGCTCGACAACCAGCGCAGTCAGCTCAAGCTGATCGCGTCGGAGAACTACGCATCGCCGGCCGTGCTGTTGGCGATGGGCAACTGGTTCAGCGACAAGTACGCCGAGGGCACGCCCGGGCACCGCTTCTATGCCGGCTGCGAGTTCGTCGACAAGGTCGAGACCCTCGCCGCCGACCACGCCAAGGCGCTCTTCGGCGCCGACTACGCGTACGTGCAGCCCCACTCGGGCATCGACGCCAATCTCGTCGCCTTCTGGTCGGTGCTGGCCCAGCGGGTCGAGGCCCCCTTCCTCACCGGCCACGATGCCAAGCACGTCAACGATCTCACCGAGGCCGAATGGGAGGAGCTGCGCCAGTCCTTCGGCAACCAGCGCATGATCGGCATGAGCCTCGACGCCGGCGGCCACCTCACCCACGGCTTCCGACCCAACATCTCCGGCAAGCTCTTCGACCAGCGCAGCTACGGCGTCGACCGAGACACCGAGATGGTCGACTACGACGCGGTCGCCGCCCTTGCCCGTGAGTTCAAGCCCCTGATTCTGGTGGCGGGCTACTCGGCACACCCCCGCAAGATCAACTTCGCGACCATGCGTGAGATCGCCGACGAGGTCGGTGCCACGCTCATGGTCGACATGGCGCACTTCGCCGGGCTCGTCGCTGGCAAGGTCTTCACCGGCGACTTCGACCCGCTTCCGAACGCTCACATCGTCACTTCCACCACCCACAAGTCGCTGCGCGGCCCACGCGGGGGCATCGTCTTGTCGAACCAGCCCGAGCTCACCGAGTTCATCGACAAGGGCTGCCCGATGGTGCTCGGTGGACCGCTCAGCCATGTGATGGCTGCCAAGGCCGTCGCGTTCGCGGAAGCACGTCAGCCGTCGTTCGCGGACTATGCGCAGCGGGTCGTCGACAACGCCGCAGCGCTCGCCGAGGGCATCGCCAAGCGCGGGGGACGCATCGTCACCGGCGGCACCGACAACCACCTGGTGCTCGTCGACGTGCGTAGCTTCGGGCTCACCGGTCGACAGGCCGAGACCGCCCTCGAGTCGTCAGGCGTGATCGTGAATCGCAACTCGATTCCGTTCGACCCCAACGGGGCCTGGTACACCTCGGGGATCCGCCTCGGCACGCCTGCGCTCACCACGATCGGCATGGACACCGCCGACATGGACGACGTGGCCGAGATCCTCTGTTCGGTGCTGCAGAACGCGACGCCGACCACGACCGGCGCCGGGGCACCCTCGCTCGCCAAGTTCGATCTGAGCGACGAGGTTTGCAACACCGCCCGGACTCGCAGCGCTGCGCTCCTGGCCGCCAACCCCCTGTACCCCCAGATCGGGGCCCTCTGACCTTCCTGGGTGCACCGCGATGCAACGGTGCCTGGCACATGCCTGGCAGCGTTGCACCAAGGGTCTTCAGCCTCTGAGCAGGTCGTCGATCTTGGCGACGCGGCCGGCATGGCGGCCACCTTCGAACTCGGCGGCGAGGAAGGCATCGAGGGCCTCCCTGGCGACCTCCGGGCCGATCAGCCGCTCGCCCATCGCAATGATGTTCGCGTCGTTGTGTTCTCGCGCCAGATGCGCGGACGTCACATCGTGGATCGTGGCCGCACGAACTCCCGGGATCTTGTTCGCTGCGATCCCGATCCCGATCCCGCTCCCGCACACGAGCAGGCCCAGCTCCGCGTCGCCGGCGGCGACGGAGCGTCCCACTGCGGCTCCGTAGTCCGGATAGTCGACCCGCTCCGCGCTGTGTGTTCCATAGTCGATGACCTCGTGACCCAGCGCCCGGAGATGCGAGACGAGATCGGACTTGAGCGCGAATCCAGCGTGGTCGCAGCCGGCGGCGATGCGTGTCATGGCCGCACCGTAGCCAGACCAGCCGGCAGCCACCACCTGTTTCAGGTCCCCCAGATCCGGGCGATCGTCGCCTCGTCCACGGGGCCGGCGCGAAGGATCCGAGGTTGCGCACCGAGCAGGTCGACGACCGTGGACGCCACTCCGCCCGCGCAACGGCCCCCGTCGATGACCAGGTCGACGCCGGGGAGCTGCTCGGCCACCTCTGGAGCCGTCACGGGCGTGGGCTGGCCGTGGTGGTTCGCACTCGTCACGGCCAGCGGGCCGACGAGGCGAGCGAGGCTCCGGACGAGCTGGTGGTCGGGGCATCGAACCCCCACGGTGCCATCTCGTTCACCGAGCCCGGCGACGAGCGGCGTGGCCCCACGCACCACCATGGTGAGCGCGCCCGGCCAATAGGCGCGTGCCAAGGCTCCGACGCCGGGGCGATCGTCGGTCGACACCAGCGGCAGCTGTTCGGAACCCGCCAGCAAGACGGCGAGATGCATGCCCGGCGGCCGCTGTTTGAGCGCGAAGATCGCGGCGATGGCATCAGGTCGGTCCGGCAGCGCACCCACGCCATAGACCGTGTCGGTGGGGAGCACGACGGTGCCGCCGGAGCGGAGCACCATGAGTGCCTCGATGCAGGCCTCGTCGAGCGGTTCCGCCGGGATCAACCTGGCCATCGCGCCCGCAGTGCCCGTGGACGCCCCGCGAGATCGGGGGCGATGTCGACGTCGACGAACCCGACTCGGCGGGCTCGCTCGGCCATCGCGTCGGTCTGGTGCGGGGCCATCTCGAGTACCAGGGCGCCGCGGGCCCGCAGCCACTGCCCCGCCACGTCGATGAGATGTTCCAGGTCCTCGGTGCCCCGCTCACCGGCGACAAGCGCGCGGTGCGGCTCCCAGTCGGCGACCACCGCCGGGAGATCGTCGGAGCGCGCGACATAGGGCGGGTTGGACACGATGACCGCGACCTCACCACGCAGCTTCGGCGGCAACGCGGCGAACCACTCTCCCTGGAAGATCGACACCCTCGTTGCCGCTGGTCCGATCCCCGCCAGGTTGGCGCGTGCCACGCTCAGGGCGTCGGGCGACACGTCGGTGAGCAGCACCTCGACGTCGGGCCCCTCGACAGCGACCGACAAGCCGATGGCGCCCGAACCCGTGCCGAGGTCGACGGCGATCAGCCGACTCGTCGCTGCTGCCTGACGGGCCAACTCGTCGATTGCTATTCCGGCGACCACCTCGGTCTCCGGCCGAGGGATCAGCGCCCTCGGGTCGACCATCAGGTCGAGCGTCCGGAAGCCCCAACGGCCGACGACGTATTGCAGTGGCTCACCCGACAGGCGCCGGTCGATCATACGATCGAAGGTCGTGACCCCGCGCACCGTCGCGAACTCGTCGAGCCCCGAGTGGAACTCCGGGCCCTCGAATCCCGACGCCTCCTCGACGATGCGCCGCGCATCGGTTCGGGGATCGTCGAAACCGGCCTCGGCGAAACGCTGCTCGGCTTCGTGTAGGAAGGCGCGCCACGGGACCGGCTCGCCGTCGGGGTCGTAACCGGCAGGGGCCTCGCTCAACCGTTGGACTCCAGGTCGGTGAGCTGGCCGGCGCGCTCGTGCTCGATCAACGCATCCACGACGTCGTCGAGCTCGCCGGCGAGCACTTTGTCGAGCTTGTAGATCGTCAAGCCGATGCGGTGATCGGTCAGGCGGTTCTCCTTGAAGTTGTAGGTCCGGATCTTCTCGGACCGACCTCCGCCGCCGGTCTGCCCCTTGCGTGCCGCGGACTGCTCGGCCTGCTGGCGGTCCTGTTCGGCCTGCAACAGGCGCGACCGCAGCACCACCATCGCCCGGGCCTTGTTCTGGAGCTGGCTCTTCTCGTCCTGCATGGCCACGGTGATGCCGGTGGGCTTGTGGGTGATGCGCACGGCAGAGTCGGTGGTGTTGACCGACTGGCCTCCTGGCCCCGACGAGCGGTACACGTCGATCTGCAGATCGTTCTCGTCGAGGTGGACGTCGATCTCCTCGGCCTCCGGGAGGATGGCGACGGTCGCCGACGATGTGTGGATGCGACCCTGCGACTCGGTGACGGGCACCCGCTGCACTCGGTGCGGACCGCCCTCGTGCTTCATGTGGCTCCACACCTGGTCGCCGCTCAACATGAACGTGACCTCGGCGTACCCGCCCATGTCGGACTCGCGCCGGTTGAGCGTCTCGAGCTTCCATCCCTGACGCGACGCGTATGCGGCATACATCTCGAACAGGTCGCGCGCGAACAGGTTCGCCTCCTCCCCGCCCTCGGCGCCACGGATCTCCACGATCACGTTCTTGTCGTCGTTGGGGTCCTTGGGCACGAGCAGGGTGCGCAGCTCGTCTTCGAGGCGCGCCTTGGTCGCTTCGGCTCCGGAGACCTCCGTGCGCAGCATCTCCCGGTCGTCGCCGACGGCGTCGGTGAGCATCTCCTTGGCGGTCGCGATGTCCTCGTCGGCCTGGCGGATGCCGCGGATCGCGTCGACGATCGACTCGAGCTCGCTGTAGCGCTTGGCGACCTTGCGATAGGCGGCCTGGTCGCTGAGCAGGTCCTGGTCGCCCAGCCGACTCTGCAGATCGAGGAACTCCTGCTCGAGCTCATCACGGATGTCCGACACGGGAGTGGAGGCTACCCGCCATCCCAGGGGTCCGGGACCGCCACGAGCTCGTTCGGCACCGCGAGGTAGCCGGCCTGGCGGCGGATCACGTCATGATGGTCACGCTCGGGCAGCACGAGCACCACCCGATCCCCGCCCGCTCGCGCGAGGTGCCCCGCCGCGACCGGCACGAGGTCGAGGTCGATGCCGCACGACGCCACGACGACGACGCGCTCTTCGCCGACCCGACCCATCGCCGCCACCGGATGCGATTCCCGGATCCCTCCACGTGGCGTCAGCGGCGCCACCGGCTCGATCGACGCGAGGCCGAGTGCCCCCGGTTCGCTCAGCAGAACCGAACGCAGCCAGCGTTCACGTGCGACACGGTTGAGCGGATGCGGTTGGGCCCCGGCGCGACGAAAGCTGCGCACTTCGTCGACGACGGCGGCGAGGCGCTGTTCGACCGTCGTCGAGGCATTCATCAGCTCGTGCGCTTCCTGGTCGTAGAGGCCCACGCCGACACGGATCGCCGGCGTACCCGTCCAGTCGATGACCACACGGGCGACCTCCAACCCGAGGATCTCGCCGACCATCACGCCGTGTTCGACGACGACATCGCAGCCCGCACCGGCGAGCGTTTCGGCCATTGCCAGCGCGTCCTGCGGCAGCACCGGTGCCGGCGGCAACGAAGCGGCAGCCACTGCGAGGAGCTCGGTCCCGACGGCGCGCCAGATCCGCGCGGCGGGATCGAGGCCCATGGCCTGCACGGCGAGCGCGGGTTGCGGATCGTCGACGATGACATGGAGCTCGCGGGCGCCTCGTGCGGACCCCCACGCCAGCGCCGCGCCGAGCGGCGAGGTCGACGACGCTGTGAGGTAGACGAAAGCGCGCCCACCGTCATGGCATCCGACACCAGCGTTGAAGTTTTCGACCGTGCCGTTCGCGTCCGGAAACGCTCCCCGGAGGAGCGCGAGGAGCTTGGTGCGGGCGAGTCCCGCCAGTCGCTGGTCGTCGATGGCCATCAGTGCGATGCTGGCCGCAGCGCAGCCGACATCGGAGGACCGATCAGTCGGCGTTGCCGGGGCGCTTGCGCTTGCCGTAGCGGCGCTCGAAGCGCTCCACGCGGCCGGCGGTGTCGACGATGGTCATCGTGCCGGTGAAGAACGGGTGGCTCGTGGCCGAGATGACGACCTTGGCGAGGGGGTACTCGTTACCGTCTTCCCACGTCGTGGTATCGGTCGTGTTGATGGTCGACCGCGTGATCCAGGACTCCCCAGAGGTCGTGTCCTGGAACACGACGGGGCGGTACTCGGGGTGAATGTCTTGCTTCATCTCGTCTCCACGTTGCAGCGCTGCCCGACACAGACCGGGTCAGCGAGTCAGAAGGTTACCCGCTCGGAGCGGTCTTTCGGACGTCGAGGGCGGCTCACCGGGTGGTGGCTGCGATCTCCTCGAGGAAGGCGGCATTGTCCTTGAACTGGGTCAGGCGGTCGATCAGCAGTTCGAGGCCCGACGTCGTCGATCCGGCCTCGTCCTTCATCCCCTGCAGGACCCGACGCAGCTTGACGACCTGGTTCAGCGTCTTCTTGTCGACGAGGAGCTCTTCGTGGCGGGTGGACGAAGCCTCGACGTCGATCGCGGGATACAGGCGGCGTTCGGCGGCGTGTCGATCGAGCCGGAGCTCCATGTTGCCCGTGCCCTTGAACTCCTCGAAGATGACCTCGTCCATACGCGAGCCGGTGTCGACGAGCGCCGTGGCCAGGATCGTCAGCGAGCCGCCCTCTTCGAGATTGCGCGCCGCGCCGAAGAACTTCTTCGGCGGATACAGGGCGGCTGCATCGACCCCACCGGACATCACCCGTCCGGTGCCCGGAGCCGCGAGGTTGTACGCACGTGCGAGGCGGGTGATCCCATCGAGGATGATCACGACATCCTCGCCCGCTTCCACGAGGCGCTTGGCGCGCTCGATGGTCAGCTCGGCGACGGCGATGTGTTCCTCGGTGGGTCGATCGAACGTCGAGGCCACGACCTCGCCGCGCTTGAGCCAGCGCCGCATGTCGGTGACCTCTTCGGGCCGCTCGTCGACGAGCAGCACGATGAGCTTGACCTCGGGGTTGTTGACCTCGATCGACCGGGCGATCTCCTTCATGATCGTCGTCTTGCCCGCCTTGGGCGGTGACACGATCAAGCCCCGCTGGCCCTTGCCGATCGGAGCGACCAGATCGATGATTCGCGTGGTCATGTTGATGGGGTTGTCGGGGCGTTCGAGCCGCAGCCGTTGGTCGGGGAACAGCGGCGTCAGCCGCTCGAAGTGGGGGCGGTTCTCGGCCAGCGCCGGATCGAGCCCGTTCACGGCGTCGATGCGCAGCACCGCGGGGTTCTTCTCGGACCGATTCGCAGGCCGTGAGGCCCCGATCACATAGTCACCGCGTCGCAGACCGAACTGGCGCACTAGCTTGACGGGCACGTACACGTCGTCCTTGCTCGGCAGCGATCCATCCACGCGGAGGAAGCCGTAGCCGTCCTCGCGCAGGTCGAGATGACCTTCGACGGTGACCGGCTCGCCGACCCAGTCCTCGGTTGCCTCACGCTCGCGGTTGCGGCCCCGGCGGCGCCGCTTGCGCCCGCTCTGGTCCGTGAGATCGTTGCCACTGCGGCCGTCGGTACCGGTCGCCTCCGCTCGGGCGTCGGCCATCGGGTCCGCGGTGTAGGCCGATGCACGGTTCCCGTTGCCGGTCGACTGCGCCTCGTCGTCGTCATCGTCGTCGTCATCGTCGTCGTCGTCGCCGGGTGAGGTGTTGGCGTTCGGAGGCGACGAGTCCGCCGAATCGTCACGGCTCGACGTTGAACCGCTCGAAGGCCCTCGGCCGGCTTCGGGAACTGCGTCCTCGCGGTCAGAGCCGGTGTCGGAACCCCCGTCGTCGTTCTCGTCACCGGATGCGTCGCGGGAGCTCCCCGAGGTCACGCCGGCCAACTCGAGGATCATGTCGATGATCTGGCCCTTGCGTGCCCGGGTCGAGGGCTTGCGGCCCATCGCCTCCGCGATCTGGCTCAGCTCGTCTTTGTCCTTGGCCTCGAGTGTGGCCTTGCTCAGTTCGGTCGCGCTCATCGCACCTCGGTTCGACGCTGGCATCGTGTCACTGCGCGGATCGTGTCAACACCCGCGTCCGGCCACAGGGATCGTCGCACCTGGCCCCCGGCGCTCCAGACTGCGGAGGACGGCGGGGGCGCCGGGATCGGGAGGTCCGACGACGAGCCCGAACTGTACCGAGTGCCGCGGACGGGCACAACAACGACCGGCCGCTCGGACCAGCGAGGCTCAGGGGGCGACGCGGGTACGAGCCCGCACGAACTCCTGGACCGTCGTGAGATCGTTGGGGAGCACGGTGTAGCGCTCGGGCCGTTCGTAGAGGCCGGCCAGCTTGGGGGGAAGCTCCGGGCGCACGCCGATTGCGGCTTCGACCGCGTCGGGGAACTTCGCGGGATGCGCCGTGGCGAGGCACACCATCGGGACGGTCGCGGACCGCCGACAGGCCATCGCGGCGCCGACACCGACGGCAGTGTGGGGGTCGAGAATCTCCCCGCAGCGTTCGTGGACCTCGGCGATGACCTCGCGGGTGCGATCGTCGTCGATCCGGCAACCGTCCCAAGTCTCGCGCAGGGCGCCGAGCCGGTAGGGATCGACCGTGAGGACGCCGGTCTCCCGGAACTGCGTGAACAGGTCGGCGATGGTCTCGCCGCGAGCGGAGAACAGCTCGTACGCGAGCCGCTCGAAGTTGCTCGAGACCTGGATGTCCATCGACGGCGAGAGCGTCGGGTGCACGTCGGTGATGCGCATCTCACCGGTGTCGAAGAACCGCGTCAGGATGTCGTTGCGGTTCGAGGCCACGATGAACTGCGAGACGTCGAGACCCATGCGGCGGGCGCCGTGGCCGGCGAAGACGTTGCCGAAGTTGCCGGTGGGAACCGAGAACGCGGTCGGGAGGCCGACCCGATCGAGACGGAGCCCGGCCCACCAGTAGTAGACGATCTGCGCCATGACCCGGGCCCAGTTGATGCTGTTGACCGCGGACAGGTGGACGCGCTCGCGGAACGTGGCGTCGCCGAACATGGCCTTGATCAGGTCCTGACAATCGTCGAAGGTGCCCTCGACCGCCACGTTGTGCACGTTTGCGGCGTCGACGGTGGTCATCTGGCGGCGCTGGACCTCGCTCGTGCGACCGTGCGGGTGCAAGATCACGATGTCGATGAGCTCGCGGTCCTTGCACGCTTCGATCGCAGCGGAGCCCGTGTCCCCGGAGGTCGCACCGACGATGGTCACCCGTTCTCCGCGTCGGTCCAGCTCGTGGTCGAACAGCCGCCCCACCAGCTGGAGCGCGACGTCTTTGAAGGCAAGCGTGGGGCCGTGGAACAGTTCGAGCAGCCAGGTGCGCTCGCCGAGCGGCGTGAGCGGTACGACGTCGGGATGATCGAAGGTGGCGTAGGTCTCGACCACGATGCGCTCGAAGTCCGCGCGGTCGATCGTGCCCTCGACGAAGGGCCACATGATCGCGACCGCGACCTCGGCGTAGGTGGGGTGCGCACCCACGGTGGCGACGAGCTCGGCAAGGGACAGCTTGGGCCATTCCTGCGGCACGTACAGGCCTCCATCAGGCGCGAGACCGGCCAGGAGCGTGTCGCCGAAGCCGAGGTCGGGGGCCGTGCCGCGGGTGCTCACGTAGCGCATCATCTCCGCGTCACCCCTCGTCGTCGGCGGCGCCGACGACGCGCAGCATCGATCCGACGCTGCGGACACAGTCGAGCATGCCGAGCGCGGCGATGGTGGCGCGCAGGTCGCGTTCCACTGCGTGGTGGGTGATGAAGATGAGGCGCGCCTCGACACCGAGGCCTTGCTGCTCCATCGACCGGATCGAGATCTTGTGGTTCCCGAACACGCCGGCGACCTTCGCCAGCACGCCCGGCTCGTCGGTGACCTCCAGGCTCAGGTAGTAGGCACTCGACAGCTCGTCGATGGGCTGGAGCCTGGCCACGGCAAGGGGACCAAGGCTGCGGTGGGTGCCCCGTCGCAGGTTGATCGCAGCGTCGACCACGTCACCGAGAACCGCCGAGGCCGTGGCGCGACCGCCCGCACCTCGGCCGTAGAGCATGAGATCGTCGACGGCTCCGCCTTCGACGAACACTGCGTTGAACGAGTCGCGCACCGAGGCGAGCGGGTGACTGGTCGGCAACATCGCGGGGTGGACCCGCACCGCGACCTCGGGCTCAACGCTCTCGCTCTTTCCGACCTGCTCGACAACCGCCAACAACTTGATGACGTGACCGAGCCGGGACGCGAACGCGATGTCGCTGCTGCTGATGCCGCTGATGCCCTCACTCGTGACATCGCCGGCGACCACGTTCACGCCATAGGCGATCGACGCGATGATCGCCGCCTTGGCTGCGGCGTCGTGTCCTTCCACGTCGGCGGTGGGATCGCGCTCGGCGTAGCCGAGACTCTGTGCCTCCGCGAGGGCGTTCTGATACGACGCGCCCGTCTCGCTCATCTGGCTCAAGATGTAGTTGGTGGTGCCATTGACGATCCCCATGATCCGCCGGATCGGCTCGCCGACCAGCGATTCCCGCAGGACCCGGACGAGTGGGATGGCCCCGGCCACGGCAGCCTCGAAGAGCAGGTCGACGCCGGCTTCATCGGCTGCCGCGTAGAGCTCGGCACCGTGATTGGCGAGCAGTTCCTTGTTGCCGGTGACGACGGGCTTGCCTGCCTGCAGGGCACGCAGCACCAGCGTCCTGGCGGGCTCGACACCGCCGATCAGCTCGACGACGAGATCGATGTCGGGATCTGCGACCACACTGGCAGCATCGGTGGTGAACGTCGAGGGGCTGATGTGCAGCCCGCGATCCTTGGCCGTCGAGTGGACCGCGATGGCATCGATGCGCAGCACCGAGCCGGTCCGTGCCGTGATCGTCTCGCGTTGTTCGGCGACCAGAGCCGCGAACGCCGCACCGACATTGCCGCAGCCGAGGAGTCCGATGCGAATGGGCGTGGGCGTCATGGCCTCACCGTACAGGGTCCCTCAGGCGCCTCGGTCGGCGTTCGCAACCCGCTCACGGCTGCGCGGTCCGGGGCCATTTCGGTCACCCGACGTCGCCACGGAGGAGGTCGTCGAGGGTTTCCCGCTCGACCACCACGCGGGCCTCGCCGTCGCGAACGAACACGACGGCGGGGCGCAACACCTTGTTGTAGTTGCTGCCCATCGAGTGCCCGTACGCGCCGGTGACGGGGGTCGCGAGCAGATCACCAACGGCGATGTCGTCGGGAACCCGTGCGCTCCGCACCAGGATGTCGCCCGATTCACAGTGCTTGCCCACGACGCTGACGACCTTCGGGCGAGCTCCGGTGACCGCTCGCGGCAGGAACGTCTCGTAGCCACTGCCGTAGAGCACCGGCCGAGGGTTGTCGCTCATACCGCCGTCCACCGAGACGTAGGTGCGGATCCCTTCGAGGTGCTTGATGGTCCCGACTGTGTACAGCGTGACCGCAGCGCTCGCGACGATTGCGCGTCCGGGTTCGGCGGTTATCCGGGCAGTGACGCCGGCGGCCCGACAGGCACCGACGACAACCTTGCCCCAGGCTGCTATCGGGAGCGATTCCTCGCCTTCCATGTAGGCGACACCGAGGCCGCCACCGATCGACAATTCGGGCAGACCCAGCGGCACCGAGAACTCGGCGAGCACGAGGGCCGCCTGCCGGTAGGAGTCCAGGACCAGGACCTGTGAGCCGATGTGCGCGTGGATTCCGATCAGGTCGATCGCCGGCGATGCCAGCGCACGTTCGACTGCGCTCGCTGCCACCCCCGTGGAGACGGTGAAACCGAACTTGGAGTCGTCCTGGCCCGTGGAAACGTATTCGTGGGTGTGGGCCTCGACTCCGGGCGTGATGCGCAGCAGTGCCGTCGCCACCTGACCGGTCTCGGCGTGGACGGCCTCGAGGCGGTCGATCTCGTCGAAGCTGTCGACGACGATGCGGCCGATGCCGTTGTCGAGCGCGTAGCGCAGCTCGGCCGAGGACTTGTTGTTCCCGTGCAACACCAGTCGATCCGGCGGGACGTCCGCCGCCAGCGCCACATACATCTCCCCCATCGTGGCGACATCGAGATGCATGCCTTCCTCGTGGGCGAGGCGCGCCATGGCCTTGCACAGGAAGGCCTTGGTGGCGTAGGCGACCCCGTCGCCGAAGGCAGCCACCGCGGCGCGGCAACGGCTGCGGAGATGCTCCTCGTCGTAGACGAACAGCGGCGTGCCGTAGGTTGCCGCGAGATCATCGGCGCGCACACCCGCGATGGTGAGCATCCCGTCGGGATCGACCGCGGCGGCGTCTGGCAGCAGGGCGCGTGGAAGCGGAGCCGACATGGGTCACATGCTCTCGGGAGCGCTGACGCCGACCAGGCCGAGCCCGGCCACGAGGCCGATCCGGGCTGCCGCGACGAGGTGAAGTCGAGCCTGGGTGAGCTCGGCCCCGACGCCGTCGCCCATGACGTAGCAGTCGTGGTAGAAGCCGTGCACGGCGGCGGCGAAGTCACGCAACCAGCTCACGATCTTGTGGGGGGCGAGCTCGCGCGCCGCGAGCACGACCATGTCGGGCAGCTCGTTGAGCTGTCGGAGGATCTCCAGCTCGCGTTCGTGGGTGAGCAGCGACAGGTCGATGTCGGCGAGCGCGCTGGTGGCGATGCCGGCCTCGGCGACCTTCGTCTGGATCGAGCACAGCCGGGCATGAGCCATCTGGACGTAGAAGACCGGGTTGTCCATCGCCTTCGAGGCGGCGAGCTGGAGATCGAAGGTCTGCTTCGTGTCGACGGATTGGAGGAGATAGGTGAACCGGGTCGCATCGGGACCGATCTCGTCGACGATGTCGCGCAGTTCGATGATGTCGCCGGCGCGCTTGGACAGCCGGACCTCCTCGTCGCCCCGCATGAGCCGCACCATCTGGGTGATCGCGATCTGCAGATCGTCGGGGTCGTGCCCCAACGCGGCGATCGCGGCCTTCATCCGCGGGACGTAGCCGTGATGGTCGGCGCCCCACACGTTCACCAGTCGATCGGCCCGTGCGAACTTGTCGCGGTGGTAGGCGACATCTGGGGTGAGGTAGGTGAGCTCGCCGTCGCTCTTGACGAGGACGCGGTCCTTGTCATCGCCGTAGTCGGTGGAGCGCAACCAGGTGGCCCCGTCCTGCTCGTAGACGACCCCGTGGGCGCGAAGGTCGCTGAGGGCTTCGTCGATGGCGCCGCTCGCGATCATCGAACGCTCACTGAACCAGGTGTCGAAGGTGATGCCGAGGCGGTCGAGCACCTCGACCTGATCGGCCTTCGCGTAGTCGTAGCCCCACTCGAGGGCCTCTTCGAGGTCGAGCCCTTCGGGCATGTGGGCGGCCCAGTCGATGATGTATTGACCGGCATAGCCGTCGGCGGGGACGTCGCCGCCGCGTCGCCGAGCTCGCAACGATGCCGCGTAGGCAAGCATCTGCACCCCGCGGTCGTTGATGTAGAACTCGCGTTCGACGTCGTGACCGACGGCCTCGAGCAGACGGGCCACGGCGTCTCCGTAGCAGGCGCCCCGGGCATGGCCAGCGTGCAGCGGCCCGGTGGGGTTGGCGCTGATGAACTCGACGTTGACCTTCACCCCGGCACCGATGTCGGTGCGCCCGAACGCCGGGCCGGCGGCGAGCACCGACTCGAGCACCTCGTGGAGCCAGCTGTCGGCGAGCCGGAAGTTGACGAAGCCGGGGCCGGCGATCTCCACGGCCTTCACATGGCGCGGCAGGTGGGCATTGAGATGGTCGGCCACCTGCTGCCCGAGCTCCCGTGGATTGCGGCCTGCCGCCTTGGCACTGGCGAGCGCGACGTTCGAGGACCAGTCGCCGTGTTCGCGCTTGGCAGGGCGCTCCAGATTGATGGTGACGGGGAGCGGATCGACGCCGAGCGCGCCGAGCGCGTCACGCAGTGCAGAGGTGAGGGTCTCGGTGATCATGCTGGGGCCTGCAGGGGGTGGGGGCGAGCAGTCAATGGTACGGCCATGGGCCTGCGGTCACAGGTCTTTTCGGGCGCTGCTCGCGCGGTGTCAGTACCCGGAGCCCCCAGTGTCGGGACTCGCGACGCCGAGCGCGGCGGCCACTGCCGCACGGAACGTGCCGATGTCGGCGACAGCGGTGATCATCTGGAAACCCATCTCGGTGCGACGGGCGACGAGGTCGGGCGTGGCGTGGCAACCGGCCACGACACCGTTGCGCCGACAGGAGGCGACGATCGTCTCGAGCGCCTCGACAAAGCGCGGATCGTCCTCGTTGTTGCGCGGCGGCAGGCCGAGCGTCACCGACAGGTCGGCGGGCCCGACATAGACCACGTCGACACCGGGCACCGAGACGATGTCGTCGATCCGCGCGAGCGCCGTCGTGGTCTCGATCATCGGCACACAGAGCACCGACGCATTCGCCGACCCGTAGTAGTCGGCGCGCCTCAGGGACACGCCGGTCGGGCCGTAGCTTCGTGCCCCTTCAGGGTGATACCGCATTGCGGCAACGGCCGCGGCTGCTTCCTCGGGGCTGTTGACCATCGGCACGATCACGCCGCCCGCGCCGGCATCGAGCATCTTGCCGATGATGCCAGGCTCGTTCCACGGCACCCGGACGAGCGGGGTGCTGTCTCCGAGGTCGAGGACCTGTAGCAGCGTCACGGTGTCGCGGTAGTCGACCAGACCGTGCTGGTTGTCGATGCAGACGTAGTCGAAGCCGGAACGTGCCATGACCTCGGTGGTGACGGTATTGGCGATCGACACCCAGCCCCCTACCGCCACTCCCCCGTCGTTCCAGCGCTTGCGAAGGTCGATCATCAGGTCATCATGGCGCATCCACGGCGTGGCGGTCGGGAGTTCGCCCCGCGACGGCTGGCCGCGGCGATACCGGCACGGCCTTACGCTGGTGCGATGGCGATGGACACCTCGTTGAATCGCACGGCGGTCAACGCCGAGGTCGCGCCGGTCAGACCCGGCGAGTTCTCGCCGTTACTGCTCGGACCTTTGTCGGTCTGGCCGCCCATGGTGCTCGCTCCCATGGCCGGTGTCACCGACAGCCCGTTCCGTACGGTGTGCCGGGACTTCGCCGCCGCAGGAGTTTCACCGAATTCGCCGCATGTCCCGGGGATCTTCGTGAACCAGATGATCACCGCTCGAGGCCTCGTCGAGGGACACGAGAAGACACTGAAGCTGGCCGAGTTCGCCCCCGGCGAGTCGCCGCGTTCGATGCAGCTGTACGGCACCGACCCGTCCTACCTGGCCAAGGCCGTCGAGTTGCTGGTGGCGCAGGAGCATGTCGATCACATCGACCTCAACTTCGGCTGCCCGGTACCCAAGGTGACCCGCCATGGTGGCGGCGGCGCGCTGCCGTTCCGCCGTCCGCTGTTCGCCCGCGTGATCGGTGCGGTGGTCGAGGCTGCAGCCGGGCGCGTGCCGATCACGGTGAAGTTCCGGATGGGGATCGACGACGACCACCTCACCCACCTCGACGCGGGGCGCATTGCCGAAGACCAGGGCGCCGCAGCGGTGGCCCTCCACGCCCGTACCGTCGAGCAGCTCTACGGAGGCGAGGCCCGGTGGGCGGCCATTGCCGAGCTGAAGGAGCACGTGACGACCATCCCGGTGCTCGGCAACGGCGATATCTGGGAGGCCCACGACGCGATCCGCATGCTGCGGGCGACCGGCGCCGACGGCGTCGTGGTCGGGCGCGGCTGTCTCGGGCGTCCGTGGCTGTTCGAGCAGATCGCACGGCTCTTCGAGGGAGGCGAGCTCGGGGCGCAACCCAGTCTCGGTGACGTCGTCGCGACGATGCGTCGCCACGCCCGGCTCGCGTGCGACTGGACCGGTTCGGAACGAGCGCTGCGTGCCTTCCGCAAGCACGCCACCTGGTACCTGACCGGGTTCCCGGTGGGGGGTGCTGTACGCGATCGCGTCCACCGCGTCGACTCGCTCGACGGGCTCGACGCGATCGTCGCTGAGCTCGACCCCGATCTCAGGCTCCCGGTCGACGCCCTGCGCACGCCGCGCAGCCACAAGGGTGGTCCCAAGCCCGTCGCGCTCCCGCCCGGATGGCTCGACGATCCCGACTGCGACCTGGCGCTGTCGGAAGAAGCCGACGCCGTGACGTCGGGCGGTTGAGGGCCGTGGTCGCATCTGGAACGCGAGCACCGCTGGTGCTCGCGTCGGCCTCACCACGCCGTCGGGTGCTGCTCGCCGTGCTCGGGATCACCGCGGAGGCCTGTCCAGCCGACATCGACGAAGCGGCCACGGGCGAGGGACTCCCGCCGGGCGACGCTGCCGTCGCGATCGCCGTGGCCAAGGCGCAGGCAATCACCTACGACGGGCGACCGATCCTCGCCGCCGACACGATCGTGGTCGCCGGCGAAACCATTCTCGGCAAGCCCGACGACCGTGGGCAGGCCGCGTTGATTCTCCGGCGCGTGTCGGGCACCCGCGTCGACATCGTGTCGGGGCTGGCCTTGCGACTCGACGTCGACACGATCGCCACCCGGCGATCGCGCACCGTTGTGCAGATCGACGCCCTGAGCGAGGCGCAGATCGCCCACTACCTGGCAACGGGCGAGGCCGACGACAAGGCCGGCGGCCTTGCGATCCAGGGAAGCGCTTCGTCGTTCGTGCACATCATCGAGGGCAGCCGGTCGAACACCTTCGGGTTGCCGCTGGCGGAGACCGCGGACCTGTTGCGCCTCGCGGGCTTCGAGCCTGCTCGCACTACTCCCACCTGGAACGAGCCCGGGCGCTGACGTCGCACCCTCGGGGTCAGTTGCCGATGGTTGCGCTCCAGCTGGCCTTGGCGCCGCTGTGCCCCACTGCGGTCACGGCCCAGGTGCCGCCGATGGCGGCAACGATCGTCAGCACCGCCAACGCGACGTTCACTTGCCGGGCGTTGAACTTCGGGATGCGATCGGGGAACCGGTCGACGAGCACCAGCACCGCGGAGAGTGCGAGGATCGCAATGGACCACGGCAGGACGGTCTCGGCCTGCTGGGTGTGATGGCGAACGAGCTCGGTGCGCTGCACGTGCTTTTGGAGCGCCTCACCCGAAGAACCAGCGAGTCCGACGGCGACGGTTGCCGCGAGCGCGAACCCGAACACCAACGGCGCGTAGTGCCGTCGGGCCTTCGGCATGACCGCGACGACGATGATGCCGATCGCTGCGAGCGGCAGCAGCACGACCGCAGCATGCACGATCAACGGGTGGGCGGGCAGGCCGAAGAAGCTGTCGAGCATCGTCGACTCCTCTGGTGGGGTGGGGGAAGCAGGGGCGGTTCCCCGGGCCGGTGGTTCCCGGGGAACCGCAGGGCCACGGTAGGAGCCGCGAACACCACGACGAGCAAGCGCCGGGAAAAGATTTGGCAAAGACAGCCCCACGAGCGGCCCGACGCGCGATCCTCCGGTGGTGCGGCTCCTCCTGGTCGAAGACGACCTCTCCATCGCCACGCCGCTGTTGACCGCGCTGCGGCGAGAGGGCTTCGAGGTCGTGCACGTCACGACCGGCGGGGAGGCCATTGACGCGAAGGGGGTCGATCTCGTGCTGCTCGACCTCGGACTGCCCGACATCGATGGGCGAGAGGTCTGCCGACAACTCCGTCAGCGCGACGACACGCCGATCATCGTCGTCACCGCTCGCGGCGACGAGATCGATCGGGTCGTACTGCTCGAACTCGGCGCCGACGACTACGTCGTGAAGCCGTTCGGCTTTCGCGAGCTGGTCGCGCGTATTCGCGCGGTGGCTCGCCGATCCTCGGGGCAGAGGGAAGCCCCAGTGGAGCGCCTCGAGCTCGGGACGCTCGTGATCGACCGCCGGGCCCATCAGGTCCTCATGGACGGGGAGCTCGTGACCCTCACGCCGAAGGAGTACGACCTGCTCGACCATCTCGCGGACGATCCTGGAGCGGTCCACGCACGGGAGCGCATCATGCAGGAGGTCTGGGACGAACACTGGTGGGGATCCACGAAGACCCTCGATGTGCACATCGCCTCGTTACGGCGCAAGCTCGCCCCGGAGTTGATCGAGACGGTGCGCGGTGTCGGCTATCGCCTGGTCGCGCCCGCAGGATGAGCCGGCGGATCCTGCGTTGACCCGCCGCCTGTTGATGAGCCACCTTGCGGTCGCCGCGCTGGTCGTGCTGCTGCTCGAGGTCCCGCTCGGCCTCCTGTACGCGTCGCGCGAACGCGACAGCTTCGCCACCGATACCGAGGCGGCTGCGGCAAGCCTGCACCGTGACTACGAGGAGGCGTTCGAGGACGGGTCCACCATCGACCCCACGTTGGCGATAAGCGAGGCGCAGGACTCGGGCGCACACATCGTGCTCGTGGACGCACAAGGTGTCTCGATCGTCGACAGCGACCGCGCGCCGGGACAGAGCTATGCCGCGCGACCTGCGGTAGCCGCTGCCCTCACCGGCATCGGATCCTCGGCGGAGCGATGGTCGCCCGAGCTCGACGCCACCGCGCAGGTCGTCGCCTTGCCCTTCGTCAGCGACTCCCGGGTACACGGTGCGCTGCTGTTGGCCCGCGACGCCCACGAGGTCGACGAACGCGTGCGCGACTTCTGGTTGGGGCTCGGCGGCGTTGCCGCAGCAGTGTTGGCGCTCATGGCGGTGGCGGCGTGGACGCTCGCCCGATCGCTCACGCGGCCCCTTCGACGCCTCGAGGCCGAAGCGCGTCGATTCGCCCGCGGCGACCTCCATGCGATGGCCAACCCCCAGGGCGCACCTCCGGAGGTCACCGAGCTCGCAACCACGTTGAACGCCATGGCCAGCCGCCTCGAGGAACTCCTGCGCACTCAACGAGCCTTCGTTGCCGATGCGTCGCACCAGCTCCGCACGCCGCTGACGGCGTTGCGCCTCCGGCTCGAGAACATCGACAGCGACCTCGGCGGTGACGACACCCAGGGCGAGCTCGACGCTGCCATCGAGGAGACCAACCGTCTCCGCGACCTCGTGGGCTCATTGCTCGATCTTGCCCGAGCTGACGACGCAGAGTCCTTGGAGTCGGTCGACCTCACCCGGATCGTCGCCGATCGCACCGACACGTGGTCGGCGGTCGCCGAGCTCCAAGGCGTCGAGATCCGGTTCGACAATCCGCACGACGACAACCCGCCGCACGACGCGTGGGTCCGCATGGTGCGCGGCGGCGTCGAGCAGATCCTCGACAACCTCCTCGACAATGCCCTCACCGTTGCGCCGAGCGGATCGTCGATCACCGTGAGGATCGCGTCCGATGGCGACGCCACGACGCTGACCCTCAGCGATGAGGGGCCCGGGATGACGGACGCGCAGAAGCGCTCCGCCACCGAGCGGTTCTGGCGCGGTGATCGCCGGCGTCCCGGCAGCGGGTTGGGCCTGTCGATCGTCGCCCGCCTCGTCGAGGTGGCGGGTGGTTCGTTGGCGCTCACCGACGCGGCGAGCGGCGGGCTCGTCGCGACGGTCCGATTCGTGTCGACCACTGCTCCCCCCGGTTCTGCGAGCTGAGGATCCCAGTCCGGTGGTCGATGTATTCACCGGGGGCCCTATAGTGAGGCCACCCGCTCCTCGGAGCGTTGCCCTCGTAGCTCAGGGGATAGAGCATCGGCCTCCGGAGCCGTGTGCGTGGGTTCGAATCCCGCCGAGGGCACAAGCCAAAATCTAGTGCTGACCAGGGCAATAGCACCTCGGGAAAGCCGACGACAGACCCCGCGGTGCGCACCACCCGCCCGCCCGAGCGCGTCGAGGCAGCCCCCGGCGCGCTCAGGCGAAGTAGTCGGGACGGCTGACGTAGGTCTCGGTCACGAAGAACACGCCATGGCGATTCTCCAGCAGTCGACGGATGCCCGCGATGACCGACCCTGCGTGCTCCATCGGCACGACGGTGATCAGCATCGACAGGCTGGCCCGGTCGTTGAAGAGCAGCCGGCCCTGGTGCTGGCCATGGTGCCCGAACCCGGATACGCCCGTCACGGCGGTGTAGCCGGACGCGCCGGCACCGAGGAACAGGTCACGGACGGCTGCTTCGTCGGCGCCGTCGATCACCACCTCGATCTTTGCCATGGGGGTGAGATCGGGAAAGCTGGTCATTGGACCTCCAGTAGGTGCCGGGCATCGAGCTCGGTTGCCCGATGCCATGTCTCCCAGGTGCCGGGAGCGCTGCGAGTCCACCATGGCTCGTCGGCGTGCGCCCGCGCAGCCAGGCTGATCCAGCGGTTGTCGACGAGGTCGCGCAGACCCGAGTTCCGCACGATGATGTCCTCGATGCGATCGAGCGGCGCCTGCACGACGGCGAGCAGCCGAAGCGGTTGGTGCGCCAGCTGCTCACCCACCATCACGGACTGACGAGGCAGCCCCACGGCCAGGTCCCCGCCCAGGCCCCGGAGCACACCGATGCCTCCGACGGGGTTGTGGAGCATCTTGTCGCCCGCACCGAATACCTCGGGATCGACCGTCGAGAAGTAGTACTGCGAAGAGATCCACTGCGCGACCACGAGGGGTGCCGTGAGGATCGTCTCCAGGGCAACTCCGTCGGGATCCCGGGTCGACTCGTAGCTGTGGAGGAAGACCCGACCACCCAGATCGACCTCCGAGGTGATCGAGCGAGGGCCGACCACGAACGCCGCATTGCCGGCAAGTCCCCACTCCGGCCGCACCTGGGCCCAGTCAAGGCCGCGACTGCGGACCCGCCGAGGGTCACCCGGAAGCCGCTTCGCCCGCTCGGCGGCGCAGCGAGCTCCGGCGACTGCCAGGTCCCGCTCGAGGCGGGCCACTGACGGCTCGAATGCGGCGGGGACCAGATCGCGATCGAGGACGGCGACCGTGTCGGAGCTCGTGTCATGTTCGGCGGCGAGGAACCACGTGCCCTCGCCGAGGTGGCGGCCACGCTCGCGCAGGCCCGACCGGACGCGCGGGTCGTTCAGTATCGCTGCGGCGATCCGCGCGCTCGCACCTCCGGGAGCGCCGCCGCACGCGCCGCAGTCGAGCGACGACGCGTGCGGGTTGTTCACGGTGTGGCTGCCATGGCCGCACAGCACGACCAGCGGTGCGGTCGGCTCGAGCGAGATGGTCGACAAGATCGCTTCGGCGAGCAGGACCCGGTCCTGCAGCGGCAGGCCCGCCGTCGGGTGTTGGTCGGCGTCGACCACGACGCGTGTCGCGGCGTCGACGTCGGGCCTCGCCGCACGGCCGGACGCGTCGTGGATGGCGGGCCACATGGTCCGCTTGGCCGCAATCGGCCCCAACAACCAGCCGGCAGACTCGGCGAGCGCGAAGGGCGACCCGAGGCTCCCCTTCGCGTCGTGGTAGGCGTCGTGTGCGCTTCGCCGAGCCCGGCCCATGGCGATCCCGGCCGACTCCCTCTCGGGGTCGGCGGACACTTCGGCGACCTCGTGCCGCGGCGTGACGAGCACCGGGCAGCGTGCATCTGACCCCGCCGACCCTGCAGGCCGCCAGCGCACCGGGACCCCGAAGAAGCCAGCGAACCCGTAGGTGTCGTAGTTCCCGACGGCCTCGAGGTGGCGGCGGAGAACCTCGGAGCGAACGTCGATGCAGTGCACGACATGCGCGAGGGGTGCCTCGGCGCTCGTCGGAGCCGCGCCGCCGGGGGTGAGCATCCCGAGGAGCTGATCCCGGAACATCCCCTCGTGGGCCGCCAGCCAGATGGACTGTCGAGCCCGCGCAGGTACCTGCTCGATGATCGCCGCGACTGCACGGCGTTGCCCGGCGTCGGTCCGGTCCCCGCCGAAGGCGGTGAGCGCGGCGTCGATGCGCAGCTCGACGAGCCGCGCCGCCGCCTCGACCTCCGCGGAGGGCGCAGCTTCACCCTGCAGCAACTGTCCGCCGAGGGACGCATCGATGGTGGCGATTGTGGCGAGCAGATCCATGACATGAAGCTTGGGACCCTGGTGCTGCGCCGGCGACCATTCATCGCACCATCGGGCATAGCCGAGCCATCCCGGCAGCCGCACGACGAGACGGCGAAGGATGTCGATACGGTCGGGCTCGGCAACCCCCATGGAGTCGAGCGCGACGGCAAGGGCTTCCACCGGATCCTCCGGAAGCGCCGAGATCCAGCGGCGGGCCGCCCGGCCCACGAGCGACCGCAGGCGGCGATCGGACCCGGCGAGGGCGCGCCAGGACCGGTAGAGCCCATCTTGGCGGTCGGGCATCGCGAGCGGCACCCCCGCTTCATCGACGAACACGGCACACCAATCGGCGACGTAGGCATCGACCGCAGCCGTGCGCGCAGCGCCGGGCGATCGTCCGAGGCCGACCTCGTCGTCGGTAGGTCCTACGACGAGGTCGGTACGCACGAGATCGACCACGTCGACGGTGACGGCACCGACGGGCACCGGCGATGCTGATGCGAGCACGGGGTCGAAGCCGATGATCGCCCGCCGCAGGGCTGCTTCGGAGATCTCGCCGCGGCGGTGCGCGTCTCGATACCACTCGAGCGACAAGGACGTCCTGGCGCCGAACCACCGCGTCGCCTCGGCGCACGCGTCGTCGAACGGCAGGTGTTCGACCCCGCCGAGGGGGTTGACGGCGACGAACGACGTCAGCGGCCAGTACGGGGCGACGAGACGAGACGCCGTGCTCACGTCCGCTCGCAGCGACGAGAGCCACGCGGAAGACGCACGCGTCGGTGAAGGCGAGAGTCGTGCCGAATCGGTCATGGTTGCTCCTATTGGATAGATACCCGATCGAGGCGTTCGATCGCAGTGCGGTTCTTGGATGGGACGAACACGGCGGCGCGGACGCGCTGCGGCGCCTCGGCACATCGGCTGACCTTCGGCAGCGGCGCGCCGCCGAGACCCTGGAGCACGACGTACGTCTGGCGTCGCAGCCGGGCGCCGCGCGCCCCCGGCAACGTCGACACCACGAGCACGGCGAGCGCGACGACCCCCATGGTGGCGACCATCCAGACGGTGCCGACGGCCCCGGCAACCTCGACGGGTAGCACGCCGGCGACTGCGTGCTCGAACAGCGCGACTCCCCCGACGTACGCGACCGACCACCCCGCTCCGAGACCGAGGCCCGCAGCGATGGAACCCGGCGTGACCGCACCGGCCCGCAGCCAGCCGTTCACGAGGCGTCCTGCGGACAGCCATCCGAACGCCAGGAGCATGAATCCGGCAGCGGTCGGCAGGTGGGGATCGAAGGCAAGGAATGCACCGACCATCGCGGCCCCAGGCACGAGCGTCGCAGCAGCGAGACGGAACAGCCTCTGCGGCCTGCGGGTCGACGTCGGGAGATGACGGTGGACATTGTGAGCGCTGATGGCGTTGCCGGCGCCGAGGAACAACGCGGCCTTGTACATCGCATGACCGACGAGGTGGAAGAGCGCCGCGGCGAATGCCCCCACTGCCAGCTGCACCGTCATGAAGCCCATCTGCCCCGCGGTGGACCAGGCCAGTGAACCCTTGATGTCGGCGCGGACGAGCATGACGGCGGTTGCCAACACGGCGGTTACGACGCCGACGGCGAAGGCAACCCCCATGGCCGGCGTGGAGGAACCGACCATGGGTGCCAGCCTGATGATGAGCACCCCTGCACCGTTGACCACGCCTGCGTGGAGGAGGGCGGACACGGGCGTGGGGGCGGCGACGGTCCCCGGCAGCCAGCGATGTGCCGGCACCAGTGCCGAGCGGCAGATGCCGGCCACGACGATGAGAACGGCGACGACCGTGAGCCACGATGTCGGCTCCCAAGGGCCGATGACGATCCGCTCGTCGGCGAGGCGCGCCGTCTCGGACCCGAGGTCGCGGAGGTCGATGTCCCCGATGAACCGGATCGACAGCAGCAGCGCCGCCAGGAGCGCCAGATCGCCGACGGCGAACGCCCGGCGGGTCTGCTGCATCGCCGCGGCCGCGGGAGCCCAGTGGCGGTGGTGACCGATCAGTCCGGTCAGCGCCGCACCGGTCACGACCCAGCCCAGCACCAGGCCGGTACCGGTGACACTCAAGGCGACGAGCGTGGTCGACGCACTCACGACGCCTGCAAGCACGAAGAACTGCGATCGATTCGGGTCGCCGTCGAGTGCCCGGGCTGCGAAGGTCTGCACCACCAGCCCCACGACTGAGGTGAGCAACACCAGGATCGCTCCGACCCGGTCTACGACCAGGCCGACGACCGCGTCGCCGTTGCCACGCTCGTAGACCATCGACACGCCATCGCTGCGGAAGGCGCCCACGGCAGTGAGGACCGCTGCGATCGTCACGGCGCCGGCTGACCACACTGCGAGCCTCGTGACGACGGCCGGACGGGGGCGAAACAGCCAGATCGCTGCGGCGGCAAGGAGAGGGAGGAGAGGGAGGAGAGGAAGACTCAAGCTTGCATATCCCATAGATCACAACATTATATGCGAATTCTACTTCATGCAACTGTAAACCCGAATTTGTGGTATCTTTTGTCGGCGACGGGGCGGGGCACTGCCCCCACAACCCCCCCGACCGACAGACCCGCACCCCGCAGCAAACGTGAGGCTCATGACCGACCAGCCCGAACTCGAAGGCACGTGGACGTTCCTGACCAATCACAGTCACGTCCTGATCTGCCTCGCCCGGGATCCCGACCTGCGCCTGCGCGACCTCGCCGAAGCCGTGGGGATCACCGAACGAGCAGTGCAGACCATCGTGAACGACCTCAAGGGCGCCGGATGCATCACGACGACGCGAGTGGGACGCCGCAACCGCTACGCCGTCGAGCGGGACCGGCCGATGCGCCACCAGGTCGAGCGCGATCACGTGGTCGGCGAACTCCTCGACGCGATGGGGACACCAGCCGTCGACAGAGGTGAGGCACCATGAAGGTCACCGGGAGTACTCGTCGTTGCCGACCACGACTGAACCCAGTCGAGGGAAGGCCCCGGCCCACGGATGCCTCGATGACATCCCCGCGTCCTGGGCTGTCCTGAGCGGGAAGTCCTCGGCCCACACCCGACTGCGCTCAGAACCGAGCCTGGAACCCCACGACGCCTTCGCCCGTCAGATCGTCGACCGCAACGGCGCGGCCGCCGATGGCCAACATCAGCGCTTCGGCGGGTCCACGCACCAGTGCCCCCAACCCCGACGACCACCCGACGTCACTCCAGGTCGTCATGGACTGCGACCGTATCGGCCCGAGCCCGAGCCTGCCGAACCTGCAGGCTCGGAGGAGCTAGCGGTAGTTGAAGTACGCCCAACCACCGAGGCGCACCCCCGCGTAGTACGTGTAGGCAACTCCGTCGCATCGCAGGCGTTGGCGCCATTTGCTCCAGCCCCGCCACATTGCACCGCAGGAGTCCTTCATGTCGGACAGGAAGACCTGGTCACAGCGGTACCGGTCCGACCAGCTGCCACCCACTCCGTAGCACTGGTCATGCGCGACACAGGCGTCAGTGAAGTCGAACACCCCGACCTGGGCGTCGGGAACGTCGAAGCCCACAACGCCACACGCGTTGGTCTCCGCGCCCGCCGGCGATGCCAGGACGGCCGTGAAGCTCAGCAGCGCCGCCACCAGGCCCACCACCACCACGACGCCGAGCTGCTGCGTCCGCACCTTCAAAGGTCCCATGGTTCCCCCACTCGGTCTGCGAATGCGAGCAAGGTACCACGGTCAGCGCGACCGGTCGGTCCCCTCGGCACCGACAACGAGCCGGGCCACCTGCGCTGCCGCCTCGACCGTCGACACCTTGCCCGCGGCGACATCTTCGACGAGCTGACGCTGGCCGGGGGCGTCGAGGACCATGCCGAGCCGCGAGCGGAGGCGGGCATCGACCCGAGTGGCGATCTCGTGGCGCGCTCGCAGGATTCTGCGTATCGCTCCCTGGCCGCTGTGGCCGAGGTGGCGGCGATGAGCCTCGATGGCGGCGATGACGTCGGAGATGCCGGCGCCGTCGAGGGCGTTGGTCGAGACGATGGGTGGACGGTACGACGCGTCCTGGTGACCGGTCACGTGGCTGAGGTCGAGCATGAGCTCGAGATCACGTCGGGTGTCGCCGGCACCGGGCTGGTCGGCCTTGTTGACCACGAAGATGTCGCCGACCTCCAAGAGGCCGGCCTTGTTGGCTTGGACCGCGTCACCCATGCCGGGCGTGACCACCACGACGGTGGTGTCGGCGGTGGCCGCGATCTCGACCTCGACCTGGCCGACGCCGACGGTCTCGATGAGGATCGGGGCGTAGCCCGCTGCGTCGAGCACGCGCACCGCTCCCGGGATCGCCAACGCGAGGCCCCCGGTGTGACCCCGGGTGGCGACCGACCGGATGAAGGCGACGTCGTCGATGGCGGCCATCCGGACCCGATCGCCGAGGATTGCACCGCCGGTGAGTGGCGAGGACGGGTCGACCGCGAGAACGGCGGGCCGCTCGCGGGTCTCGGTCATCGCCGCGACCAGCTTCGCCACCAGCGTGGACTTGCCCGATCCCGGCGCGCCCGTAATTCCGATCACCGGTGCGCCTCTGCTCAACGGATGGGTCAGCTCCGCGACCTGATCCGACTCGGGGCCGGCGCGCTCCACGAGGGTGAGGAGCCGGCCGACGGCGCGGCGGTCCTTGTCGAGTGCTCGGGTGACCAAGTCGCGCGGAGCGAGGTCGCGGATGTTCACGAGGTTTCGGCGGCGCGTCGCACGGCCGCAACGACCTCGGTGGCCGCAGCGCCGGGGCCGAGGACGGCTGCGACGCCGGCCTGGTGGAGCCGGTCGCGGTCCTGGTCGGGCACGATGCCACCGATGACGAGCGGGATCTCGAGGCCTGCCTCGCGCAGGGCTGCGAGCATCGCGGGGGCAAGGGTGAGGTGCCCGGCGTTGTGCATCGACAGCCCGATGACATCGACGTCTTCCTGTTCGGCAGCCGCGACGATGCTGGCCGTGGTCTGGCGAAGCCCGAGGTAGATGACCTCCATGCCCGCGTCGCGCAGCATCCGGGCGACGACCTTGATGCCGCGGTCGTGCCCGTCGAGACCCAGCTTTGCGAGCAACACCCGGATCGGTTCGGCCATCACACGATCGCGTTCTCGACGTAGGTGCCGAACACCGACTCCATCGCGGAGGCGATCTCCTCCTCGGTCGCGTAGACCTTGACCGCGTCGATGATCGCAGGCATCACGTTGACGGTGGGTTCGGCGGCATCGGCGGTGAGGCGAACGAGCGCGTCGTGAACGGCGCCGGCATTGCGCTGCGTCTTGACCGTGTCGAGGCGTTTGCGCTGATAGTCCTCGGTGTCCTGCCCGATACGTAACAGCGCGGCCTGGGGTTCGTCGTCGCTGTCGGTGAAGGCATTCACCCCGACGATGATTCTCCGGCCGGCGTTGACCTCGCGTTCGAAGCGGTAGGCCGAATCGGCGATCGCGCCGACGAAGTAGCCGTTGTCGATACCGGCATACACCCCTTCGAGCATCGACCCGTTGCCCAACTCGTCGAGATGCGCGAACACCGCTTCGGCCTGGCGTTCCATCTCGTCGGTCATCCATTCCACATACGGGGCGCCGCCGAGCGGATCAGCCACGTTCGTGACCCCGGTTTCATGCGCGACGACCTGCTGGGTACGCAACGCGATACGCGCCGCCTTCTCGCTCGGCAACGCCAACGCCTCGTCGTAGCTGTCGGTGTGCAGGCTCTGCGTGCCACCCAACACCGCCGCCAGCGCCTGGGTCGCGACCCGGGCGATGTTGACCTCGGGCTGCTGCGCGGTCAACGACACCCCCGCAGTCTGAGTATGGAACCGGCACAACATGGCCCGCTCGTCGGTGGCGCCGTAGCGCTCCTTCATCCATCGCGCCCAGATCCGGCGCGCGGCACGGAACTTGCCGATCTCCTCGAAGAAATCAACGTGGCTGTTGAAGAAGAACGACAACCGCTTGCCGAACTCATCGATGTCGAGCCCCTCAGCGAGCGCAGCCTCGACGTACGCGAACCCGTTCGCGAGCGTGAACGCCAGCTCCTGCGCCGCGGTCGAACCCGCTTCACGGATGTGGTACCCAGAAATCGAAACCGGGTTCCAGCGCGGCATCTCCGCAGTGGTGAACTTCACCATGTCGGTGACAACCCGCATCGACGGCCGCGGCGGATAGAGGTACTCCTTCTGCGCCTGGTACTCCTTCAAGATGTCGTTCTGAATCGTGCCATGCAACGCCGAGGGCGCCACGCCACCCCTCTCGGCCACAACGACATACATCGCCAGCAACGTCGCCGCCGGACCGTTGATCGTCATCGACGTCGACACCGACGCCAAATCGATCCCCGCGAACAGATCCTCCATGTCAGCCAACGTGTCGATCGCCACCCCCGCGCGACCGACCTCGCCCAACGCCCACGCACTGTCAGAGTCACGGCCCATCAAGGTCGGCATGTCGAACGCCGTCGACAACCCCGTACCCCCCGCTGCCAGCAACTGCTTGAAACGCGCATTGGTGTCCTCAGCAGTACCGAACCCCGCGAACATCCGCATCGTCCACAACCGCGACCGATACATCGACGCATGCACACCACGCGTGTACGGATACTGACCCGGGTATGGCGCATCTCCATACACCGCGTCAACCGGCACGCCCGACATCGTCTCGAACGGCACCTCGCGCAACACCGCCACGTCAAACGCTGCCTTCCAAGCGCGGTACGCCTCATCATCACCCACGTCGCGTCTGCCCTGACTCTCCGGAGAGGCCGCGTACTGCTCGGTCATGTGCAACCCCATTCCTTCGACGCTCCCAACATACGGGGAACCGAGCACCTGGGTCTATCAGGGGAGGGGGCGTTCGGCCTCACGCAGGTCATCGCGCGTCAGGTGTGCGTTGTCGCCGGTCCGGTGGACGGCGCGAAAGAGCAGGTGCACGCCGACGGGCAGGGTGAGGACCAGTGCGGCCGAAGCGGCACCGAGGCGGGCAGCTCCCGCCCACCCCGTCTCGATCGCGGCCCCAGCGGCGACGAGCAGGAACGCGACCGGGCTCGCCTTGCCGGCCGCGTGGAAGCGTGCATAGGGCGTCCGCAGGCGCAGTACCCCGATGCTCGCGAGCACCGCGAGGCCACTGCCGGCCAGGATGAGCACCGTCGAGATCGGGTTCATGGGTCCTTGTCCGCTTCGTCGATGTCCTCGTCTTCGATGTCCTCGTCTTCGATGAAGCGGCTCGCGGCGACGGTGGCCGTGAACCCGACCACCGCGATGACGACCAGAAGGTCGAGCTCGATGGTCGAGCCCCGCTCGACTGCGCCAACAGCCATGGCACTCATCAGCGAGACGAGGGCGACATCGAGCGCGGCCACCCGGTCGGCGAGGGTCGGCCCACGCAGGAGCCGCACGACAGCGGCCGCCCCTGCCAGCAACAGCCCTCCGAGGGCAACCGACACGATCATCGCCCGACCCCCGAAGCGCCCGATGTCAGCACCGCCGAGGGCAGTGGCAGCGCCTCGCAGGCCAACGCAGCCAGCCGCACGACGTGGGAGCGCGTCGCCTCGGCACGCTCACCATGGAGGAGGTGGAGGTAGAGCACGCCGTTGTCGGGATCGGCATCGACGACTGCGGTTCCCGGCGTCACGGTGATGGCCACGATCAGAAGCAGCAAGTGAGCCCGGGTTCCCGGAGGCGTCTGCACAGCGATGATCGCTTCGTCGGTCCGATCGCTCGGGGTGACGATCTCTCGAGCCACGTCGATCGTGGAGGTGACGAGGTCGACGGCCACGAGCGCGAAGAACCCGACGAGGGGGACGATTCGCATTCCGCCCCGCATCGGCGTGCCGATCCCCGCTGCGGTCGCGACGAGACCGATCAGGAGGCCGGAGCCGACGTTGGCCACCGAGGCCTCACCCCACAGCGCACACCACACCACGACGAGGCTCACCACGGCGATGACGCGCCGTTTGGGCAGGCGTCGGCTCACGGGCTCACCGCCTCGATGTACGCCGTTGGCTCTAGGAGCTCACGCGCAGCTCGTTCGCTCATTCCCCACAGTGGGCCCGCGAGGAGCGCAACGGCCAACGTGGCGCCCACCGCTACGCCGGCGGCGGACATCATGAGTCGATGACCGCCACGCGACGCCGGGCTCGGGCGCGGGTCGCCGGGCTCGTCGGGGCCCCAGAAGACACCCATCCAGATCTTGACCATCGACAACAACGTCAACAGGCTCACGGCCAACGACACCACCACGATCGGCGTTGCCGACTCGGCCACGCCCGCGTCGACGAGGGCGAGCTTGGCCACGAAACCAGAGAACGGGGGGAGCCCTGCGAGGCTCAGCGCCGGCAGGGCGAAGAACCCCGCGAGAAGCGGTCGGCGGGTCAGGAGCCCCGAGGTCCGCCCCAGCGCAGAGGTGCCGGTCTCGTCCTCGACGAGACCCCCCACGAGGAAGAGCACCGTCTTGACCGGGATCTGATGGACGAGGAACACGACCGCACCGGCGACACCGGCCACCGAGAACAGGCCGAGACCCATCACCATGTAGCCGATCTGGCTCACGATGTGGAACGACAGGATGCGTTTCATGTCGTCCTGAGCGAGGGCGCCGGCGACCCCCACCACCATCGTCACGGCGGCGACCGCCAGAAGGAGGGGACCCAGATCCTGCATGCCGGTCAGCGTGTGGAAGCGAATGAGCGTGTACACACCGATCTTGGTCAAGAGCCCCGCGAAGACCGCGGTGATGGTGGTCGGCGCGGTGGGGTAGCTGTCGGGTAACCAGGAGAAGAGGGGGAAGATCGCAGCTTTGGTCCCGAAGACGACCAGGAACCACGAACCGATCCCGGCACGGACCGCAGGATCGAGCTCGGGAATGCGCTCCGCGAGCAGCGCCAGGTTCACCGTGCCCGTCGCCGCGTAGACGAACGCGATACCGAGGAGGAACAACGTCGACGCCAGCAGGTTCATCACTACGTAGGTCATGCCCGACCGGATCTGTGCGGCGCCGCCTCGGTGCGTCAGCAGGACATAGCTCGACACGAGGATCAGCTCGAACGCGACGAACAGCGTGAAGAGGTCGCCGGTCAACAGCGCCAGGGCCACACCGGCGGTGAGAACCAGCAGGACCGGGCTCACGACCGACGGGTCTGCCCCTGCGGCACTCCGTCGTTGCCCGATCGCGTAGACCTCGACGACGAGCACCGTCGCCAGGGCGACCAGCAGCACCAGAGCGGCGAACAGGTCGGCGACGAGCACGATACCCAGGGCCGGCGTCCAGTCGCCGACACGGACCACCACGGTGCCGTCTCGTTCCACGACCACGAGGAGCCAGGCTGCGAGGGCGGTCACTGTCGCGAGCACCCCGAGCGTCACGAGGTCCCGCACGAGGGTGCGCGACCGTAGTGCCAGGGTGAACCCGGCCCCGAGCATCGGCGCGACGACGATCACCGCAACCATCGCGCTCATCGGGTGCGGCCCTTCGTGTCCACCGTTGCGATGCGGCGATCCTCGAGGTCGTCCTCGACGAGGTCGTCCCCCGACAGCTGGTGGCGGCGCCGGGCGAGGGCGAGGAGGAACAGAGTCAGACCGAACGAGATGACGATGGCGGTGAGCGCCAACGCCTGCGGCAGCGGGTTCGCCATCTGGTCCGGTGCAGCGCGATCGGCAAGGGGAGCTTCGCCGGCGGGACCACCCGCAGCGAGCAACGCAAGCACCGCAGCGTGTCCGAGCATCGAGAACCCGAGCACGATTCGGCTCAGCGACCGCGCGGTGACGAGGTAGATCCCGACCCCGGTGAGCCCACTGACCGCGACCACCAGTGCCGCGCTCATGACCCCACCTTCGAGGCGTCCTCGGACCGGGAGGGAGCGGCGGCACCGAGACCTTCGAGCAGCGAGGCAACGAGCCCGACCACGATGAGGGTGACGGCGGCGTCGAAAACCAGTGCGGTTCCGGACTTGACCGTCCCGACCAGTGGCACGGTCTCCGATATCAGCACCTGATCCAAGACCGTCGACCCGAAGACCAGTGGGGCGAGGGCGACAAGAGCAGCAAGGATCGCCCCGGACGCGACGAGCGCGGTCGCCGCCAAGGTGGGAGCGAGGCCCGCCACCGCGCGCAGCGCCACGATTGCGCCCAGGACGAGGCCCGCCACGAAGCCGCCGCCGGGCCGGTTGTGGCCGGCGAAGAACAAGAAGGTGGCCACGACGACCCCGAACGGGCTGATCACCTGCACGCCCAAGCGGACGATGGGCGATCGAGTGGCGATCATGGCGCCACCTCCGTCTTCGGAACGGCCGTCGACGCTTCGTTGGCCTCGGAACGCGGAACCCGAGCCAGAGCCAGGATCCCCACCGCTACGACACCCAGCACGAGGATCTCCCCCAGTGTGTCGAGGGCGCGCATGTCGGTGAGGACGACGTTCACCAGGTTGTTGCCACCACCCTCCTCGACTGCATCGCCCACCAGCTCGTCGAGTGGTGGCCTACCGGCGGGACGCGCACCGGCCGCGACCAATGCGATGCCGACGGCCACAGCGATGACCGCGGCCACAGCGACTCGGGCCGCCCGCCAGATGCCGTCGACGTGGGGGAACCGCCGACGCAGCTGGCCGAGCCCGAGGACGAACCCGACGACGACGACCGTCTCGACGAGCAGCTGGGTCATGGCCAGGTCAGGCGCTCCGTGCAGGACGAACAGGCCGGTCACGGCGAGACCCACCCCACCGAGTCCCAGCGCCGCGCCCAGACGAGACCCAACGAGGGCGGCACCGACTGCAGCGCACAACACCAGCGCGACGGCAAACGCCTGCAGAGGGCTGTCCCACCGGTAGAGGGCATCGTCGTGGAACGCCCAGAAGAACGGCAGCGTGGCCAGCGCGGCGGTCGCGGACATCGTCACGAGATACACGGGCAAGGAGCCGTGTTGGACCCGGCCGGTGACGCGTCGAGCGATCGACACCGTGCCGTCGATCACGGCATCGGTCAGGGCGGCCCCGGCAGGGCGAGGGGCAGGACCCAACCGGCGGGACGCGAGGAAGCCGACCAGTCCTCCGATCGCCACGACGGCGATCGAGACCAGGAAGGCATCGGTGAACCCCGGCCACCGGTACAAGGTGTACGCCCCGGCGCCGGAATCGATTCGCTCGGCGCCGGCGACGACCCTGTCTACGACCCAACCCAGCGCGACGAAGCCGATCACGCTGCCCAGGCCCAAGACCAGCGAGGGGATCGTGAGCCCGGCTCGCCCGACCTGTACCTCGGTGGGGCCACGACCACCCGACGGCCCGAACAGCCCGAGCAGCAGGCGGACGGTGTAGGCCACGGTCAGGACCGAACCGACCACGATGGCGCCCCCGAGGAGCCAGGCCTCGGCGCCGGTGAGTCCGAGCGCCGCCTCGATGGCCGCCTCCTTGGCCGGGAAACCGAGGACGGGACCGGCTCCCGCCATGGACGCCCCCGAGACGAGGGCCACGGCGGCCGCCACCGGCATCGATCGCGCCAGCCCCGACAGCTCGCGGAGGTCGCGAGTTCCCGCCCGGACGTCGACCTCACCCACGACCATGAACAGCGCGGCCTTGAAGACCGCGTGCGCCACGAGGATCGCGAGCGCAGCGAAGGTGGCCTTGGCCGAACCAAGTGCCAGCAGGGTCACCATGAGACCGAGCTGAGAGATGGTGCCGTACGCGAGCACGAGCTTCGCGTCGACGTGGCGCAACGCACCGAACGCTCCCCAGAACACCGATGCGAGCCCGATCGTCAGGCCCAACGGCCTCCAGACGTCCACCGACGAAAGCACCGGCGTGGCGAACGCGACGAGGACCACGCCGGCCTTCACCATCGTCGCGGAGTGGAGATAGGCGCTCACCGGCGTGGGTGCCTCCATGGCACCGGGCAGCCACGTGTGCACCGGCACCTGGGCCGACTTCGTGGCCGCGGCCACGAGCACAAGGACCGCCGCCAACGCCGCCTTGCCACTGTTTCCCACCGGCGCCATCTCGCTCAACCGGTCGGTACCCGTGAGGTCGGCCAGCACGACGAAGCCACCCAACATGCACAGACCACCGGCTGCGGTCATCAGCAGCGCCCGTCGAGCCGCCCGTCGAGCCGCCTCAGCGACGTGCTTGTGCCCGACCAAGAGGAACGACGTCACCGAGGTCAGCTCCCAGAAGATGAACAGGGTCCAGATCGAGTCGGCCCACACCAGCCCGAGCATCGATCCGCTGAACGCCAGGAGTGTCGCGAAGAAGCGCGTATCGCTCACCCACGAACTGAAATAGCCGGCCGCGTAGACCATCACGAGCACGCCGATACCGGACACCACGAGGCCGAGGAGCGCACCCATAGGCCCGACCCAGAACGCCAGGCGCAGCCCCAGGTCCTCCACCCAGACCAGTTCGGCCCCGACATCGGCTGATGCGCCCAAATGGGTCACGCTCCACAGGGTCGAAGCAACCATCGGGCACAGGACCGCGACCAGCATCGAGCGCCCGAGGCGGCGTCCGAGGCCGGCCACGACGAGGACCGCGCCGACGTGGAGCAGGAGGAGGAACCAGATCACGAGCTACACCATATAGGTGTATCTAATCACCTGCAACATTATTGCCCTATTTACAAATGTGTGTTAAACACAACCCGATGATCGCACTGCTCTCCTTCAGCGGGGGCCTCGCCCTGCTCCTCATTGCCGCCCGGCACGTCGTCGGCGCATCATCGGACCTCGGCGCACGGCTGGGATTGAACCCGATGGTGATCGGCGTCACGATCCTCGCGGTGGGCACCTCTGCGCCCGAGCTCGCCGTCGTCGGCCAGGCCGTGGTTGTCGATGACACCTCACTTGCGGTCGGCAGCGTCATCGGCTCCAACATCGCGAACGTGCTCCTCGTGCTCGGGCTCGCCGCGATGCTCGGAGGACTCGCCGTCGGCTCGCGCGTGGTTCGCTTCGACGTCCCGGTCATGCTCGCGGCGTCGGTCGCACTGATCCTCCTCGCCCGAGACGGCACACTCAGCCGCAGCGACGGGCTCCTGCTCATCATCGCGCTCGTTGCGTTCGTCACCTGGACCGTGCGAGCAACCCGACGCGAGCGCACGCCGATGGCCCGGACATCGTCGCAACCCCCGCAGTCACTGCCCCGGATCGTCCTCACCTTCGTCGTCGGCATCGTCGTGATCGCCGGCTCTGCACGCCTGGTTGTCGATGGCGCCGAGGGAATCGCCGTCACCTTGTCGATTCCGCCCCTGATCGTCGGGCTGACCATCGTCGCCCTCGGGACTTCGGCGCCGGAGATCGTCACGACCCTGGTCGCCGCTCGAGCCGGGCACCACGACCTGGCCGTGGGCAACGCGGTCGGCTCGAACATCTTCAACATCCTGCTCGTCCTCGGAGCGGCCGGCGTCGCTGCACCGAGGGGAATACCGATCTCCGACGACGCCCTTCGGCTCGATCTGCCGGTGATGGCGGTGGCCGCCCTGGCCTGCCTTCCGGTGCTGGCCTGGGATCACGTCCTTCGCCGCTGGGAGGGCACCGTGTTCGTCGCCTACTACCTGGCGTACGTGATCTTCCTCGTCCTCGACGGGACCGGACACCGCGCCGCGGACCCGTTCGCACTGGTGGTCTGGACCTTCGTCGCACCCTTGACCATGGTCACCCTCGCGACCGTGGCCCTCAGGCGACGACGCCACGCTGCGGTCGTGGCGCAGTCCTGCAGCCCTGGCCAGGGTCGCGCTCTTCAGAAGTTGCCTAATAGATCTGTTTCAATAGACTGATTGTGTGATGTCTATCTGGCTAACGCAAGATACCAAGGAGGTCGTCGTGCTCCATCTCGCCGCACTCATCGGAAGGCGCCACGCAAAGCGCCGGTCTGCAGCCGTTCCCGGTCGAGGCCGAACCACTCCTCGTCACCGGCCGAACCCACCGCAGCGCCACCGCCGCCCCCCGGCCAGCGAGGCCGTCCGATGATCTCCTTCGTGGTCCTCGCGGCCTGGACGCTGATGGGCGTGGCGATCGCCATCCGTTCGGGAGAACGGGACCGGGCCGCCGCCGTCCCGATGGCGGTCATCTTGGGCCCAGTTTGGGCCCGCGTTGCCGTCGAGCGAGCGACGCCCCCTCCCCCGAACGAGCACCACACGCAGGAGGTGGCGCGATGACGAGCCCCCAATCCGCGCCGGACGCCGGCTCCTGGACGTTCCTCACCAACCACGCCCACGTCCTGCTGACCCTCCATCAGAACCCTGATCTGCGTCAACGCGACATTGCGGCGATTGTCGGGATCACCGAGGGCGGCGTCCAACGCATCCTCGGCGACCTCCAGGAGGGCGGCTACCTCGCGGTGGACCGGATCGGTCGACGCAATCACTATGTCGTGCACACGAGCGCAGCACTCCGGCACCCCCTCAACCAGGGTCATACGGTCGGCGAGCTCCTCGACGGCCTCACCGGTCGACCGCACCGACGCGCCGCGCGAGCATCGTGATCGCAGGGTTCGTCGCGATCGCACGGGGATGGGACCCACCGGTGAGCGCTCGTTTCGCGGTCCGCGCGACAGGCCAATTCAGATGCGTATGATCCGAGCCATGGAATTGGTCGCCCCGGAGCCCGACGTGCCGTCGTGGACATTTCTCACGAACCACGCCCACGTTCTCATCGCCATTCACCGCAACCCCGAGCTGCGCCAGCGCGACATCAGCCACGCGGTGGGCATCACCGTCGGCGCGGTCCAGAAGATCACCAACGAGCTCGAAGCCGGGGGCTACCTCTCCCACGTGCGCGTCGGCCGGCGCAACCGGTACCAAGTGCATCTCGACCGCCCGCTACGGCACCCGCTCGAGGACAATCACAGCGTCGGCGACCTCTTGGGCACCCTCGACGAATAGGGTCGACGCAGCAGGCGCGAACCGAGCGTGGCCGCGCCCGAGATCACCGGTGGCCCAGACTTGGCACTGGCGGGCGCTAGCGCCCGCCAGAACCGTCGTGCAGCGATCGAACCGAGGTCGACCTACTCTTCGATGAGCTCTTCGCGACGACCAAGACCCGAGAGGGCCAGACCCGCAAGGATCATCGCTCCGGCAATGAGCGCCAACTGACCGGAATGGCTGCCCGTGTACGCCAGCTCGGCGCAGTCACGGGTAAGCGCCACGATGCCGACACGGGTCTCACCATCGAAGGCCTCGATGGTCGCCTGTTCGCCTTCGTTCATCGGGACCAGTGCTTTGACCGTCGCCCCAGCAGCGATCGTGAAGTCACCGACGACGGTGCCGTTCTTGCGGACCTGCCACGTGACCTCGCTGGTGCCGGTGTTGGCGAGGACGGCATTCACGCCGCCGTCGGCGCACTCGACACTCACACCGAGAACCTCGGCGATCACGGTTCCCGTCGGGAGCGCTGTGCCGGTCGGCTGCTCGGTGGACGTCGGACCCTCGGTCGGGGTCGCAGTCGGCTGCTCGGTGGACGTCGGACCCTCGGTCGGGGTCGCAGTCGGCTGCTCGGTGGACGTCGGACCCTCGGTCGGGGTCGCAGTCGGCGGGACCGTCGGGGTCGCGGTCGGCGGGACCGTCGGGGTCGCGGTCGGCGGGACTGTCGGCGTCACTGTCGGCACCGGCGTCGCTGTCGGCTCGTTGCATGAGGCACGGAGCTCGGGCGTGATCGCGAACGTGTACCAGCGAGTGCCACCGATCTTGTCGGTGCCTTCCCAGAAGACGGTCCAATCAGGTCGAATCCGCAAGGTGATGGTGGTGGCGCCGGCGGCGATCGGGGAGCTGCCCGAGAACATCCTGCCGTTCGCCGCGTTGAAGGGCTGCTGGTCCAAGACGATCCACCCGTGCACGTCGCTGTTCATCTCGACGAAGACATTGGGGTGGTTACCACCCGGGATCGACATGTCCAACGTCCACGAGACGGCGGTCCAGTTGAGCACCAGGTTCCCGTTCTGGTCGCAAACGATCTGGGTGTTCGCTCCGGCCTCTGCGTGATGGGCCAGCGCCACGCCCTGGGTCATGGCCAGGCTCGCCGCGACGATCGCGACCACCAGGCCAAGCGCTCGTACGGTTCGGCCTGCGCCGGACCACGGGGTCCCTGAAGTACGCGCCATCGTTGCTCTTCTCCTCGATCTCCGCGAGCGTTCGCCCTGCTCCCGGTCAAAATGGGGTCCGGGATCGCCTCACTCCTCGCGGACCAATGCCTCAGCATAGGTTGCGCATCGTTCGACATCGTGGACCCGCCAGATGACCTGTAACCCACCGTAGGAAGGCGCGGTCGGGCGCTCAAGGGAAACGAGACCAGCAGCCTAGGTGCGCGCCGACGATTGGGTCGGGCGCGGGGAACGACGACCACGCAGCGCGGTCTTCCGGTGACCGCGGGAGACCAACGGCGATGGGGTCGCTAGCCGTCGAGTCGATACGAAGCCATCGAAAGCGAGCCCATGATCGTGCCCTCGGTGACCGTCGAGACCGTGCCCGGGCCCGCCGATGCCAAACCTGCGAAGTACAGGAACGGCAGGAAGTGATCCGGGCTCGACCCCGAGGCGAGCGCGAAGTCACGGTGGTGGGCGAGCCCGGCCGCCTCGTCAGGCGAGTGCAGGACCAAATCCCTTGCCGCGTCGTCGAACCGTTGTGCCCAGTCGAACCCGGTGCCGGCGGCTCCCCAGTCGATCAAGCCAAGATTGTGGACCACGTTCCCGGAGGCGACCACGAAAATGCCCTCTTCGCGCAGCGGTGACAGGGCTGCGCCGAGGGCAACGTGGTCGGCGAAGGCCTTCGTGGCGTCGAGCGACAGCTGCACCACCGGCACGTCTGCTGCGGGGAAGACCTGGGCGAGAACCGACCACGTACCGTGATCGAGACCCCAGCTCGCGCCATCGAGCGCCACGTCGACAGGGGCGAGAAGATCTGCGACGTCAGCGGCGAGTTGGGGCGACCCCGGAGCCGGGTAGTCGAACGCGAACAGCTCCTCGGGGAACCCGACGAAGTCATGGATGACGCGCGGTGTGTCCATGGCAGTCACCGCAGTGACACCCCCGTACCAGTGCGCCGAAATCGCAAGCACGGCTCGAGGCCGTGGTATCGACGCCCCGAGCTCGGCCCACGCGATCGTGTACCGGTTGCGTTCGAGGGCGTTCATCGGACTGCCGTGTCCCACGAACGCAGCCGCCATTCGCTCGGCCACGCCTGCCTCCTGACTGCCCCGACGACGGTTGGGTTCCCCGCCGAGGCTAGCGTTGTCCCTGGTGCGAAGTGGCCCGCAGCTGAGGTACCAGTGCGGGTTACGATGCACCCGCCGACATGCACGACGACCTTCGATCCGCCCGCCCCCCGCTCTCCCCCGTGCGGTTTCTCCGGTGGCTCTGGCGACTTACCCTCGACATCATCTGGGAGTACCGCCGCGACGGCGTCGGCGACCTCGCCGCGAGCATCACCTTCTGGACCCTGCTCACGATCCCTGCTGCGGCACTCGCCATGGTGAGTGCGGTCAGCGCCGTCGAGCCGATCGTCGGGCGGTCGCTCGCCACCGACTTCGAGACCGAGGTCAAGAACTACGTCGCCAACACGTTCGCGGACAGCCACACCATCAATGGGGCGGTCCAGAGCCTGTTCGAGAACACCAACGCCGGCGTCCTCACCGTCGCGACCGCAGTCGCGATCTTCTCGCTGAGCCGGGGCTTCGCCGGGATGATCCGCGCCCTCGATCAGGCCTACGGGGTGCACGACGGGCGCGCGTGGTGGCACGTCCGGATCGTCGCGGTTGGGCTCGGACTCGGATCGGTCGTCGTCGTCACGAGCGCAGCGACGGCACTCGCCCTCTTGCCCAGACTTCCTGGCGGGTCACTCACGATCGCCCTCGCGGCCCCGCTTGCCGTCATCGTGTTGATCGTGTGGGCGGCAACCATGTTCCACGTCGCGCCGTACCACCACACGCCCTGGCGCTATGACCTGCCCGGCGCCGTGCTGACCGCAGTGGGCTGGGTCCTGTCCACGCAGGGCTTCGCCGCATACGTCCGCTCGACCGACGATGCGAACCGGGTCCAATCGATCGTGGGCGCGGTGCTGCTCGCATTGACGCTGATGTACCTGCTCAGCAACGTGATGCTCGTCGGCGCGGAACTGAACCACGTGCTGGCCAATCGCGCCGGGGTGATCCAAGAGCCGGTCCGCTGGCGGGACCGGGGTCGGCAACTGCGGAGCCGGTTCGACCATCACGGCGACAACGATGACCGAGACGATCAGTCCGCCGGCCACCACCAGACGTCGGCCACCGAACCCACGACCCCCTCGAGCGGAACCGCTCCGTAGTCACGCGAGTCGGTGGACGCGCCACGGTTGTCGCCGAGCAGGTACACGCTCCCGGGGCGGACCACCACCCGAGTCGTGCCGTCCCCGGGGGGATCGGTGACGGTGCCCGGCACCAAGTAGTCCTCCGACAGCGGCACCCCGTTGCGGACCACGCCACCGTCGGCGAAGACCAGGACGTCGCCGCCCACGGCCACGACACGCGACAGCACCTTCGACCCGCCGGGGATCGTCGCGATCACCACCTCACCGGGGCTGATCGCTCCGTCTTCGCGTACCAGGACATCGTCGCCGGAATCCAAGGTCGGTGCCATGTTGACACCCTGGACGGTGTAGCCGTCATAGCGGATCACCCGCACAGCAGTGAGTCCGCCGACGAGCACGAGCATCGCTACGACCAGCCGCAAGGCCTCGGCTCGTACATCCACAGCGAGATCGTCGCACACGCCCGGGCAATCGCGACGCATCCCGGAGCGCGGCTCGGCCTCGATCTCGCCGGCCACCTCGCCGTTGGCTACCCTGCCGGCCATGACCGTGACCGAGCCCGCAACGCCACAGAAGAGGGAACGCTGGTCCTTCCAGTGGAAGGAGCTGTACGAGGAAGTCATCACCTCGGGCTTGTGCACCGGGTGTGCAGGTTGCGTCATCTCCTGCCCGCACGACGTCATCGGATACAAGCACGAACCCGGCCAGTACAAGCCCTTCCATCTCGAAGACGAGCTCGGCGCCTCGAACTGCCTCCACGGCGAGAAGGGCTGCACCTCCTGCACTCGGGCGTGTCCCCGATTCCGCAGCTGGGAGCCCGAGGCCGACGAGCACCTCCACGGCCGTGTTCGGGAGGCCGGCGAGACCGCAGGCATCTACAAGGACATCTTGTTGACCCGCGCGACCGAAGACGCGGTCTACGACTGCGGCCAGGACGGAGGCCTCGTCTCTGCGATCTTGATCTGGTGCCTCGACAACGACATCATCGACGGCGCCCTCGTCTCGGGGACCGAGAACGCCAGCGGCGAGCCCGGTGCCGGCTGGAAGGCCCGCCCGATGGTCGCGACCAACCGCGCCGAAGTCCTCCAAGGTGCCGGCAGTCGCTACACCTACTCGGCCAACACCATGGCCTACCCCGAGGCGCGAGAGCGGGGCCTCGAACGCCTCGCGCTCGTGGGCATGAGCTGCCAGACCTCCATCGCGCCGGTCATGTGGCATCGCAAGATCGGCAAGGTGTCCAAGCCCTTCAAGCTCAACATCGGGCTCCTGTGCTCGAAGTCTTTCGACGACGCGATGTTCGAAGAACTGTTCTGGGTCAAGTACGGGCTGCACCCCGATGACATTGCCAAGATGAACATCAAGGGTGTCTTCCAGATCCACATGAAGAACGGCGACTACCACGAGATCAACCTCAAGGAGTGCCACGCCTGGACGCGCGACGGATGCAACCACTGCCCCGACTTCGCTGCCGAGCATGCCGACATCTCCACCGGCGGCATCGGCGACGCAACCGACTGGACGCTCACGATCGTGCGCACCGAACTCGGACGCGCCGTCATCGACGCAATGGTGACCGACGGCGTGATCGAGACCCGTCCCGGTGACGACGACCCGGGGGCGATCGCCTTGATGCAGAAGCTCGCCGAGAAGAGCCGTTCGCGCTGGCCCGATTGGGCTGCCGGCGACGCCCGGGTGGGTCTGCCGACCAAGAGGTAGCCCACGCCGCGGGTTCCGCAACGCTCACCATCGAAACGCTCCTGCCGATGGAGCGCGGCACGGCGCGCCCCGACGAGCGCGGACAGCGGAGTTCGAGATGAGCGAAGGCGAAGGCCCAAAGCCGACAAAGGGCAGAATCCAGGCAGTACTCGGGGGCGGCCACCGCACCGGCCGTTGGTATGTCGCCGACACCACCAACGTGTTGGCAGTCTTCGGTCGAACCGTCATCGACCTGCGTCACGCCGAGAGCAGCTCCGGACGGCTCGTCTTCAAGTGTCTGTCGGTGTTCGGCTCGGTCTTCTTCGTCGTCGACGAGGCCACGAACGTGCGAACCTCCGGCATCGCGATCCTCGCGTCACAGCGGTCGGAAATCCCGGCAACGGACGCTCCGAGCGATGCTCCGATCGTCGAGATCGATGCCACGACGGCGCTCGGGAAACTGCACGTGCTCACCGACGTTCCGCCGAGCCGGGCCGAGCGCCGAGCCATCAAGGCCGCGGCGAGACTCGATCGTCGCGCCGAGCGAGCGGCAAACGCGCCTGGCGCCGAGTCCGTCGATTCGAACCCCGGAGCGTCGGAGACGTCCGGCCGCGACGACGGCCTCGGTGACGCTCCAACGGTCCACGATCCCGAGCCGGCCCCGAACACCTCGGCTGCGATGACGGTCACTGCCCCTCGACCCGCGCCGGTCGAGCCTCTCACACCCTCCGACGTCTTCGACAGGGAGCCGGCGGGGCCGCTGCCGGAGCGATCGACGTCGACCGCGGACAGGGGCCGAGGGTCCGCTGACGTCCTCGCACAGATGGCCGCGAGCTTCGACCCCGAGGGTCCGTCCCTTGCCGGCGGCGCCTTGTCACAGAGCCTCGCCGAGGCCTTGCCCGACACGACACAGCTCGACCCCGAGGACTTCGCCACCGACGACGACAGGGCACGCGCCCGGCCGGCCCTCGACGAGCCGACCGCTGGGGCCGCCGACCGATGACGAACGGCGGTTGCTGCCGAGCGCAGCGCGCCCCGGTTGTCAAGGTTCCCGGTCCCCTCGCCGGGATTTCACGTGGCTGTTCGCCTCGAAACCCGAGCCACCAATTCCTCGGCCGAAACCGGTCACGCAATGGCTCAGAAGGCCGTCGACTCGATACAGCCGGCCACAGCTTCGGTCACCGCCGCCGGGAGCTCCCCGCCGTCGCGCAGCGCATCCTCGACGTCCCGGAACAACGCCACAGCGTCGCGCTCGAGGGCGTCGGGACGCTTTGTCGGGGACGCAGTTCGGGCCTCGGCCCGGAACAGATCGACGAGGTGCAGATAGGAACAGCCACACACCGCCAGCAGACCCTGCTGTTGGACCGTGGATCGCTGTGGTATCTCGTCGCCACCGCCGAGCACACAGCCCTCGAGGAAGTCACGCTGCACCTTCGGGACAACATCGGGTTCGACGCTGCCGACCAGCGCAGGAACCAGGACCACGTCGATCTCGCCCGGATCGGCATCGAAGGACTGGGGCAGCCCATCGCCGCCACACGCCGTGAGGGCCATCACGGTGGCTGCCAACACCGCGACGATCCGGCGCATCACCCGAGCTGGTCGCGGCAGGCCTGGAACAAGGCGAGGTAGTTCTCGTTGATCGGAGCTGCGCCGTCGGCGGCCTGCTCGCTGCTGACGGCGTCATCGATGGCGAGGAACGTGCTGAAGGCTTCCTCTGGGGTTGCCGTGTTGGCCACCAGATAGCCCACGAGGGAGTCGTAGCTGCACCCGCAGACCGTGGCCAGATCGCTGCCCGAGAGGCTGTCGAGACGGGCAGTGGTGCCCGACATGCACCCCTCGAGGAAGTTGCGCTGCACGAGCGGTACGGCGTTGGCGTCTTCGGTGCCGACGAGCTCGTTCGCGAAGGGCCGCAGAGCCTCGGGGAGCTGGCCCGGCTGATCGGTGAAGCTCTCTGGGGCACCGCTGCTCCCGCACCCAACGAGAACCAGACCGAGGAGAAGAACCGTAACCACACGACGCATGGCCCCGACGCTATCGGCTCGACCGGGCAACCAATCGGATCACCGACCCGGGAACCGGCGTTCGCGGGGTCACGCGTCGGTGTCGGTCGCGAGCGTCCGGGCGCGAGCGAGAACCGCGTCGAACATCGCCTCGTTGAGTCGACCGGTGAAGGTGTTCTGTTGACTCACGTGGTAGCTGCAAAGCAGGGTTCGGCCGTCGGGCGTCGCCACCTCGCGTCCATGGCCGAACGGTGGTCGCGGGGAGATCGCGAGCTCGCTCGTCGCGGCCACGTAGCCGATCTGTCCGAGCGCGAGGATGACCCGCACGCTCTGGAGGAGCTCGAGCTCGCGCTGCAGGAACGGGCGGCAGCGAAGGCGCTCGTCGGGTGTGGGCTTGTTGAGCGGTGGGGCGCACCGTACAGGGGCCGTGATGTACGCACCGTGGAGGCGCATCTCGTCGTCACGCGCAACAGAGTCGGGCCGGCTCGCATACCCGGCCCGATGCAGAGCGGCGAACAAGAAGTCTCCGCTGCGGTCGCCGGTGAACATCCGACCGGTGCGATTGGCGCCGTGCGCCGCGGGTGCGAGCCCCACGATCAACAGATGCGCCTCGGGATCGCCGAAACCGGGAACGGGCCGGCCCCAATACTGCTCGTCGCGGTAGGCGGCCCGTTTCTCCACTGCGACCTGCTCCCGCCAAGCGACCAGGCGTGGACAGGATCGACACGAGGTCACGAGCTCCTCGAGCGCAGCAAGGTCGGCTACCGCGGCGATGGCCGCGTCCCGGTTCATCATCTCGACGCTAGCGCCGCGCCGTGGGCGCCACCGGTTCCGGGCGCGACGCGACCGGGTTCTCGACCACCCCGCGCCCGTGGCCCTCGGATACGGTTGACGACGATGGCTTCTTCGACGAAACGTCCCGACCGCACCACGGCATCAGCGGCGCGCCGGCCGGCCACCCGTTCCCGTGCTACCAAGGCCACCGGCCCGAAGCCGACGTTCGTCCTGATGGTTCGACACGGCCAGACGCCGACGACCGGAGACGTGCTCCCCGGCCGCGCCGCCGGCCTGCACCTCGCCGACAAGGGACGCGAGCAGGCAGCGCGTGTCGGCGCCCGCATCGGCGCGCTGGTGGAGGTTGCTGCGGTCTACGCCTCACCGATGGAGCGCACCCAGGAGACCGCGTCACCGATCGCCAAGGCCTGCGGCCTCCGGGTCCGGACGCACAAAGGCCTGGTGGAGGCCGACTTCGGTGCCTGGACCGGCAGGAAGCTCTCGGAACTGCGCTCTTTGCCCGAGTGGCGCACGGTGCAGCGGAACCCCTCGGCGTTCAGGTTTCCCCGCGGTGAGTCCTTCCCCGAGATGCAGGCCCGCATGGTCGGTGCGATCGGCGAGCTCGTGGCCCGCCACCCCGGGGAGACGATCGTGGTCGTCTCTCACGCCGACACCATCAAGGCCGCCGTTGCCTCGGCTCTCGGCACGCCACTGGACCTGTTCCAGCGCATCGTGGTCTCGCCCTGTTCGGTCTCGGCAGTCCTGTACGCCGTCGACGGCCCGGTCGTGCTCGCAGTGAATTCGACCGGCGACGACCTCTCTGCACTCGTTCCGTCGTGATCGGGCCCCGATGAGCGATTCCTACGAATTCGACAAACCGGCACTGTTCACCGCCGGCACCGTAGGCCCGAAAGGCCGCCGGACGTTCTACCTCCAGTTCGGCAATCCGGGTGACCTCGTCACGCTCAAGGTCGAGAAGGGGCAGATCCACGCGCTCGCCGAGTTCCTCGACCAGCTCCTGGAGGACACCGAACCCATCGCCGCCGACCTCGTTCCGCTCGCGCTCGATCTCGTCGAGCCGATCCACGCGGCATGGCCGGTCGCGTCGATCGGGGTTGGGTTCGAAGACGACGCGCAGGAATTCCTCCTCGTCATCGAGGAGCTCGTCGCCGACGAGGACGACGAGGACGACGAGGACGACGAGGACGACGAGGACGACGAGGACGACGAGGCGGCCACCGCCGAGATCCGTCTCTCGAGCGCGCAGGTCCGTTCGTTCATCGACCGGGCACGCGATCTCGTCAGCGCGGGTCGGCCCCCGTGCACCTACTGCGGGCGTCCCCTCGACCACGACGACGGGTGGTGTCCATGCTTCAACTGAAGTCGGGTGCGCGCCCCACGACGGACGCCGCCCCGACGGAGTCCTGACCATGGCCGACGACGCCAGCACGCCGTTTCGTGAGCGGGGACCCCTCGAGGACGAGACCGCGCTGCGCGTGTTGCGGAACGGAGAGATGACCATCGTCGGTCGGATGCCCTGGAGCTCGAACGGCACCTTCCTGGTCGATCTCGAACACAACGGCGTCGAGGCACAGGGCATCTACAAACCGCTTCGGGGTGAGAGGCCGCTGTGGGACTTCCCGAGCGGGCTCTACCAACGAGAGGCGGCGGCCTATGACCTGTCCGATGCGCTGGGCTGGGACCTCGTCCCGCCCACGATCGTGCGTGACGGGCCGCTCGGGTCGGGATCGGTGCAGCTGTTCGTGCCCTGCGACTTCGACGAGCACTACTTCCACATCCTCGAGGATCCCCGGCACCACCACGCGCTGCAGCGGCTGTGTGCCTTCGACGTGGTCGCCAACAGCACCGACCGCAAGGGCGGCCACTGCCTGCTCGACCGCCAGGGCTCGATCTGGGCGATCGACAACGGTCTGACCTTCCACCACGAGTTCAAGCTGCGCACGGTCATCTGGGAGTGGGCCGGCGACGACATTCCCGGGGACATCCTCGCCGACCTGTGGGCGTTGATCGACGAGGGTGTGCCCGAGGCCGTGGCCACCGTGCTCCAACCGCAGGAATGCGCGGCGATGGTCTTTCGCATCCGTGGGCTCGTCGAGACCGGCGTGTTCCCGACTGATCCCAGCGGTCGCCGCTACCCCTGGCCCCTCATCTGAACGAGGATGCTCGCCGACGCGCTCTCGGGACACCCTGCATCACCATCGCAGGTCGCAGCGCCATCTGATCATCGCCTGGACAGATGACGAGCACGCGTAGGCCTTCAAATTTCGAGGCAGAGTCAGGCGGAGAGGGTGTACACCACCGCGCCTGGGCGCATGATCAGAGAATTTCCATGACCCGATGCCCCTGTCGCCGACAACGAAAACCTGGCTGTGCTATGGTTCACTCATTCGCTCGGCTGCAGGCCGGGCGCTCGTCTTTTTGGAGCACGCAGCAACCTCGGGCGCGGTACGCACCTGCATCGGTGGGCGGCTGAGTCAGTGCGGCAACGAGGTGACCACGCCGCGGCCCTCGCAGATGGGACAAGGTTCGAGACGACCCAGTCGGCGCTTGGCCCCCACGCCCTCACAGGCACGACAGGTGTCGACCTCGGCGCCGGGTGTCGACCCGGCGCGGGGCACGCCGCGGGCTCGATGCACCCGTTTGGCCATCCAAGCCATACCGAGCCAGCAGAAGCCCAGCACCAGGACCAAAGCGGCGACGTTGGCGACAAACACACCCATCGGCAGCCAGCCTAGAACGCGCTACCGCCTTCGCGGCCATCGGGCGGGCCTGGTGGCCCCGAACGCGCACAGCCCCGGCCCAGAGGCCGGGGTTGTGCCACGTACCGTGACGAGCAGGAACGCACGCGGTACTGGAATACCGGGGCGAACGTGCTCAGGAACCGAGCGCCTCGAGCAGCGCCGGCAGCACCTTGTGGACATCGCCCACGATGCCGAGGTCGGAGATCGAGAAGATCGGAGCCTCGGGGTCCTTGTTGATCGCGATGATCGTCTTCGATCCCTTCATGCCCACCATGTGCTGGGTGGCGCCGGAGATGCCGCAGGCGATGTACACGTCGGGCTTGACGACCTTGCCGGTCTGGCCGACCTGATAGCTGTACGGAACCCAGCCGGCGTCGACGATCGCACGAGACGCACCCGCAGCACCGCCGAGCCGCTTGGCCAGGGCTTCGATCATCTGGTACTTCTCGGCTTCGCCCAGACCACGACCACCCGAAACCACGATCGCAGCTTCGTCGAGCTTGGGCCCGGTCGACTCCTCGACGAAACGGTTCAGGATCCGCGCCGCACCGACCGCACCGAGGTCGGGCACGGTCAGGGACTCGACTGCCGCGGCAGGACCCCCGACGGCAGCGGCGTCGGTCGACTTCGGCCGGATCAAGAAGATCGGCGTCTTTTCGGACGTGAACTTCGTCTTGACGTTCGTCGTACCGCCGAACACGGGCTCGGTGCCCACGAGGCCGCCGTCGTTGTCGAGCGCCACGACGTTGGTGATCACCGGGGCATCGATCTTCACCGAGAGCCGACCGGCGACGTCGCGGCCGCCATAGGTGGTCCCGAACAAGATGGCGTCGGGGGACTCGCCACCGGCGAGACGCTCCGCCATCGCGGCCGCAACGGCCGGGCCGGGGAGACCGCCCCCGAGGTCCCCGGTCGCGAGCACCTTCGTGGCGCCGTGGTCACCGACTTGGCCGGCGATCGCATCGGCGTCGGCCCCGCCGTAGACGGCCACCGGCTCACCCAGCCCACGCGCCAGCGCGAGGAGCTCCTGAGTGATAGTGGCGAGGGCGCCGTCGGTTGCTTCTGCGTATACCCAAATAGTTCCCATGTCGCTCCTCAGATGACCTTGAGTTCCTTGAGGAACCCGATGATGCGCTGGAAGCCCTCACCGTCGTCCTCGACGATCTCGCCGGCCTCACGCTTGGGGGCGGGCTCGACCGAGACGATTTCCTGTCGGGCGCCGGCCCAGCCGATGGTGCCGGCATCGATACCGAGGGCGGCGACGGTCAGCTCTTCGACCGGCTTGGACTTGGCGGCCATGATGCCCTTGAAGGACGGGTACCGGGGCTCCACGACGCCCGCGGTGACCGAGACGACCGCGGGGAGCGGGCAGGTCACGTCGTCGTAACCGGACTCGGTCTGACGCTTGACGGTGACCGTCCCGCCGTCGACCGCGACCTCCTTGGCGAAGGTGACCGAGGGCAGACCCAGGAGCTCTGCGACCTGCGACGGCACCGTACCGGTGTAGCCGTCGGAGGATTCCGTGGCGGTGAGCACCAGGTCGGGCGACACCCGGCTGATCGCCGCCGCGAGGACCTTGGCGGTCCCCAGCGCGTCGGTGCCGGCCAGGGCCTCGTCGCTGATCAGCATGGCGCTGTCGGCACCCATGGCGAGGGCGGTGCGCAGCCCGTTCACCTCGCTGTGCGGCGCCATCGACACGAGGATGACCTCGCCGTCGCCGGCGACGAGCTGGAGAGCCATCTCGACGCCATACGAGTCGGACTCATCGAGGATGAGCTTCACGTCTCGCTTGAGCGTCTTGGTGGCGGGATCGATCACCCCTGGATCCGCAGGATCGGGGATCTGTTTGACACAGACGACTACCTTCATGGTTCCCATTCTTTGCTACCGGCCGGTCGGAGAAAAATCGCGACGACGGCTCCCGCCGTGTACGACCTGACGACCCTACTCGGCTGAGAGCGACGACCCCCAGTCCAACACACCCTCGGGCCCTGCGGGTGCAGGCGCTCTCTACACTGGGGTCGGTGAAGCTCATGTTCGTCGTGAACCCCGCGGCGTCGTCGGTCACGCCCCGCACCCAGGTCGTGATCCAAAAAGCGCTCTCGGCCGACCACGAGGTCGTGGTGGCCGAGACCAACCGGCGAGGCCATGCGGCCCGCCTCGCTCGCGACGCCGCCGCCCAGAACATGGACCTCGTCGTGGTGCTCGGCGGTGACGGCACGCTCAACGAGGCAGCCAACGGCCTCGCACGCACCGACACGGCGCTGGCCGTGCTCCCCGGGGGCTCGACCAACGTCTTCGCCCGCACCCTGGGCCTGCCCGACGATGCCGTCGAGGCGACTGGAGTCCTGCTCGACACCGTCGAACGCGACGTGCCCCACTCGGTCGGACTGGGCTCGGTCAACGGGCGCTACTTCCTGTTCCACGCCGGCCTCGGGTTCGATGCCGCCGTGGTCGCGGAGGTCGAAAAGCGCGGCCAGCTCAAACGTTATGCGAGCCACCCCTTGTTCGTGTACGCGGCGGTCGACACCTGGCTTCGTCACTACGACCGCCGCAAGCCGGCATTCAGCGTGCGCCACGCAGACGGCACGGTCGTCCCTGATGGCAAGTTCGCGATCTGCCTCAACACGAACCCTTACACGTATCTCGGCAGCCGCCCGCTCGATCTGGCGCCGGAGGCAACGCTCGACCGGGGTCTGGTGTTGATCACCCTGCGGACGCTGCGCCTGTCCAAGGTGGGCCCACTCGTCCTCGGAGCGCTGCGGGGCACTGCGGTGCTGCGCACCAGCAAGTCCGTCGACTACCGCACCGATCTCAAGTCGTTCACCGTCGAGGGCCATCGACCGTTCCCCTATCAGGTCGACGGCGACTATCTCGGTCAAGTCACGCGGCTGGAGTTCCGCCACGAAGCCGACGCCCTGCTGCTCGTGGTGCCCGACACGAGCGTGCTGGGTTCGGCGTGATCGCTCCCCCGTCGCGCCGATGACCGCTCGCCTCCGCCACCTCGGCCCGGTCGTCGTGGCGGCGTTGTTGAGTGCCGGCTGCGCATCGACGATCACCGTCGACCTCGCGTCGCCGTCGGTCACGCCCGAAACCGGGCCCACGCGCCCGGTCGCGACGTCCATCCCTGACGAACCCCGCCCGACAGCCACCCCCACGTTGGACCCCCAGCCGGGCGCGGCAGGAGTCGGCGACCCGTACTTCCCCGACCTCGGCAATGGCGGCTACGACGTGGCCCGCTACGTCGTGGCACTCACGTGGGACCCGACGACCCGCGAGGTGACCGCAACGACACACGTCGAGGCGACGGCGACGCAGGACCTCTCGAGCTTCAACTTGGACCTGCATGGGCTCGTCGTCGACGAGGTCGCTGTCGACGGCGTCACCGCGTCCTACCGCCGCGATCTCGACGAGATGACGATCACTCCGGCCACGCCTCTCGCGACCGGCACGAGGTTCGTGACGACGATCGACTACCACGGTCAGCCCCGGGCGGTCCCCATGGGGGGCGTGCCCATCGGCGGGTGGTTCGACGACGGGGACACGGTGTACGTTGCCGGCGAACCGAGCGGAGCGCAGACCTGGTTCCCGGTCAACAACCACCCTTCGGACCGGGCCTTCCTACGCGTCGAGCTCACGGTTCCGGACGGGCTCACGGCAGTGGCCAATGGGCGCTTCGTCGGAACCGAGCCGGCAGCGGACAACCACACCACGTGGGTCTACGAGACGACCGACACCCTCGCTCCGTACCTGATCACGTTGGCGATCGGTGACTTCGTGGAGGTCGACGGCGGCGACGTCGACGGTGTGCAGATTCGCAGCTGGTTCGAGCGATCGGTGGCCGGAGAGGCAGCACGATTCGCCGCCATCGCCGACGGCGTCCGGGTCTTCGGCAGGCTGTTCGGCCCGTACCCCTTCGAGGCCTACGGCGTGCTCGTGGTGGACGCCTCCCTTGGCGGCGCCCTCGAGACGCAGACCCTGTCGATCTTCGGCACCGACTTCCTCGACCGCGGGGCCGACATCACCGATGTCGTCGTGCACGAGCTCGCGCACCAGTGGTTCGGAGACGATATCGCCCTGGCGCAGTGGGATGACATCTGGCTCAACGAGGGCTTCGCGACCTACAGCGAGTACTTGTACCGGGAGCAGGTGGAGCCGCTCTTCGACATCGACACCGCGATGGCCGACCTCGCTGCCCTCGATCCTGCAGTGGTCGCGCTCCCCGTCCCGGGCGACCCAGGCCCCGATCAACTCTTCGCTGCGGCGGTGTACCTTCGGGGGGCGCTCACCCTGCACGCGCTGCGACGCACCATCGGCGACAACGCGTTCTTCACGACCTTGCGTCACTACGTCGAGACCTTCGGGTCCGCGAACGTCGTGACGAGCGACTTCACCGGCATCGCCGAGGAGATCAGCGGGCAGCGACTCGACGACTTCTTCGAGGCGTGGCTCCACGAGGAGTCCCTGCCCCCGCTGCCTGGCTCCTGACACCCCAGGGGGGTTTCAGTCCGTCGCGTCGGTGTCGCCGTCGATGACCGCCCGCGCGAGGTCGGGACGGTCGGTGATCAAGGCATCGACGCCGAGTGCGATGAGCTCGCGCATGCGCTCGCTGGTGTTGACGGTCCACGGCCGTATCACCAGGCCTGCGGCCTGCGCTTGCATGACGAGCGACTGGTCGAGCGTGTGCTCCCAGGGGTGGATGGCCTGGAGTCCCGCACCGGCGACCCGGTCGACGAGCATGGCGACGTCCATGACCATGACCCCGGTGACCAGACCCGCAGGTACCTCGGGGTTGACCCTCTTGATCCGGCGGACCGTGTCCATGTTGAACGATGACAACAAGAGTTCGTCGAGGTCGCGAAACGCGAGCGCCAGGCCGACGACCGCGTCGGAGATCTGATGTTGCGCGTCGTAGTCGGGGTCGTCGGGGTCGTTCTTGATCTCGATGTTGACCTTGGCGCCCGTGCACGCCTCCAGCGCCTCCGCGAGGGTGGGCATCGACGGGGGCAGCTCGTGGTACGGATATTCGACGATCACGCGGCCATCGGCGGTGTGGGCATCGTGGCAGACGACCAGCACGTCGTCGGCGGAACGGCGCACGTCGAGCTCGATCCAATCCGCCCCGAGCTCCACGGCTTGGCGGAACGCCTCGAGGGTGTTCCCGGGTAGGGCGTGGGAGGCACCCCGGTGGGCGACGACTTCCACATTGCGCTCCATGATCTGACCTCCCACAGCCCTCGACATCGCCTGGGGGCCGACACCGTCTGCCTCACGACCCGCACGTCGACTTCGGTCACCGCACTGTAGGCGTCCCCACCGGTTCCATCGCGCCGACCCCCCCCCGGGGCGGGCGACCGCCATCGGCGACCTTCGGCGCACTCTGCCAACAACAACAACACACGCCCCTTGCGGCTCAGGGCCCCCACCCAGTATGGTCTCCCCGGTCCGGATGACCCAGAAGGTCCACGGACAGTGCACGCCGACCTTTCCGCCCGCCCGAACGCGACGTGGACGCACAGTGGAGGACCTGTGGCAATCCAAACGCTCCCCTTCCCCAACGCCGTCACCGATTGGCGATCACTCGCCCTGTGCCGCGACACCGACCCCGAGTTGTTCTTCCCTGTCGGCAGCACCGGCCTCGCCCTCGATCAGATCGCGGCCGCCAAGGCCGTCTGCATGCAGTGCGCTGCCCGCCCCGACTGCCTGAGCTACGCCCTCGATTCGAACCAGGACAGCGGCGTCTGGGGTGGACTCTCCGAAGACGAGCGCCGTCAGATCCGCCGACAGCGCGCCGCCGCCCGGCGCCGACCGCTGGTCAACGCCTGACGCGTCGTCACGAGGCTCCGCACCCACCGCCACCGAGGACGCACACGTTCATCCGTTGCTGCGGCGCCCTGATCGACCGACATCGGACGCGAGGTCGTCACGGCTCGTCCACGCCTGGGTCCGAGGGATTCGCAGCCACGCGGCGGTGCCGGCCTGCCCGGCGCGGCGAATCGTGATCTCGCCGCCCAGATCGTTCTCGACGAGGCTACGGACGATCGTCAACCCGAGCCCGGTGGCATCGTCGAACGAGAAGCCTTCGGGAACGCCGACCCCATTGTCGACGAGCGTCACCTCGACGGCATCGGCGGAGGCCGTGAACGAGATCACGACCGTCGGATCGTCGAACCCTCCGCCCGGGAACCCGTGCTCGACCGCGTTCTGCATGAGTTCGCTGAGCACCACCGCCAGGGCCGTGGCCACCGCTGAGGGGAGCTCTCCGGCCTCGCCGTCGATCTCGAACCGTACTGGCCGTTCCGGCGACACGAGGCTCTCCTCGACCAGACGCACCAGCGGTCGAATCGTGTCGTCGAAGGGGACGTCGTCGGCGATCTCCTGGGAGAGGATCTCGTGCACGATGGCGATCGACCGGATCCGTCGGACCGACTCGTCGATCGCTTGGCGCGCCTCGTCGGCAACCACCCGTCGACCTTGCAGCCGCAGCAGCGAAGAGATCGTCTGGAGGTTGTTCTTCACGCGGTGATGGATCTCGGCGATCGTCGCATCCTTCGAGAGCAGCAGCCGGTCACGGCGCCGGAGCTCGGAGATGTCCCGAACGAGCCCGATCGCGCCAGTCAGCTCTTCGCCCTCGATGATCGGCAGGATGCGCAAGATCACCGTCTGCTCGTCGAGCTGGATCTCCTCGGACTGCGGGAGCCGGGTGCGAAAAGCCTTGCGCACCGCCGACTGTGCCAGACCGGCGACCTGTAAGCGCTGACCCTCGAAATGCCGGACACCGACGCGGCTCAGCACCGATGCCGAGTTCGGCGAAGCGAAACGTACCCGCGCAGATGCGTCGAGCACCAGGAGACCGTCACTGACCCGAGGTTGCTCCTCGAGCTCGGTCTCGTCGATCGGATACGGGTAGCTGCCCTCGGCGATCATGCGGGCAAGCCGCCGGAACAGGAAGAAGTAGGTGGTCTCGAGCTCACCCGGGAGTCGCTGCTCGTCCGGGCTGAACTCACGCGCCAGCACGGCGATGATCCGGTCGCGATGACGGACCGGAACGGTGAGGGTGCGAATCCGCGGCGCTGCACCCTGCAGGAGCAGCCCGCCGTCGATGATCCGGCCCGTCGCCATCGCGAGGTCGAAGAACGGCCGAGCACCACCGGCGAACTCCGCTCCCACCATCTCCGTGCGGTAGATGCTGCGGCTCGTGGTCGGACGCACGTGACCGACCACGGTGAACCGAGCTTCAGCGGCCCGCTCCTGGGGCACGCACAGGAGGAGATCCGCGAAGGAGATGTCGGCGAGCGGCGCCCAGGTTCGCAACAGGCGCGCGAGGTGCAACTGGTCCTCCGCCGTCAGTCCGTCGGTCAGCTCGTCGAGTCGCACCACGAGGCCATTATCCCTGCTCTGGAGGCTTGTCCGGCGACGCGCGTCGGTGGAGGCCGCACCAGGGCCTAAGGGGTCGCTTCACCTCGCAGCGCGTCGGCGACGCGCACGAGGCCCTCGGTGTCGGACTGCTCCGTCGCCAGCCAGGGGACCACGGCGAACGGCCGACCCGAGACGAGCTCCCGACGGAGCTCGCCCTGGCGGGTCGCGACGACGCCGTAGTCGAGGAAGCTGCCTCCGATCTCGCGCAGCACCTGTTCGAGCAACGACACGTCCGCGATGGCCTCGAGGGACAAGGCGATGGCAGCGGCATCGTCGACCAGCCGCTGTGCGGCGTCGCCGGCCTCCCGATCGGCCAGGAACGAGGGCAGCACCCGGTTGACCACGACCGAGCCCAGATGGAGGTGGCGCGCAGCGAGCTCATCGACGAGGAACGCACCTTCGACGACCGCCGCCGGGTCGAGGGTGCTCACGACGACGAAGGCCGTCCGCCGCGAACGCAGGGTCGTCTCGACCTCCTCGGCGCGCTCGACGAAGCCGCTGTGCATCGTCTGGAACAGGATGAAGAAGTCGGCGATCTCGCGCAGGAACTGCTGGCCGAGTATGCGATCGGCCACCGTGTAGAACGGTCGCGATGCCACGTTGAACAAACGCGACCGATATGGCGCCGTCAGCCATCGCAGCAGGCGCGATCCGAAGAACTCCGCCATCCGCCCCGGTGCCTCCAGGAAGTCGATGGCGTTGCGCGACGGCGGTGTGTCGACGACGATCAGGTCGTAGCGTCCGCTCGCGTGCAGCTCGTGGAGGCGCTCCATCGCGATGTAGTCGTGGCTCTGCACGAACGTGGTGCTGATGTCCCGGTAGATCGCATTGGCCAGGATCGCCTCGCGTACCCGCTCATCTGGAGCATGACGGCGCACGAGATCGTCCCATGAGCCCTTGGTGTCGAGTTGCGCGGCCCACAGCTCACCGCGAGGAGAGGCGACCCCGAGCGCCACCAGGTCGACACGCACCTCGGTGTTGTCGAGCCCGTCGAGGCCGAGCGCGGTGGCGAGCCGCCGCGCGGGGTCGACGGTGAGGACCAGCACCCGGCCCCCGAGGTGTCCCGCGGCGAGAAGGCCCGACGCGGCGGCGACAGTCGTCTTCCCCACCCCGCCGGGCCCGCAGACGACGACGACTTCCCGCCCGGCGAGGAGCTGTTCGTAGGCGGAGGCAGGCGAGCTCACGACAGCTCCTCGGCCAAGGCGTCGGCGATGCGTCGCGTGGCTCGGATACCGATGTCGCGGGTGAACAACTCGGGCACGATCGGCATCGGAACCCCGTCACCGATACCGGCGCGCAAGCTGCCGAGGTGCGCGGCGCTCGAGCGCCGAAGCGCGACGGCGAGCGCCGCCGCTTCGAGTACGGGTCCGGCGCCGGCGCCGATGCTCGCAGCCAGTCGATCGCCCGGATCGGCGACGAGACGGGCGAAGGCCTCCTCCTCACGCGTGCTGAAGAGCTCGGGCAGGACTCGGTTCACGACGACGGCAGCGAGGTTCACCTCGGTCTCGGCCGCCAACCGATGGCGCAGCTCGATGCTCTCGGCCACGGCCATCTCCTCGGCTACGGCAACGATCACCGCGCCGGTGCGGTCCGGGTCCGCGAGGATCTCGAGCATCCAGGCCGTCTGCTCCCGCACCGGTCCGAGGCGCACCAAATCGTGGATTGCTGCCGGCGACGCGAGCTGGCCCACCACGTGGCCGGTGGCCGAGGCGTCGACGACGATGAGGTCGTACGTGCCGACGCGGACCTCGTGGGCCAGCTTGCCGACCGTCAAGATCTCACGCACGCCCGGTGCCGCCCGGGCCACGAAGTCAAATGAACGCGCCAACGGGCCGAGTGGGCCGATCAGCGGGAGGCGTAGCTGGATCTTGAGGTACTCCTTCAGGGACTCCTCGGTGTCCATCGCCATGGCCTCGAGGCCGTCGTGGACCTCACGGGGTCGGTACTCGAGCGGGCCGGTCTCGAAAGCTCGCGCGAGATCGCCTCGGTCGTCGACGTCGACCAGGAGCGTCCGGCGTCCTTCGTCGGCGGCGAGCATGGCCAGCCCTGCGGCAACAGACGTCTTGCCGACGCCGCCCTTCCCAGTGACGAAGAGCAGCCGACGGTCGAGCAGCGGCACCGTCGGCGATCCGCTGCGACCGTCACGAGGGCCGACGTTCAGGCGCCGAAGCCGATCTTGGGGACCGACGCGACTCCGATGTCGACGTAGCCGACCTTCGGCACGGGGATCCCGACCTGGCGGCCGTCCTTGTCGGTGAGCCACAGCATTCCCGTGCCCGCCTCGATGGCAGACTCGATGGAGGCCTTCACCGCGTCAGGGTCGACGTCGCGTGCCATGTCGACCTCGATCTCCTTCGAAGAGTCGCTCACGCCGATGCGGACGATCATGGGGGTTTCCTTTCCGGGTCCGGCCGGTCGCCGGGAGTCTCAGAGGCAGGCTACGCGCCGGGGGCCTCACACAGCACCCCACGGGTTTGGGACGGCCTCGGCGCTACCCGAGCTTCAGCTCCCCAC
>JAHECR010000001.1:79737-299150 GCA_024641655.1 Acidimicrobiaceae bacterium
CATCACAGGAGCTTCAGCTCCCCACCATCACAGGAGCTTCAGCTCCCCACCATCACAGGAGCTTCAGCTCCCCACCATCACAGGAGCTTCAGCTCCCCACCATCACAGGAGCTTCAGCTCCCCACCATCACAGGAGCTTCAGCTCCTTGTGGTACCGGCGCGTCGGGGCCAGGTCGACGTCGATGGTCTCGGCCATTGCGGCGAAGATGGCGCCGGCCTCGCTGTCGGGGTCGGTGGCCACCAAGGGGTTGCCCGAATCAGCACCCTCCCGCAGGGCCACCGACAGCGGCACCTGGCCGAGCAACGGCACGTCGAGACGGTCGGCGAGCTCCTTGCCCCCGCCGGCGCCGAACAAGTGGTACCGCTTGCCGTCGTCACCGGTGAACCAGGACATGTTCTCGATCACGCCCTTCACCTCGAGCTTGACCGTCTCGGCCATGAACGCCGCCCGTTGGGCCACCCGCTGTGCCGCCGGCTGGGGCGTCGTGACGACATAGACCTCCGCGCGGGGCAGGAACTGCGCCAGCGAAAGCGAGATGTCGCCGGTGCCCGGGGGAAGATCGATGAGCACGAACTCGGGGTCGTCCCAGTAGACGTCGGTGAGGAACTGCTCGAGGGCCTTGTGCAGCATCGGACCCCGCCAGATCACCGGCTGGTCCTCGCGAGCGAAGAAGCCCATGGAGATCGCTCGCACGCCGTGGACCTCCGGTGGTATCAGCATCTCGTCGATGACCACCGGCGGCCGATCGATACCGAGCATGCGTGGGATCGAGAATCCCCACACATCGGCGTCGATGATCGCGGTGCTGCGCCCCCGATTCGCGAGTGCAATGGCGAGATTCGCGGTCACCGACGACTTGCCGACGCCGCCCTTGCCAGAGGCGACGAGGAGCACCCGGGTCTTCGAGTCGGCTCGGGCGAAGGGGATCTCACGACCCTCGGCGTGGCCGTGCGACGGCTGAGACCCGGCGGTGGACGCCGGATCTCCGTGGACGAGCGTCCGCACCGCGGCTCGCTCCTCGTCGCTCATCACCGTGAAGTCGACCGCGCTCGTGGCAACGTCCTCGATCCCAGCGATGGCTTGGCGCACGCGGGTATCGATCTCATTGCGGAGCGGACAACCGGCGATGGTGAGCGCGATCTGCACGCTGACGTCGCGGTCGCTGATGTGGACCGCCTTGACCATGCCGAGGTCGACGATGCTGCGGTGCAACTCGGGATCGTGCACCGGTCGCAGCGCATCGATCACCTGTTCCTGCGTGATGGCCATGTTCCGGATGCTCCTGTGCGCGATGTTGCCAACGGGACGGGCGAGTTTCCACTACGACGGCAGTGCAAACTCGATGTCCCGTTAGACTACCCATGAGCCGCCTCGATCCCCGAGGCGGGTGCCACGTTCTGGCGCCCTCTGGGCCGGGAACGTGCGGAGGACACCATGGGCGCCCCAGACGTGACAGCCGAGAACATCCTCACGCCCACCGAGTTCGCGTCGGTGGTTACCGCCATCACATCTGCGTTCGGGGACCCCACCCGCCGCGAGATCTACCTGTATGTCCACGAGCAGCCCGACGGGGTGACTGCAGCGGAGACGGCAGAGCACTTCGCCCTGCACGCCAATGTGGCCCGGCACCACCTCGACAAGCTGGCAGGTGGGGGCTATCTCGACGTCGGCCGCAGCACCCGCGGTGGCGCGGGCCGACCCTCGAAGGTCTACCGCTGCGCGGAGCCCCAGATCCGCATCGACTTCCCGGTGCGTCATCACGACGTGCTCGTCACACTCCTGGGGAAAGCCTTGTCGCTGCTGTCGGCCGAGCAGGCCGAGGCCATGGCCGAAGAAGTCGGGATCGAATACGGCAAGGCCATGGCGGCCTCGATGGCCGATGCCGATCAGGGCCGCTCGTTCCGCCAGAGCCTCCATGCCGTCGCCGACGCGTTGACCGCGAACGGGTTCGCAGCCCACGCCGAGAAGTTCGGTGACTCGCTCCAGATCGTGGCCGAGAACTGTCCGTTCGGCGGCGCCGCGATCGAGCACCCGGTGATCTGCGCCGTCGATCGTGGCATGGTCAAGGGAATGTTGAGCACCCTGTACGGCCGAACGAATCCGGCGACATCGTCGAGCCTCGCCCAAGGCGACGACGTCTGCGTCACCGCCGTCGACTTCTGACGCCCGCGCCCGGGGTTCCAGGCGGGTTGCCGACCGCAGCGCAGCGCTGGCTACCATGCCCACTCCGATGTGCGCTCCGCTTCCCCATGCTCCGACTCCCCGCTGCACTCCTGAACTGACTCAATGACGCTCTACCTGGTGCGACACGCGAGCGCAGGCCCCCGGAGCGGCCGTCTTGGCGATGTCGAGCGGCCACTGGACGACAAGGGCCGAGCCCAGGCTCAGGCGATCGCGCAGTGGTTCGGCGAGCGCGGGATCGACTCGATCTACAGCAGCCCGGCACGACGCTGCGTGGAGACCGTCGAGCCGCTGGCGACGCTTCGGGCGATGTCGGTGGAGATACGCGACGAACTGATCGAAGGCACCAATGGAGCCACCCTGGCCGCCACGTTGGGTCGCCTGGCGCTCGCTGGCGTCGACGCGGTGCTGTGCAGCCACGGCGACCTCATTCCTGCCGCGCTCGACGAGCTGGCCCACGGAGGGATTCCCCTGGCGGGCAATGGGTGCAAGAAGGGGTCGATCTGGATCCTGCACACCAGCAACGGCCAGATCACCGAGGGTCGGTACCAGGCCGCGCCCCTCTGAGGCGCCGAGGACCCGGGCGAGCCGCTGCCGTCGAGCGAAGCGCTCGTCAGCAGGCGAGGAGCTGGTGCAGCTGGTCGGCCTGGGCCGACAAGGCGCTCGAGCTCGCGTCGGCGCCGAGCTCGAGCAGGTCGAAAGCCTCGAGATCCGCGCATGCGACCTCGACGTCGAGGCCCGCGTACAGCGTGGCCCTCGACACGAGCGCCTCCGCGTCGGCGGGGTTGGCAGACACGGCTCGGTCCAGGAGGTCCTGCGCGCTCTGCAACAGGCTCGGGTCCCCGCCGGAGGCCTGCGCGAGCAGCAGGCCGTATCGGCTCAAGCCGGACGCATTGTCGGGATCGACGGCCAGCACCGCACGAAACACCTTCAGCACGCTGACGACGCTGCCGAGCTTGTCGGTGCTGAGCAGGTAGTTCGCCACCTCCAGCCCGACGTCGACCGAGAGCCCCAACTCGGCGAGGGTCGGCGCCTCGCTTGCCGCGATCTGGTCGTACCGGGCCTCGCCGTAGATCACGCCGCGCAGGCCCTGTCCCGCCAGCAGGCCCTCGACCATCGGAGAAGGGCCCTCGGCCGGCAGCTGGTCGAGGACCGCAGCCGCCTCGTCGTACCGGTCGAGGTCCTTCAGCGCGATCGCTCGGAACACGATCGCGTCTGCGTACCCGGGATCGAGCTGGGTCGCTTCTGCCCATTGCCCGAGCAGCGGCGCCGCAGCGGCACCGGAGCGGTACTGCAACCACGCTCGATAGGTGATGGCCTCGACGTTGCTCGGCTGCTCCGCCAGCACCGCATCGTAGAGATCGATGGCATCGGGCCATCGGACGGGCTGACCGAACAGCTGGAGCGCCCGAGCCAGTCGACTCGACACGCTCACATCTGCGCCGCCGGTGATGGTGCCACCGTCGGCGCGGTCACCGGCAGACCTGCTGATGGCGACCCCCGCGAGGGTACCCAGCAGCGCGAGGCCGACGAGCCAGAGAAACCCCGAGCGAGGTCGGCGCCGAGGAGGAGCAGCAGCAGCGAGCGCGGCGCGTCGACCCTCGATCGAGCGCATCGCCGCAGCGGCGCGCCGGGTGTAGTCGTCCTTGAGGGCGGCGTAGTCGCCGTCGTCGATCTCACCGGCGTCGCGCTCGTCTTCGAGCGCGGCGAGGGCGCTCAGGAGGAAGTCGCGTTCGTCCTCGAGCATCTCCAGACGTGCCGGCTTGACCGAGCTCGAGTCAGGCACCATCAGCGTGACCCTCCGCACCGGTTTCCCGGTTGCGGACCTCGTCTCTTTCGCCGAGGGCCCGGGCGACGAGCGCCTCGTCGTCGGCGGTGGCCGGGGGCGGCGCTCCCATGGCCCGCCAACGACCGAAGGCGATCGCGAGTCCACCTGCGGCGAGCCCGATCACCAGAAACGGTGCGATCCAGACGACACCGACCCAGCCGCGAGTCGACGGGCTCAAATCGACGAACTCCCCGTAGCTCGCCACCATGAGTGCGACGATTTCGTCGTCGGAGCGACCCTCGTCGACGAGCCGCTTGATCTCGGCGCGCACCTCGACCGCCGCAGCGACATTGCTGTCCGAGGCCGCCTGGCCGTCGCACTTCGGGCAGGCGATCCTCGACGCGAGGGATGCAGCACGCTCCTCGTTGGTGGCGGTGCCTCCCCCGTCGGACGCGGCGTACACCAGCGCGACGGTCGCCACGACCGCCAGCAGGATCCACGAGAGTCGTCGGCTGGCGAAGCGATTCAACACGAGATCCGATCAGCGAGATCCGCGTACGTGATCGCTCCCGCGAACTTCTCGACCACGATTCCGCTCGGCGCGATCACGATCGTCTCGGGCGCCGCGGTGACCCCGTAGCGCACCACCGCAGCACTGATCTCGCCGCTCACGAGCACTGGCCAGTCCCCGCCTCGAACCTCGAAGAACGTTCGCACGTTCTCGGGGGAGTCGTCGAAGGTCACGCCGACGAGCTGTGTGGAGCACCGTCGCCCGTCGCTGGTCACCCCCTCGGTGTCGAACTCGACGAGGGCCGGGTGTTCCACGACGCACTCGGCACACCAACTGCCGAAGAAATTCAGGACCACCCAGGTCTGCTCCTCCGCCGGGACGGTGCGGTTGCGGGCGAGGACGTCCTCCAGATCGAACGACGTTCCCTGATAGGACACGCCCCGCACCGGCGGTGCCGGCGAGCCGACCACGTCGAAATTGACGCCGTTGCGCTGCACCTTGCCCGATGCCAGCAGCAAGACGAATCCGACCAGGACGATCGCCGTCAGCGCCGCGGTGATCTGCAGGCCGCTGAGCCGACGGCCGCCGAGCCGTTCGTCGACCTCGTCGACGGCGTGCTCAGTCATACCCGGGCGCCGGCCAGTTCGCCGGGATCGTCGATGTCGGTTCCCGGACCGGTTCCGTCGGGCATACCGGAGCGGTCGAGGTCGTCTCTGCGGCGAGTCGGGATCGCGGAGAGCGCGGTGCCCCAGAGCATCACCATCCCTCCGATCCACAGCCAGGCAACCATCGGCTGACGGGTCACTTTCACCACGATCGTGCCATCGGCGTCGGGGCCCTTCGTGATCGAGGTCTGGATGTCGAGGGTGAAGGTGGCCTTCGTGTCGGGAGCCGGAACGACCTGCCCGGTGGCGCCGAAGCGCTCGAGCGCTGGTGTCAGCTCGCTCCCGTCGACGAGTAAGGTGACCTCGTCGGCCGAGCGGTTCGGGTAATCGACCGTGCGTTCACCGACGTAGGTGACCTCGGTGTCGCCGACGAAGACCGTCTCGCCGAGCTCCATCGAGAACTCGGCCTGGCGCTTGTAGGCGGCGCTCGCGACCAGGCCGACGGCGAGCACGATGACCCCCAAGTGGACGATCATGCCACCGTTGGCGCGGCCCACCAGCCCACCCCAACCCTGGCGGCGGACGGCCAACGCGAGCTGACGCAACGCCGATCCCGCAGCAAACCCGGCCAGCGTGAACCCGATCAGCGGGCTCAGGCCCCGGGCACCGACGAGCACGGCGAGCACCAACGACGCGACAGCGATCCACGCCGGCCATTCGAGGCGCCGCGCGAGCATCTCGCCGCCGGCGCGACGCCACGGCAGCACGGGGGCAACGGCCATGAGGAACAGCAGCGCCATGCCGACGGGCATCGTCATCGCCTCGAAGTAGGGCACCCCGACGGAGACCCTCCGGTTCTGGAACGCCTCGACGAGCAAGGGGAACACGGTGCCGAGGAGGATGATGAAGGCAAATGCGGCGAACGCCAGGTTGTTCGCGAGGAAGGCCCCCTCACGCGACAGCGGGGACTCGATTCGACCCGCTGAGCGCAGCCGGTCGCCACGCCAGAAGATCAAGCCGAGCGTGACGGCCACGATCGCTGCGAAGAAGGCCAGGATCCAGGTACCGACGTCACCAGCGGAGAACGCATGAACCGACACCACTGCTCCCGAACGGGTGAGGTAGGTGCCGAGGATGGTGAGGGCGAACGTCGCGCAGACGAGCGACAGGTTCCAGACGCGGAGCATGCCCCGCCGCTCCTGGACGAGCACGGAGTGGAGATAGGCCGTACCGGTGAGCCACGGGAGGAACGAGGCGTTCTCCACCGGATCCCACCCCCAGTAGCCACCCCACCCGAGCACGTCGTATGCCCACCACGCGCCGAGCACGATCCCGGCGGTGAGGAAGCCCCAGGCGAACAACGTCCAGCGACGGGTCTCGATCAGCCACCCCTCACCGAGGCGACCGGTGACGAGCGCGGCGATGGCGAACGCGAACGGCACGGTGAACCCCACGTAACCGAGGTAGAGCATCGGCGGATGGAACGCGACCAACACGTGGTTTTGGAGCAACGGGTTCGGTCCCGGGCCGTCGTATCCCGGCGCAGCGTCGATGGTCCGAAACGGGTTGGTCGGTCCGGCCATGAGCGCCATGAAGAACAGCGCCACGCCGAACATGACCACGAGCGCCCAGGCAACCAGGGGATCGGTCAGCCGGTTGCGGAACTTGTGGACGACGATGGCGAGGTAGCCCGACAGGACCAGGCCCCACAGCAGGATCGATCCCTCCAACGCCGACCACATGGTCGCGACGTTGAACAGCGGCGGGGTCCGGCTGCTGCCATGGTCGTGCACGAACAGCACGTCGAAGTCCCGGGTGATCAACGCCCGCTGCATGGCGACCGTTGCGAGCACCATGCCGGTGAGCACGAGCCAGCCGTACCAGGCCCCTGACCGCAGCAGTCGCTCGTCACCGCGCCGGATCCCGAGGACCAACGTGGGAATGGCGACGACACAGGCGACGAGGGCGAGCAGCACACCCCCGCCTCCGAGAATCGCGTTCATTGGTCGCCCTACTCGTCCCGGGCCAGCTGCCCGCGCCGCTCGGCGTCGACGAGGCGATCGTCGCGGTAGTCGTTGTCGTGCTTGACGAGGATGCGATCGGTGGAGAACCACCAACCGTCGTTGGCGCCGTCAGGAAAGCTATAGCCCGGTATCGGGAGGTCGCCGTTGACCCAATGACCTTCGAGCACCACCGGAATCGCCTTGTCGAACAGCTCCGGTGGGGTGCCCTCACTGACGACGTCGACCTTGACCCCGTCGAAGATGACGGTGAAGGGCGTGTACTCGTTGCCGTCGAGCATCGTCGAGTCGGCGATGATCTCCTCGCTGGTCCGCGTCGGGGACCCGAGCAGCTGCAGTCGCTTGTCGCCGGCGTCGGAGCGTTCGGCAACCGCGACGTCGGCCTCGAGGAAGTTCTGCGTGTTGGTGACGAGGAACCAGACCATGGCGGCGATCGCCAGCGCGACCGCTCCCAACACCACGAGGGGTACCCACGTCGGTCGACGCCGCGGCGTGGCGTCACGCGGCGAGAGATCGAGCGGGCCTGCGTCGGTGGTCACCGTCGAGCCGGCCGCTGTTGGTTCGGGCTGTCGATCCATCGACGACGCGCGGGGGGCAGCTGACGGGTCAGCGTGCGGCCGCGCGCGAGCATCCAGGCGGCGTACAGGCCGAGACCGCCGAGACCGACCGTCCAACCGGCGACGAGGTAACCGACATGGCTCATCGGTCGTTGCCTCCCTCACGCGTCGGCGGCCGACCAGCGGTGGCGAAATCGCTCGCGTCAGCTTCGGCACGGCGTTCCGCCAGCGCGAGATCGACGCCGTGACGATCGAGCTCGTCTTCGAGCCAGGCGATGCGGAACCGATGGATAAGCAGCCACAGGAAGATCAACCCGAGCACGACCGTGCCGAGGAACCACGTGAACAACGTCAGGTTCTCGAGCTTGCCGTCGGTGAGGGAGGACTTCTGGTGCAGCGTCCGGTTCTCCCACCACTCGACGGAGCGATTGACGATGGGAATGTTGATCGCAGCGACGAGTCCGATGACCGCGGCACGCTTGGCGCGCACGTCGGGATCGCCGGGCACGCGCCGGAAGGCCAGGTAGCCGACGAAGGTCAGGAACAACACGAGCGTGGTGACCAGGCGGACGTCGCCCCACTCCCACCACGTGTTCCACGTGGGCCGGCCCCAGATGCTGCCGGTGACCAACGTGAGCCCGCAGTAGACCACCCCGACCTCCGCAGCGGCATATGCCGTGGTGTCCCACCAACGCGACCGCTTCCACAAGTAGGCGGCGCTGCCGAGCGCCGTGAGGCCGAACGCGACGTAGGAGAGCATGGCGACCGGCACGTGCACGTACAGGAGTCGCACCATGTCGCGCATCGTGTCGTCTGGCGGGCTCAGGACGAAGGCGAACACCAGCAGCACGGGGACGCCGACGGCGATGAGCGTGCCGAGGATGCGGGTCGCTCGGGATCCGGTGCCGTCGACCACCGTGTCGGTTACGCTCACGAATCCTCCAGGAGCACGCCGTAGGCGAGCATGCCGAACAGTGTGTAGATCACCGCGAAGACCCCGAGCATGCCAAGCCAGGCCCAGCCATCGGCGTCGACTCGGTCGAACGCATCACCGAAGGCTCGGGTAGCGCTGATCAGCACTGGCGCCAGTACCGGCAGCAACAGGATCGGCAGCAGCGTCTCCCGCACTCCCAGGCCGACGGCCAGGACCCCGTAGAGGGTACCTGCCGACGCAATGCCCGCGGTCGCGACCACTGCGGTGCACACGGTCAACAGCGGCCGATCGATCGAGCTGTCGAAGAGGATCACCACCGACACCAGCAACAGCACCTCCAGCGCGAGGAGTTGCAGCGCAAGGGCCATAGCCTTGCCGAGGAAGATCGACGGCGGTTCGATCGAGCTGAGCAGCAGGCGGTGATGGGCTCCGTCGGCGGTCTCGATACGGACGGCGCGCTGGATCGCGAGTAGCGCAACGAGCAGGACGGCGACCCAGAACAGCCCCGGCGCAGTGTCTCGCAGGGTCGTGGTGTCGGCATCGAGAGCGAACCCGAACAACACCAGGATCAGCAAGGTGAACGGCGCGATCTGGTTGGTGACGACGCGCGAACGCGCCTCGATCAACAGGTCCTTGCGGGCAACCAGGAGGGCGTCACGCAGCATGGTCGTCCCCACCTCCGTGAGGCGATGGGACCGACTTGGGGGGCTCGTCGGCAACCACCCGTCCGCCGGCGATCGTCACCAGACGGGGATCGAGGGCCCCGACCCGATCGAGCTCGTGCGATGCCAGGATCACGGTTGCGCCCGCGCTCGATGCCTGCCGTATCAGCGCGTCGACGAGGGCGCGACCGTCGCGGTCGAGCGCAGCGTGGGGTTCGTCGAGCAGCCAAAGCTCGGGGCGGCGCACCAGCAGGGTCGCCAGGGCACACCGCCGCCGCTGGCCTGCCGACAGCCGCAGAACGGGCACGTCGCGAAGGCGGCCGTCGAGGCCCAGGTGCACGAGGGCGCCCTGCACCTCTGCTGGGTCCGCCCCCACCGCTCGCGCCCAGAAGGCCACGTTCTCGGCGACGGTCAGGTCGTCGTAGAGGCCGGTGCTGTGACCAAGGAGGCCCACGTGGGCCCGGACGGCACGGTGATCACGTCTCAAGTCGTGCCCGAGCACTATGGCGTCGCCGTCTTCGATGCGCAACAACCCGGCGCAGAGCCGCAGCAACGTCGTCTTCCCGGCACCGTTGGGGCCCTGGAGCAGGACGACCTCGCCCGGGTCGACGCGCAAAGTGACCCCGGCGAGTGCCGGGAAGCGCCCGGTGAGCGCGACCACGTCGGTGAGATGAACGGCAGGGTGCATGAGGAGAGGGATTCCACGACGAGCACCCAAGGGTGTCTCGGCGTTGTGGGATCGAGTCGACCGGCGCACGCTGTGGCGCTGTCGCCATCGTGGCGCCCGCCGGTGTCGGCCTCGGCGAGGCTAGTGGGGTGTGGCACGTGTTGGCCATGTGGCGGCAGTCGTCGGTGCGCTCCAAACGGCGCCCGCGCCGCCGATACTGTCATCGTCATGCTGCTGTCGCGCATCCTCACCGCCGTCGGGCGCACGTTCATCACCATCGGGGTGTTGATGTTGCTGTTCGTGGCATACCAGCTGTGGGGCACCGGCATTCTCACCGCGCAGGCCCAATCGGGCCTGCGCAGCGACTTCCAAGAGTTGCTGTCACTGGCCCGCGAAGGCGATCTGGTGCAACAGGCCGCTCCCCTGCCCACCCCGACGCCCGCCCCCGACGTCGCCGTTCCCGCGCCGACCACGGACCCGGCGGTGGTGGCCGCCGAAGAGGCCGCCAGGCAGGCTGCAGTGGCGAAGCTCGCGGCCCTGCTGTGGCAGCCACCGGGTGAGGTGGTGGCCCGACTCCGGATTCCCGCCATCGGCGTCGATGAACAGGTGGTCGAAGGGGTGGGTACGAACGAGCTCCGCAAGGGGCCCGGGCACTACGGCTCCACTCCCCTGCCGGGCATGGCCGGCAACGCGTCGATCGCCGGGCACCGCACCACCTGGGGGGCACCCTTCAACCGCATCAACGAGCTCCGACCCGGTGACGAGATTTCCGTCGAGACCCTGCAGGGCCTCTTCACCTATCGCGTGCTCGAGCAGGACTCGGGCAACGGGTTCTTCGTCGTGCCTCCCAACCGGGTGGACGTCCTCGACCAGGACTTCGCCGAGACCCCCAACCGACTGACGCTCACCGCGTGCCACCCCAAGTACACCGCGCGCCAACGCATCATCGTGGTGGCCGAGCTCGTCGGCGAGCCTGCCGCCTACATCGCCCGCCCCGGCGACGCGGCCAGCGGCAGCTCGGGACTCGCTTCCGAAGACGTGGGCGAGGACGACCCCTCCACCGTGGCGCCCACTGCCGGCACCGACGACGGTGCAGGCACGGTCACCCCCACGACGGTGCCCGGTGACCCGACCCCGGCCGACGAACCGACGCCGGAGCCAGCGGCGACGGTCTCCGCCGACGACCACGGCGCCGAGGTACCGGCCGAGGACTTCGGCGAAGGCCTCAATGGCGACAAGGGTGCCGTGTGGCCCACCATCGCTTGGGGGTTCGCCGCCGCAGCGATCTGGCTGGCCGCAGCATTCATCGGGCGCCGCTGGCGCAAATGGCCCGCGTATGCCATCGGGGTCGCGCCCTTCGCCCTGGTGTTGTTCATCTGCTTCGTCCACCTCGATCGGGCCCTGCCGAGCTACTGATCACCGCTCTCGCGACCCCGAGGCCGGGCGCGGCGGCCGGTAGCGTTGCCTGCCATGACCCGCTCGCCGGCCCTCGCCCTCGCTGCCCTGGCGCTCGCCGCCCTCGTCGGCTGCAGTACCAGTGGGTCCGAGACCGACCAGCCGGCCGCGGGCATCGTGACCCCCACGGCTGCCGCGTCCGGCGCTCCGAAGGCCACGCCGGTCCCGGAGGGCACGCCGGTCGGTGCCCTGTACACCCTGGCCACCGGTGACTGTTTCAACACGTACCAGAACTACCCCGACGCCAGCGGAGCCAGCGTCGATCTCACGACGCGGGTTCCCTGTGACCAGCCGCACGATGCCGAGGTGTTCGTCGAGTTGACCCACCCCGCTGCCGCCGGCGTCCCTTATCCCGGGCGAGGCGAACTCGCCCGCTGGGGCACGGCCGAGTGCTACGCGCGTTTCCACGATTTCGTGGGCGTCGACTACGAGCTGTCGGCGCTCGAGATCGGCGTCGTGGTCCCCGAGGAACCCAACTGGTTGGCGGGGCCGTACCGCACCGCCGAGTGCTACCTCTGGTCGCGCAGCGGCAAGCTCACGGGTCCGATGCAGGGAAGTAACCTGTGAGAGGAGCCGGTTCGGACCCGCCCCGACATCGACCGGCTCACGCGAACCGAGGCCACGAGACGCTCCGAGACGGGCCGGCGAATCGTCCACACTTGGGCTGCCGGCGATGCAATGAACGAAGATTGACCCCATGACAGACGCCGTGATCCTCCAACGCCGGCGCGTCGCCGTGTTGGTCTCGATCGCCAAACGCATCGGCTATTCGTTGTGGGGCGTCTCGGTAGTGCTGTTCTTCGTCCTGTTCTTCACCGACTTCGACGGGCCCCTGGTCCCGGTCGTCGTCGCGACGTTGATCGCCGGGTGCGCGCTGTTGCTGCCGGCGATCGTGCTGGGCTATGCGGTTCGCGCCGCCGACCGCGAGGACCGGGAGCAGGGGCGCACGCCGTGACCACGGTGTCGTGACCGGGGGTCGGCGCTACGGTCGCCAACCACCGATCGGAGTGATGTCGATCGGCTCGTCGGGAAGATCGCCGGCCACGATCGGAGGCAGGAATTCGCGGAGGCGATCAGGGAGCGTCCGGACGTCGGACGCGAGCAGCTCTTCCACGGTCCACCACCTTCCGTCCTCGAACGCCGCTGCCTCGAGTGCCTCGAGGCCCTGGGGATTCCAGGCATCGGCGCGGTCGATCCACGCGACATGGATGCGATCGAACGACTTGAAGTGGTACATGGCGAAGTCGAATTCCACGTACTGCGTCCAGATCAGCGGCCCGACCTCGACATCGGAGAAGCCACACTCCTCGTAGAGCTCACGCGCCGCAGCATGGGCGCTGCTCTCGCCGAGCTCCATGCCCCCGCCGGGGATCTCCCACCAGCTGCCCTGGAATGGACGCAGCGGGTCGCTGCCGTTCATGAGGAACACTCGACCGTCGCGTGAGACCGGCACGACACGTGCGGCTTGTCGAACGAAATCCCCGAACATGGAGGGCCATCGTAGAGCGCTGGACATCGTTGGGAAGACTCGACGCCGCCCGGCGACGCGCTCAACGTCGGCGCTGGGGAACGACAACGGGGCCACCCGGTGTCTCGATCACGGTGACGTCTGCGCCGTAGACGATGCCGAGGAGCTCCGGGCCCAGCGCCTCCGCGGGCGGACCGAGCGCCACGAGGCGCCCCCCGGCAAGCAGGGCCAACCGGTCGGCGAACTGCGCTGCCAGCGTGAGGTCGTGCATGGTCATCACCACCGTCAGGCCGTGTTCGCGTCGAAGCCCGTCGATCAGCTCGAGCACGTCCTGCTGATGACCGAGGTCGAGCGAGGCCGTCGGCTCGTCGAGCAGCAGGATCGAGGTGTTCTGCGCCAGGGCGCGTCCGATCACGGCGCGCTGGCGTTCGCCGCCGGAGAGCGCACCCAGCGGTCGCGCCGCGAACTCGGCGAGACCCAGGCGCTCCACGACGGCCGCGGCGACCCGCTCGTCGCCGACGGTGACCGCAAGACGTCGCCCGAGGTGGGGGGTTCGCCCGAGCAGGACGTAGTCGTACACCCGCATCTGCTCCGGGAGCACCGGATTCTGAGGCACCAGCGCGATCGCGCGGGCCTGGTCACGCCGGCCCATGCCGGAGACGGCCACGCCGTCGACATCGACCGAGCCGTCGTGGGCCTGCAGCCCAGCGAGGACCCGGAGCAGGGTGGTCTTCCCCGCGCCGTTGGGTCCCGCGACGCCCAACCACTCCCCCGGCTCGACGGCCAGGGACACGGCGTCGACCACGACGCGCCCACCCAGGCGCACCGAGACAGCGTCGACCGCGATGCCTCGCGCAGCTGTCGCGGAGGTCACGACAGCGGACCCCGGGCTCGCAGGATCCACAGGAAGAACGGCGCGCCGATGAACGCGGTGAGCACCCCGATCGGGAGCTCGGCCGGTGACGCGACCATCCGCGCCAGCAGATCCATCGCTGCCAGGAACGCTGCCCCGAACAGCAGCGACAAACCGAGCACGGCGCGATTCGACGAGCCCACGACCGAGCGCACCGCATGGGGCACGACCAGGCCGATGAACCCGATCAGACCGCTCACCGCGACCGCGGCCGCTGCCGCGAGCGACGCCGCGATGAGCACGACCAGTCGGATGCGCTCGGGGTGCAACCCGAGGGACCGGGCCTCGTCGTCACCGACGGCCAGCACGTCGAGCATGGGCGCGAACCACAGCAACGTGACGACGGTGATCACGGCGTAGGGCGTCGCGAGGTAGACCTCGCTCCATCCGCTCGTGGTCAGGCTCCCCAGGATCCAGGAATACACCTCGCGCAACGACTGGCTCTCGCGTTGTTGCACATAGGTCTGCAACGCCGTGAAGAAGCTCGCGACTGCGATGCCTGCGAGCAAGAGGTTTGCGGTGCCCGCCGCACGTCCTGCGGCACCGGCGAGCAGGTACGTGCAGGCCACGGCGACGAGCGCCCCGGCGAACGCCAACATCGGGATGGCGTCGAAGACACCGACGCCATCGCCGACGCCGCTGACCAAGGCGACCGTGGCCCCGAGCCCTGCCCCCGCGGCGACGCCCAACAGATAGGGGTCGACGAGCGGGTTGCGGAAGACTCCTTGGTACGACGCTCCCGCCACCGACAGGAGACCGCCCACGATCAGGCCCAGAACGACCCGGGGCAGTCGAATCTTCCACACGATGTTGGCGTCGAGGGTGTCGAGACCCGAATGCACCGAAACACCGGGGACGTGGTCGAGGATCTCGAGGGCGACGCGCCCAATGGGCAACGCGACGGGACCGAACGCCATCCCGACCCCCGCCGCGAGGAGCACTGCGAGAACGCCCACTGCCACCCACCGGGGTCGCATCGCGGCGCGAGCCGGCATGTCGGAGTCGGGGGGATCGCCACAGAGGGTCCAGCGGTCGTCGACCGCGTCGGTGACCGCTCGACCGGGCACAGCGCGCGGCGTCGTGGTCATGATCGCTGCGACCACTCCTGGAACGCCGCGGCCACCGCTTCGATCAGGTCGCCGACGCGTGGACCCCAACGCGAGGCCACATCGGTGTCGAGCTCGACGACGAAACCCGATCGGACAGCCGTGAGGTCGGACCAGCCGGGTCGGGCAGCAACGGTCTCTGCGCTCTCGCCGTAGAGCACGTCACCGAGGAAAATGAGATCGGGATCGGCATCGAGGATGTACTCGGCCGAGAGCTGCGGGAAGCCGCCGCCGGTGTCATCGGCGGCGTCGGAGATGTTGTCGACGCCGAAGAGCGCGTAGACCTGCCCGATGAACGTTGCCGACGTCGCACTCCAGAGGTCGTAGCTGATCTCGTGGTAGATGCTCGGCGCAGGGTCGAGTTCGGGGGTGGCGGCGACCGCGGCTCGGATCCGTTCCCGGGTCGATGCCACGAGCGCCGCCGCCTCGTCGGCGTGGCCGGTGGCGGCACCGGTCTGTGCGATCTGCTCGTAGGCGTGTTCGAGCGACATCCCCGTGCCGTGCATGATGACCGGGATACCGAGCGCGGTGAGGCCGTCGACGACCTCGGTGGGGTCGAAACTCAAGAACACCAGGTCCGGGTCGAGCGCAGCGATGGCCTCGATGTTGGGGGTGTACGACGACAGGTCGGTCACGGGCGCCTCGGCCGGATACGTCGACTGGCTGTCGACGGCGATCACCTGATCGCCGGCGCCGATCGCGAAGAGGATCTCCGTCGAGACCGTCGACAGCGAGACCACGCGTTCGGGCCTGGCGTCGACGGTGACCGCACCGTTGTCGGCGGCGATCTCCACGGGGAAGCTGCTCTCCGCCACCTCCATGGTCGGCTCGGGCGCCCGGGTGCTCGGTGGTGCGCCGCTCACGACCGGCGGGCTGGACTCGGAGCCGCAGCCGGCGATGGCCGCGACGAGCGCGAGGAACAGGAGCAGGCGAATCGATCGGGTCACGGGAAGTCCTCCTTCGGTCGAGGCGTTCTTCGTGCTCGTCGACCCGGAGCGCACTCCTGGTGATCGAACCCGACCTTCCTCGAGGTGGTTCGTTTCACTGGAACGGTCTCGACCGGACTCGTCCTCACCGTTCGACGAGTCGACCGGGAGGCTTCACCGTTGCGGGACAGCGCCGGAATCTCACCGGACTTCGGAACCGAACCAGTGCCCGGGAGTATAGGACCCCCTGTCGCCGCGAGGGCCGGAATCGGGCCCACCGCGCCGCGCGCAACGCCACCGTCGCGTCGTTGGGGACCGGGCCTCTAGGTACCGAGCGGTGGCGCGGGAGGCCGAAGGCCCCTCGACGAACCGCGCCGCAGACTACAAGATCTGGCTGAGAAAGAGCTTCGTGCGCTCTTCACGCGGTGTCTGGAAGAAGTGCTCGGGGGTGCCCACCTCGACGATCTGACCGTCGGCCATGAACACGACCCGATCGGCGACCTCGCGTGCGAAGTTCATCTCGTGGGTGACGCAGATCATCGTCATGCCCTCTCGAGCGAGGTCCTTCATGGTGTCGAGGACCTCGTTGATCATTTCGGGGTCGAGCGCAGAGGTCGGCTCGTCGAAGAGCATCACCTTGGGGGTCATGGCCAGTGAGCGGGCGATGGCGACGCGCTGCTGCTGCCCTCCCGAGAGCTGACCCGGATACTTCTTGGCCTGCTCAGGGATGCGCACCCGCTCGAGCAATTCCATGCCGAGTGTTTCGGCTTTGGCCTTGGGCATCTTGCGGACGTTGCGCGGCGCAAGGGTGACGTTGTCGAGAACGGTGAGGTGGGGGAACAGGTTGAACTGTTGGAACACCATCCCGGTCTCCCGGCGGATCTCTTGGATGTTGCGCACGTCGTTGGACAACTCGACGCCGTCGACCAGGATGCGACCGGAGTCGTGCTCCTCGAGCCGATTGATGCAGCGGATCATCGTCGACTTGCCCGAGCCCGACGGGCCGATGACTACGACCACTTCCTGACGGCCCACGCGCAGGTTGACGTCGTCGAGGGCGTGGAACTCGCCGAAGTACTTGTGGACGCCGTCCATCTCGATCATGACGTCGCCGGCAATCTTCGTCGCGTCTGCGAAAACGGCCTCGTCGGTGGTCTCGCTCATCGGGTTCCGACCCCCAGTTTCTTCTCGAGTCGTTGGCTCTCTCGGCTCATCGTGTATGACACAGTCCAGAACAACAAGGCGCCGATGGTGAGGGTTTCACCGATCAGACCCTGACCGCGGAAGTCCGGTTGCTGTGTGATCGCCGGTGTCACGCTCAGCAGCTCGAACAGGCCCATCGCGACGCCAGCCAGCGCGGTGTCCTTGAACAACGAGATGAGCTGACCGATCTGGGCAGGGATCACGTTGCGTAGCGCCTGCGGCAGGATGACCAGTCCCATCTGACGCGGCGGCGAGAGCCCGAGCGCTTTCGCTGCTTCGAACTGTCCCTTCGGGACCGACTGGAGTCCGCCGCGGACGATCTCGGCCATGTACGACGCCGTGAACAACGTGAACACGATGATGGCGCGGGTGGGTGTCGACGGCTTCATCGATGCCGGAACGAAGAACCCCAAGGCGACGTTGGCGAACAGGAGCAGCACGAACAGGGGCGCGCCTCGGACGACCTCGATGTATAGCGTCGAGATGATGCGCACCAGCGGCAGGGAGGACCGGCGGCCCAGTGCGAGGAGCACACCGAGCGGGTAACAGAGAAGGATCGAGCAGAACGCGAGGAACAGGTTCAGCAGGAACCCTCCCCACTCGTCGAAACCCACCGCGGTCACGACATAGAAGTAGAACGCGAGGGGAACCGCGGCCAGGAGGGTCAGCAGGCCGGCGTTCTGCAGCGGCGTGAGTTCATGACGGCCGAGGATCGGGCCGACCAGGCGCCCGGCGACGGCCGCCACCACAGCCAGCGCGACGGTGACCGTGGGACCTGCGGTCTCGGTCAACGCCAGCAACAAGATCACGACGATGGCCGGGATCCAGAACCGCTCGACCAGGTCGAGCACCCGACGTCGCGAGAGGCGGGTCTCGTCGGCCGCCGCCCGGCCGGCGCGAACCTGACGCGCATGCACCATGCCGGCCACGAGGCCACCCCAGGCAGCGAGACCGATCACGACCGCCGAGAGGCGCTCCATCTCTTCTGCGGGATACCGCCCGATCATCAACAGCCGCAGGTTCACCCGGACGATGTCCCAGCGACCCGTCCAACCCACGAACCTCACGGTCTTGTAGAGAACCACGCCCGCCACGACGGCTGACACCACGGTGACGATGCTGTCGAGGACCGAACGGAACAGGTTCCGACGGAGCCAGACGAGAGCGGTGTTGCGCGGAGCCACAGGCGCGCTCATCGTTCCACCAGCGCAAACCGTCGGTTCGCGATGTTGACCAACAGCGAGGTGACCAGCGAGATCGACACGTAGATGCTCAGCGCGATGGCGAACGCTGGAACCGCGGGCGATCCGTTACCGACCGTTGTCTGAGTGACCAAGGTCAGGTCGTAGTAGCCGATCCCCGCACCGAGGGAGGAGTTCTTGATCAGGTTGAGGTACTGGTTGCCGACCGGGGGAATGGCGATGCGGAAGGCCTGCGGTAGCACCACGAACCACATGCGTTGGAAGCCGCTGAGGGCCAGGGCGTCGGCGGCTTCGCCCTGTCCTTTGGGCACGGCTTGGATCGAGCCTCGCACGATCTCCGCTATGTGGCTGGCGGTGTAGACCACGAGGGCGAAGAACAGGGCGAAGAACGAGGGATCGACGCGAATGCCGCCTACGGCGCTTCGCCCCTCGACGCTGGGTGCGGTGGCGCCGTACCCGAATGCCACCCAGCCGATGACGAGGACGCCGACGAGAACACCGCCGCCCCACAAACCCGTGCGCGCTGCCACACCGGTGCGGTCGAAGACGCCACGCCGCCAGCGGGCCACCAGGTACGCCGCCACGACAGCGATGAGTCCCAGAACCACGAGACCCCGCCCGGAACCCTCGAACCACAACAGGTTGATCCCACGGTTCGACACCACGAGGAGCCCCAGGGGCGTCCAAGCGTTCTCGACGCGAGGAAAGACTCCGAGCACGAGCGCGAGTTGACCGAAGACCACGAACAACAGCAGCGGGATGTTGCGCACCGCTTCGACGTACACCGCTGCAAGCTTGGCCACGAGCCAGTTGCTGCTCAGGCGGCCGACGCCGACCAGAGTGCCGAGAATGGTGGCGGCGACGATGCCTGCCACCGCTATGCGCAACGTGTTGAGGAAGCCTTCCCGGATGGCATCGCGCACCGGTGCGTTCTGGGACAGTTCGTTGCCCGTGATCTCGAACGACGCCGGGTTGTCCAGGAAGTCGAAGTTCGTCGAGATGCCCTGGTTGCTGGCGTTGGTGCGGTAGTTGCCGTAGAGCCAGAGCACCGCGCCCACGGCAACCGCGACCACGGCGATCTGGAACAGCCACTGCAGCACGCGAACGTCGCGCCAGAACGGGACACGGATGTCACCCGGCGTCTGGCTCACCGATGTCATGATGCGCGGCCCTCGGGCGCACGGGGTTGACCGGCCGTTGCCGGCCGGTCAGCCCCCATCAACTCGATCATCAGGGACACGCAGTTCCGATCAGCGGTACGGCGGCGCGTACAACAGGCCCCCATCGATCCACAGTGCGTTGACGCCTCGCTCGAGGCCGAGTGGAGCGAGGTGCCGGTCGAAGATCTCACCGTAGTTCCCAACCTGGGAGATCACCTTGGAGGCGAAGTCGGTCGGCAGCCCAAGGCCGGGGTCGAAGGTGGTGTTGGTGCCCTCGTTGTCGAACTCGAGGCCGAGGAACTTCCGGATGTTCACGTCGTCGGTGTCGGCGAAGCTCCCGATGTTCGACGAGGTGATCCCCCACTCCTCGGCCTGGATGGTGGCCAGGACCGCCCAGTTGACCGCCTGAGCAAGCTCGCTGTCGCCGTCGGCCACTGCAGGTGCAAGGGGCTCCTTCGAGAAGACCTCGGGCAGGATCATCAAGGCGTCGGGCCCGTCAGGGTAGGCCGAGCGCAAGCTCGTGAGCTGGCTCGTGTCCGAGGACCAACCGTCGCACTGGCCGGCGACGAACGCCTCCTGCAGCAGATCGGTGTCGGCGAAGGACCGGACCTCCCAGTCGAGACCCAGGCGCGTCGCTTCTCCCGCGGCATTGCCCTCGGTCGTCGTGCCCTGCGTCACACACACGATGACGCCGTCCATGTCCGCGATGCTGGCGAAGCCGCTGTCGGAGGTGACCATCATGCCCTGGCCGTCATAGAAGTTCGGCTGCAGGAAGGTCGCGCTCTCACCGCCGTCGCGCCCCGCTGTCCAGGTCGTGTTGCGGACGAGGACGTCGATCTCGCCGGACTGCAGGGCCGTGAACCGGTCAGCGGTCTCGAGGTCGACGTGCGTCACCTTGGTGGCGTCGCCGAGGATCGCTGCGGCGATGACTCGGCAGAAATCGGAGTCGAACCCGATATGGTCGCCGTTGTCGTCGAGGACCGCGAAGCCCGGCAGCGCGTCACGAGTGCCGCACTTGAGCGTGCCGGCAGCCTGGATCTGGGCGATCCTGCCGCCGGTCTGGGCGCCGCTCCCGCCGTCGTCGGTGGCTCCGCTGTCGTCGGCGGCGCTGTCGTCGTCACCGCAGGCAGCAGCCAGCAGCGTGAAGGCGAACAGTACGGCCAGCAGCCGCAGCAGTTTCGTCGAAGGTCTCGTGGTCTGGGTCATGTCTCTCTCCTTCTTGGCTGGCCGGCTTCCCCGTACCCGACAGCAACGTGGTCGCGACCCTATGGGGACCGGACCCGACCGTGCAAGAACAGCGCCCGCGACCAAGCCGCCCGGCCGACACACGAAGCGGTACCGTGGAGGCCGTGAGCGACCAGCGCACCGTCCTCGTCAGGGTCAGTGGGCCCGACGAACCGGGCATCTCGGCGGGGCTGTTCAGCGTGCTGGCCGAATTGGGGGCCGTGGTGCTCGACGTCGAGCAAGTCGTGGTTCGCCGGCGGCTCACCCTCGACGTGCTGATCGGCGTCCCCACCGACGACGACGACGCGCTCAAGGACCTCCTCCTCTTCGGGTTCAAGCGCCAGCTGACGATCGACATCGAAGACGTCGAGGACACGCCGACCGAGTACCGGACACCTCACGTGGTCACGGTCATCGGCCCGGAGCTGACTCCGTCCGAGCTGAAGGCCGCTGCCGACGCCATCGCCGACGGCAACGGAAACATCGATCGGATCGTCCGTCTTAGCCGATACCCGGTGATGAGTTACGAGTTCTCGATCTCCGACGGCGACGCCGACGTGATCCGCCGCAATCTGCTGGCCGCAGCCGCGGCGAACCCGGGCATGGATCTGGCCATCCAACGCCAGGGCCTGAGCCGGCGCGCGAAGCGACTCGTGATCCTCGACGTGGACTCCACGCTCATCCAGGACGAGGTCATCGACCTCCTCGCGGAGCAGGCCGGGTGCGGACCCGAGGTCGCGGCGGTGACCGAGGCGGCGATGGCGGGCGAGCTCGACTTCGCCGCGTCGGTGCGGGCGAGGGTCGCGCTGCTCGAAGGGCTCGACGAGGTCGCCCTGGAACGAGCCTGGCGCCAGTTGCGACTCACGCCGGGGGCACGCACCTTCTGCCGAACCCTGCAGCGGCTCGGGTACACGACCGCCCTCGTCAGCGGCGGGTTCAGCGTGTTCACCGAGCGGCTCCGCCGCGACCTCGGGATCGCCTACGCGCGAGCCAACGAGCTCGAGATCATCGACGGGCGACTGACCGGCCGGCTGGTCGGGCCGATCGTCGACCGCGCCGCGAAAGCCCGGTTCCTGCACGAGGTTGCCGAGGCGGAAGGGGTTCCGATCCAGCAGACCGTCGCCATCGGCGACGGCGCGAACGACCTCGACATGCTCGCCGAGGCCGGCCTCGGCATCGCGTTCAACGCCAAGCCGGTCGTACGCGACGCTGCCGACACGAGCCTGCGGGTTCCCTATCTCGATGCCATCTTGTTCCTGCTAGGCGTGAGTCGCGAGGAGATCGAGGCGGCAGACGCCCATCTCGATACCTGACCCCGGCGCGACGGCAGTTCCGGCGATATGGTCCGAAAGGCTCAGGTCGAATGCCCCAGAGCCGATGGGATGGCCATGGCTGGCACCACCAGTGCAACGCGTCCCCTGCCCGACACCACCCCCGCGGCCGATCTGCGCGGCGATGGCAGCACGTCGTCGACGGCGACGTGGGAAAGGATCCGAGCGCGGGTCGAACGGCAGCTCGCACAGATCGAGCTCCATGCCCACCACGTGCTCGAGACCGGACGCGCGCCGGAGGACTCGACGCCGGCGATCGACGCAGCACGATCACTCACGAACGGGTTTCGTCAGCTCGATCTCCCGGCCCCCGCGGCGCTGGCGCGCCGAGCCACCGACCTGCTCACGCGTGCCCCTGCGAACGTCCAGACCGCGATCGAGCTTGCGTCGCTCACCGACGACGTCCGGGATCTCATCGCAATTGCCATCGCCGAGGTGACGACCACCGATGGCGAAGGGCTGGTCCTCGTCGTCGGGCCGTCCACCGTGCAGGTCGACACGACGAGCTGGATGTTGGCTCGTCGTGGTCACCGGATCGTTCACGATGCGAGCGCGTTGCCCACCCTCGGCGAACCACCCGCGGCGATCCTGGTGTACCTCGGGCCCACGGCCGATGCCGCGAATGTCGCGCGGGCGGCGCGCCTCGCGTACCCGGACGCAGCGGTGGTCGGTCTCCACGACGCCGCGAATGTGGAGATCGTCGCGGTCGTCGCCTCCTCGCTGCACGCCCTCGTTGCGCTCGACGAGACGCCTGCGGCGATCGGTCTCGAGGTCGACCGAGCCATCGCGCTGCGCCGGGCGCAGTACACGATCGTCGTCTCGGGCGATGCCGACGACCTCCGCGGCCGCATCAGCACCGCCACCGTGGAGCCCGCTCCCGACGGACTCGACGAACTGCTTCACAGCCTGCAGCGACCGACGACGGCCTTCGTGATCGACGACCAGTTCGATACCGTCGGGGTCCTCCACCTGGCGTCGACCATCCGCGCCGTTCCCCGAACGCGCACCACCCCGATCGTCTCGCTGGGGCGGCACTCCCGAGCCGAGCGCGGCCGCCTCGCCGGGTACGACGTGATCTGTGCCAAGCCACTCGAAGAGTGGCTTCCCATGGTCCTCGAACGGCTCCGCACCGCCGCTGCCGCTGCGTTCACGGCATCGACTGCCTCTGGGCGAGGCATCCACGCCTGGGGCGCGGCCCAGCTCCTGATCGATCGCGCCCTGGTCGGGGCGCTCCGAATGTCCTCGCCCGTGTCGCTGGCACTCGTCAAGGTCCCAGGTGACCTGCCCGCAGCGATACGCGCCACACTCGAGGAAACTCTCGAGGTCGAGTTCCGACGCAACGACATCGTCGGCGCACGCGGCGACGGGGAGTACGTCGTCGCCCTCCAGGGCGCGCCGCGGCACATTGCCCTCCAACGCCTCACCGAAGTCGCCACCCGGCTCCACTTCGACGAGCACCACTGCCGGATCGGTATCGCCCAGCTCCCCCAGGACGGACGGTCCGCGACCGAGCTGCTCATCGCCGCCGACAGCGTCGCCGAGCGGGCGCGTCAGGCCGACGGACCAGCGGTGACGGGTAGCAACTGGAGGCCCGAGAACGAGACCGTCGCCGACGTGCTGATCGTCGATCCCGACGAGATCCTCACGAGCGTGATGCGGGTCGCCCTGGAGACCCGCGGCCTGAAGGCCGAGTCCCTGCACAACGGTCACGACGCCTACGAGCGCCTGTTCGGTCTTACGACTGCGTCGCTCCCGCGCGTCATCGTCCTGGAAACGGACACGCCGGGCATCGACGGCCTTCAACTCCTCGAGCACCTCCGCCGCGCCTCGCTGCTCGGTAGGGTCCGCGTCCTCCTGCTCACGTCGCGCTCGCGTGAGGCCGATGTCCGCAGGGCGCTCGAGCTAGGGGCCGACGACGTGGTCAGCAAACCGTTCCTGACCTCGCTGTTCGTGCACCGCGTGACCCGGATGGCGACGGCATGACCGCGACGTCGCTGCGGATCGCCGCCGTCGCCTTCGGCTGCCTCTGCACCATGTACCTCGTCGGCGGCGCGCTCATCGACGCGCTCCGCCGCTCGCGGACCATCCGTATCGCGCGAGCCCACGGCTCGATTGCCACAGTGCTGCTCGCCGCAGACGAGGAAGCGGAGGAGGCGGCCATGGGCCTGCCCCGACTCCGTCGCCACGACCTCATCAGCCTGCTCGTCGACCTGACCGTCGAACTCGACGGCGACGCGAAGAAGCGCCTGCGCCAGCTCGTGTCCGCGAGTGGACTCTCGGGTCGCATCCGTCGCATGGGGCGAAGCCGGACCTGGCGCACGAGGACGCAGGGGGCGCGGCTCGCATCGATGCTGGGCGACGGAGATCTGCAACGCAGCCTCCTCGGAGATCGCCACGTCAGCGTCCGGGCGGCAACCGCGGAGACGCTCGATCGCCAGGCGGCGAGCGAGAACATCGACCTGCTCCTCGACCTGCTCGACGATCCCAACCCCTCGGTTCGGTTCGCCGCCCAACAGGCGCTCCTGGCCGCAGACGGCAGGATCGTCGAAGCCCTCGCCGGCTACCTTGGCGACAGCGATCGCCCGGGCACCCTCTGGGCGCTCGAGGTCGCGGCGAACACCCCGCACGAGCGCCTCACGGAGGTGCTCGAGCGCCACGCGAGCAGCGAGGACCCGGCACGTCGAAGGGCGGCCACGGCAGCCATCTCCCGCGCCTTCCCCGACCCGGTCCCGCTGCTCGTCGAGCAACTCCAGCACGCCGACGCCGCGGTGCGAGCCGCGGCGGTGGAGGCGGTCGGCCGGCTGACCATCCACAGCCTCGCGGCGCGCCTCGGGACGATGTTGTCGGACACCGCGTGGCCAGTCCGGCGCGCCGCGGGCCGAGCGCTCATCGACCTGGGCCCGCTCGGGGAGATGGTGCTGCGCCATCACCTCCACGACAACGACCGCTACGCACGCGACATGGCTCGGCTGACGCTCATCGCTGCGTCGGCGATGCCCGCGTCGCATGACTTCGACGTCGATGCATTCCTGCCCGACGACGCGGGCACCGACGCCGCGAGGGCCGCAGCCGGAATCGTGCCATGACCGCCGTCAGCTCGTACTTCGTACCGCTCGTCGTGGCCGTGCTCACGATCATCATCGCGGCGCAACTCCTCCTGTACGTCGCGGCGTCCGTCGAGCTGCGCCGGATCCGCCGGCGCGACCGCCACCGTCTCTGGCGGCGCATCCTGAGCTCGCCGCTGTCACCGAGCGTCTCGGTTCTCGTGCCCGCTTACAACGAATCGGTGGCGATCGTCGAGTCCGTGCGCGGACTCCTCGCGCTCACCTACCCCAATCTCGAGATCGTCGTGGTCAACGACGGATCGAGCGACGACACCATGGACGTCCTCATCGAGGCATTCGAGCTCACCCCGGTCCCTCCCGTGTTCCGACGCTCGCTCGACACCCAGCCCATCGAGCAAATCCTGCGGTCCAGCGCGGAAACCCGCCTGATCATCGTGGACAAGGAGAACGGCGGGAAGGCCGATGCGCTCAACGCGGCGATGAACGTCGCGAGCGGCGATCTCGTCTGCGCCATCGATGCCGACACCCTGGTGAACGCCGACGCACTCCAGCTGCTCGTCCCACCCTTCCTCGAGGACCCCGAGGTGGTCGCGGTGGGCGGAACCATCCGCCTCGTGAACGACGCCAACCCCACCCCGGGCATGGTCAGCAAGGTGCATGCGCCGCGCAGGTGGTTGGTCGGCGCCCAGGCGGTCGAATACACCAGAGCGTTCCTGATCGGCCGGCTCGCGTGGAACCCGCTCGGAGGCAACCTGATCATCAGCGGCGCATTCGGCCTATTCCGGCGAGACGCCGTGATCGACGTCGGCGGATATGCGCACGGGTCGGTCGGTGAGGACATGGAGCTCATCGTCCGGTTGCGCCGGCGGGCCTACGAGGATCGCGGGCGGGCCCGCATCGTCTTCAGCCCCGACCCGGTCGCATGGACCGAGGCGCCGGAATCGGCGAGGACCCTCGCTCGTCAACGCAACCGGTGGTATCGCGGCCTGCTCGACGTGCTGGTCCGGCACCGCACCATGATCGGTCGACCGCAGTACGGGACCGCCGGCCTCCTGGCCCTCCCCTACTTCGTACTCGTGGAGGCACTCGCGCCGGTACTCGAACTGATCGGCATCACCCTCACCCTCGTCGGGCTGGGCACCGGGCTCATCGGTCCGGAGAGCCTCGGGCCGATCGCTGCGGCCTATCTCATCGGCATCTCCGCGACCATGCTCGTGTTGTTGTTCGACGATCTCGTGTTCGGCTCGTACTCGGGTACCCCGGACCGCCTCCGGCTCGTCGCGTACGCCCTGTTCGAGCAGCTCCTCTTCCGTCCCGCCACGGTCGTCTGGCGGGTATGGGGGCTGTGGCTGTTCCTGCGGGGTCGCAAGGAGTGGGGTGCGCAGGAGCGGCGCGGCTTCGCCAGGCCGGCGAGCCCGAGCGACGCGGCGTCCGCAGCGGCCTGAGGGAGTGCCGTCAGCGCGCGGCTTGCTCCAAGTCGAGAAGGAAACGCTTCGCGTCGAGACCACCGGCGAACCCGGTGAGGCTGCCGTCGGCGCCGATGACCCGATGGCACGGCAGCACGATCGAGAGCGGGTTGCGCCCGTTCGCCGAGCCGATCGCGCGGGCCGCACCCGGACGCCCGACCCGAAGGGCATGCTCGGCATAGGTACTCGTCGAGCCGTACGCGATGTCGGTCAGCGCCATCCAGACCGAGCGCTGGAATGAGCTACCCACCGGGTCGAGGGGGAGCGCAAAGGCGCGCCGGGTCCGAGCGAAGTACTCGTCGAGCTGCGTCCGGGTGGCGTCGACGACGGTGCCGGGGGGTGCTGCGTCGCTCAGGTCGAGGCGCACCCGACCGATCGGCTCTTCGGGCCACAGCACCGCCCGCAGCCCCACCTGCGAGGCGACAATCGTGAGGGGTCCGAGCGGGCTCTCGTAGGTGCCGACTCGGAGGCGCTGGTCGGGCATCGTCGTCATTCCTGTCCCTTCTGGGGTGGAGTCAGAGGCGGCGAGGCGGAAGCGGAGGCCCAGAGGTGATGGGCAAGGTAGCTGCGCCACGGCGACCAGGACGGCGACCGATCGGCGAGGGCTTTCGCCGAATCGGCCAGATCCCAGCGCGCCGCAGCAGCCCCGATCACGTGGTCGCGCTCAGGCAGGACGTCGGGATCCCCGACCGCTCGGAGCGCGACGATGTCTGCGGTCCAGCGCCCAATGCCCGCAAGCGCGCTAAGCCGGGCCCGGAGCTCGTGGCGGTCCACGCCGCGATCGATGCGCAGCCCGGTCGCGCACGCCGTCGAGAGTGCCCGCAGGGCGTCGGCGCGGGCCTCCGTGAGGCCGACGACGCCCAGATCGGCCTCCGCCAGGGTCTGCGGTCGAGGGAAGAGCCGGCGACCCGGCGGAGCACCACCCAACGGGTCGCCACACGCCTGAACCAGCCGAGCAGCCAGCGTCACCGCGGTGCGGACGTGCACCTGCTGGGAAACCACCGCGAGCACGGCGGCCTCGAATCCGTCGACCGCGCCCGGCACGCGCATGCCCGGGCGCAGTGTCACGAGCGGGCGAAGTTCGCCGTGTCCCGCGAGCGCCTCCTGCACGATGCGAGGGTCGGCGTCGAGGTCGAGCAGTTGGCGGCAACGGGCGACGGCCGTCCCGAGATCGGCGATCTGTTCGAGCCAGAGCTCGCACGAGACGTGGTCGTCGAGCACCTCGAGGCGCACCGAGCCGCCGCCATTGGGCAGGCGGAGGGTGCGACGCAGCACGGAAGGACCGTCCACGGGTTCGCTCCACCAGACGCCGGGAACGGCGTGCAGCCGATGCCACCGGACGAGCTGGTCGGCATCGAGCGGGCGGCGGAAGGGCAGGCGCACCCGCACCAGCCCCGGCGTGGCCGAGGTGGGTGTTGCGACCTGGCGCAAGGCCGTCGGGGAGGTCCCGAACACGTCGCGCACGGTGTCGTTGAATTGTCGGATGCTCGAGAATCCGGCGGCGAACGCGACCTCGGCAAAGGGCAACGACGTCGTCTCGATGAGGGTGCGTGCCGTGTTGGCCCGGTGGGCCCGAGCGATGGCGAGGGGACCTGCGCCGATCTCCGACAGCAGGAGTCGATGCAGGTGGCGGCCGCTCACTCCCAGCTCAGCGGCCAGACCGGTGACCCCGGCCCGATCCACGAGTCCATCGCCGATCAGACGCATCGCCCGACCGACGAGATCCGAGCGCAAATTCCATTCGGGCGAGGCGGGGGTCGCATCGGGCCGGCAGCGCTTGCACGCCCGGAAGCCGGCGCGCTGCGCGGCTGCCGGTGTGGAGAAGTACGCGACGTTCGCGCGCTTGGGACGAACTGGGGTCGGACACGATGGTCGGCAGTAGATCCCGGTCGTGCGTACGCCGACGATGAACCACCCGTCGAAGCGGTCGTCGCGACTCTCGATCGCGGCGTAGCAGCGCTCCTCGTGTGCGGGCAGTTCCCATGCCATGACGGCATCGTGACCCGCCAGAACCCGGATTGCTAGCGGGAATCGGACATCTCGGTGGCCGTCGGGCCGGCGCCGCACTGACAACGGACACTCGGCCTCGACGTGCCAACCCGCGCTGAGTCAGCGGCGGACAGCCCTCGCGGTCTCACGTTGGGTCCGAGCGACGAGCTCCGCACTGACGAGATCGATCTCACCGTCGGCCCAGCCGTACCCGCAGGCTCGACACCGATGGCGCACCGTCCTGGCCACGTGGTCGATCGCTCCAAGGGAGAGTTCACCGCTCCCACACAGCGGGCAGGCGGGGCGGGCGTTCGCCCGTGCCTTTCGCGGCCCGGCCGACGCACTGCGTCGCATGAAGCGCCCCATGAGCTCGACCTCCTTCCGCTCGTTCGCCCGAGTCCTTCGGGACGGATCCCGACCTGTGCCATGGTGTCACCATTCGTGACCGGCACCACGGGCCGAACGAACCTCTCGCGGAGCGTGCCGTTCACTGGGTATTCGGGACTGCCCCGGGAGCCGACTGGGCGCTCGACGGCCACCGAGCGTGCTGGTGATGCTGCCGCGGGACCCACGTTGCTCGCGTAGGACCGCCGCGCCCGAGACGACCGGTCCCCGCGCCGGCCCGTGTGCTGGGCTAGAACGCCGTCGTGACCTTCATGCCCATCGTCGGGACGCTCGTCTACCTGCTCGACCGTGTCAACGGCGCCGTGCTGATGATCCGACGCGACGCGCGACCCGACGACGACCACTTCGGCAAGGTCAACGGGCTCGGAGGAAAGCTCGAGATCGACGAGGACGTCGCAACGAGCCTTCGACGCGAGGTGAACGAGGAGGCCGGCGTGGCACTGACCTCGGTCACCTTGCGCGGCACCCTGACCTGGTCGAACTTCGGACCCCGGCGAGAGCAGTGGCTCGGCTTCGTGTTCCTCGCCGACGGCTGGGTGGGTACGCCGTTGTCGTCGAACGCCGAGGGAACACTCGAATGGATCCGACTCGACCGGCTCCTGGCAGCCTGCGACGAGGACCCCGACGTGCGCCGACGGGCCGAACTCCCCATGTGGGAAGGCGACCGGCACTTCGTGCCCCTCGTCTTCGACGACGACCCTCGCCAGTTCCACGGCACGATGCCCTATGACGGCGACACGCCCGTCGGCTGGACCTTCGAACGTCTCTGACCAGCCGTCGGCTCGGTTCAGGACCGACCGGCGCCGATCAGCACGTCACGCAACGCGGCAACGGCGGGATCGGTCGCGGCGTTGTCGCGCACGGCCACGACCAGCCGTCTGCGAGTGAGCACCCGCGCCCGTCGCAACGGCCCGTCACCGGCCTCCGCCTGTGCCGTCGGCAGGACGGTCCACCCCAAACCGAGCTTGACCATTTCGCGCAGAACTTCGGGCTGATGGGACTCGGCGACGACCTCCACGGGCGCACCGGCCACTCGCAGTGCTTCGGCGATGACGGCACGGGTGTGGGACCCGTCGGGGAACAGCACCCACGGTCCCCATGACGCGGGGGGTCCGGCGCGTCGGCCATCGGGCCGGTAGATCGCGAGATCCTCGTCGAGTAACGGGGTGATCTCGACACCGGTGACCGCCGACGCGGGCGCGACGGCAACCACGAGGTCGACCACGCCAGAGGCGAGGTCGTCGAACAGCGGCCCGGAGGGCTGGACCGTCAGGCGGAGGGCCAGGTCCCGATGCGCGTCGCGGAACCGATGCAGGTGGCCGGGGAAATGGTGCACTGCGGCAGCGTCGATCATGCCGATCCGCAAGGTGCCGACGTCGGCGGCGCGGACCCGATCGGCCCACCGGGTGAGGTCACCGGTCAGCGCCACCACCTGACGGGCGTGGGCGAGGACCGGCGTCGCAACCGGTCGCAACACCCGGCGCCGGCCCTCGCGGTCGAACACCGAAACCCCGACACGCCGTTCGAGCTCGGCGAGGCCCTGGGAGAGTGCCGATGGACTCACTCCCAGCTCTGCAGCGGCGGCGGCCCACGTCGGGGCGTCGGCGACGGCCACCAGGTACTCGAGTTGACGAATCGAGAGGTCGGGAAGGGCGGGCACCTTCATCACAATAGTTCGGACTTTCTTCACCTTTGGAGCGCAGCGTTCGATCACGCTTATGCTTCGGACCATGACTGCTCGAACCATCGCCCCAGCCACGGGTCGCCTCGGGGTTCTCACCCCCGGAATGGGCGCCGTGGCCTCCACCTTCATCGCCGGTGTCATCGCCGCCCGCAAGGGACTGAAGCCACCGATCGGATCCGTGTCGCAGATGGCCAACATCCGTCTCGGCACCCGCGAAGAGGGTCGAAACCCACTCATCCGCGAGTTCGTTCCCCTCGCCGACCTCAACGATCTCGTGTTCGGCGGATGGGATCCGCTGTCGGCGAACGTCCTGGAGGCCGCGGAGACCGCCGGCGTCCTCGACAGCACTGATCTGGCCTCGATCTCCAACGAACTCGAGGCCATCGTCCCGATGGACGCCGTGTTCGATCGCCGCTGGGTCTCCAAGCTCGACGGTGTGCGCGTCAAGAAGATCGAGTCGAAGTGGGACCAGGCAATGGCCCTCATCGACGACATCGCACGCTTCAAGGCCGAGAACGACTGTGACCGCCTCGTGATGGTCTGGTGCGGATCCACAGAGGCCTACCAGGAACCGTCGGACTGTCACGCCACCGTTGCGTCGTTCGAGCAGGGCCTCAGGGACAACGACGCGAACATCTCCCCCAGCCAGATCTATGCCTACGCGGCGCTCCAGTCCGATGTTCCCTACGCCAATGGCGCTCCGAACCTCACCGTCGATCTCGACTGCATGATCGAGCTCTCGAAGTCTCGCGGGGTACCGATCGCCGGCAAGGACTTCAAGACGGGACAGACCTTGATGAAGACGATGCTCGCCCCGGGTTTCAAAGCCCGCATGCTGGGGCTGCGCGGCTGGTACTCCACCAACATCCTGGGCAACCGAGACGGTGAGGTCCTCGACGACCCCGAGAACTTCAAGTCGAAAGAGGTCTCCAAGCTCGGCGTGCTCGACGCGATCCTCCAGCCCGAGGTCTACCCCGACCTCTACGGCAACATCGACCACGTGGTGCGGATCAACTACTACCCCCCGCGCGGCGACAACAAGGAGGGCTGGGACGCCATCGACATCTTCGGGTGGCTCGGCTATCCGATGCAGATCAAGGTCGACTTCATGTGCCGTGACTCGATCCTCGCCGCCCCGATCGTGCTCGACCTGGCGCTGTTCATGGACCTCGCGGCCAGAGCCGGTGCGTCCGGCGTCCAGGAGTGGCTGAGCTTCTACCTGAAGGCGCCGCAGGCTGCCGGAGCCACGCCGGCCGAACACGATCTGTTCATCCAGCAGACCAAGCTGAAGAACACGCTGCGCGAGTGGATGGGCGAGCAGCCCGTCACCCACAGCGAAGCGGGCTGAGCTGCCCGAGCCCAGCCGTTAGCGTTGGGGCATGGCCACCGAGCATCCCCAACCGTTCTTCGACGCACCGGCGGGCGCCTGTCGTCTCGTCCTGGTGCGCCACGGGCAATCGATTCCCTACCGCGAGGGGTCGCCATTCCCGCTCGTCGGCGGGCACGGCGACCCTGAGCTGTCTCCTCGGGGTCGCTGGCAGGCCGAGCGGGTAGCCGAGCGTCTCGCCGAGGAGCCCATCGACGCCATCTACGTGAGCACGCTCACCCGCACCCATCAGACCGCTGCGCCGCTCGCGGCCCGGTTCGGGATGACCCCGGTCGTCGAGCCCGATCTGCGTGAGATCTATCTCGGCGAGTTCGAGGGCGGCCGCATACGCCAGGCCACCGCCGAAGGCCATCCGGCGATCGCACGGATGCAAGAGACCGGCGAATGGGGGCACATCCCCGGAGCGGAGTCCAACGAACAGCTCCGGTCCCGGACCGTCGCCGCCATCGAGCGGATTCGGGCGCAACACCGCGACGAGATGGTCGTCGCCGTGGCTCACGGAGGGGTGATCGGCGCACTCCTGGGTCACGCAGCGCAGGTGCATCCGCGCACCTTCGGCGGCACCCGCAACGGAGCGCTCGCGTACCTGTACCTCACTGAGGAGCGTTGGCACATCCGCAGCTTCAACGACGCGAGCCACGTCGGCCCGCTCGACGCCGATCTCGATCCCCGCTGACGGCCGGCGCACCGACCGCCTGGTCGGGGCACTAGCCGAGGCCGAGCAACCGCGCCGGCGTGGTCGCCACCATCATCGCGAGGGTCTCCTCGGCGATGCCCTCGGCCCAAAGCGCCTCGAGGAACTCCTGTAGCCCTTCGGCCGGGCGCGGCACCGCGGTGGTCCAGCCGTAGTCGGTCGACAACACGACCCGGTCGGCGCCGATCTCGTCGATGGTCTCGGCCATCGCCCGTGGCGACCGCCCCAGGACCCCCATCACGTCCTGGCAGGCAAGCGCGGTCAGCTCGATTGTGGCCCCCAGATCGGCGAGCTCGCGACACTGGGCCGCATCGAGTCCCGGACCGGCCAGCTCCTCTCCCGCGTGGGTGACGACGACCTTCTGGCGCCTGGCGAACGCGCGCACGACCGCGTAGTGCTCCGCAGCAGTGGTGTGTCCCGTGGCCAGGACCGCGTCACATGCCCTCACCAATGCGGCGATCTCGTTGACGGCTTCGACGACGGCGCCACCGTCATCGATCACGCCGATGCCGGGCCCGTCGTCGTGACGGTGCCTGCCCCGTTTTGCGAAGTCCTCCACGCTGTGCACGGTGGGGAGCCAGACGATCTTCGCCCCCATACCGAGGGCCGCCTCGACACCGTCCACGTTGAGGCCCCCCGACGGGTAGTCGGTGCACACGCCCCCGAAGACGCGTAGCCCCCGCACCATCTCCTCGAGGTTCGCTGCGAGCTGGGGCGAGGCGAAGCTGTGCGACTTGAGCACGATCGCCTTGTGCCCGCTCTCGGCTGCCTGTTGCGCGGCCTCGAGCCCACTGACGCTGTGGCCGTGACCGACCTCGAGCGTGCCCCCGATCGTGTCGGGTCCGAAGTGGCAGTGCAGGTCGATGGCGTCGGCGATGCGCAGGCTCATGAGGCGGCCCCCGGGTCGGAATCAGGCCACGCTAGTACCCCGACCGGCAGCGGTCGCCGGGGTGCGCCGCGGGGACGCCCGCAACCGGGGTCCGACAACGCTGCAAGTGGTGCCGGTCAAGGTACGACAACCTCCTAGGCGCGTTCGGCCCGCAGGACCACGAACTTCGGGTCGGCAGCGACGACGGTCACAGCGCTCCGACCGAAGAGCCGGTTGAGCTTGGTGTGATACCCGAGATGGCGGTTGCCCACCACCCAGAGGTGACCGCCCGACCGCAGCGCGCGGTGCGACTCGGTGAACATCTGCCAGGCAACCGCGTCGCCGACGGCGTGGTCTTCGTGGAAGGGCGGGTTGTTGACGACGAGGTCGACCGAACCCGCCGGGAGGTCGCCGATGCCGTCGGCGACCTGGAATCGACAACGGGCGATGTCGACGCCACTCGCGCCCGCCGTTGCTTCAGCAGACGCGATCGCGGCGTAGGAGACGTCGCGGAAGTGGACGACGCTGTCGCGGTTGGCGAGCGCGAGCGCCGTTCCCAGGACTCCGTTGCCGCACCCCAGATCGACGGCGACGGCCGCCGCTGACGCCCCGGGCTGCTGCTCGAGGAGCAGGCGGGTGCCGATGTCGAGCCGGTCGTGAGCGAACACGCTCGCGTGACTCACGACCTCGATCCCACCGTCGACGACGAAGCGGACCGGGTACGGCGACGGTCCGGGCTCGAGCGACGGATCGAGCTCCGCGAAGACGAGCCGCGCCTTCTTCCAGGCGAGCGAGGTCCGGGTCGCCCCGATGATGCCATCGACGGCGGCGAGGGTCGATCGGTGCACATGACGGCTCATCGCGCCGGCAACCACCGTGGCCCCGGGAGCAAGCAGCGGCCGGAGCACATGGAGTTGGTGCTCCAGCGACGCGAGCGTACGCGGGAGCTTGATCACCACGACGTCGATGCCACCGTCGGGCGGCGTCGTGCTCGCGACGAACGGAACCTCGGAGCGGTGGCGCCCGTTGCGTTCGAGGTTCGCCGCAAGACCGCGGTGCGTGAGCTCGGAATCGGCCCAGACCTCGGGCCGCTTGTCGGCCAGCGCCACGGCCAGCGCTCCGAACGCGTCATTCACCAACACCCAGCGGCGGCCCTCGGGAGGGTGTTCAGCGAGGTGCCCGAGCAGGTATTCGTCCGCGGCATCCCAGGCGCGCAGCGTCGACTTCGCCCGCGCCGGATGACGCTCGAGCACGAAACCGCCCTGCGGTACCACCATTGCACTCACCCGGCGAACCTACCGGTGTCGGGTCCGAATCGAGACCACCTTCACTGCGGCGTCGTTCGATCCGGGGCGTTTCGCGGTTCGAGCACGCATGCATGCCGACGGCGGGGTAGAACTGAAGGCGTGCTGATCGTCGTCTCCCCCGCCAAGTCGTTGGACTTCGAGTCTCCTCTGCCGACCAAGAAACACAGCGAGCCCACCCTGCTCGAGCGCAGCAGCCAGCTGATCGAGGTGCTCCGCGGGCTGAGCCCCGACGAGATCGGTGACCTGATGTCGATCTCGCCGAACCTCGCGGAGCTGAACTTCGAACGATTCCAGGACTGGAACCCGCCGTTCAGCCCCGCCAATGCCCGGCCGGCGATCTTGGCGTTCAGTGGTGACACCTATATCGGGCTCGACGCCGCGCACCGCTTCGACGAGCGCGACTTCACCCACGCCCAGAAGACGCTGCGCATCCTCTCGGGCCTCTACGGGGTCCTCCGACCCCTCGACCTGATCCAGCCCTATCGCCTCGAGATGGGCAGCAAGCTGCGCACGTCGCACGGCGACACCTTGTACGAATTCTGGGGTGACACGATCACCGAACGCGTCAACGCCGACCTCGCCGCGAGCCCGGGTGCCCGGGTGTTGGTCAATTGCGCGTCGAACGAGTACTTCGATGCAATCGACCCGGCGGGCATCGAGGGAACGATCGTCACCCCGGTCTTCTACGACCGCAAACCCGGTGGCGACTACCGCATGGTCAGCTTCTTCGCGAAGCGGGCGCGCGGCTCGATGGCGTCGTGGATCATCGGCAACCGGATCAAGTCCGCCGGCGCGCTGCGGGACTTCGATCAGGACGGTTACGAGTACTCCGCCGAGCGATCGGCGAGCGAGCGACCCGTGTTCCTGCGCACGACTCCCTGACCGACCCGGGCTGCTGACCGGCCCGGCGGCCGCTCACCACGAGCCGCCGCCACCTCCACCACCACCGCCGCCCACTCCGCCGCTTCCCCCACCGCTGCCGCTGCTCGACGGCGCGGTGAACGTCTTGGTCGTGGACTGCGACAGCACCGGAGCCAGCGACACGAAGCGCACGTCTGACCCTGATGCGGCCACCGACGACCCGGGTTCGCTCGCGGCCCGCTCGACGGCGTTCTCCCAGTGATCGAGCTCGTCGAGACTGACAGCCCAGGCGGTGTACTGGCGCAACAGCCCCATCCTTGCCGCCGACTCGGCGTGTCGCGCCTCGGAGTTGGCGATGAACCGACGGAACGACTCGACCTGCAACCACCGCGCCGAGCCCGCGGGCGTGCGGACCCAAAGCTCCCAGGAACCGACGAGCCCCGCGATGCCGCCGCCGGCGCTCAGCGCGCCCACCACGACGAGCGGGAGCCAGATCCCACCGGTGCGATTCCCCATCGCCGCGCCGATCGCCACGCCGGCGACACCCAGCAGCGCCCCGATCGCGCCGAGCCAGCGGGCCTTGGTCCGGCGGCGATCGCCGTCGGGGTCCCAGAGCCCGCTCGTGGCGCGCCACCCGTCGAGATCTTCCCGAAGATGACCCCACGCCGCTGCGAATCCCTCGTCGAAGGCGCCCAGCTCGATGGACTGCGCACCGGCGAAGAAGTCGTCGAGTCGCTTCCGCACCACTGCGTTCGGCTCGGCTGTTCCCCGTCGCAGCACGAGATCGCTGCCCTGGTCGTCGAGGACGACTTCCTCGCGGATGGCGCACTCGATGAGCCAGGCGATCTGGTGGCGCGGAAGCACTCGCTCGGCGTGGATGATGCCGCCCATGGCCGAGCTCAGGCCTTGCGGCGCCGCGAACTCGATCGTGGCCATCTCGGCCAGCTCGGCGTGGTCGATGAGGTGCGCTGGGACCGTCTCGCCCGCTGCAGGCCCGAACGCGGCATCGGCGGCGCCACCCTGCCAGGCCTGCTCGCGCCCGAGCGTACGCAGCTGCCGCGAGGTGGCCGCTGCGGCGAGGAGCGCTCCGCCCAGGGCAACCGCGCCCGGTTCGAGCCAGCCCGTGCCAGGGTCGGGGGCCGCGCCGTCGGGCTCCACGAGCGCGGCGGTCGGTAGCGCAGCACCGAACAGGCCGCCGGAGATCGTGACGCCCTCACCGGCTCCGAGCCCCTCGACGTCGACGACGAGATGGCCCGGTTCGACCTGCCGCACGACACACCCACCGACATCGCCGATGTTGCCCTGGTCGCAGCCGAGGTCGACGAACGCGTGACCCGCGGTGACGTGGATCTCGGCCCGGTTGACCGGCACGTCCCAGCCGGTCCCCACCGCATCCCAGGCGAAGGCACCGCCTTCGACGAGCGTGTCGATGGCGTACTCGATGCGGTAGCGATGCCGATTCGAGACCGTCTGGTTCGGATCGCCGATGCGCAACGTGACGCCAGCGGTCGTCGCGATGACCTGCACCTGCTCGGGTGCAGTCGGTGACGATACGTCGAAGCGCTCGTCCGCCGGGACATCGGGGATCTTGCGCTCGATCCCGTGGTGGGGGCCCGCCCCGAAGTCGTAGTCGATGACCTCCACGACCCTGGCCTCGCCCTCCCCGGCGAGCTCGGCGTGCAGCCAGTAGGTCGCGATCCGCTCGGTGTCACCGACGAGGGCGCCGATGATCGCGACGCCGCCGATCGTGAGCGCGGCTCCACCGAGGAGCGCGACGTCGAGACGCCGGCGCGTCACTACCTGCATACGGGTGATTGTCCCACGACGACGGGAGCGCTCCGGGTTTGGTCAGTCGTTGGTGGGGAATCCGAGATTGACGGTGCTCGTCGCCGGATCGGGCCAACGCGTCGTGATCACCTTCGGCCGGGTGTAGAATCGCACCCCTTCGGGGCCGTACATGGCGATGTCACCGAACAGCGAGCTCTTCCAACCGCCGAAGGAGTGGTAGCCGACCGGGACCGGCACGGGGACGTTGATGCCGACCATGCCCGCGTCGGCGTCCTCCTGGAATCGACGTGCCGCCCCCCCGTCCCGGGTGAAGATGGCCGTGCCGTTGCCCCACCGGTTGTCGCTGATCAGCTTCACCGCCTCCGTGTAGCTGGCGCAGCGAACGATCGACAGAACCGGCCCGAAGATCTCGTCGCGGTAACAGTCCATGTCGGTCGTGACCCGATCGATGAGCGAGGTGCCGAGGAAGAAGCCGGCGCCCTCGAAGGCCATCTCATTGCCGTCGACCACGATCGTCGCGCCCTGGCGACGGGCCGAGTCGATGTAGCCGGCGACGCGGTCACGGTGCTCACGGGTGACCAGGGGACCCATCTCCGAGGCCGGGTCCATGCCGTCACCGATGACCAGCTTCTCCATCCGGAGTTTGATGGCATCGATCAGCGGATCGGCCACCTCTCCCACGGCGGCGACGACCGAGATCGCCATGCAGCGCTCGCCGGCGGAACCATAGGCTGCCGAGACCGCGGCGTCGGCGGCGAGGTCGATGTCGGCATCGGGCAACACCACCATGTGGTTCTTGGCGCCACCGAGGGCCTGGATGCGCTTGCCGTGCGAGGTCCCGGTCTCGTAGACGTACTTCGCGATGGGCGTGGAGCCGACGAAGCTGACCGCCTTCACGTCAGGATGCTCGAGCAGTCGGTCGACGGCCACCTTGTCGCCATTGACCAGGTTGACGACGCCGGGCGGGAAGCCGGCTTCGTGGAACAGCTCCACGATGCGCCGCGGAACCGAAGGATCGCGTTCGGAGGGCTTGAGGACGAAGGTGTTCCCTGCCGCCACGGCGTTGGGTGCCATCCACAGCGGGATCATCGCTGGGAAGTTGAACGGCGTGATGCCGGCCACGACACCGAGTGGGCGCCGCACCGTGGTGACGTCGATGCCGGTCGACGCCTGTTCGTTGACACTGCCTTTGAGATGATCGGCGATGTCACACGCGAACTCGATGTTTTCGATGCCTCGCTGGATCTCACCGAGCGAGTCGCTGAAGACCTTGCCGTGCTCGGAGGTTAGCAACTCGGCGAGCTCCTCCTGTGCGGCGACGACCAGGTTCCGGAACTCGAACATCAGCTTCGTGCGGCGAGCGATACTCATCGACCGCCACCCGTCGTAGGCGGCCTGCGCGGCAGCAACGGCCGCGTCGACCTCGTCGACGGCGGCCAGCGCGACCTCCTTGGTCTGAAGGCCCGTCGCCGGGTTGAAGACGGCGTTCACTCGACCGGACGAGCCGACGACGACCTCGCCGTTGATGATGTGATCGATGCGTTGCATGAGAAGTGCTCCAGAGTGCGTAGGTCAGGTACGTAGGTCTGTGCGCGGGCGCCGGGTGGGCGTTCCGCTCCGGGTCGGGAACCCGTTTGTGGTCATGACAGTGAGCCAATGGCGTCGATGAGCAGGTCGAGACCTTCGTCGAGCTCGGCTCGGGTGACGTTCAGCATCGGGGTGATGCGAATGACGTTGCCGTAGAGGCCGCCTTTGCCAATCAGCAGTCCCCGCTGTTTCGTGGCCTCGAGGAGCTCGAGCGTGCGCGAGGCGTCGGGGTCGATGCTGTCGGGTTGACAGATCTCGATGGCCTGCATCAGGCCCTTCCCCCGCAGCTCGGCGATCCACGCGGTGGCCTCGACGGTTGGGCCGAGACGCTCGGTGAGGCGGCGTCCCATGTGCAACGCGTTCCCCTGCAGGTCGTGCGTCTGGACCTCGCGCAGGGTCGCCAAGCCGGCCGCAGCCGACAACGGATTCCCCCCGAAGGTCGAAAACGACGTGACCTTGATGGCCTCCATCAGTTCGGCGCGCGCAACGATGCCGGCGAGGGTGATGCCGTTGCCGACCCCCTTCGCGAAGGTCAGCATGTCGGGAACGATGCCGTGCGCCTGATAGCCCCAGAAGTGCTCGCCGGTGCGGCCCCAGCCGGTCTGCACCTCGTCGCTCACGAAGAGGATCCCCCGGTTGGCGAGGCTCTTGTGCAAAGCCCCGAAGAAGCCGTCGGGAGGCGTCGCGAAGCCGCCGACACCCTGGATCGGTTCGGCGATCAGGCAGCTGAAGCCGTTCCCGCCGCTGGTCATGTCGAGCAGTTGGTCGAGGTCGGCGACGCAGGCTTCGGTGTACGCGTCGTCGTCGAGCGAACGAAACGGGCTACGGAGCCGGTAGCCGCCCTGGACGAACGACACGTCGAGCCCGGAAAGACTCGTTGCGCTCCATCCGGCGTGGGAGGTGATGGCCTGGGTGGTGAAGGACCGTCCGTGGTAGCTGTTGCGCATCGCCAGGACCTGGTTGCTCTGCCGATGGCTCGTCGCCAACAACAACGCGGTGTCGTTGGCCTCGGTGCCGCTCGTGGTGAAGAAGACGCGGGCATCGGGGATTCCCGACACCGCGGCGATCTCCTCGGCTAGCTCGATCATGGGCTCGCTGAGGTACAGCGTCGAGGTGTGCATGACCTTCGCGGCCTGCGCCTGTACCGCAGCGACCACCGCCGGGTTGGCGTGACCGATCATCGTGGTCAGTACGCCGCCGAAGAAGTCGAGGTACCGGCGACCGTCGAGGTCGAACACGTAGCTGCCCTCGCCCCGATCGATCGCGACGGGCTCGCCGTAGAACGGCGACAGATAGGAGGGCAGGACTGCCCGGTAGCGGCGATGGAGGTCCGCGGCGCGCGTCACGATCTCGAACCTACCGCCGAGATGCCCCTCGACGCCCACCTTCACCCCGGTTGTTCGCCACAGGCGGGCGAATGAGCGACCAGGACCCGCACAGGACGCCGCCGACCGGCGCCTCGCTCCCCTCACACCGCTCGGGTGCAAGCTCAGGTCAAGGTGCCCGCCCGCACGAGGTCGTGCTCGTCGACGCTCACGCTGCATCGCCGCAAGCCGAAGGAGACCAGACCTGAGGAGTGCTCACGGTTGCGACAGCTCACCTCCACCCCGACGACGCCGGCAGAAACCCCGAACTGGGCCGCGGAACGCCCCCACTCGTCGGGCACTGCTGCTCGCTGCCACTGCGCACTGGAGTTGCACCCCAGGCGCACGGCCGACACGATGCAGGCGCCACCGCCGCGCTCGCCGAAGAGCCACGCGACCATCTCGGTCTCGAGGCCCGCGCCGGCCACCTCGCTGACCCGACCGGCGACGATCGAGAACGTGACCTTGGCCGACGCCAGGCGACCGAGGTCGGCGAGCAGGTCGCCAGGGCTCACCACGATCTGCCCGTCCGCCGAGCGCGGGTCGAGGTGGACCGCCAGCGACCCGCCCGGCCAGCGGGCCCAACTGCCCGGCGTTGCGGCGACGCCCAGGTCGACCTCCACGGCAGCGTCGGCGAGATCGACGACGAGCTCGGTGCCCGTCGCCGACGAGACGGACAAGCGTCCTGCTGCCACAACTGCAGCCTGGTACCGCTCCACACGCGACGCGTCCTCGGCCGTCAGTGCCAGATCCGAGGTTGGGCCGGGATGCTCGGGGGCGATGGTGACGCCACGTGTCCCGCTGGCGCGGATCTCGGCGAGCTCAGGCGCGCCGAGCAGACCGGTCGGGGTGCAGTCGGCCACGAACCCGGCCTCGACCAGACCTGCCAGCACTCCGGGATGTTCGACCAGTGCGAGCAGCTCGCCGTCGACCTCGGGCATCACCATGTCGACCACGTCCACGCCGAGATGCCGCAACGCCATCAGGGCCGTGGCGACGACGTCGGGTCGGCTCGACGCCGATCGGGCGACGACCGCGGCCTCGCCCCGCCGGAGCTCGCAGGCGGCGAACCGCTCGGCGAACCCCTCGACCCACCGCCAATCGGGAGCCCTGTCCGTGCCCACGCACCCCACCTCCGGCGTCCGAGCGTAGTCCCCACCCTTGCCCGGAACCGCCACCGGCCACGGCCACGGAGCGGCGTCGGTGCCGCGGTGGGTGTGGGAAGCTCGTGGACATGACCCCCGAAGAGCACGAACCCCGCATCGCCGTGTACCTCGACTACGAGAACCTCGCGATCGGCGCCCGCGAGAATCTCGGCGCGCCGTTCGACTTCGCGAACGTCGCCGACGCCCTCGCCGAACGCGGCCGAGTCCTCAGCCGACGCGCGTACGCCGACTGGTCGTACTTCGACGAGGACCGGCGCATGCTCACTCGCCACCAGGTCGAGCTCATCGACATCCCCCAGAAGATGGGCGGCAGCCGGAAGAACGCGGCCGACATCAAACTGGCGATCGACGCCATCGAGCTGGCGCTCGACCGCTCCTACATCTCCACGTTCGTCATCTGCACCGGTGACTCGGATCTGACGCCGCTCGTCCAGAAGCTTCGCGAACACGATCGCCGCGTGATCGGCGTCGGGGTGCGCGCCTCGACCTCCAAGCTGCTCCCACCGGCGTGCGACGAATTCCTGTTCTACGACAACCTCGTGAGCTCCCCCGACGACACCGTGGCCGATCGAACCGACGATGCCCCCCGCGACACCTCGGTGGTCATCAGCACGTTGGCCGGCCTCGAGGCGAGCTCGGGGAGCGTTCGGGCATCGACCTTGAAACGCGCGATCCTGCGCAAGGACCCGACGTTCAGTGAGACCGACCTCGGGTATCGCGGCTTTCTCGCCCTGCTCGCCGCGCTCGAGGAAGACGGCCTGCTGACCCTCGAGGGCACCGGCGGTGATCCCGAGGTCTCCCTAGCGGGCGCGAGCGCGCTCGACAACGCCGATGCATTACTCCAACGCGTCGTCGCCGACGCCGGGCAGATACCGCTCACGGGCCTGAAAGACGCCATGCGCAAGGTCGATCCCGACTTCTCCGAGCAGCGTCTCGGGTTCCGCAATTTCGGCAGTTTCGTGCACGCTGCCGAGGCGCGACGGCTCGTGCAGATCTCCGGCAAGGCCGACGAACGGCTCGTCAAAGCGGCCCGAGCCGGACGCCGCCGCCGCTGAGCCGAGGCGGGTCCCCGCGCCTCGCAGGTGCAGCGTCGACGGGATCGATCCCACCACAGCCCGGCTGCTACCTTCGAGCCGTCGACCCGCGCACCGCTTGCCCCCGGAGTCTGTGATGACCATCGTGCACTCGAGCCCCATCCCGCCGATTGAGCTTCCGGTCCGGCCGATCACCGCGCACGTCCTGCGCCGGGTGCACGACGTTCCCGACCGGCTGGCGATCATCGATGTTCCGTCGGGGCGATCCCTGACGTTCGCCCAGCTGGCCGATTCCATCCACCGATTCGCCGGCGGTCTCGTCGAGCGGGGGTTCACGCCCGGTAGCACTTTGGCGCTGATCGCACCGAACCTGCCCGAGTACCCCGTCGTGTTCCACGGCGTCGCAGTGGCCGGTGGCACGATCACCACCGTCAACCCCACCTACAACGCCGAGGAGATCCGCTTCCAGCTGCTCGACGCAGCGGTGAGCAAGATCGTCACGGTGCCCGACGCCGTACCGGCCGCACTCGAGGCGATGGAGGGCACGGCGGTGACCGACCTCATCGTCATCGGCGACCACCCCGACGCAGTTCCCTACTCCACCCTGGTCGCGGCCGACCCGATCGAACAGGTGCCGATCGACCCGAAGACCCAGGTGGTCGTGCTGCCGTACTCGTCGGGCACGACGGGCCTGCCCAAGGGCGTCATGTTGACGCACTTCAACCTGGTCACCAACGTGCTGCAGACCGACGCGCTGATCCACTACAGCGATCACTCGGTCGGCCTCACCGTCCTGCCGTTCTTCCACATCTACGGCATGCAGGTGCTGATGAATGGCCTGCTCTCGAACGGCTGCACCGCTGTCAGCATGCCCCGTTTCGAGCTCGCCGCCGCCTTGCAGGCAATCCAGGACCACAAGATCACCCACTTCTGCGCCGTGCCGCCCATGGTGCTGGCGCTCGCGAAACAGCCGATCGTCAGCAACTACGACCTGTCCTCACTCGAGGTGGTCGTCTCGGGCGCGGCGCCGCTCGGCGCCGAACTCGCAGCCGAAGCAACGGCGCGGATCGGATGCCAGGTGGTCCAGGCCTATGGGATGACCGAGATGAGCCCGGTGAGCCACGTCACCCCGCCAGGCACCTACCGGGCCGGATCGGTCGGCATCACCGTCCCGAACGCCGAGATCCGCATCGTCGACGAGGAAGGGGTCGATCAGCCTGTCGACGGCGTCGGGGAGCTCTGGGTGCGGGGACCGATGAACATGCTCGGGTACCTGAACAACCCCGAGGCGACGGCAGCCACCATCGACAGCGACGGTTGGCTCCACACCGGCGACGTGGCGAGGATCGATGACCACGACCACGTCTACATCGTCGACCGGGTCAAGGAGCTCATCAAGTACAAGGGCTTCCAGGTCGCGCCCGCGGAGCTCGAGGCGCTGCTCATCACCCATCCGGCGGTCGCCGACGTGGCCGTCGTGGGCATCGACGACGTCGAGGCCGGCGAGCTGCCCAAGGCGTTCGTCACGTTGAAGCCTGGCCAAGCGGTGAGTGCCCAGGAGCTGATGGACTTCGTCAAGCCCCACGTCGCCACCTACAAGCAGATCCGCCTCGTCGAGTTCATCGACGAGATCCCCAAGTCGGCGAGCGGCAAGATCCTTCGTCGGCTCCTCCGCAACCGCGGCTGACGTCGCCGACCCCGTGGTCGGGTCAGCCCGCGGTCTCGACGACGCGTTCCAGGAGCCACTCGGGGTTGTCGGCCACGGTGCGGCTGAGACGACCCGTCGAGTCGAACAGGGCGAACAACGTCCCGTCGAGCGAACCGAGCACGCGGGTGCCCCGCAGTTGGCGCACCTCTGCGGCGGTCTCGGCGTCGGTGCGGCGGGCAACCACCCAGGAGGTCGGCGTCAGCTCGACCTTCGCCCCGAACTCGAACTCGAGCCGGTGGGCGAACACCTCGAACTGCATCTGACCGACAGCGCCGAGCACCGGCGAGGCCGTCGGCGCGTCGAGGTCACGGAGCACCTGCACCACCCCCTCCTCGTCGAGCTGATCGAGGCCCTTGCGGAACTGCTTGGACTTCGACACGTCGAGCGGGCGCGCACTCCAGAACAGCTCGGGCTCGAAGCGCGGGATCGGGGGGAACGCGACCTTGGGACCGTCGTAGAGGGTGTCGCCGATGCGCAGGTCGGACGCATTGACCAGTCCGAGCACGTCACCGGGATAGCCCTCGTCGACGGTGTCGCGCTCGGCGCCGAACATCGACGTGGCGAACTTCGTGCTGAAGGGCTTTCCCAGACGTTCGTGGGTGACCTGCATACCTCGCTCGAAATATCCCGAGTTGATCCGCATGAACGCCACCCGGTCGCGATGGGAGGGGTCCATGTTGGCCTGGACCTTGAAGACGAAGGCAGAGAACGGATCATCGAGCGCGCGGTACGACCCGTCGCGGGTCTCACGCGGCGACGGGGACGGCGCGAGGTCGATCACGGCGTCGAGAAGGTGGCGCACGCCGAAGTTCGTGAGCGCGGAGCCGACGAACAACGGGCTCGTCTCCCCCGCCAGGAACGTCTTGGGATCGTGGGTCGCTCCGATCTCGTCGAGCAGTGCCACCTCCTCAGCAGCGTGGTGCCAAGCGTCGCCTTCGTCGGTCGCGGCGCTCTCGGGCGTCACGATCTCCTCGGGCGCTGCCGTCGCGCCGCGGCTGGTGCGGGTGAAACGCACGAAGTCGCCGCTCCGGCGATCGATCACGCCCCGGAAGTCGCCGCCGGGCCCCACCGGCCAAGTGATCGGTGTCGTGCGCAGGCCGATCAAGTCCTCGATCTGGTCCATGAGTTCGAGCCCGTCGCGACCGGGGCGGTCCCACTTGTTGATGAACGTGAGCACCGGCATGTCACGCGCCTTGCACACCTCGAACAGCTTGAGGGTCTGGGCCTCGATGCCCTTGGCGGCGTCGAGGACCATGACCGCGGCATCGACTGCGGCCAGCACGCGATAGGTGTCCTCGGAGAAGTCGCGGTGACCGGGGGTGTCGAGCAGATTGACGACATGGTCGCGGTACTCGAACTGCATCACTGCGCTCGCGATGGAGATGCCACGATCCTGCTCCATAACCATCCAGTCCGACCGCGCCCCGCGGCGTCCGCCGCGCGCTTTGACGGCACCGGCCTGGGCGACCTGGCCTGCGTAGAGGAGGAACTTCTCCGTCAATGTGGTCTTGCCGGCGTCGGGGTGGCTGATGATGGCGAAGGTGCGGCGGCGCTGGGCCTCGGCGATGATGGTGTCGACACTCATGTCGTGCGGGGTCTCCGGCGCTGGCGCGTGTGGTCGGGATCTGTGCTCCCTTCACCGCGGTGCGCGCCGAGAAAGCCAGTATCAGGCTACTCGCGGGCACCGGTGGGCCCGTCGGCCTGTTGTGGGCCGCAACCGGCCCCGGTGCGGTACCTTCGCCGGAGCGAACCTCGCCTCTCGACGACGGATCGACGCCGGCCAATCCCCTCCGGTCGGCGTCGATACCGTCTTGACGATCGGTACGAAACGGGAAGCCCGGGGATCCTGCCAAAATCGCTATTTGCGACCCGCGCCACTACCGTGACCGCGATGGCAGCCGCCAGCACCACGCTGATGACCACCTCCTTGCATAGCCCGACGGCGCGCAAGTTGATGGAGGACCTCGACGCCGAGCTGGTGACCCTGTACCCCGATCATCCGTATCCGCCGCCGTTCGGCGATGCCGAGGCCGGGGGCATCGGCTCGGTTCTGATCGCCTACCAGGACCGGCGCCCCGTGGGATGCGGCGCCGTGCGCCGCCTCGATACCGACACCGCGGAGCTGTTGCGCATGTATGTGCTCCCCTCGGCGCGCGGCCAGGGGCTGGGCAAGATGCTCCTGGAGTCGCTCGAGGAGGAAGCCCGGGCACTGGACGTGCAGCGCATCGTGCTCGAAGCCGGTGACCGGCAACGCGACGCGCTCGGGCTCTATCGCTCCTCGGGCTACAAGCCCATCCCCGCTTGGGTCGGCGAGCCGAATCCCCATTCGATCTTCATGGAGAAACCGGTCCCCTGACGGTCGCCCGCACTCCCGGGACCCGAGGGTCGCCGAATCAGCGCTCGGGCGGGCCGAGGTAGGTCTCCTCGTCGAGCGGCGACGGTACAACCGCCAGCCCGGCATCGAGCCAGGAGACCATGCCACCGATGAGGTCCGTGGCGCGCCCGAACCCGAGATCCACCAAGGTGGCCGCCGCCAGCGATGAGCTGTAGCCCTCGTTGCACACCACGACAAGCCGCTGGTCGAACGAATCGAACACGGGGTTCGAGTAGCCCGACGCGGGATCGACGCGCCACTCCAGGACCGTGCGAGGAACGCTCACCGAGGGGTTGATCACGCCATGGCGCGCCCGGTCCTCGGGGATCCTGATGTCGACCACCGTGGCTCTCCCTCGGTCGAGCAGCGCGCGTAGCTCGAGAGCGGAAACCCGCTCGAGACGGCGGCGAGCGTCGGCGACGACATCGTGCACGGTTCGGCGATCAGCGCGTCTCCACACCGAGCCCTCGCCCCCGCCGACCACGGGAGTGAACCCGGTCACGCCGAGATGTGCCGAGAGCGCGTCTGCGGGGAGGGCGAGGACCAGCGTCCCGCCGGGCACCAGGTGGGCGGCACAGTTGTGGATGACGAGTCGCTGGGCGGCCGTGTTCAACACCGAGACATCACGACCCAGGATGATGTGCCCGAACCGGCCGTCGAGCTGCGAACGCACGAAGTTCTGCGCCGAGATCTCCTCGACGGCGAACTCGTCGCTCGCCACGCCCCCGACGAGCAGCGTCCTCGCAGCTTCGCTGGTGACGGGGCCTGCCGACGGTCCCTCGTCATGCCCGTACGATTCGAAGGGGGTCATGGGTCCGATTCTCGCGCCGGGGGCCCCCTCGCGCCGCTCCCGGTCGCAGTTCGGGCGCCGGCTGCCGGTCGCGCCGTTGTCTTCCCGAAGGGCCGATCGGATCAGGGCGCTGGTCCTACTCCCTCTTCCCCGCTAGTCGCGGCTTCGGTACGGTCGGGTCACGGGCCTGGTTCCAACGCCCCGAGGGATCGGCCACGGCCGGAACCTGCGGGGCTACCGCTGAGGGTCGGCGGCGGCGGCCGCCGGCCCGACAGCACGTGATCGCCTCGACCGGTCGGATATCGCGTGCCCTTCAGAGGCGGAGCAGCGCCGGCAGCATGGCCTGGAACTTCGCACGGGTCTCGGCCAGCTCCGAGGCTGGGTCGCTGTCGGCCACGACACCGACGCCGGCCATCAGTCGAGCGGTTCCACCGTCGATCTGCGCCGAGCGAATGCCGACGGCGAAGGCACCGTTGCCGGCGGCGTCAACCCAACCGACGGGCCCGGCGTAGCGGCCACGGTCAAGCCGTTCGACCTCGTTGATCACTCGCAGGGCATCGGACTGGGGTGCGCCTCCCACCGCAGGGGTGGGGTGGAGCGCAGCGACGAGCTCGAGGACCGACGCGACGGGACGGGAGAGGCGCCCCTCGACCCGGGTCCCGAGGTGGTGCACGTTCGGTAACGAAACGATCGTGGGCTCGGGTTCGGCATCGACGTAGGAGCAGAACGGCAGCAATTCCTCGAGCAGCCAGTCGATGGTGATCCGGTGCTCCCACCGGTCCTTGGACGACCGCAACAGCGACGCGCTCGCCTCGGCATCGGCCTCGGGAGCGGAGGCTCGGGCGACGGTGCCTGCAAGCGGATGGGCGCGCACAACCTCACCCTCGCGGGCGACGAGGAGCTCGGGCGACGCCCCGACGAATCCCTCGATGGCGAACACCATGGCTGCGGGATGGGTCCCCACGAGTCGCGCCACGATCTCGGTGACGGGAAACGGCCGGTTCGCGATGATCACCAGCTCACGAGCCAGCACCGCCTTGGTGAGCTCACCTGAACGAATGCGGTCGCGTACCGGCGTCAGGATCTGGTCGCGCCACTCCTCGGCGGGGATGGTCGATGTCACGGTGGCTGTGCTCGGCTCCGGCGTCCTCGAACGTGCCAGCATTGCGTCGATCTCGGCACCGATCGCGCCGAGATCGACCGCATCGCCATCCCCCAGGACGGTCAACCAGCTCCGGGCGCCGTCGGTTCCGACGAGCAGCCGGGGGACGACCAGCTCGCCTGGGCGCGCCGCGTCGAACGGCATCGCGACGAAGGCGGTCACTCCAAGCGGGGCTCGCGCCACCGTGGATGCCTCGGCCCGGTCTTCGCCCTGCCCGAGCGCGGCGAGGACGCCCTGCGCGCCACGGGCACCGCCGACCGTCCGGTCCAGCGCGATCCGCTTCGCCACATCGACACCGGCCAGGACGAATCCGCCACTCGACCAGAGCAGCCCGCTGGCCGCGCCCAGGCGAACGGGGTCGACGCCGAGGTCAACGAAACGGGTGGTCGCCTGCACAAGCGGCAGGCTAGTGACTGGTCACCACGATGCCGGAGTCCACCGCCCGCCGATGCACACTGGACCGAAGAAACCCTCGAGATTCCGGCACGGAGTCGCTCCCCATGGCTATGCACCGATCGATCGAAACCGAGATTCCCGCCCCACCGGCACGGGTCTTCGCGGCGCTCCAGTCCCTGCAGGCCTACCCCGAGTGGCTCGACCTCGTGGCTGCCGTCGAGCCAGCGGACGCGGCTGCCGACGACACCGACGACGCCTGGTGGGTCACCCTTCGCGCCAAGGTCGGACCCTTCTCCCGCTCGAAACGTCTCCGCATGATGCGCAGCGTCTCGGACGAACCCTCCCATCTTCGATTCGAACGCCACGAGACCGACGGGCGCGAGCACGCGTCATGGACCTTCGATGTGAGCATCGCGGCACGTGGGGACGACGCGCACAGCCTCGTGTCGGTCGACCTGCGCTACGAAGGTGGGCTGTGGAGCACGCCGCTGGAGGCTGTCCTCGGGTCACAGGTCGACGCGGCGGTGCCGAAGCTGCGGCGGTTCGTGTCCTGAAACGCTCGGCTCAGCGCACCCCGACGTAGCGCGCCCTGGGACGGAACCGCACCGGCTTCTCCGACAACTCCTCGATGCCATGGGCGATCCAGCCGGCGGTGCGGGCTACGGCGAACGCGGCCTCGCCCGCGTCGGGGGTCATGTCACCCAGGTACGTGAGCGCTCCGAGCGCGAGGTCGATGTTGGGGATGGCGTTGCCCCGGCTCCCGACCAGGTCGCGAACCTGGTGGAGGTGAGCCAGACGAGCGTCATTGGACCATGCGGCACTCACCCGGCGCATGAGTGCGCCGTACCGGGGATCCTCGTTGCGGTAGATCGCATGCCCGAATCCCGGCACCTGGTCGGCGACGCGTTGGGCTGCCCCTATGGCGGCCCCGGCATCGCCGAGGCGTTCGACGTCCGCGAGCAGGCGATGTACGAGCCCGCTCGCCGCGCCGTGCAACGGCCCCCCGAAGACCCCGAGGCCCGCAGCCACGACCGAGTAGGGATCGGCCCGGACCGACGCCGCGATCCGGGCGCCGAAGGTCGACGTGGCGAGCCCGTGATCGACGGCGAGTCCCAGAGCCGCGTCGAGCGCGGCGACCCGCGCTGCGGTTGCCGGCTGGCCGCTGAGCCGGGGCCACAGCCGGTTGGCAATCGAGGTTCCCTCCCCCACCGGCCCGAGCAACGGCAGGCCTTCGACCATCCCGGCGACGAGCGAACGGGTGACCGCATGGACGCCGAGCGGCTCGGTCTCGTAACGCATCGGGTCCGTGCCCGAGACCACCGACACCGACACCCGCAATCGGTCGATGAGCGGTGTCGCCGCTGGCATCGCCGCCTGGACTGCGGCGAGACTCCTGGCGAGCACGGGTTCGACGGTCCAAGAGCGCGGGGCCTCGAGCGCGCCATCGACCCCCGCCCACAACCATTCGGCGATGTCCTCGAAGTGCATCCCGTCATCTACCATCGTCACGAGGTCCCGGCCGCGGATCTGCACTCCCGCGTCGCTCACGTTCGTCAGTGCGGTGCTGATGACCGTGTCGAGCTCGCCTTCCGACGGCCTGCGGCGGTTGCGTCGGAAGGCCTCGATCTCCTCGGGGTCGAACAGCGACGTGCGGCCGTCCATCGAGACGTTGCGATGCAGCACCCCCCGGCTGACGTACGCGTACAACGTGGCCCGTTTGACGCCGAGACGAGCAGCCGCCTCTGCAGCGGTGAGCTCCTGTGCCATGTTCCCTCCGTCGCACAGTGACCGGTCGATGGACACGATCAACATTGACTTGATCAATATTGTCAACATAGATCCACTCGTGCACAGTGAGAAGCATCCGAACCCTGGACACTGCGGCAGCGCCCAGCGCGTCGCTGGAGGCACCATGACCCCGTCTGCGCACACCTCGCCCGCTCCGAGCACGCCGGCCGCTGCGGGCACGGCGGCCTCCTCGGCTGCCGGCGCGGCCACGACCAGCCTGCCGCCGACCATCGCTCCCCCCGGACTCAAAGGTCTCGTCGTTGCCGACACCGCGGTCGGCGATGTCCGCGGCGAGGAGGGGTTCTTCCATTACGGCGCCTATGACGCCACCGAGGTGGCCGCGGCTCGCTCGTTCGAGGCCACCGCCCACCTGCTTCTGCATGGCGATCTGCCCAACAGGCTCGGCGAGTCGGCGTTCCGGGCGGAGTTGGCCGAGCGCCGTCGGCTCACGCCGGCCGTCGCCACGTTGGCCGACCACTTCGCCGACGCCGGTCACGGTCCGCTCGCCACGCTGCGCGGGCTGTTCTCGGTCGCGGTGGATCCGACGCCCTCGCTCGATCTCGACGACGACGCTCGCAGGGAGGCTGTCCTGGCCGCGATCGGCGCTACACCGACGGTGTTGGCCGCAGTCCACCGGCGCCAGAACGGCCTCACCCCCCTCGCCCCGGACCCGGCGCTCGGCCACGCCGCCGACTACCTCCGAATGGTCACCGGGGCCACCCCCGATGCCCAGACGGCTCGTGCCGTGGAGACCTACCTCTCCCTCACTGCCGACCACGGGTTCAATGCGTCGACGTTCGCTGCGCGGGTCATCACCTCGACCGGTGCCGATGTCGGAGGCGCCTTCGCCGGCGCCGCCGCCGCCCTCTCGGGTCCCCTCCACGGCGGTGCCCCCAGCCGGGTGCTCGACATGGTCGATGCGATCGGGGACCCGCGCGACACCGAGCGGTGGGCTCGCGCCACGCTCGACGCGGGCGACAAGATCATGGGGTTCGGTCATGCCGTGTACCGAGCAGACGATCCGCGCAGCACCCTGCTCCGCCAGACCGCGATCGGCATCGGCGGCGAGCTCGTCGATCGGGCCCTCGACATCGAAGCACGGATGCTGCGCGTCCTTCGCGCCTGGAAGCCGGGGACGGTGATCGTCACGAACGTCGAGTTCTATGCCGCCGTCGTCTTGCACCTCGCGGGCATTCCCCAGACGATGTTCACCCCCACCTTCACGACCAGCCGGGTCGTCGGATGGGGAGCACACATCCTCGAGCAGGCCGCCAACAACAAGATCATGCGTCCCAGCGCGCGCTACGTCGGTCCGACGCCACCGCGCCCGGTGCCCGCCGCCGCCTGACGGCCCCACCTGTTCTGTGCTCAACTCGCGCCGTGGCCGACCTCGACGCGATTCGCGCAGCACTCCGCACCGACCGAACCATCGACATCACCACCACCGGCGCCCGTAGCGGGCTCCCACGCCGAGTCGAGATCTGGTTCCTCCACATCGACGGGCGGACCTTCATCACCGGCACACCGGGCCCGCGCGACTGGCTCGCGAACCTGAGCGCCCACGGCGAGCTCGTCTTTCATCTGAAGGAGTCGATCGAAGTCGATCTGAACGCCCGGGCCCGGGTGGTCCGTGACCGCGCCACCCGGACCATGGTGTTCGACCACGAGCGCGCGACCTGGTACCTCGAGCGCAGCCGACGCGCGGAGCTGATCGAGGACGCACCGTTGGTCGAGCTCACCTTCCCCGCCCTCGACGGCAACGGCAACGGCAACGGCAACGGCAAGAGTCGCTGAGTTGGGAGCCCTGATCGTGATGGCGATGGAAGCCGAAGCCGCACCCGTGCGCGCCGCGCTCGGCCTCGTCGGTGGCGGTGACCTGCTCCACCCCGCGTTCCCCGCTCGGATCTGGACGGGGAGCAACGTGAGCCTCGCGGTGAACGGACGCGATCCACGCTTCGCGGTCGACAGCATCGCCAGCCAGCCAGCGGTCACCACCACGCTGCACGCGATCGAACGGACCTCGCCGTCGATCGTCATCTCGGCGGGCACTGCAGGGGGATTCGCCTCGCGAGGGGGCGCCATCGCGACGGTGTATCTCGCCGACCGCTGCGTGTATCACGACCGCCGCGTCGATCTCGCGACCTTCGACCGCTACGGCGACGGGGACTACCCCGTGGCCCGACTCGGGGACGTCGCCGAGCGGCTCGGGCTGCCGACGGGAACGGTCTCGACCGGCAACGCGCTCGATGCCCCCGCGGTCGACCGCGCCAAGATGGACGCGAGCGCGGCGGTCGCCAAGGACATGGAGGCTGCAGCCGTCGCGTGGGTGTGCGAACGGCTGAACGTGCCGTTCACCGCACTCAAGGCGATCACCGACCTCGTCGACACCGTGCATCCGACCCGCGACCAGTTCATGGCCAACCTGGGCGCCGCCACCGCCGCACTCGCCCGCACGATCCCCGAGCTGATCGCGGCGCTCGAGCATCGACCGGGACGCTGAAGCTCGGCGAGGCGCGAACCTCGATCGTCGTCTCGCCACGACAGGAATCAGACGATGCGAAATCGGACCACCCGGGTCGGGCGGGCAGATGGTGGCGTCGGCGCCGAACTCGGACAAGGAGATCTTCCCGTTGGCAGTGCCTGCGGCGACCTCGGCCGAGAAGAGCGCTTCACGGAGCAACGACGTGCCGGCGTCGATCCGCAGGTGAGCGTGCCTGGCTGCTTCGTCGGACGCACCGAACCGGCTAGCGTCGCAGCATGGACATTGAATTCTGGATCGACCCCATTTGACCGTGGTGCTGGGTGACGGCCCGTTGGGTCGTCGACGAAGTCATGCCTGCCCGTGATATCGACGTCACGTGGCAGCCCATCAGCCTGCTGTTCAAGAACGAGCCTGCGGATCCCGATCGCCGCGCACCGGTGACGTTCACCCACAACCTGTTGCGGGTACTCGAATCGGTGCGCGAAGCCGAGGGCGAGCTGGCGGTGCAGCAGGTGTACTGGGAGTTCGGCCGTCGGATCCACCACGACAAGAACCGGTCGTTCACCGCGACCGAGGCGCTCGCAGCAGTCGGTTTCGACACTGCGCACGCCGCCGCGTTCGACGACGAGAGTCGCGACGTCGAGATCCGGCGACGGATGGACCGCGGCATCGCGCTGGCGGGCAACGACGTCGGCACGCCGATCATCGCGGTCGACGACGAGGACGGGAACCGGGTGGCACTGTTCGGCCCGGTCATCACCCGGGTCCCCTCCACCGAGCTGAGCCTGCGCCTGTGGGACGGGTTCGTCTTCATGGCCACCGTCCCAGGGTTCTGGGAGCTCAAGCGCAGCCGGACCGAGCGGCCCGAGCTCGGCGAGCGGCCATGACCGATCGGTCGCGGCCGCTCGCGGCCACGGCCGACAACACCCGCTGGTGGCTGCTGACCGGCGTCTCGCTGGTGTATTTCAGCTTCGGCCTCGTCATCGGGGCCACAGCCGCGCTCGTTCCCACGATCCGAGCCGACCTCGGTTTGACCCGGGGCGAGATGGGCCTCGTACTCGGCGTGTGGCAGCTGGTGTACCTCGGCGCCGCGGTGCCCGCCGGCAAGCTCATCGATCGAGTCGGCCTGCGCCTGGGTGTCGCCGGCGCGGCGTTGTTCATCTTCGCGTCCGGCACCCTCCGCGCGGCCAGCGGCGGCTTGCCGAGCCTGCTCGTATCGGTGGGGTTGTTCGGCGTCGGCGGCCCGCTCGTGTCGATCGGAGCGCCCAAGCTCGTGTCGGTGTGGTTCGGCGAACGCGAGCGCCGCACCGCGGTCGGGATCTACGGCGCAGCGCCGCCGATCGGGATGACCGTCGCGCTCGCGCTCGCCAACGGTGTCGTCTCACCGATCGTCGGCGATTCCTGGCGGGTCACCCTGGTCGTCTTCTCCACGGTTGCGTTGGCAGCCGGCGTCTTCTGGTTCGTGGTTTCTGGCATCGCACCAAACCGACACGCGGCGCTCGACGAAGCCGCCCCCGCCCTGTCGAGCCGGGAACTCCTGCGGCTCCCGGTCGTTCGGGTCGTCCTCGTCCTGGCGCTCGGGGGCTTCCTCTTCAGCCACGCGTTGTCGAACTGGCTCGTCGAGATCCTCGAGGACGCCGGTAGATCCTCGGCCGCTGCGGGCTACTGGGCCGCGATCCCGACGTTCGTCGGCATCTTCGCCACAGTCGCCGTTCCCCGGCTCGCGACCCCTTCACGTCGAGTTGGGCTCTTCTCGGCGACCTTTCTGCTCGGCGCGGTCGGCGTCGTGTTCCTGACCACGACGACCGCGGCACTCCTGGCACCGGCCCTGGTGGCTGCGGGCATCAGCCGCACCACGATCATGCCCCTGGCCATGCTCATCTTGATGGACAGCGAGCGAGTGGGCTCGCGCAACATGGCAGCGGCCGGCGCGCTGTTCTTCACCGCCGGCGAGATCGGAGGCATGTCGGGGCCGGCGCTGACGGGATGGCTGGCGCAGGTCACCGGCGGCTTCGGCATCCCGATTGCCGTATTGGCCGCGACGATGGCGGCGATGGCAGCACTCGTCTGGACCCTTCCCGCTGCTTCCCACCGCTCGTCCACGGTGGCAGCAGCCGCCGCCGCGACCCGCGCGACACTGGTGTGATGTTCGAGCCGCTCCACGACGAACCCGACCGCCGCGAAGGCGACCACCGCCACGTCCTCGTGCGCGGGGGGCAGGTGCTCGTGCGGGTGGAACACACGAGCGTGCGCTCGCTCACCACCGACGAAGCACGCTCGCTGCTCGGCGACGAACCCGGCGAGGTGGTGCTTGGTCGCCTCGACGGCGTCACCTACTGGGTCTCGTCTCTGCCCGATCACATCGAGTTCGACGACCGGCACCACCTCGAGGGGCTGCGCGGCCTGCACGGTCGCCTGGCCGATCACGAATGGAACATTGGCGGACGAGCGACACAGATCCTCGACTGGTACCGCGACAACCAGTTCTGCGGACGTTGCGGCGGTCCGATGTCGCGGGCGTCGGGAGAACGGGCGATGCGTTGTCCCGTCGACGGGCACACCGCGTACCCCCGCCTGTCGCCGGCCATCATCGTCCTCGTCGAGCGCGAGGACGGCCGTGCCCTCCTCGGGCGCAGCGGCCGGTGGGACACGCCGATGTACAGCACCCTCGCTGGTTTCGTCGAGCCCGGCGAGACGCTCGAGGAGGCGGTCCAGCGCGAGGTGTTCGAGGAGGTCGGCGTGCGCGTCGGTGACATCGGCTACGTCGCGAGTCAGCCGTGGCCGTTCCCGAACTCACTCATGCTGGGCTTCACGGCCCGCTGGGTCAGCGGCGACATCCGCGTCGACGGCGTCGAGATCGCGGACGCCCAGTGGTTCGCACCTGACGACCTGCCCTCGATCCCGGGCAAGCTCTCGATCGCGCGCCGCCTGATCGACGGCTGGATCAGCCGCCGGGGCACCCGACCCTGAAATCGCGCTGCGCACCCCGGGCTGAGCGGGCTCCCGTCGGCAATGCGGCGATCGGTCGACCTCGCTGACGCCTACGATGCTGCCGTCCACGACCGAAGGAACGCGCACCATGGCTTTCGAGCCCATCGACCTCGATTCGGTGCTCGACGCCGAGCACCGAATCGCGCTGGCGGCGCTGCCGGGCGATCTGTTCGATCTGACCGACATTGCCGCGTTCCGCCGCCGGCTCGACGCTCTGACGGCCGTCACACCGCTGCCTGACGGCGTCACGGTCGAGGACGCGTTCGTGCCCGGCCGATTCCCGGACGACCCGGAGGTCCGCGTCCGCCTCTATCGCCCTGTGGACCTCGCCCCGCAATCCCCGGCGATCCTGTGGCTCCACGGAGGTGGCATGGTGAGCGGCACGCTGGAGTCGACCGATCTCGACTGCGCGGCGCGGGCGGCACGACTCCGGAGCCTCGTCGTGTCCGTCGAGTATCGGCTGGCGCCCGAGCATCCTTTTCCGGCGCCGGTCGACGACTCGTATGCGGCGCTCACCTGGATCGCCGCGCACGCGACCGAGCTCGGTGTCGACCCCAGCAGGATCGCCATCGGGGGTCAATCCGCCGGGGGTGGCCTCGCTGCAGGCACGGCGCTGCTCGCACGCGACTCCGGCGGACCGGCACTCTGCTTCCAGGTGCTCGTCTACCCCATGGTCGACCACCGCAACATCACGCCCAGCAGTCACGCGATCGTCGACCCACGGGCGTGGTGCCGCAGTGCCAACCTCATCGCGTGGGAGGCGTACCTCGGCGACGTCACCGAGGTCTCGCCCTACGCATCACCCGCCCTTGCCGCTGACCTCGCGGGTCTCCCACCGGCATACGTGAACGTCGGGACCTTCGACCTGTTCCTCGACGAGAACATCGCGTATGCCCGGTCCCTGCTGGCTGCAGGGGTCCCAACCGAGCTCCACGTCTACCCCGGAGCGTTCCACGCCTCGCCGACCTTCGTTCCCGGAGCTGCGTTGTCGCGACGGTGGCGCTCCGACGAGCGCGTCGCCCTCGAAGCCGTACTGCACCCGGAGTGACCATGGACGTCCGCATCTTCACCGAACCCCAGCAGGGCGCCGGCTACCACCGGCTGGCAACGTTGGCCATCACCGCAGAGCGACTGGGCTTCTCCGGGTTCTTCGTCAGCGACCACTACCTCGCCATGAACGACACGCCCCGACTCGGACCGACCGACGCACTCACGACGTTGGCGGGCCTGGCGCGCGACACGTCGACGATCCGCCTCGGCACCCTCGTGTGTTCGTCGACGTTCCGGTGGCCGGGTCCGCTCGCAGTTGCCGCCACCGAGATCGACCACATGAGCAACGGCCGCCTCGAGCTCGGGTTGGGGAGCGGCTGGTTCGAGGCCGAACACATCGCCCACGGCATCCCGTTTCCGGAGGTCGGGGTGCGCTTCGACCGGCTCGAGGAACAGCTCGAGATCCTCCGACGTTTCTGGTCGACGCCCGAAGGTGAGCGGTTCGACTTCGTCGGCACCCACTTCACGTTGCGGAACTGCCCAGCGCTTCCCAAACCGGCTCAGCCGAACGGCGTGCCCCTCATCATCGGCGGGCGCGGAGCGCGGCGCACACCATCGTTCGCCGCGCGGTTCGGCGCCGAGTACAACCTCGGTTTCAGTCAGCCCTCGGCCTTCGCCGTCCAACGCGAACGGGTCAGCCGTGCCTGTGAGACGATCGGACGCGACCCTGGAGACCTCACATACTCCATCGCCCAGGTCGTCTGCGTGGGAGCCGACGCCGCCGAGGTCGACCGACGCGCCGCCGCCATCGGCCGCACGCCCGAAGAACTGCGCCGGAACGGCATCGCGGGCACGCCGGCGGAGGCACTCGAGCGTCTCGCGGCTTTCGCGCACGAAGGCGTGGAGCGGGTCTACCTCCAGGTCCTCGACGACGACGACCTCGACCATGTCGAGCTCCTCGCGACTGACGTCATGCCCATCGCAGAGACCATGCCGTCCGGTACCTGACGCCGGCCACTGCCGGGAACCAGCGCATGCCCAGCGGTCGTCGTAGGACCGTGATCTCGCACCTCCACGACCGCCCGCGCCGACCCGAGGCGCGCACCGCGCTAGCCGTGGCAGTGACTGCGGCACTATCGCTCATGGTCTTGCTCACTGCCTGCGGCGACGACACCACCACTGCCACCGACACCCCGTCGGGCACTGACGGTACCGACGGTGTCGTCGACCCCGACGCGCTGGAGGCGTTGAGCGCGGCGCGCGCACGGTGGTCGCAGGCCGGGCCAGCGGACTACGGATTCACCGCCACTCGATCCTGCGAGTGCACCGACGAGGCAGCCGGCCCCCTGCGGGTCCACGTGGTCGATACGGTCGCTATCTCGACCACCTACGTGGGGACCCCGACCAACGCTGGGCCGGGCAGCGTCGAGGACGTCTTCGACGACATCGAGGCGTCGATCGAACGCGGCGAGCAGGTGGGCGTCGCCTATGACGTCGCCAGTGGCTTCCCGGCGCGTGTCCGGCTCGACCTCGAATCGATCCCCGCCGATGGCGGGCTCGACCTCACGCTGCGCGATCTCGTCTCCTACGACGAACTGCGCGCCGAGCTCGCCGACGCCAGAGCGGTGTGGGCGGCAGGAGCAACCCGTAGCTACGACCTGACCTACCGGATGTTGTGCTTCTGCCCCGAGATCGTGGTGTCGCTCGAGGTTCGAGACGGCACACTCGTCGACCGCACGATCGAGGGGGCTCCGACCACCGACCTCATCGACGGCGTCGAGGACCTCTTCTCCCAGGTCGAAGCGGCGATCAACAGCGCGGCGTTCGCCATCGAAGTCACCTATGAGCCCGCGTACGGGTACCCCGCGCGGCTCTACGTGGACCCGGAGGAACAGCTCCTCGACGAGGAGCACGGGGTCGAGATCGTGTCGTTCGAGCTGCGCTGAACGACTCCGGCCGCTACCGTCGTGTCGAGGACCACTGTGCACGACGAACCCGATACCCCATCCCGGCCACTCGTCGGGGCGCTGCGCAAAGCCGCCGGATCGCTCCGCGGCGCCGCGTCGGGCGCGGTTGCCTTCGTCGCCGACAAGCGGTTCGATCGCACGCCCGCGGGCAAAGCCCGCAAGGCCGCCGAGGCGGGAGCCTCGACCTTCCACATTCGGCTCGATCTCGACGACATCGCCCATCGCGGTGGTGGTCATCACACGCGCGAGCCCGAGCTCGATGATGCCATCGGCAGCATCGAGCTCGAGGGCTGGGTGCTCGATCAGATCCAGTATGTGACCGAGACCGACGAACACGAGGACACCGACGGGGAGGGAACGCTGCACCGCCGCGTCGTCCAGCGCACGTCGGCGGTATTGCTCTTCCGGCGCGCCGGCTGAGGTTGGCCTTCGCAACCGGGAGCCCTTGGGCCGGCCGACCTCTCAGCCGGTCAGATCGATCAACGCCTCGTGCTCAACGACGGCCACGGGGACACCATCAGCGGCAATCGTGACGTCGACGAGCGCTCGCCGGCCCCTCCCGGAGGCATACCGGTCGACGAGGATGGCCTCGACGTGGATGCGGGCTCCGACGGCCGCGATTGCCCGGTGATAGATGCGGCTGCGGGTGTGGATCCAGGGGCCGTCGACGAGGTTGGCGAGGAAGATCCGGTTGGCGAGCGCGATCCACGTCGCCGGATGGGCGATGGCTCGCGCGCTGAAGTCGACGAGGTCGTCACCGACCCGTAGCCCGTAGTCGGCATAGGCCTCGACGAGCTCGGTATCCACCGGTCCGAGCCGGGTTCCGGCGCGTGCCGGCCGCCCTCCGGCTCTCCTCCAGGCCTCGAAGGTGGCCCGTTCGACACCCGCGACCCGAGCCGTGACGACCGCTCGATCCGAGCCTGGCTCAGCGGCGCAGTCCACGACGTCGCCGGCGAACACAGGCTCGCGGAAGCGGACCTCCCCCCCACCGGAGCGCAACCAGTCGTCTCCCCACGCGACCCACACGGGATGGGCGAGGTAGGCGTAGACCGAAGTCCCCGCGATGACCGCCGACGGGTATCCCGCCGCGATGGCGCCGGCGTCGGTGTGGATGGGGTTCTCGGCATGCTCGGTGAGGTTGACCGCCGTGGTCGACCAGGGTTCGAACTCGCTCAAGCCGTGCTCCTCGGTCGGTTCCACCCATCTTCGCCGCGCCTGTGGCCGGGCGCCCACCGGGCGGCGCCCCGCAGTCGCGCGCTGGCTTCTGGTCCGACCCGTCGCTCCTGGTGGTGCCGTAGCCTCGATGACCATGGCACGGTTCGTCGCCTTCCTCCGAGGCATCAACGTCGGGGGCCATCGAGTCACCAACGAAGAGCTCGCCACCGTGTTCGCCGAGCTCGGGCTCGTGGACGCGCGTCCGTTCCTCGCAAGCGGCAACGTGGTGTTCGACGCGCCCGGGGCCGAAAGCGGCTCGGGCGACGCGATCGGGGCGCACCTCGAGCACGGTCTCGGCGATGCGCTCGGCTACGCGGTGCCGACGTTCCTGCGAAGCGCCGAGCATCTCCGTGCGCTTGCATCCATGAAGCCATTCCCGCCCGACGCGCTCGAAGGGCACGGCAAACCTCAGGTGATCTTCCTCCGGCGGCCGGTGACCCCTTCGGGACAGGTGGCCCTGGCCGCCCTCACACCCACCGACGACCTCGTCGTCGTCGACGGGGCCGAGCTGCACTGGCTGCCGGTCGCCGGCGTCGGCGACACCTCCCTCGACTTGTCGGCCCTGGCGGGGGTTGTCGGTCCGCACACGGTGCGTACCCGCAATACGGTCGATCGCATCGCCGCCAAGTTCTTCGCCTGATCTGATGCACGTGATCGACGCGCCGGTGGTCGGGCCCGGCGTCGGCAGACCGGTCGAAGACGACGAACGCCCGGCCGAACGGCCGGGCGAGTGAATGAAGCCACATTAGCACATGCAGAGTTTCGTTGTCGGGTGATCGGCGCCGATCTCACGCGATTTCGGATGTTTTCTTCAGCATGGCGATTGCTGATCCCTCTTCGCGTTCTTCATTACCACTCTGAGTGTGCATCATTCGCTCAAGGCGATGATGAGAACAATACCGTAACTGGAATACAGATGGCAGGGAGCTGCGGGGGTCGAGGCGTCGACGGGCCCTGCCCGGCTCCTCAGTTCACCTGCCGGTCGAACCCTTCCCAATACGGGGCTCGCAGCTTGAACTTCTGGAGCTTGCCCGTAGCCGTGCGGGCCAGCTCGTCGCGGAACTCGACGCTGGTGGGACACTTGTAGTGGGCGAGCTTGCTGCGGCAGTGCTCGATGACGGCACGTTCGTCGGTGGTCGACCCCGCAACCAGGACCACGAGCGCCTTCACCGTCTCGCCCCACTTCTCGTGCGGGACCCCGATGACCGCGACCTCCTGCACCTCCGGAAGCGAGAAGATCGCGTCCTCCACCTCGATCGAGCTGATGTTCTCGCCGCCGGAGATGATCACGTCCTTCTTGCGGTCCGTTATGGCGAGGTAACCGTCGCCGTCGACCACGCCGCCGTCGCCGGTGTGGAACCACCCCCCGGCTAGCGCCTCGGCGGAAGCCTCGGGGTTCTCCCAGTACGACTTCAGGATGTGGTTCCCACGCGCCAGGACCTCCCCGTGCGCGGAGACATCGAGGTCGATCCCCAACGCGGGCACTCCCGCACGACCGAGACGAGCTGCTCGCTCGCTGGGGTCGAGGCCATCCCACTCGGCGCGCGTGCGGTTGATCGTGAGCAGTGGAGCCGTCTCGGTGAGGCCGTAGATCTGGATGAACTCCCAGCCCAGCTCGGTCTCGATCCGCTCGATCGTCTTGGTGGGCGGCGGCGCTCCTGCCACGACCATGCGAACCCGATCCCGACCGGGAATCTCCCCGTCCCACGTTGCCGCAGCTTCCAGCACGGCGGCAGCGACCGCCGGGGCACCGCACATGAGCGTGACCCCGTGTTCGTCGACCCGCCGCAGGATCTCGGCGCCGTCGACCTTGCGCAGCACCACGTTCTTCGCCCCCATCGCCATGACGGAATACAACATGCCCCACCCGTCGCAATGGAACATCGGGAGGGTGTGGAGGTAGACGTCCCGATCGTTCACCCCCGTGTGCCAGCCGAAGGTCGTGGCATTGATCCATCGGGCGCGGTGGGTCTGCTCGACGCCTTTCGGCCGCGCCGTGGTACCCGACGTGTAGTTGATCGACGCGGTCGCGTCCTCGTCGGGGGTCCAAGGCGCGGGGGTGCCGTCGTGACCGAACCAGTCGGCATCGCTGTCGGGCCCGACCACCCACTTGTGTCGAACCGGCACGTCGCCGAGGGCGCCTGCGATCTCGGGATCGATGAGCAGGGCGTCCGCGCCCGAGTGCTCCACGATGTAAGCGACCTCATCGCGGCTGAGCCTGAAGTTGATCGGCACGAAGACCCGCCCATTGCCGCTCACGCCGTAGAACATCGTCAGCAGGCGCGCAGAGTTGTGGCTCACCATGGCCACCCGGGCGCCCATGGGGAGCCCGAGCCGGTCCATCGCGACCCCGATGCGCCGCTGGTAGCCACCAAGCTCGCGGAAAGTCAGCTCCCCGAGGCTCGTTGCCGGTTGGTGGGGTTCGTCGACCACCGCCACCCGATCCGGGTACACCGCAACCCCGCGGGCCAGGAAATCGTTGACCGTCAATGGAACCTTCACCGCGATCCCCCTTCGTCTGTCTGGCGTCCAGCGCCGGCGAATCTAGTCGGTGCCTAGCGACGAGCCGTCAAATCTCGCGTGCCCGGAGCACGCGACGGGCCTCGAGCGAGGCGATGCGTTCGGCGTCGTAACCGATCTCCCCGAGGATCTCATGGTTGTGCTGTCCGAGCGTCGGCGCCAGGAGTTCCATCGGTTCGGGATAGTCGGAGAACCGCAGCGGATCACCGGGAATGTGGACCTCGCCGAGCAACGGATCGGGTACCTTGCGGATCGCCCCCCGTGACTCGAAGTACGGATGACCGATCGCTTCGAACGGAGCGAGCACGAGCGCGTTGGGCACCCGGTTCGCGTCGAGCACCTCGATCACGTCCTGGTCGGTGGCGAAACCGGTCATCCACTCGTCGATCATGTCGTTGAGGACGTCACGGTTGGCGGCGCGCGCGTTGAGGTCGGCGAACCGTGGATCATCGACCAGCTCGGGCCGTCCCATTGCCTGGGCAAGGCGAGGCCACTGCCCGTCCATGGCCTGGATCGCGATCCAACCGTCGGGTCCCTTGTAGGAGCCGAGCGGCGTGTTGACCGTCGATCGGTGACCGTGGCGCTTCGGCTTCCATCGCAGCCCCGTCAGCGACGGCCCTTGGACGGCCATCTCGTGGGTATGGAACAAGCAGTCCACCATGGCGATGTCGATGAACTGGCCCCGGCCGGTGCGCTCACGATGGAACAGGGCGTAGCCGATCGCCGTCGCGGCATGGACCCCGGCCATGACATCGGCGGTGGAGCTGCCGGTGGCCATCGGGGGCCCGTCGGGCGCGCCCGTCATGTACATCTGTCCGCTGACCGCCTGGGCGATGATGTCGAACGCCGGGCGATCCGACCAGGCACTGTCTCGCCCGAAGCCCGAGATCGCCGCCATCACCAAGCGCGGATTGCGTTCGCTGAGCTGAGGCCAGTCGAACCCGCGACGGGCCAGAACGCCGGGCCCGTAGTTCTCCACGAACACATCGGCGCCGTCGATGAGCTCGTTGATGATGGCCTGCGCTTCGGGATCGTCGAAGTCGAGACAGAGGCTGCGCTTGCCGCGGTTCTGCTGCACGAAGTACCCGGACCTTTTGGTCTCCCGATGGAGGATCGCGTAGTTGCGGGAGGGGTCGCCGCCAGGGGGCTGCTCGATCTTGATGATCTCCGCCCCCATCTCCGCCATGAGGCGCGTGACCGTCGGCCCGGCGAGGTATTGCGTCATGTCGATGACACGAATGCCTTCGAGAATGCGTTCCATGCGTCTCCCCCAACGTCTCGACGAAGTCCAGCCGACCTCGGATCACCAACGCCGAGGCCGAGCTGAATCCGCTCCTGCCCGGCGATCGTAACGGCGGCCCGCTCACACCACCCATCCCACTTGACTACGCTCACCCCTCGCACGAACGCGCCGAACTCCACGTCCGGTGCCTGGCACGTGCCTGGCACCTGCCAGGCATCAGGGAGAGGGTCGAGATGACCGACGCAGACGCGGCGGCGCAGCCGACAGTCGACTCACACCATCACTTCTGGGCGCGGCCGGACCAGACCTTCCTGCCTGCCGATCTGCTCACCGCTGTCGCCGCCAGCAACGTCGTCGCCACGATCTATGTGGAATGCAGCGAGTGGTACCGGACCTCGGGACCCGAACACCTTCGGCCGGTGGGTGAGACGGAGTGGGTGGTCGACAACGCTCCCGACGTCGTGAAGGGCATGGTGGCCAACGCGGATCTCCGGCGCGGTGCGGTTGTGGCCGAGGTGCTCGAAGCCCACGCCGCGGCCGGCGGTGGTCTCGTCAAGGGCATCCGGCAGATGTCGCTGTATGACCCCGAACCCGGCTCCTGGCAGATGGAACCGTTCCCCGGGCCAGCGCTACTGGGTGACCCTGGGTTCCGGGAGGGCTATGCACAGCTGGGACGTGCCGGCTTTCATTTCGAGGCCTTGGTCTGGTTCCACCAGCTTCCCGAGGTCGTCGATTTGGCGACGGCCTTTCCCGACACCACCATCGTCGTCAACCACCTGGGTGGACCATCAGGCCTGCGGCACTGGCGCGATCGACGCGACGAGATGGTCACGACATGGCGGGCGAACGTCGCCGCCGTCGCGGCGTGCCCCAACGTCGTCATGAAGGTCGGCGGGATAGGGATGGGCCTCTACGGGGTCCGCTGGGACCGAGATCCACACCCGCCCTCTCCCGAGGTGGTCGCCGCTCGCTGGCAGGACGAAGTCCGGTACTGCGTGGACGTGTTCGGGCCGGGTCGCACCATGGCCGAGAGCAACTTCCCGGTGGATCTCCGCTGCATGCCCTACGACACGCTCTGGTCGGCTATGCGGCTCATGACCAGCCACCTCGACCCGACCGAGCGCGCCGCCTTCTTCCACGACACGGCAACGCGTGTCTACCGACTCTGACCCGCGGCGCACCGCCTCACTCTCACTTCCCCATCGCGCTACCCATCCCGTCGAACACGAAAGCGAGCCATCAATGAGCGACGTCACCGAGGACACCCCGTTCTCTCCCGAAGACGACACCTACCACGTTCCCACCCTCGACGATCCCTATTGGGTCGAGACCAACTGGTGGTGCTTCAACATCCCCGATCGCCACATCGGGTGTTGGCTCCATGCGGGCTATCACACCCATCGTGACGAGGTCACGGTTCGCATCTTCGTCTGGGATCCGACAGGGGCAGATCCCGGCCGCCTGGCCTACTACAAGAACATGCCCAACCTCCCCATGCCCGCCAACGCCGACCTGCGCGACCTCACCTTGCCCGGCCCCGGGTACCGCGTGAAGATGCTCGAGCCGCTCATGGACTACCAGGTCACCTATGCCGACCCCGATGAGAAGTTCGCCGTCGAGCTCGAGCACATCAGCGTTCACCCGCCCCAGCGGTTCACGCCCGGGGAGGCCCCGGCGATGCACAACCCGCACCTCGACCAGCTCGGTCACATCACCGGCGAGCTGACACTGCACGGCGAGAAGATCGCCATCGACTGCTACTCCGTTCGCGACCGCACCTGGGGCCCCCGCGGTGGCCACCACAGCCAGGCGGCCCCGCCAAAGGATCCGAAGAAGCTCGGCAACCGGGTCCTGCACCCCGGCGGCCCCAAGTGGCGCGAGATCGAGCGCGAGCGGGGCCACGGCCGCATCCAGTACATCTTCGGGCACGCCGAGGACGGCCAGACCGGTTTCCTGAGCTTCGTGCGTCCGTCCGAGGGCAGCGCTGACGGCTGGTCGCCCATGAACATGGGCTGGCTGCTCAAAGACGGCTTGTTCCAGCGCCTCGACCGCAACCAGTCGGTGATGCGCAACTACCGCGACCCGCTCACCGGTTGGAGCCAGCACATGGAGGTGCGCTGCGTCGACCGCACCGGCCGCACGATGGAGGCCGAAGGCTGGGCGGTCAGCCACATGTGCGAGAACGGCACCGGCTCCAACGCCTTGATGCGGTGGGAGGCAGAGGGCAACGTTCTGTGGGGCGAGGACCAGGACGGCTGGCGACTCCCCCACTTCCGACGCATGCGCAACGCCCTGCGCGACCGCAGCTGACCCGTTTCGACGGCCGCCGAGAGCGCCGTCAACCCCACGCGTCGAGGATCGCTTCGGTCGTGGTGACCGTTGCCAGCATCTTGATCGTGTGGTCGATCATGACCTCGGTGTAGTCGTCGGGCGTGCCGGCGATCGCATCGCGTGCGACCACGACCTCGTAGCTCCGGTTCGCGAGGTCCATCACGGTGTTGGGGATGCCCACGTTGGCGGAGATCCCGACGACGATCACATTGCGCACACCCAGGGTGCGCAGTACCGGGTCGACGCCGCCGTCGTAGATTGCACCCATCCCGTGCAGGCGCGTGAACACCAGGTCACGGGCGTCGGGGCCCAGCTCGGCAACGACCTCGGTTCCTTCCTGTGGGCGAGGATCGGGCGCGGGTGGCTCGGAGGGGAGCACGCCGCGACGCTTGTACAGGGCGAGGTTCGTGTTCCGGCCGCGAGAATCCCGACGGAATACCTTGAGGCAGTGTGCGACCGGGACCCCCACCTCTCGGGCACGCGCCATCAGCCTCGCAACATTCGGAAGCATGAGACGGGCGGACTCTGCGAGCGGGCCGCTCGCGAGATCGCCCACCATGTTGCGCTGCAGTTCGACACTTACGATCGCGGTGCAGGACGGGTCGACGACAGCGGTGATGTCCATGGGCATGCTCCCTTTCTAGCCGGGTTTCCCCCTGACGCGAAGCGGGGTCGGCGGCCTCGCGCTACGGTGCCGCGGAGTTTCTGCAGCTGCCCGCACCGCGCCCCGCCCAACAACCCCGCCCAACAACCCCGCCCAACAACCCCGCCCAACAACGGAGTATTGAGATGCCAGAACCCCGAGTCGTCGTCATCACCGGAGCATCGGCGGGCATCGGGCTCGAGGCCGCCGTCCGTTTCGCCCACCACGGCGACACGGTCGTCGCGACGATGCGTGACGTCGGCCGGGCCGACGCGTTGCGCGCCGCGGCCGGGGAGGCGGGCGTGGTCCTCGAGATTGCGCCCTTCGACGTCGCTGACGCCGCGCAATGCGACGACTTGTTCGCGAACGTGTTCGACCAACACGGCCGGGTCGACGTGCTCGTGTGCAACGCGGGCGTCGGAATGGGGGGCACGCTCGAGGAGCTGAGCCTCGACGACATCGAGCGGACCATGGAGGTCAACTTCTACGGCGTCGTGCGCCCCACCAAAGCCGTGCTCCCGTCGATGCGTGAGCGCGGCTCGGGCCACCTCATCGCGGTGAGCAGCGTCGGGGGCGCCGTCGGCCAGCCCTTCACCGATGCCTACTGCGCGTCGAAGCACGCCGTCGAAGGGCTCTACGAGTCGCTGCACCCGGTCGCCGCGCGCTTCGGGGTGCATGTGTCGATCGTGCAGCCTGGCCCCGTCGGTACCGAGTTCGGCGCCAAGACCACCAACGGCGTCGACGACGAGGGTGCCGGACTACCGGTCTACGCCGATCTGCGCGCCCGCCAACGCGCGTTCATGGCGCCCGGCCGGGGCAAGGAACAGTCGCCCGGCGATGCCGCCCAGGTCATCGTCGACGTTGCCAACGCCGAGGCACCGACCCTGCGGTACCAGACCTCGCGTTTCACCACCCGCCTGGTGGGAATGAAGCTGGCCGACCTCGACGGCACCGCCGTTCCGGCGTGGACGTCGAGCTGGTTCGACACCGAGGCCTGACCGACCACCCGACCGTTCGGCGTTCACCCCCATCCGTGCGAGGACATTTCATGGAATTCGACACCGCCCAGACCGACCGTCTGCTCTCAACCACCCGCGCGGTACGCCGCAGACTCGACCTCGACCGTCCGGTCGAACGCGAGGTCGTCGAGGAGTGCCTCCGCCTGGCGATCCAGGCACCCACAGGGGGCAACGGCCAGCGCTGGCGCTGGCTGGTCATCACCGATGACGACACACGCCTGGCCCTGGCCGAGCTGTACCGAGACGGAGCCTTCATGCTCGACAAGGGGCTCGAGCGGGCCGAGGCGACCGGCGACGCACAGAGCGCCCGGGTGTACGCCGGTGCCGTCGAGTTCGCCAAGGTGCTCCACAAGGTGCCCGTGATGGTCATCCCGTGCGCCGAGGGTCGCGTCGACGGAGCCGACGGAGCGACCGCCGCGAGCTACTTCGGATCGATCCTTCCTGCAGCCTGGAGTTTCATGCTTGCAGCACGTTCGCGCGGCCTCGGCACCGTGTGGACCACCTTGCACCTGCGCAAGGAGAAAGAGGCCGCCGAGCTACTCGGCATCCCCGAGACGTTCACGCAGGCCGCGCTGATCCCCGTCGCCTACACCAAGGGCACGGACTTCAAGCCGGCCGCACGACGCCCGGCAGCGGAAGTCACCTACTGGAACCGCTGGGGCGACTGAACGCGATCGGTTCACCTGCACGGACCTCGCGTCACGTGCGCACGAGCCTCCTCGATCTGCTTGTATGCAGTTCATGACAGCTGAACGATTCCCCATCGAGGCCGGACACATCATGATGTTCGCCCGCGCCATCGGTGACCTGAACCCGATCTACTACGACCCCGACACCGCGGTCGCGCCCCCGACCTTCGTGCAGGCGAGCGCCCAGTTCGACCCCGACTACTTCCTGCGACCGCGCCCTGACCGGCCGTGGATGGGCTCGGCAACCGAACCTTCCCAGGCCCTTGCCGCCGCACGCAAGGCAGCCGAGGAGGCCGAAGCCCGCGGCGAGAAGGTCGAGCGCACCGGCGGCGGCGGGGGCGGGCTCCACGCAGAGCAGCACTACGAGTACCACCGCCCGCTTCGCCCTGGGGACGTGCTCAGCGCGTCGGGCCGACCCGGCGCGACCTGGGAGAAGGAGGGCCGACGCGGCGGCAAGCTCGTCTTCAGCGAGAACATCATCGACTACCGCGATCAGAACGGCGAGCTGGTGGTCACCGCCCGAAGCGTCGGCGTCCGCACCGAACGAGTCCCGGAGACCAACTGATGACCCTCACCGCAGCCGACGTCAAGGTGGGAGACGTCCACGAGAAGGTCGTCGTCGAGGACCTGACCGTCACCCAGATCCAGATGTACGCCGGGGCATCGGGCGACTACAACGCCGTGCACACCGACCACCGCTACGCAACGGAGGTCGCCGGGTACAAGTCGATCTTCGCCCATGGCATGCTCACCATGGGTATGACCGGCAGCGCCGTCACCGACCTGTTCGGCGCCGACCAGCTGGTGTCGTTCGGAGGGCAGTTCCGCTCGCAGGTCTGGCCGGGCGCGACGCTCACCACGACGCTCACCATCGACAACATCCGCGACGACGGCGGCGCCAAGGTCGCCGAGATGACCGTCGTCACCACCGACGGCGAGGGTGCCGTGGTCTTCCAGGGATTGGCAGCAGCCAAGCTCCAACCCTGACCCCACCCGACCTTTCGCGACGCTCAGCCGCGGTCGACCCGCGACCCCCCTGAGGTCGAGGCGTCGACCTCGGCGTCGCCGAACACCACGATCCGTGAGGCACCCGACGCGTCGGCGCGCGCCGACGCGTCCACCGTGATGGAAATGCTCGACGCGCCACTCGCCTCGAGCGCGGCCTGCGTCGCGGTGAGGCGCTCGACGAGATTGTCGTCGATCTCGACGACGACGGCGTCGGTTCCCGAAGGCGCCAGCAGGAGCACCAACCCGCCGGCGAGGAGAAACTGGAGCCTGTCCATCGGCAACCTTCCGATCCGGCCGCATCCCAACGTGGCGGACGACCGGTACTCAGCATGCCCGAGGGGTCCCGGCTCGGCCAGGGACCTCCGTCACCGGAGGCGGCGATCGCCACACGACCACAGCGCGACCATCGCAGGTCCCAGGCGATCAGCCCGAGGCGGGCCGGAACTTCGGCACCCTCATGGCGCCTTGATCCTCGAATACGACCTCCAGCGCCATGTCGAGCACGAGCGCTTCGGGGGTGTTGGCGACACCGACGATGTTGGTCATCATCCGGGGGCCCTCCTCGAGTTGCACCTGCGCGATCGCATAGGGCGCGTCGTCCTCGAACCCGGGCGCCGGGCGATGGTTGATCACGTAGGAGTGCAGCGTGGCTCGACCGCTCACCACGTCCCAACGAACGTTCTCGCCGAAACAGGTGGGGCAGAACGGCCGGGGGTAGAAGTAGTGCGCCTCGCAGTCGAGGCAGTACTGGATACAGAGTCGGTCGTTCTGCGCTGCGTCCCAGAACGGCTGGGTCTCGGGCGTGGGTTGCGGCACCGGCTTCGCACTCATCGTGGCCTCCCTCCGAGGCCGTCGGCAGCCGCTCGGGTGCCGAACACGAGCGTGCCTGCGGACGTGAACATCGACCCCACGCCGTGGGCGACGCTGATGTCCACGTCGGGCACCTGGGCCGCGGCCTCGCCGCGCACCTGACGGATCGATTCCTGCATCAGGAACATGCCGTAGATGCCGGTGTGGGTGTACGACAGGCCTCCGCCGTTGGTGTTCATCGGCAGCCTCCCTCCCGGGGCGGTGTTGCCCTCCTCGATGAATGCCCCTGCCTCGCCTCTGCTCACGAAACCGAGATCCTCGAGCCCGTAGATCGGGAGATGGGCGAAAGCGTCGTAGATCATCAGATGGTCGACGTCGTCGTGGCCGATGCCCGCCTGCTCGAAAGCGTTCTTGCCGGATATCCGAAAGGCGCGCGACGTCGTCATGTCGTGCATCTGGGAGATGAGCGGCGCCTCCGAGGACTCACCGGCGCCGAGCACGTACACCGCCCGATCGAACGACGGCAGGTCGGCCGCGTACTCCTCGCTGGTGACGATGACCGCTCCCCCGCCCTGGGTCGACAGGCAGCACTCGAGCCGGTGCATCGGATAGCAGATCATCGGGGAGGCGAAGACGTCGTCGACCGTGATGAGCTCGCGCATGGCGGCTCTGGGCGTCATTGCTGCCCACTGCCGCTGCACGACCGCGACCTGCGCCAGCTGTTCGTGGGTGAGACCGAACTCCTTCATGTAGCGCAGCACGCCCAGCGGGAACTTCGTGACCGGGCCGGTGACGCCGTAGGGAACCTCGAACTGGCGTTGGAGCGGGCTCAGGTCGAGCTGGAGCTGATAGCCGGGGGCGACACGCGACACGCCGTGGGTCACGAGCACGTACTTGCACATCCCTGCGGCGATGGCGGCGGTCGCGTGGCGGACGTGGAGCAGGAACGAGCAACCTCCGACGAAGGTGCCATCGAGCCAGGTGGGCGTGATCCCGAGGTAGTCGGCGACGCCCGCGGGCCCCTCCCCAATGGTGGCGACGCCGTCGATGTCGTCACGCGTGAGCCCGGCATCGGTGATGGCGCGGCGGGCCGCGTCGGCATGAACCTGAATAGCGGAGAGGTCGTCGATGCGGCCGAGCCGCTCGGTCTCGGCGGCTCCGATGATGACCATGCGTGGGTTGGTGATCACGCCGACACCGCCTCGTCGAGCACCATCGTGATGTCGGCGACGGTCGCTGCGCGCGTCTCACGGTTGAGAAACCGGCGCTCGTCGTCACGCAACGCCGCAGCCGCACCGGTTTCCATCCAGGCGGCGCGTTGACGGGCGATGTCGAGCGACCGGTCGTACATCTCGGCGATGCCGGCCCATCTGCTCGAATCGTCGGCGCGGACGTAGTTGTGGACGTACCACTCGGTCTCGTACTCGCCGACGATCTGGGTGTCGGCGAACGGGCGGTGGACGTCCCACCAGTAGTCGCGGTAGGCAGCCCGTGTCGTGCCCGGTGCCGCTTCGATACGCACGAGAAGGAGCAGGCGCATCGTGCCGTCGACCGCGGCGCGCCAGGCAGCAAGCTCGTCACCCCCGTGCACGAACCGTTCGTCGACCCTGATCGTGGTGCTGGCCGAGGGATCGACCAGACCGCTCCCGTCAGCGGATTCCTCCGCCGCGAGCCAAGCGTCCGAGGCGGCCTCATCGGTGAACCAGTTGACGGCAACGGCGTCGTACTCCGCAGGCCGGCGAGAGGGCCGCACCAGGCAGTGGGCGATGCGGTGGGGCCGGTCGGCGGGGGGCTGAGCTCCATGGCGAGCCAGCGCCAGATCGCGCCAGCGTGCCGCGAACTCCTCCGGCGGGGCGTCGGCCGCGCGGCGGAGATAGGTGAAGGATTTCATGGGCCGGGACACTAGACGCGACCCCTGAGGCCATGTCGCTCGCAGGTCCGTGTCCGCGCTGCAGGCCAGGGCCGTCGCGCCGGCGACGACCAACCCGAACGGGCGACAGTCGAAGTACCTCACCCGTCGCGGCCACGCCGGCGATCTCCCCCTACCCTCTCCGGAGCGCGCTCCTGCGGCCACCGCATAGCGCCACCCAGCCTCGGAACCCAGAGGAGATGCTGTGCCGACAGATGATCAGTGGTGGGCCAACGCCGTCGGCTATGAGGTCTACGTGCGTTCGTTCGCCGACAGCGATGGCGACGGCGTGGGCGACATCGCCGGCATCGCCGACAAACTCGACCACCTGGCCTGGCTCGGCGTCGACATCGTGTGGCTCACCCCGTTCTTCCGGTCGCCCATGGCCGATTTCGGCTACGACGTCGCGGACTACACCGATGTCGATCCGCTCTTCGGTTCACTCGACGATTTCGACGCACTCCTCGTTCGCGCCCACGAGCTCGGGCTGAAGGTGATCGCCGACCTCGTCCCGAACCACTCGAGCGACCGGCACCCGTGGTTCGTGTCCGCCGTCGCCGAGCCCACCGGAGCGCACCGCGACTACTACCTCTGGCGTGACCCGGCGCCCGACGGCGGCCCGCCGAACAACTGGCTCAGTCACTTCGGCGGGCCGGCGTGGACGCTGGAGCCGGCCTCGGGCCAGTACTACTGCCACCTGTTCCTCCCCGAGCAGCCCGACCTCAACTGGCGCAGCCCAGCGGTACAGCACGAGTTCGAGGAAATCCTGCGCTTCTGGTTCACGCGCGGCCTCGACGGGTTTCGCGTCGACGTCGCCCAAGGCCTCTACAAGGACGCGCAGTTCCGCGACGATCCCGTGTTGCGACCCGTCGAAGCGCAAGACGGCGCACGCGAGAAGTTCGCTTCCCTCGATCACGTCCATGACCTGCTCCAACCCGAGACGCTCGTCATCTACCGGGCCTGGAACCGCATCGCGCAGCAGCACGATGCCGTGCTCGTCGGCGAGACCTACGTCGAGTCTCCCGTCGCGTTGGCCCAGCTGCTTCCCGGCGACGGGCTCCACCTCGGATTCTGGTTCGGCACCATGCAACTCCAATGGAGCGCCGACGCGGTGCGCGAAGCACTGGAGGGCCCTGCTTCGCTCGTGGGTGACCGCACCGCATGGGTATCGAGCAGCCACGACGACCACCGCCCCGTCACCCGGTTCGGCGGTGGCGACATCGGGCGCCGGCGATCGCTCGGTCTCACAACGTTGCTGTTCGGGCTCCCCGGCGTGCCGTTCCTCTACCAGGGTGAGGAGCTCGGGCTCGCCGACGCCATTCTGCGGGCCGAGGACCTCACCGACCCGTTGGCGGTGCGCAACGCGAACACGACGGGACGCGACACCTGCCGCACGCCGATGCCATGGGGCCCCGGCCCGAATCTCGGATTCTCAGAGGCGGAGCACACCTGGCTTCCCCTGTCCCATGGCGCCCACGAGTCGGTCGGCGCGCAGCGCGCTGATCCAGCCTCGTTCCTCCACCAGATGCGAGCCCTCGTCGAGCTCCGCCACGACCTCGCGATCGACCCTGCCGCACTCCCGGAGTGGCTTCCCGCCGACGAGCGGGTCGTCGGCTTTCGCCGGGGCGGCGTGCTGTTCGTGTTGAACACCGACGTGGATCCGGTCGGGGTCGAAGTCGCCGCCCAGGCAGAGCTGCTCTTCGGAACTGGCCGAACCAGGATGGGAGCGGGGCGGCTCGACATCGACCCATCGGTCGCTGCGGTCGTGCGCGAACTCCGCTGACTCGGTCTGCTCCGGCACCGCCGACCCTCAGGGGCTCGGGGGCGAGGTGCTGGCGTTCAGACGGCGCGTCCGAGGAACGCCGCCAGCTGGTCGGCCGCCGATACCCCTTCGGGCGCAGCCTGGGCGACACCGAAGGGCGCCCCCTCAGGGCCCCGGTACGCGTCGGGGATCGACTGCTTGGACGCGGCGAGGAGCTGCGTCGCGAGCTGGGAGTCGAGGTCGGTGGATTGTCCGGTTGCCTTGGCAAGGTCCCAGGCGTGGGTGAATGTGTCGACGATGGCCAGACCGAGCAAGGCCGTCGCCGGCATGTCGCCGAAGCCGGGATTGACGGTGCGCGCCAGGGCCCCCTCTTCTTCGAACGCGCGGGCAGCCGCCTCTGCGGCATTGGCGTACGCCGAGGTGAAATCGCCTGCGGAAGCCCCCTCGGCGGACTCGGAGGGCCGACCACTGATCCCCGCCGCGGCCCAGTTCTGAGCGCCGATGAGGTGATCGATGAGTTGGCCGACGTTCCACGAGGCGCACGGCGTCGGGGCGGGGAGCTGATCGGCATCGACGTTGGCGAGCACGGTTGCGGCGATGGCCTGCGTGTGACGAAGAACGTCGGGGTTCATGGGATGCTCCTGTGGGCGCGAGAGAGTGTGGGCTGAGCTTACGGGAGGCCCGCCGGCAGCGCTGGCCGGCCCGGCTCGCCGAGCTCCACATGTACCCCGGCGCCCCCAGGTTTCGCCAGCCTGGCGAGTGGTGCGGCAGTGGCTCGGCGGGCACCGGCTCCGTCCGATCGGGCGCTGGCGTCGGTCCCCACCCCGTAGGAGCCGAGCCGCAGCGCCGCGCCTCTCCGGTCGACGGCCGAGCATTGAGGCCCACTTCGTCACCGACGCTGATATCGACCGCCCGCATCGGCAGCCGCGATGCCGGCGCCACATGAATGGCGCTGACTCGCGGCCGGGCTTCAGCCGACGGCACCGTCGTCGCGTTCCTGGTGGGTGCGGGTCAGCGCGGCCCAGACATCGTCGGAGCTCATGGCCAGCGGCTCGTGCTCGGTGAGGGCGTGGATGACTTCTCGCAGGCTGGTCGCGAGGCGTGCAGACTTGCCGAGGGCCTCGGGGTGGATGTCACCGTTCTCTTCGTGGGCGCGAGTCAACAGGGCGGCGACATCATCGGCATCGGCGGCGAGGTGCTCGAGGTGGTGGACGAGCGAGCCGGGTTCTGACTTCTCAGCCATTGGGGGGTCCTCCTTGGTTCTGGAGTCGACGATGCTGCGTGGGCTCTGTCGAGCCGGCGACTCCGCTGATGACCCTACCGACGTGGCGAGACGGTCCGGATCAAGCGTGCCGCACTCGGCGACGCGGCGCTCGGCCTCAGCGACTGCTCGCCAGCGCCGCACGCACCGTTGCGGCGATGGCGGCTGCACCGGCATGCGACATGGCTGCCGTGTAGTGGTTCAGTTCGGGCGGGAGGGCCACGATCTCGGCAGCGGGCGCTGCTGCCGAGAACGCCGCCAAGGCAGCGTCGGAGATCAACGGATTCGTCGGATCGTCGAGCATGCCGCGTCGAGCTCGAAGCAAGGTGAGCGCAACGTCGACGGCAGCGGCGGCGCCGCGAATGGCCTCGTCGACGACGAGCTCGCGTCCGTCGTGGCGGATGGCCGCTTCGTTCACGCGGGACCGCAGCGTGCCTTCGTCGGTACCCACGAGGTCGTGGTCGACGAACGCGTCGAGCCACGGCTCCCACTGTGCCAACGACGGGTGTGCCTTCCAGAACGTGAGCGCGTCGTCGCGGTCGCACCATCGCATGGAGAGCCGGGCGATGGCGGGGCCGACGGCGAGGTCGATCACGGCGTCGGGATCGACGCCGGCGGGTGCCGGCAGCGCCGGACCGCCGTCGACCAGCACGACGTGACGCCAGCGTTCGGGCGCGAGGACAGCGGCCGCCGACACGACGAACGCGCCCATGCTGTGACCGACCGCAATGGCGGTGTCGCCGCCAACGAAGTCGAGCGCAGCCACGGCGTCCCGAGCGTGCGCGGCCATGCCGTAGGGACCGGGGTGGGCCGCTGACTGACCGCGTCCACGGAGGTCCAGTGCGACGACGGTGACCTCGGGGAGGGCATGCGCGAGCCAGAGGAACGACAGCGCGTTGGCGGTGATGCCGTGGGCCGCGACCACGACCGGAGCGGTGCCCGGCCTCGGTCCGGCCACGTAGGCGACGACTGGGTGACCGTCGCCGTCGATTGTGATCAGGTCGCGAAAGGGCGCCGACATCGGCGGGGTAGCGGGGTCCACGACTGCAGTGTCGCGCGAGTATCGACGCCTCGTGCGGTTCGACCAGGCGGTCGACGGGGCTCGGGTGGACCTCCCCGCGCGCCACGGCCACACCGCACACCGAACCCGCCGTCCGCCAAGGGTCGGCCCCCGCACGAGCTGACCCGGATGACACCCGACACGGTGACTGGCGAGACCCGGGCGAACCCGGCCACCATGGGCACCAGGCGCCGGCGTAACGCATCCTCGAGTTGGCCAGCCCCGGGCAGTTCTCGCTTCAGGAATCGCTACACCGGCGCACCGATCGATCGAGGAACGTACCCGCGCCTCGCAATGCAGCGCGAACCCGAACAGCCCACCCAGCAACGACACGACCCTCCGGCGCCGCGTCACCCACACCCACACCCAGGGAGATCACGACCGAGATGACGAACGAGCCGACAACCGAGATCTCGTACGGACGACGGCTGACGGAGATCGCCCGCGAGCGGCCCGACGACATCGACCTCGTGATCGCCCACCTGGACCGAACCGAGACGGGCGTGACGTGGAAGACCCTCGAATCACGAGCGAACCAGATCGCCCGCGCCTTCCAGGCCCGCGGTGTCGGCAAGGACGACGTCGTCGGACTGGCCCTGCCGACCTGCGCGGAGCATGTGCTCGTCACGTTGGCCATCTGGAAGCTCGGCGCCACGCTCCTCCCGCTGCGTCACGACATTCCGCAATGGGAGATGGATCGACTCGTGGCGCTGGCGGAGCCGGTCCTCTTGGTCAGCGACGCCCACCAGGCCACCTGCCCGGTGCTGACCCGCGCCGACCTCGCTGAGACCGTCACCGCCGACGACGGCCCGCTCCCCGACGCCGTGTCCGAGATCGTGAACCTCACCGCCTCATCGGGGTCCACCGGCAACCCGAAGCTCATCGTCACCCCCTCACGCGGTGTCGTGGCCGACGACCCGGCAGCGGCGATGATGCTCGGCGGCATGAACGCCACGATCCTGGTCTGCTCACCCCTCTATCACGTCAACGGCTTCGCCTTCGCTGCCCCGAAGATCCTCGAGGGCCATCGCGTCGTCGTGATGGAGAAGTTCGATGCGGCGTTGGCCGCCGAGCTGATCGAGAGGCACGGCATCACCTTCACGGTGATGGTGCCCACCATGCTGCAGCGCATCGCCCGGATCGACCACCTCGGCAGCGACAACTTCCGGACGCTCAAGCGCCTCATCTACGGCGGCGCCAAGGTGCCCGAGTGGGTGGTCGATCGCTGGCTCGAGCTGATGGACCATGCGGGGTTCATGTTCACCTACGGGTCGAGCGAGCGTCTCGGCACCGTCATGATGACCGGACTCGAGTGGGCCGGTCACCGTGGCGCCACCGGCCGTGCCGTCGACTGCGAGCTCAGTATCCGCGACGACGACGGCAACCAGGTCCCGACCGGTGAGGTCGGCCACATCTTCATGCGCCCCACCGACCCCGATCGGCGCCTGTTCGAGTACATCGGTATGCCCACGCCCGACGCGACCAGCGACGGCTTCCGCACCATCGGCGATCTCGGCTGGCTCGACGCCGAGGGGTACCTCTACATCGCCGACCGCCGAACCGACATGATCATCACCGGCGGCGCCAACGTGTTCCCGGCCGAAGTCGAGACGGCGCTCTCGGAGCACCCTGCGGTCGTCGACCAGGTCGTCGTGCCGGTTCCCGACGACGAGTGGGGCCACCGGGTGCATGCGATCGTCCAGGTTTCAGACCCGGCCCACCCACCGACCGCGGCGGAGCTCCGAGCGTGGTGCAAGGAACGGCTGGCGTCGTACAAGGCTCCGAAGACCTTCGAGATCGTCGACCGTGTCCCTCGCACCGACGCGGGCAAGCTCAACCGGACCTCGCTCGGTGAGCAACGGCGCGCCCCCGACACGCGGAGCTGAGTGGACCGCGCCGACACGGCGCTGACCTGGCAAGATCGCGGTCATGACCGAACCAGCCCTCGTTGCCGGTGGGCATCCCCGCCGGTGGCAGATCCTCGCGATCATGTGCACCTGCCTGATCCTGGTGGTCGCCGGGGTGAGCGCCCTCAACATCGGCATCCCGTCGATCATCGAGGCGCTCGAGCCGTCGAGCACCCAGACGTTGTGGATCGTCGACAGCTACGGGCTCGTGTTCGCCGGGCTCCTGCTCCCTGCCGGCGCCCTCGGCGACCGCTACGGCCGCAAGGGCGCTCTCCTCGTGGGTCTGGCGATCTTCGTCGCCGGCGCGTTGTGGTCGGCATGGGCAGACTCGGCGGCGATGCTGATCGCCGCGCGCGGCTCCATGGGCATCGGGGCCGCCCTGATCATGCCCGCCACCTTGTCGATCATCGTGTCGGTGTTCCCGCCGGCAGAACGGGCCAAGGCCATTGCCGTGTGGGCCGGGTTCGCCGGTGCCGGTGGCGCCATCGGCATCATCGGTGGTGGGTTGCTCCTGGAGAAGTTCTGGTGGGGATCGGTGTTCTTCGTCAACGTGCCCATCGCCTTGCTTGCCGGGGGCCTCATCATGGCGCTCGTGCCGTCTTCGCGCGACGAACGAGGCACGCCACTGGACCCCGTCGGCTCGTTGCTGTCGATCCTTGGCCTGGGCGCCCTCGTCTACGCGATCATCGAAGGAGGCCAGGCCGGGTTCGGCGAGGCGTCGACGATCGGCTGGTTCGCTGCCGCTGCGGTCTTTCTCTCACTCTGGATCGTCTGGGAGCTCCGGGCCGCGCACCCCATGCTCGATCCACGCCTGTTCCGTCGGGTGTCCTTCAGCATGGGCAGCCTCACGATCTCCTCGGCGTTCGCGGTGATGTTCGGCATGTTCTTCCTCGTGACCCAGTACTTCCAGTTCGTGCAGGGTCACTCGCCGCTCGGTGCGGGCGTCCGCAACCTGCCGTTCGCCTTGACCATGGTGATCGTCGCGCCCCGAAGCCCACAGCTCGCGGAACAGATCGGCAAGCGAGGGGCGATCACCCTCGGCCTCGTCATCCAGGCCGTCGGCTTCGTCGTGCTGGCGTTTCACAAGACCGACACCCCGTACCTCTTCACGGCGCTCGCGATCGTGCTGCTCGCCGCCGGCATGGCGATGGTGATGCCCGCCGCTTCCGAGGCCATTGTCTCTTCCCTCCCCCCGTCGAAGGCCGGCGTCGGATCGGCATGGAACGACAGCACACGCGAGATCGGCGGAGCGTTGGGGATCGCGGTCTTGGGAACCCTGCAGGCGACCGGGTTCCGCTCGGGCATGGACGACGTGCTCGCGAGCGTGCCGAGTGATGCTGCCGAGCTCGCCCGCCAGGGCATCGGGCCAGCCTACGGCGTCGCGCAACAGCTCGGTCTGCCCCAGCTGATCCCCGCCGCGCAGCAGTCCTTCGTCGACGGAATGGGGCTCGCGTTCACGGTCTCGGCGATCAGCACGGTTGCCATCGCCATCGCCGTCGGGCTCCGCTACCCGGGTAAGGGCCATGAACCCGCGCAGGTGGTCGACGAGGTCGCGGTCCGCTGACGTCGAGGGTCGCCGGTCCAGGCAACCTGGGTGTCAGCGCTCGTGCCGAGGGTCGCCCGGGAGGAGCTCGTCCACCAGCACCATGACGACCCCGCCGGTGGTGTCCGGGTGCACGACGATCGACCGCTCGTCGTGCCGGACGAGGGCCACGCCGGCCGAAGTCAAGGCCCGACCGGCTTCGGCGAGGTCGGACACCAGCAACCCGAGGTTGCACGTCTGGGGTCGAACGTAGGTCCAGCCCCAGAGCTGGTCGCTCTCGGCGGCATCGGGGATCGGATAGAGCGCCAGCACCATGTCGCCCATCGACACCCCGGCACGTGGCCGGCCGGCGGGCGCCGACGGGTCGTCGAAGGCGACACCATGGCCGAACAAGGCAGCGAGGCGGCTCGCGGCGCCGGAAGGATCCTCGACGACGGCGCCGCCGAAGGCCATCGCCCGCACGTCGAGGAGCCCCGCGACCGGTTCGGGCATCGGCCCGCCGAAGCGCGGGTCGAGGCGCTCCTCGGCACCGAACCACTCGACGACCACGCCGGCGGTGCCCCCCGGCTTGGTGAACACGATGTGACCGTCGACGACCGACCCGACCTCGACACCCTGGGATTCGAGGAAGCGCAACGTCGCGTCGGTGTCGTCGACCTGCACGGCGATCGAGCTCATGTGCGAGCCGAAGCGGGTGACGAAGCGATCGACGGCGCCGCCCTCCACGATTGGTTCGCCGATCTCGATGACGTTGTCGCCGAGCCACGCCATGCCCCCGCGTCGGCCGATGGCGGGATCCTCGATACGGCTGTCCTCGAGGACCCGCAGGCCACACAACGACACGAGCGCGTCACGGGTGCGTTCGTAATCGGCCACCATCGCCGTGGTGTGGAAGCACCATCTGATCCGGTGAGGTGGTTCGGTCGGCTTCGTTGATGCGATCGTCACCGCTTGATCATCGAGCCCCCCGGCGGACCCCGCAAGCCCGGTCGCGCTCCGCACACGAGACTCACCGAGCGAGAGACCAAGTGAGACGCCCACCGAGGGCGAGGCACAAGACGGGAGAGACGAGTACGGTCCCACTCCATGGCGGACCCCGACGGTGGGCCGCGAATCGGCCCGAGGAGTGGCGCCCGTGAGCGACGCAGAACCCATCCGATACGAGGTCGATGAGGGCGTGGCGACGATCATGCTGAGCCGACCCGAACGGCGCAACGCCTGGACCCCGGAGCTCGAGCTCGCCTACTTCGAGCGCTTGTTCCAGGCCTCGGAGGACCCTGAGGTACGGATCGTCGTCATCACCGGTGACCCGGCCGGTCACGCGTTCTGCCCGGGGGTCGACACCGGCAACCTCGACGAGATCTCCTCGGCGCGCACGACCCTGAGCCGCTCACGCTTCCCGCACACGACCCTCACGCGGGTACCCAAGCCGACGATTGCCGCGATCAACGGCGCCTGCGCGGGGATGGGTCTGGTCCACGCGCTGTTCGCCGACGTCCGGTTTGCGCAGACCGGGTCGAACTTCACGACCGCGTTCGCGCGCCGAGGCCTACCGGCCGAGAACGGTGTGGCCTGGGCGCTGGCGCGCCTCGTGGGGACGGGCGTGGCCGCCGATCTCCTGCTCTCGGGCCGCAAGTTCGACGCCGACGAGGCGCTACGGCTGGGCCTGGTGAAAGCCGTCGTGGAACCCGACGAGCTGCTGCCGACCGTCACGGCCTACGCCCGTGACATTGCCCGGAACTGCTCACCTGGAGCGCTCGCCCAGATCAAGCATCAGCTCTGGGATGGTCTCGACCAGTCCATGGAGGAGGCCCGACAGCTCGCGCTCGACTACCTCTACAGGCAGCGGCTCTACGACGACTTCGCCGAGGGTGTGCAGAGCTTCCTCCAGAAGCGCCCGCCGGCGTTCCCCGGGGTTGCCGTGAACCTCCGTGGGGTCGTCGTGAAGGATGCCGACTGATGCCCGATGGACGCCTGGGACCGTGGGAGCCTCGCAATCTCGAGGAACGAATCGACCGACTCGAGTCGTATGCGGCGATTCAGCAGCTCGTCTCCCGGTACGCCCGGGCGCTCGACGCGCGCGACATGACCGCGGTCGTGGGCTGCTTCAACCCCAACGTCCAAGTCGGGGCCGACCGCTTCGGGCGGGAGGCACTCGAGAAGTGGATGAGCACGCTGATGAGCCAGATGCGGACCTCGGTTCACCTCGTGGCCAACCACGTCATCGACTTCCACGACTCCGACACTGCCTCGGGCGTCGTCTACACCCGCGACGAGCTCGAGCGGACCGACACCGGTGAGTGGCTCGTGGGCACCATCCAGTATTGGGACGACTACCTCCGGATCGACGGCGAGTGGTGCTTCGACCGCCGCCGTCTGCACCGTTGGTATCTGGTCGACGCGCTCGAGCGCCCCGCACCCGGCATCGGTGTGAACACCTTCGACCACATCCGCGAGCGCCCCCTCCCCGGGTCCTATCCGAGTTGGGACGAGTTCTGGGACACCCGCGGAGAATGAACCAACGCTTCGTCGCGTTCGTGAGCCACTCGAGCACCGCTGCTGCCACCTACATGGTGTGCATCCTCGTCGACCGCGCCCAGGTGGACACGACCCGCTACGCCCTGCGTACGCACGAACGCACCATCGGTCGTGCCGGGCAGCGGTTCGAGGATCTCACGCCAGCGCAGCAGGAGGCGTCCATGGCGTTCTTCGCAGGGATGCGGGTCCTGGGAGCCGTGGTGCTGCGAACCGACCTGGAGGCCGCCGAGGCCGAGATCACGGGCAGGTCCCGCGTCCTGCAAGCCGCGGCGCGCTACGCGCGGCAACAGGCAGCCGACCACTTCGTCGTCGACGACACGCTCGACCGGGCGCTCGACGACGGCGCATGCATCGATCGCGCGACCGAGGCCGACCCCTTGTCGCACGAACATGGCACGCTCGACGCGGACCCGCTGCTGTGGATCCCCCAGGCGATCGCGCACCTCGTTGCCCACGGGGAACCGACCATCGACGACGTGCCCGGTTGGCTGCAGACCGGAATGATCGTGGTCTGAGGCTGCGCCGGAGCCAAGACCAGCGGGGTCCTCTCGCTCACACCCAGCGGGGCCGACCGGCGCTGAACCCCCCGTCGATGGGCAACAGGGCTCCGGTGATCCACCGCGCTTCGTCGGAGAGGAGGAAGAGCGCGGCGCGAGCCATGTCGTCGGGTTGGCCGATCAGGGGGATGGGCGTCGCCTGGGCGATGACGGCCATGCGCTCACGTTCCTCGGCGTCGTCCACCAGCATCTCGGAGAAGAACCCGCCAGGCGCGATGGCGTTGACCCGGATGTTGCGGCGCCCGTACGCGAGCGCTGCGCTTTGGGTCATGTGCTGGATCGCCGCCTTCGACGACGTGTAATCGGTCATCTTCGCGTAGGGCATCAACCCCAGCGACGAGGTCACGTTGACGATCGCGCCCCCGGTGGCCGACATCGCCCGTACTTCGTGCTTCAGCAACAAGAAGGTGCCCTTCACGTTGACCCGGTGCACCTGCTCGAAGATGTCGGCATCCATCTCGTCGAGCCGGCCCGACTGGCCGAGGATCCCTGCGGAGTTGAGCGCCGCATCGACACGCCCGTGGCGGGCGAGCACCGCGGCCAGGGCCTGCTCGACCGACGCCTCGTCGGTGACGTCGACGGTGACGTACGACGCCGGGAGCCCGTCCGCGGCGAGACCGGCTACGAGCGCCTCGAGTCGCTCGGCGCGTCGCGCTGCGCCCACCACGGTCGCGCCCTCCTCGGCGAAGCGGCGGGCGGCAATGGCGCCGAGCCCACTCGACGCTCCGACGACGAGGACGACCTTGCCGGCCAGGCGGTCATAGCGCGAAGTCAACGGCGGCGGCACGAGGTCGTCCGAAGCGCGAGCGGTGTCGGCCATCGTTACTCCTTCTTCTGCTTCTCCTGCGATGAGGCCGGCCATCGGCCCCGACGGAGTGTCGCAGAACACGCCACCCCCTCGCTGGCGAACGGCCGGGTGCGCAACGTCTGGGCGACGAGAAACACCCCGCCGCCTGCGCGACACAGGCCCCCAGGGCCATCCGAACCACCTCACCGCGAACATCCCGCACGCGTGGCTCGGACCGCCCATTTCGCCTGTGGCATGCATGTCCGCCTCAGCCCGACTAGCGTGCTCGCCTAGCTCGAACTCCCGGAGATCGAGTTCTTGGAGGGACGTGGGCACCCGACCGGGTGGCCACGAAGAGCAGGTTCGAAAGGGGACCTCATGCAGTCCAGTTGGAAATGGCGACGTCTGTTCGCCCTGTTGTTCGCGTTCGCGTTGATCGCGGCCGCGTGCGGCGACGATGACACCGCATCCGATGACACGACCGACGGCACCACGCCGACGGAAGCAGCGACGGCCACCTCGGGACCCGCCGACGGAACCGAAACGCCGACCGAGGAGCCGATGGACTCCGCGATCTTCGAGTGCCCCGCCGACCAGCAAGGTGGCGACCTCACCATCGCGACCGGCGCTGGCGTCAACACGGTCAGCCCCTACTCGAACTTCGGCACCGGCTCGAACGGCGGTGACTTCTCGGCGGCGATCTACGACACGCTGTGGCGCTACGACGCCGAGACCGATACCTACAGCCCGAACATCGGTGAGACCCTCACTCAGGACGACGACGCCGGCACGAAGTGGACGCTGACGCTGCGCGAAGGGGTCACCTTCGGCAACGGCAACACCATGACGACCGCCGACGTCAAGGCCCACATCGAGGCCCTGGCGAAGACGGCGCTGCGCGCTGCGGGCATGGCCAAGCTCGTGACGAGCATGGACATCACCGACGACCGCACCATGACCTTCAACCTCTCGGCGCCGTTCAACATGCCGTACATGTTGGCGACCGAGCCCGGTTGGGTTCCCGACGCCAGTGCGGTCGCTGCCGCCCCCGTCGTGGAAGAACGCAGCCAGTACGGTGTGGATCTGCCCACCGCCATCGGGTCCGGCGCGGGACCGTTCGAGGTCACCGCGATCACGCCGGGTGAGTCGATCGTGCTGACGGCGAAGGACAGCTACTGGGGTGGCCGGGCCTGCGCCGACACTCTGACGTTCAAGAACATCGCCGCCGAACAGGCCAAGATCGATGCGTTCACGCTCGGTGAGATCGACGTCATGTTCGTCAACAGCGTGCGTCAGGCAGCCACGTTCGACGACATGGGAGCCCTGTACTACCCAGGTGCTACCGGCGCGCTCAGCTACGTTGCCCCCGATCAGGGCCTGACCGGCAATGGTGAGACGCAGTTCAACGACGTCCGGCTGCGTGAAGCGCTGCAGCTCGCCGTCGACTACGACGTGCTGAACAGCCGCCTCTATGACGACCTCTCGCCCCGCACCACCTCGGCAATTCTCCCCGAGGAGTCGCCGCTGTGGTACGGCGTCGACGGCCCACCGTACGACCTGGAGCGTGCCAAGAGCCTCGTCGCCGAGGTGAAGGCCGAAGGCAAATGGGACGCCGAGTTCACCTACCTGATCGCCACCACGCCCACCGCGAACGACCTGGGCCAGGCGCTCAAGGCCATGTGGGAGGCAGCCGGCTTCAAGGTGACGCTGGAACCGGTCGAGAACACGCTGCTGCGGATCATTCAGAAGAACTTCGAGGTGTCCTCGAGCGGCTTCGCCGTGCAGTCCCCGGGCCCGTGGTCGACCCTGAACGGCCTCGAGTGCAACAACGTCCGCCAGCGGACGGGCTTCTGCGATCCGGAGATGGACGCGGCGCTCAACAAGCTGCGCGGTGCGCTCAACACTGAAGAGGCGAAGGCGGCGTTGGCCGAGATGCAGGCGGTCTGGAACAAGACGTTCCCCGTCGTCGTCCTCAGCCACTCCGTGTGGGGCGGCGCCAAGCAGGACTACGTCGGCGACGTCCAGACCGGTCCCGACAGCACCCCGTACTTCAACCACACGACGGTAAACAAGTAGTGCCCACGTCGTCGACGGTGTCGCCCGACTGGCGAACCGGCGACGACGCGAGATAGCGACACCACGAACCACGGGAGGGGCCGGCGGCAACGCCGGCCCCTCCGCCGATTTTGACTCCGGCGGCGGCACCCGCCAAGCTTCGGGGCAACGCATGACGAAGTTGGTCGACTACACGCGGAGTCGACGACGAGGGGAACGAGGGGTCAGGGGTTGCTGCGCACCATCGGTCTGAAGCTCGCTCACCTGGTGCCCGTCATGTTCCTCGTGAGCCTGGCCACGTTCTTCCTCATCGAGCTGGTCCCGGGCGATGCCGCACTCGCAATCGCCGGCCCCCAGGCCACCAGCGAATACGTCGAGCAGGTCCGCACCGAGCTGGGCCTCGACAAGCCGATCCTCGAGCGGTACCAGGCCTGGCTCGGCGACACGCTGAGAGGCGACTTCGGAAACTCGTTCACCGAGGGACGCCAGGCCGTGTCCGACAAGATCAAGCAACGACTGCCGATCACCCTCGAGATCGCCCTCGTTGCGTTGGGGTTCTCACTGCTCATCGCGATCCCGACTGCGCTGTTGTCGGCAGCCAAACCGGGCGCGCCCCCCGACCGAGTCCTCACCGCGGGCGCGTTCGGCGCCATCTCCTTGCCAGGGTTCCTGGTTGCCCTGCTCCTCATCTGGTTCCTGATCTTCCAGGTCCAGCTGGCCCGATGGTCGATCGTGTTGACCGGTGGGGCGGGACTCGGCTACTACGCGTACTTGGCCAGTGGAAATGCCGCGCGCTATCCCGCCGGCGCCCACCGCACGCGCTACCTGTTGCGCACCCTCGGGTTGATCGTCGTCGGCTCCCTGGTTCTTCTTGTTGTGTTCCGTTTCCTGGACCTGCCCGACAACAAGTCGCCGTTCCCCCGGATCGGCTTCTCACGCCTTACCGCCAAGGAAGGCCTGGCGGCGAACATCAAGTCGGTGTTCCTGCCCGCGCTGACCCTGGGGCTCACCGAAGCTGCGGCGTTCATGCGGGTGCTGCGCGGAGACCTCATCACCACCCTCCAGGACGACTTCATCCTTGCAGCACGCGCCAAGGGCATGCCCCGATGGCGGGTCCTTCTCGGCGACGCGCTGCGACCCTCTTCGTTCTCGGTCATCACCGTTGCCGGCGTCGCGCTCGGACGCGCAATGGGTGGCACCGTGATCGTCGAATCGATCTTCAGCATCCCCGGACTGGGCACGATGATGATCACCTCGATCACCAACAAGGACATTCCCGTGGTTCAGACGACCGTCTTGATGCTCGCCGCCTTCTACGTCGCCGTGAACGCTGCGGTCGACATTGCGTATGGCTATCTCGATCCGAGGATCCGCCGTGGCCGTGTCTGAGCTCCCAACCGAAACCGCGCCGCTCTCCCCGCAAGGAGGCAAGCTGCGGGCCAGCCCCTACGAGCTGCTGGCCCGGCGCCCTGGCCTGTTCGGCACCGGCATGTTCGTGATCGGCCTCACGCTGTTCGTGAGCGGGCTGCTCATCAGCGCCACAGATCCGGCGATGAAATACCCGACGGTGGCGATCGGCGCGCTGGCGGTGTTCGTCGGCATGAAACTGCTGGCGTTGGCGTTGTTCGGGCCGGGGTTCGACCTCGGTTTGTGGCTCTCGGCGCTGTGGATCCTGCTCGTGCTGCTCGCCGCGATCTTCGTGGGGATCCTGCCCGTGGCAGAGTCACGCGACATCGCGACAACCCTCACCACCACCGCGCGCCAGCGGCCCGACTTGCTGTCCAGCCACCCGTTCGGCACCGATGCATCGGGCCTCGACATCCTCGGGGGCGTGATGTATGGGGCGCGCGTGTCGCTCACCGTGGGCCTCGGAGCCGTACTGATCGGCATGACCATCGGCTCGGCCATCGGGATCGCTGCGGGCTACTACCGCGGCAGGGTGGACACGGTGGTCTCGGTGCTCACCGACTCCATGCTGGCCTTCCCGCCCCTCATCTTGCTGTTGGCGATGGTGTCGGTGCTCGCACCGAGCGTACGCAACGTCACCATCGCATTGGCGGTCATCTCGGTACCGACCTACGTGCGCCTCGCACGCGCCAATACCCTCGTCTTCGCGCAGCGCGAGTTCGTTCTCGCGGCACGCGCCCTCGGTGAGCGATCGCGCAGCATCATGTTCCGCGAGCTGCTACCCAACGTACTGCTCCCGATCGTGTCGTTCAGCTTCCTGATCGTGGCCGTCCTGATCGTCGCCGAGGCGTCCCTCAGCTTCCTCGGGCTCAGCGTTCCCCGACCGACGCCCACCTGGGGCAACATGATCGCATCGGGCCAGGATCGCTTCGGTGACCACCCCCACGTCGTGTTCATGCCCGGCATGGTGCTCTTCTTCACGGTGTTCTCTTTCAACCGGATCGGCGACCGTGCCCGTGAGCTGTGGGATCCGCGGGAGGCGAAGATCTGAGTGCGCTCGGCTCTGCTCTGCTCGACCGTCCTCCCGCACCGTTTGTCCGTCGCGTCGCGGCTCGGGTCATCGACGCGCTCACCGTCCTGGCGACGCTGTGGGCGGCAATCGTCATGCACCTGTTGTGGTTCTTCGGGGACCTCAGCGACCGTTACCAGCCCGAACCCTGGGGCCGGTGGTTCGTCACCACGGTGTCCTATGTCACCCTCTGGGGCATCTACGAGTGGGCATTTCTCGTCCATTCGAAGGGCCAGACGCCGGGCAAGGACATCATGAAGGTGCGCGTGACGAGCACCCACGGATCGCCCGAGATCTCGACGGCGCAGGCCATCGGGCGCTGGCTGCCCCTCGGTGCGGTTGCCATGGCGACCAAACCTTTGTTGGTCATCGTCGGCCTGGCCGTCACGAGCCTTCCCGCCGTTCGCGACGACCGACGAACGCTTCTCGACGTCGTGGCCCGAACCCGCGTCGTGCCCTATGACCGTGACCACGAAGATCCTTCGGCCCGCCGACCCAAGCCCCGCTGGCGCCGCAGGCGCGAGGCCCGAGAGGCACGCCAGGCTTCCCAGGAAACCGCAGGGAGACCCTCGTGAGCGACCAAGCTCCATCGACGCCACTCCTCCAGGTGCGCGATCTCAGCACCTGGTTCAAGACCCCGCGCGGCGTGTTGCGCGCCGTGGACGGCGTCTCGTTCGACCTCGAGCGGGGCCGGACGCTCGGCATCGTCGGCGAGTCCGGATCAGGCAAGTCCGTGCTCGTCCGCACGATCATGAACCTCCTCTCACCCAACGCGGTCGTACCCGGTGGCAGCGAGGTGCTCTTCGACGGCCGGAACGTCCGCGCCCTCGACGCCATCGAGTCTCGGCACTTCTGGGGCACCGAGATGGCGATGGTGTTCCAGGACCCGATGACCTCGCTCAACCCCGTCAAACGCATCGGGGCTCAGCTCACCGAATCGATCCGGTTCCACCTCAAGCTCGACCGGAAAGCCGCGCAAGAGCGAGCGCTCGAGCTGCTCAACCAGGTCGGCATCCCCGAGCCTCGAAAGCGCCTCACGCAATATCCCCATGAACTCTCAGGAGGCATGCGTCAGCGCGTCGTGATCGCCATCGCACTGTCATGCTCACCGCGGCTGCTCATCGCCGACGAGCCGACGACCGCACTCGACGTCACGGTCCAGAAGCAGATCCTCGACCTACTCGACCGCATCCAGGCCGAGACCAACATGGGGATGATCCTGATCACCCACGACCTCGGTGTCGTCGCCGGCCACGCCGATGATGTTGCGGTCATGTACGGCGGACAGATCGTCGAGAAGGCGGCGACCGCCGAGTTGTTCGGCCACGTCGAACACCCCTACACCGAGGCGCTGCTGGCGTCGATTCCCCGGGTCGAGCTGGCCAGCCACACCCGGCTCCAGGCGATCGAGGGGCGGCCACCGGACATGGTGCGCCCGCCGACGGGCTGCCGGTTCGCCGAGCGCTGCCCGTACCGGACAGACCGCTGTGAGCAGGACATGCCCGGACTCGAGGTCACCGACGACGGCCAGCACCTGTTCCGCTGCTTCTTCCCCGTGGGGCCGAAACACGCGCAAGCCAACTCGGCGTCGACGTCGATCGGAGGAGGCAACTGATGGCCGGCACCGGGAAGGCACACCTCCGCCCCGATCAGGATCCCCTCCTCCTCGTCGAGGACCTCGTGATCGAGTTTCCGGCCGGACGGGGACAGAAGGTCCACGCCGTCTCGGGCATCAGCTTCGACGTCCTCGAGGGCGAGACCCTCGGGCTCGTCGGCGAGTCGGGTTGCGGCAAGTCGACCACCGGTCGCGCCATCATGCAGCTCCCGGGCCCGACCTCGGGCAAAGTCGTGCTCGAGGGCACTGACCTCGTGTCGCTCGCGCCGGAGAAGCTCCGGTCGACGCGAACGCGCCTGCAGATGATCTTCCAGGACTCGATCTCGTCGCTCAACCCCCGGCGTCGGGTGCGCGACATCGTGGCGCGGGGGCTCAAGATCTGGAGCAACGGATCCGAGGCCGAGATCGAAGCCAAGGTCAACGAGGTCCTCGAGGCTGTCGGTCTCGACCCCGAGGTGGTCGGCGCCAGACGGCCGAGCCAGTTCTCCGGTGGACAGTGTCAACGCATCTGCATCGCCCGCTCGCTGGTGCTCGACCCCAAGGTCATCATCTGCGACGAGCCGGTCTCCGCGCTCGATGTGTCGGTACAGGCGCAGATTCTCAACCTGCTCGAGGACATGAAGGAGCGCTACGGCCTCACGTTGGTGTTCATCAGTCACGACCTGTCTGTGGTCAAGAACATCAGCGATCGCGTGGTCGTGATGTACCTCGGAAAGATCTGCGAGGTCGCCGCCCCCGACGTGCTCTACCAGAAGCCGGCGCACCACTACACGGAGCTGCTCATCGGGTCGATCCCCCACCCCGACCCCCATCGCAGCACCGTCGCCGAGCTCGACGCGGCTGCCGAGGAGCTCGGCGCCATGGATCTGCCGTCGCCGGTCAACCCCCCGTCGGGCTGCCGGTTTCGGACGCGCTGCCCCGCAGCGACCGAGCTGTGCGCGCAGGAGGAACCCGAACTGCGAGCGATCGGTGAAGGTCATTTCGTGGCCTGCCACTTCCCTCACGACCCCGTCGTATAGCAGTCGCATGCGCTTCGGGTTCGTCCTGCCCAACAACTGGGGGGTCGGCGACGTCCGCGCCGTGGTCGAGCTCGCACGCGTCGCCGAGGAGGTCGGCTTCGACGCGGTCTGGGTGAACCATCACGTGCTCAACGCCGGATACATCGCCGAGCGGCTCGGCAACCGGCCCTATCACGATCCACTCACCGTGCTGACGGCGGCGGCGATGATCACCGAGCGCGTCGAGCTCGGGACGAGCGTGCTCGTCCTGCCCTACCTGCACCCGGTCGTTCTCGCGAAGCAGCTCGCAACCCTCGACCGGCTCTCGGGCGGGCGGGTCGTCGCGGGCGTCGGGGTCGGCACGCTCCAGGAGGAACACGAGCTCGTCGACATGGTGCCCTTTGCCGACCGGGGCGCCTACGCCGACGAGTGTCTGGACGTCATGCGGCTCCTGTGGACCGCGGAGCCGGTCGCCTACGAAGGCACACACTTCACGCTCCGTGAGGCGCTGGCGTCTCCCTCGCCGGTGCGGGCGCCGCTGCCGATCATCGTCGGCGGCAACAGCCCGCCGGCGCTTCGCCGGGCCGCTCGCCACGGCCAGGGGTGGCAACCGATCGCATTGCACCCGGCGTCGATAGCGTCGCGCCTCGAGCGCCTCGACGACGCGCTCCGAGCCACCGGTCGGGTCCGCGACGGCGACTTCCGGATCTCCATCCGGCGCGACCTCGATGGGCTCGATGCCAGCCTGGTCGCCGAGTATCAGGCCGTGGGCGTGACCGACATCGCGGTGCACACCGCAACCGACGACATCGGTGCCATCGGCCGAGGCATTGCAGCATTCGCCGACCGCATGATCGGCTAGGAACGACCGCACATCACGAATACGAGCGAGCAGCACGAGAGGGCCCGAAACCATGGCAACGACAACCAGCGCCGAGACCGCGTTCCTCGAAGGGCTCCGGGTCGTGGACTTCTCCAACACGCTCACCGGGACCCAGGCGACCCAGGTCTTCGCCGACTTCGGTGCCGAGGTCGTCCACGTCGAACCGCCCGGCGGGAGTCCGCTGCGCACCCAGGCGGCCTACCCGTTCTGGGCGCGAGGAAAGAAGAGCATCGTGCTCGACCTCGGCGATGACACGGACCGGGCAACCGCGCGTGGTCTGGCCGTGGACGCCGACGTGGTGGTCGAGACCTGGCGGCCCGGGGTTGCCGAGCGGCTGGGCCTCGCCTACGACGATCTCGTCGCCGACAATCCCGGCCTGGTGTTCGGCTCGGTCAGCGGGTTCGGCCGCCGTGGTCCAATGCGCGACGTCCGGGGCTACGAAGGCATCGTCATGGCCAAGATGGGCGCGCTCAAGACGCTCGCGGGAATGGCGCCCCGACCCGGTCCGGCCTTCCCGTCGGCGCCCTACTGCAGCTATCCGGCTTCGCAACTCGTCGCCCAAGGGGTACTGGCGGCGTTGTACGAACGCGAACACAGCGGAGTCGGCCAGCGGGTCGACACGTCACTCATGCAGGGCCTGTCGGTCCACGACACCTTCAACTGGCACGCTCGCATCATCGCTAAGCGATACTCGGCCGGTTTCACCCAGGCTCCGCTCGAGCAGGACGGAGTTCCTTCTGGGGGCCTCTCGTTCCGCCTCCTCATCGCCCTCACCAAGGACGGACGTTGGCTGCAGTTCTCCCAGACCGCCCAGCGCCTCTTCGAGGCGATGATGACGGCCTTCGACCTCTACTGGATGTTCGACGACCCGAAGTGGGCCAGCGCTCCCGAGTTCGACGACGTCGCAACGCGAGTCGAGTTCTGGGAGACCCTGCTCGGCGTCGTGCGCTCCAAGACCACCGCCGAATGGCTCGAGGTCTTCGATGCCCACCCCAACGTGTGGGGCGAGATGTTCCGCAAGGGCACCGAGGTCTTCGATCATCCCCAGGTCAAGTTCAACGGCTCGGTGACGACCATCGACGACCCCGAGCGCGGTGACGTCGTCCAACCGGGACCGATCGCACAGATCCTCGAGGGACCACCGGTCGACCTTCGTCGCGCCCCGCTTCCAGACGAGCACCGAGCCGAACTGCGCGCCAGGCCACGCCGTGTCCACGCGCCCGTCGCCGCGGATGGCGCGCCGGCCGGGCTTCCCCCACTGCACGGCGTCACGGTCCTCGAGCTCGGCACCTACTACGCCGCCCCGTTCGGCGCGACATTGCTCGCCCAGTACGGCGCGCGGGTCATCAAGATCGAACAGCTCGACGGCGACCCGATGCGCAACATGTTGCCCTTCCCCGAGATCGCCGGCATGAAGGCCTTGGAGGGAAAGGAGAGCATCGCGGTCGACATCCACACCGAGGCCGGGCGTGACATCGTGCTGGAGCTCGTGAAGGACGCCGACATCGTGCTGCAGTCGTTCCGAGCCGGCGTCGCCGACCGACTCCGGCTCGACGCCGACTCGCTCCAAGCCGTCAACCCCGAGCTCGTCTACGTCTCGTCGCCGGGCTACGGCGTCGGTGGCCCCTGCGGTCACCGACCTGCCTTCGCCCCGACCATCGGGGCCGGCGCCGGTTTGGCCTTCCGCAACGCCGGTTCGGTCATCCGTGAGGGCGCGGATCTCGACGTCGCCGAGGTGAAGCGCTCGGCCATGCAGCTCGCCAAAGCGGTGATGGGCGTCGGCAACTCCGATGGCCTGTCGTCGGTCACCGTCGGGACCGCGTTGTGTCTGGGGCTGCTCGCGCACCGGCGTGGCGCCGGAGCGCCACGGCTGCTCACGACGATGATGAACAGCACCGCGCACGCACTGTCCGAGACGATGGTGACCTACGCGGGCCAACCCGAGCCGCCGATGTCGGACCCGGAACTGCGTGGGTTCTCGGCGCGCTACCGGCTCTACGAGACAGCCGACGATTGGGTCTTCCTGGCGGCCCCGACCGAGCACGAGTGGAACGCCCTCACTGGCGCGCTTCTCGGGGGCCGTGCCCTCGCCGATGACCCCCGGTTCGCGACGGAGGCGCTACGGGTGGCCAACGACGAGGCCCTCGCCACCGCGCTCGCCGCGATCTTCGCGGGGGGCAACGCCGATGAGTGGGAACGCTCCTTGGGTGCTGCCGACGTCGCGTGCGTCGTCGCCGCCGACGGACCCGTCGAGGCGAACTTCATGGACGAAGGCAGCGTGGGCGAGCGAGCCGGGCTCGTCACGATGACGAACAACCCGACCCTCGACGACTACGAGCGGCTCACCCCGCTGGTGGACCTGTCACGATCGGCCACCGTTGCCGGCGGGAGCGTCCTGTGCGGCCAGCAGACCCGCCCGATCCTCACCGAGCTCGGCTACGACGAGACCCGCATCGCCGCGCTGGCAGCAGACGGCGTCATCGGACTCTAACCGGCTCTCCCCATGGTGTCAGACACCTGTCCGGACATTCGTACAAGTGTCAGACACCTGTCCGGACATTCGTACAAGTGTCTGACACCGGCTGCTACTCCTTCACGACCCGGACGTCGGCGAGAGTGGGACCCGTCTCGATCACGCGGAAGGCCACGGGCTCGTCGTCGAAGTACTCGCTCGCCCACACCCCGTCGAGGGACTCGCCTTCGATGGGCATCCGCCACGAGGTGACTCGAGCGCCGTCAAGGGGTATGGCCACGAGCGCACGCGGCTCGTCGTGGGTGATGAGGTGATAGGCGCCGGCGAACATCCATTCCTCGCGACCATCTGCGGTTGTTCCCACCGGACCGACGTGCCCCGGTGGTGCCAGTGGGAGTCGGCGATCGCGCCAGAGGTCGTCCTCGCCAGGTTCGTGGCGGATCTCCGCAACCCCCTGGATGGTCACCTTCGAGAGCGGGTAGCGGCTCTCGTCGATCGAAAGACAGACGCGAGGGTCGCGACGGATGTTGGCCAACCAGCTCACCTTGCCCCTGGCGGTGAGCAGGATTTCCTGGTCCTGGAACAGGTAGGCCACCGGCACCACCAAAGGCGCCCCGTCCCTGCGAGTCGTCGCGATACGAACCAGCGGAGACCGTCGCAGCAGCGTGCGGATCTCGCCATCGGACATCTTCGGCATGACGAACCTCCGCACTGTTGGATGAGAGCGAGACGCCACGACCGTCGATGTCGAGCGTTCCTCGCCAGCGTCGCGCGGGAACCGAGGTGGTGTGCGGATTGTCCATGGCCTCCCCGTCGTCACGACGCCGCCGGGCCGACCCCACGAGGATCCGGCGCTCGCGACACGATGCGCGCGTCCCGTCAGCGACTGGCCGCGACGCTACGGTGCTGCTCGTGGGGACGTCGTTGTCGGTGCTGACCTGGAACCTCGCCATGCTCGAGACCTCGGCCGATGCGCCGCGGTCGTGGCAGGTCCACGACACCGAGGCCGCCATCCGCGAGCAGGTCCTGATCGCCGCACCCGATGTGCTGCTCTACCAGGAACTGCCGCGCATGGTGCCCTATGTCGAGACCCACGACATGATCCGCGCCAATCCGCGCACACACAGCGGGCACCTGGCAACGCTCGTCACCCATGACCTGATGGCCACTGCACCGAGGTTCGTCACCGTCGCCGGCTGCGCGCTGCTCACCACCTTCGACGACCCGGCGATCACGATCGCAAACGTGCACTTGGCCCCGGGGCCGGGGCCCAGCGCTGCGGCGCAGCGGCTTGCACAGCTCGCCGACGTCGCCGACGCCAGCCCCACGCCGGCCCTCGTCATCGCCGGTGACACCAACACCCGAGCCGACGAGATCGCCGAGATTCGCGCTGCCGGATTCGTCGCCGAGCGACCCGGGCGACCGACCTGGGACAGCCGCCGCAACCGATTCCGAGACGACGCCCCCGCGTTCACGGCGTACTTCACCCGATGGTTCGCGAGCCCAGACGTGGTGGTGTCCGACGTCCGGGTCTGGGACGGGCCCATCGAGCGCGACGGCACGCACTTCCACGTGTCGGACCATTTCGCTCTGTCGGCGACCCTCACGGTCGGTTCGAACCGGGGCTGACCATCTCCCCTGCCACGCGCGCCCCGATTAGCCGGCGCGCAGTTCGTCGAGCCGATCCTGCAACTCGTCAGTGGATGCGGCGATCTCCACCAGCTTGGTTCGATGGTGGTGCCCACCGACAATCGTCACCCTGACCGGGCGCACCCCGAATGCGTTCGCGAGCGCCGCGACGACCGCGGCGTTGGCTTTGCCTTCCGTCGCCGGTGCGGTCACGGCGACGACCAACTCCCCCGCGCCCCAGCTGCCGCCGACGCGTTCGGCGCGCGCCCGTGGCTTGACCCTCACGGCGAACCTCACCACTCGCTCAGCGGAATCCGGCGATGCGCTCGTGGGTATCGCCGATTGGATAGTCCGTTGCGGCTTCGTACGCCAGACCCGCATCGAGCCCGCCGTCGAGGGCCGCGCGGTAGAGATCCTTGTACGCCTGGATCGAGTCGTCGCTGTTCGCGAGGATCTCGGCGACGAGCCCGTCGACCGCACCGTCGAGGTCCGCGAGGGGCACCGCACGCGCTGCCAGCCCGAGCGCGAGCGCCTCGACTCCGGTGATGGTGCGTGCGGTGTAGGAAAGCTCCCTTGCCGCCGCGAGCCCGATGAGCCGCGGCAACCGTTGGCTCATGCCCCAGGTGGGACGGATCCCGAACTTGGCATGGGTGTCCGCCAGCTTGGCCTCCTCGGCAGCCACGACGAGGTCACATGCCATGGCGAGCTCGAGCGCTCCGGTGAAGCAGAAGCCGTTCACCTTGGCGATGCTCAGCAAGCCTGGGCCACTGAGCAGACCCGTGACCCGTCGCCCGGGCAGGTCGAGGATGTCGCCGACCTTGCCATCGACGAGCTCGCGCCCTCCGAGCGCCTTGAGATCGACCCCGGCGCTGAACGCCCGACCCGAGCCGGTGAGCACCACGATCCGAGCGGTCGGATCCGCAGCGAGTAGCGCGAGCTGTTCACCGAGGCATTCGAGCATGGTCGGCGTGATGGCATTCAAGGCGGCGGGGCGGTGCAACGTGAGGGTGGCTACCGGTCCATCCCGGGTCACGAGGACTTCGGCGGAGTCGGAGCGATCGGAGTCGGACATGGGTACCTCGTGGAGTGGTCGGATGTGAAGCACTCGGTGTGAGCCGGCGTACCACTGTGGCACGACGTGACGGCCGAGGACGTCGGCGCGACTGCGGCACGCTCCCCGGCCCGCACCGGAGCCGCTACGCACGGTGGTGGAAAAGTGGGTCACCAGACGCTCAGTGCGTCCGACTCCTGGTCGCCGCGCCGGTTGCTCCCTATCGTGTCGGTGGGACAGACAACAGCGTTAGCCGGAGTTTCCGATGTTCGACGATGTCTGCCCCCAGCCACCGCGCCCCTGCGGTCGACGCGCGTCCGCGCCGCCGCGACCACACGTGGCCACACCTCCGGGCCGCAGGCGGACCCGATGTCGGGACCGCCTCATGACCGCTTCGCCGGCGGCGTTGCCGGTCCGACGACCTCGTCGTCGCACACTGGTACACGCCGCATAGCGGCCGGGGACCGCGGGCGTATCCCACCTACGCCTGCGGCCCTGGCCGACCTCGATCCCGCCGTCGGGACCCCGGCGCTCCCGCGGTGCCTACGCCGCCACCTGGCGCGGGTCCACTCAGCGGTGACGCTGCTCGAGCCGAAGTTCGTACCCGTTCTCGCGACCGTGTTCGGTGAGAGGCTCCCGCACGTTCACCCCCGCCTCCCAGAGCCACACCTCGAGCTCGTCGAGCCATTCGTCGGCGAACAGCGCCTCGTTGATCCTCTTGCGCGCATGCTTCGCGGCATCACGGGTAGGGAACGCGACGTCGATGGCGCGTTCGCGAGAGCCCTGTCCCCCGGCTGCGGCAACCTCAGGAGCCAACGCCATCGCCGCCTCGACGGCAGCATCGGTGAGCTCGCCGATCTCGCGAGCACCTGATCGCTCCGATTCGGAACGCACCTTTCGGCGCGCCCGCTTTCGCTCGGACTTGGTGGGCGGTTCCTGGCCGAACGCCGGACGGTCAGACATCAAATGGCCTCGCTTCTTGCCGATGGTTCGGGCTGGCTCGATGTTGCCACGCCCTGAGGCGTCTTGCAGCTGTTCACGGCGCCTTGCGCAAGATCGCGACCCGCTGTTCCTGATCGAAGACGAAGCCCCGGTCGGTCGCGATACCGAGCTCGTGGAACCGGCGAACAACTTCCTCCCGGTGCACCTCGAGTGCCTGCGCCCGCTCTGGGTCGATCCCCACGACGTGGTGTTCCCAGGCGGCAACGTCGGGGTAGGTGCTCCGGGTCGTATAGGTCGTGGTCTGGTCGAGCACGAAGCTGCCGGACGCCGCCCGGGTGATGGCGGCCTGCGCCAGCGCCCGCACTTCGGTCTCGTCGTCGACCAGGCGCGCCACCTCGAAGTTGGCTCCCGCGGCGACAGGCTCGACGATGTAGGCGACGCCTCCCGGCCGCAACACGCGCGCCGCTTCGTCGAGCGCGGTTGCCATCTCGGCCGCCGGCACATGATGGAGCGAACGGAAGAAGCACACGACGTCGACGGACGCGTCGGGAAGGGGCAGATCCTGGGCGCCGGCGTCGACATAGTCTGCGACATGGTCCGGGTCCGCCGTGAGTGCCCGGCCCCGCATGACCTCACCGCACTCGAAACCGGTGACGTCGGCGCCCTGCGCCCGCAGCCACCGGACCATGGCTCCCTCACCACAGCCCACGTCGACGATGCGACGTCCATCGAGTGGGAGCAAGGCGGCAAGAGCGGCGGTGTCGGTGGTCGGTTCGATCATCGGCCCCATGCTACGAGCCCCGAGTCGGACTGCTGTCCCCTACGCTCGGGTCATGGATGTCGACGACCGCCGCACGCACGAGACCGTCGATCTGCTTCGGCAGATGATTCGCAACGAGTGTGTGAACGACGGAACCGTCGAGTCGGGCGAGGAGATCCGCACCGCCGATCTGTTGAAGACCTACCTCGAAGGCTCCGGCCTCGACGTCGAGACCTTCGAGCCCGAACCGGGTCGCGCTTCGATGGTCGCCCGCATCGAAGGCACCGACCCCGACGCGCCGGCGCTGTGTCTCATGGGGCACACCGACGTGGTCCCCGTGACGCCCAGCGGATGGCAGGAGGACCCCTTCGGCGGCGAGTTGATCGACGGCGAGGTCTGGGGCCGCGGGGCAGTCGACATGCTGTGCCTCACCGCGTCGATGGCAGTGGCGTATCGCCACATCGCCCGGTCGGCGATGAAACCGCGTGGGGACCTCATCTACTTCGGGGTCGCCGACGAGGAGGCCGGAGGCACCTGGGGTGCACGCTGGATCGCCGAGCACCATTGGGACGCGATCGCCTGCGACTACGTGCTCACCGAGTTCGGGGGGTTCCCCTCCGAAACCCCTTCGGGCACGACGATCACGATGAGCGTCGCCGAGAAGGGGCTGGGCTGGCGACGGCTTCATGTGAAGGGAACCCCCGGCCACGGGTCAGCTCCCTACGAGGCCGACAACGCGCTCGTGCGCGCCGCGGAGGTCGTCCGACGGCTGAGCGAGTACCGGCCGGTGCCCCAGGTGCACGACCTGTGGCGGGTCCAGGTCGAGGGTCTGGCCGTCGACGATGCCACCAAGGCCGCCCTGCTCGACCCGGGGACGCTCGACCACGCCCTCGACGCGCTCCCCGATCGTGCACGCGCCCGGTCGCTGCACGCCTGCTGTCACACGACATTCAGCCCCAACGTCCTCCACGGAGGCGTCAAGACCAACGTGATCCCCGACGAGGTGTACCTCGACGTCGACATCCGCACCCTGCCCGGTGAGACCCACGCCGACGTGGAGGCACACCTGAGAGTCGCGCTGGGCGATCTCTACGACGTCCTGCGCGTCGAGCCACTCAGCGTCAGCAACAGCACCGCGTCGCCGATCGACACGCCGATGTGGGACACCCTGGAACGCATCGTCGGTAAGGCGCACCCGGGCGCCCGGATGCAGCCGGGCCTCATCGTGGGTGGCACCGATTCACGGTTCTTCCGCGAGCGAGGCGCAGTCGCCTACGGCGCGGGCCTGTTCTCGCCGAAGGTCACCCTGGAGACGTTCTCCAAGCGCTTCCACGGCCACGACGAACGGGTCGATGTCGACTCTCTCGGGCTCAGCACCCAGCTCTGGATCGACGTGGTCGACAGCTTCTGGGACCACGTCGGCTGACATGGCACGTTCACCTCGGGGCGGCTGGACCGCTCAGGACATCCCCGACCTGCACGGTGTGTCGATGGTCATAACCGGTGCCACGGCCGGTATCGGGCTCGAGACCACCCGGCTGCTCGCCGACCACGGCGCTCGCGTCATCCTCGGCGTGCGCAGCGCGGTGCGCGGAGACGAGTCCCTGGCCGACTTGCGCTCCCACAACCCCGATGCCGACGTGCTCATGGGGCCTCTCGACCTCGCCGATCTGGCGTCGGTGCGCGGTTTCGCAGCGTGGATGGACGAGAACGACCACCGGGTGGACGTGCTGATCAACAACGCCGGGGTCATGGCGGCTCCCCGCACCACGACCGTCGATGGCTTCGAGCTCCAGATGGCCACCAACCACCTCGGCCACTTCGCGCTGACCGGGCTGCTGCTTGACCGACTGCTCGCGCATGGCCCTGCGCGCGTCGTCACCGTCACGAGCCTCGCGCACCGGCGCGCCCACATCGACTTCGACGATCTGATGTCGGAGCGCTCCTACGGGCGCTACGCGGCCTACCGCCAGTCGAAGCTCGCCAACGTGTTGTTCACGATGGAGCTCCAACGGCGATTCCGCCAAGGTGGCAGGGCCGAGGCCCGTTCGGTCGCGGCGCACCCGGGCCTGACCCACACCAACCTGCTGTCGGGCGTGACCGACGGCGGTCCCCTGCTCCGCCGGGGCGTGGGAGTCCTCGAGCGCCTGTCGCCGTTGGTCAGCCAACCGGCCGCGGACGGCGCCCTACCCACCGTCCGCGCCGCAACCGACCCGAACGTCGACGGGGGCGATGTATTCGGGCCAGCCGGTTTCGGTCAGGTGCAGGGTCCCGCAGCCAAGGTCAAAGCGGCGCCACGCGCCTACGACGTCCACGACGCTCGCGCCCTGTGGGAACGAAGCATCGAGCTCACCGGGGTCGATTACGGGGCGCTCTCGCGCTGACGATCGAAGCAGTGCGCGTCGGAAATCAGCGCGCAACGGCGCGTCTCAGCCGCGGTCGGCCTTGAGCCGTTTCACACTGCGGGCGCGCTCACCGGCATCGAGCACCGTCTTGCGCAGCCGGACGTTGGTGGGGGTCACCTCGACACACTCGTCTCCGGCGATGAACTCCAACGCCTGCTCGAGTGACATCCTGCGGGGCGGGGTCAGCCGAATGGTGTCGTCCGACGCGCTCGCACGCATGTTGGTGAGCTTCTTCTCACGGCAGATGTTGACGTCCATGTCCTCGAGCCGAGGGTTCTCACCGACGATCATGCCCTCGTAGACGTCGGTCCCCGGGGAGACGAACAGCGTCGTTCGCTCCTGGAGCGCGGTGATGGCGTACCCGGTCGTGGGTCCGCGACGATCGGCGACGATGCTGCCCGTGGTGCGGGTACGAAGCTCGCCCATCCACGGCTCGTAGCCCTCGAAGACGTGGTGGAGCAGGCCGGTACCGCGTGTCTCGGTGAGGAACTCGGTGCGGAAGCCGATCAGCGCCCGAGCCGCGACGACATAGTCGAGGCGCACCCAACCGGTGCCGTGGTTGGTCATGTTCTCGAGGCGCGCCTTGCGCTCTCCGAGGAGCTGGGTCACGGCGCCGACATGCTCTTCGGGTACGTCGATGGTGAGCCGCTCGGTCGGCTCGTGCAGGGTGCCGTCGATCTCACGGGTGACGACCTGGGGCTTGCCGACGGTGAGCTCGAAGCCCTCGCGCCGCATGATCTCGACCAGAATGGCCAACTGCAGCTCGCCACGTCCCTGCACTTCCCAGGCGTCGGGTCGATCGGTGGGCAGCACGCGAAGCGAGACGTTGCCGACGAGCTCCTTGTCGAGCCGGGCCTTCACCTGTCGCGCCGTGAGCTTGTCGCCATCGGAACCCGCGAGCGGCGAGGTGTTCACCCCGATCGTGACCGCGAGCGTGGGCTCGTCGACGTGGATCACCGGCATGGGACGAGGATCGTTCGGGTCGGCCAGCGTCTCGCCGATCGTGACGTCCTCGAGGCCCGACACGGCGATGATCTCACCGGGTCCCGCGGACTCGACCTCGACACGATCGAGGTTCTCGGTGACGTACAGGCTGGCGATACGAGCCGGCTGGATCGTGCCATCGGCGCGGCACCACGCCACCGGGGAGCCCTTCTTGATCCAGCCGTGCTGTACCCGACACAGGGCGATACGGCCGAGATACGGGGACGCGTCGAGGTTGGTGACCCACGCCTGAAGCGGCAGCTCGGGGTCGAACGTCGGCGCTGGGATGTGCTCGAGGAGGACGTCGAACAGCGGACCGAGGTCGGTCCCCGGCTCGTTCAGGTCGAGCGTCGCGGTGCCTTTGCGAGCGTTGGTGTAGACGATCGGAAACTCGATCTGGTGGTCGTGGGCGTCGAGGTCCAGGAACAGCTCGTAGACCTCGTCGATCACGGCGTCGATGCGCGCGTCGGGTCGATCGATCTTGTTGACCACCAGCACGACCGGCAGATCCCGCTCCATCGCCTTGCGCAGCACGAACCGGGTCTGCGGGAGCGGACCCTCGCTTGCGTCGACGAGCAACAAGACGCCATCGACCATGGTGAGTGCGCGTTCGACCTCGCCACCGAAGTCGGCGTGGCCAGGGGTGTCGAGGATGTTGATCTTCGTGTCACCGATCCGCACCGCAGTGTTCTTTGCGAGGATCGTGATGCCTTTCTCGCGCTCGAGGTCCATCGAGTCCATGACGCGCTCGTTGATGTCCTCGTGCGCGCCGAAGGCGCCCGACTGCCACAACATGGCATCGACGAGCGTGGTCTTGCCGTGGTCGACGTGGGCGACGATGGCAACGTTGCGGAGATCATTTCTGACAGACATGAACTCGCCACGCTACCGGCGCGCCCATCGCGAACGGCTGGGACGGCTCCGCGATGGTGTCAGACACCAGTACGAATGTCCGGACATACGTACTGGTGTCAGACACCTCGAGCCTCGATCAGATGGCGGACGTGGGCGGTCTCGTTGACGGAGCGGATCGTGCGCTGCCCCTTGACCGACGCCTGCACCCGGGTGATCCCGGTGTAGTCGGTGCGCAGCCCGAGGGGACTGGCCATGCCCGCCACGACCTGGAGGAACACCGCCGTCACCATGCCGTGACAGAACACCGCCACGGTCTTGCCCCGGTTCGCGTCGATGATCGCGTCGAAACCCCGCAGGACGCGGTCACGAAACCCCTCATAGTCACCCTCGAAGATGGCCTGCATCGGATCCTCGCGATACGCGACCGCGATCGGCGAATCGGGTGCCATCTCCTCCACGGGAACGTAGCTGGAGCTGTTGTGGTCGGACTCACGCAGATCGTCGCTGAGCTCGATCGCGTAGCCCAGGCGGGCCGCGAGGGGCATGGCCGTCTGGTGGGCCCGAGCCATCGAACTGGCGACGATGTGATCGACCCCCTCCTCGGCGAGGTAGGCCGCCACCAAGTCTGCCTGTCGTCGGCCGATCTCCGACAACGGCGGGTCGGCGGGGCCCTCGTGCGACGCGCGCTCGACGCGCTCAGGCCGTCCGTGGCGGACGATCAGCAGATCCATCTCAGCTCCCGGGGAATCAGCGTTCGGCAACGCTGCAGCGTAGGTTGACCAGCGATAGCGTGCCCGACAGCCATGAGCACCGCCGAAGCGTTTCCCTCACCAGCGGCGCTGCCCCGCAGCGTCTGGTCCTACGTGCTGTTCACCGGGATCATCTTCGGCCTCGGAGGCCTCGTCTCCAAGGGTCTCATCGACGACGGCGTCGACCCGTTCGTCATGACCTGGGTCCCGTTCCTCTCCGGTGGCGTCCTGGCGACCCTCGCCGGCTGGCGCCGACATGAACTGCGGGTCGCCGCGCTCGGCCCGGCCGCGCTCCTCGGGGTGAGCGCTTCCGCGATCCCGGCGCTGTTGTTCAACACCGGCTTCGAGAAGCTGCCCGCGGGCATCGTGACGTTGCTCATCTCGCTGGGCCCCGTCTTCACTGCGATCGTCGCCCACTTCGTCTTCAGCGACGAACGGTTCAACGCCACCAAGGCCAGCGGACTCGCCCTCGCCATCAGCGGCGTTGGGGTGCTCGCAGCAGGATCGATAGAAGGAGACGGCAGCGCCGGCGCGATGGTCGCCGTGCTCGTGGGGGCCATGATCGCCGGCGCGGCGGGCGTGCTCGCCCGCCGCGTGGTCCTCGACCACGGCGCTGCGGCCGTGGTCGCCCCACAGCTGGTGATCGGCGGCCTCGCGGCAATGACGTTGTCGTTCGCGCTCGGCCATGCCGATGCGCCGGTCGGAGGCTACGCCGTGTGGCACATCCCCCTGATGCTCGGCTTCGGCGCCCTCACCCACGTGGGGTTCCTGTCGATGTTGCGCGCCAACGAGGACGGCACCACCGGCCAGGTGTCGGTCATCGGCTACTTCGTGCCGCTGTTCGGCGTCGTCGGCGGCATCGTCGTCTTCGGCGACACCATCACCGGGCCCCTCGTCATCGGCGGCAGCCTGATCATCGTCGCCATGACCGCGATCGCGCGCGGGTCGTCGGCACGGCCCGCCGCGCACCCCGAGACGGAGCCGCCGCAACCGCTCGCAGCACCGGCCTGATCGGCGATGGCCCCCGCCCGCCGAAGCGGACGTCAGCGCTCGCCGTCGGCTCGGTAGAAGGCGACGTCGAATTCGGCAGACCCCTCGATCACGATCCGGTGCGGTCGCTCCGGAGGGATCAGCTGCGTCTGGCCGGAGCCGACATGGCGGTCAGGGGTGCTGGCAGGGTCGTCCTCGAACCGGAACCCGACCGAACCCGACCACACGTGGAGCAGTCCCCAGACGCCCTCTGCGACGCGGTGCGCACCGAGCAGCGCCGGCGGCACCGTCGCCTCGGTGAAACGCGGAGTCGTGCGAACGAGGCATGCATCGTGAGGTAGACCCGACTCGCGCATACCGCCAGCCTACCGAGGGGCTCGACGCAGCCCGAGAGCGCGTTCAGGCTGCGTCATCGATGAAGATGCAGTCCTGCGGACAGTCCTCGGCAGCATCGATCACCGACTCGAGCAGTGCGGGGTCGATGGGCGCCGGTTGGTGGCTGCCGTAGCGCAGGCCGCCGGTCTCGATGTACGCCAGCCCATCGCTGCGATCGACGACGAACAACTGTGGGCAGGCGTCGACGCACGCGCCGACTCCGGTGCACTCGGCCTGATCGATCCACACTCGCATGCGGGTACCTCCTCCGCGTTCGGGGCTCGCCGTCGGGGTCGATGCCGGACCCGTTGTCGAGCGGGCGAAGCGGCCCGGGGTCGCCGTTGACCCCGGTCACCTCGCACCCCATACACGGTGCTGGCGCCGCGTGAGGTTTAGGGACGAGCCGACAAGGCCGAAGGAACCATCTGTCGCTCGAGGGACGAGAGCCGGTTCGAGGGACAGGACGAGGGGCGCAGGAAGAGATGCCGCGAACCGCGGGCCGTGGCCGCGAAATCCACAGGTCGATGCCGCTGGGGTGCCGCGGCCAAACGGTAGGGTCCGGCCCATGGACGGCCCGTCGGACTCGATGTTGCAGCGGCCATGACCCGCTCGGTCACGCTGCGAGCGTGGCAACGCGAAGCCCTCCAGAAGTTCTCCGACGCCCGCCAGTCCGACTTCCTCGCGGTGGCCTGCCCCGGTGCCGGCAAGACCACCTTCGCGCTCGCAGCAGCACGGCAGCGCCTTGCCGGTGAACGGCTCCCGATCTGCGTGGTCGTCCCCACCCAACACCTCAAGAAGCAGTGGGCCGACGCAGCGCTGCGGTTCGGCTTTCACCTCGAACCGGACTGGTCGGCGTCGAGCGGCACGCTTCCGTCGGACATGCACGGTGTGGTGGTCACCTACAGCCAGGCCGCCTCGTCGGCGGCGGTGCTGGCCCGTCGGCTCGAGGGCGGCTTCGTCGTCCTCGACGAGGTCCATCACGCAGCGAGTGAGCGGAGCTGGGGCGACGGAGTACGGCAGGCATTCGGGAGCGCCTGGTGCCGCCTCCTCCTGTCGGGGACCCCGTTCCGAACCGACGACAATCCCATTCCGTTCGTGGAGTACTCCTTCGGCGACCATGGCGACGCGATGCCCGATTACGAGTACGGCTACGGGGAGGCCCTCGTCGACGGCGGGGTCGTTCGGCCGGTGTTCTTCCCCCGTTTCGACGGGCACATGGAATGGATCAACAGCGAAGGCGACGAACGGTCGGCCACCTTCGACGACGAGGTCCAGCGCACCGAATGGGGGGGCCGCTTGCGAACGGCGCTGAGCGTCGACGGCCAGTGGCTCCCGACGGTCATCGACCAGGCGCACCACCGGCTGACCGAGCTGCGGAGCGCGCACCCCGATGCCGCGGGCCTGGTGATCGCGAGCGACCAGGATCACGCGCGTGGCATCGCCTCGCTGATCGAGAAGCGCCATGGCGTCGTCGCGCGTGTCGCCTTGTCCGATGACCCGCGCGCGTCGCTGGTCATCGACCGTTTCGCAGGCTCCGACGAACCGTGGATCGTGGCGGTGCGCATGATCTCCGAGGGTGTCGACATCCCCCGTCTACGCGTCGGGGTGTTCGCCACCACCACCACGACGGCCATGTTCTTCCGGCAAGCCGTCGGCCGCATCGCGCGCTGGACGCCCGGCCTGCGCAGCCAGAAAGCGTTCATGTTCCTGCCCGATGACCCGCGTCTTCGGATCCACAGCGCCGCGATCACACAGCAGCGGCGCCACAGCATCGAGCGTCGTCGAACGCGAGAGTCCGACGACGCGATCGTCGATCCGCTGCGGCGACCGACGCGCGACGAGGAGCAGATGTCGCTGTTCGCGGCCCTGTCGTCGACCGTGCTCACCCAGGCACCGCCCCTCGATGGTCTCGACCCGACCGAGGATCTCGAGGCCACGGGTGCCGACCTCGTCGGCTACCTCGTCGACCTTCCCCCGGCGCCACCGCTCCCCGGCAGGAGCCGTGCGGCATCGCCCGGGGGCCTCGACGCCATCAGGTCGCGCAAGGCCGAGAAGGAGTCGTTGCGCACCCGGAACGCCGATCGACTGCGGGCGATCGTCAACCTGACCGGGCAGTCACACGCGCAGGTCAACGGTGAGCTGAACCGGCTCACCGGCATCGCCAAGGTCAACGACGCGACCCTCGACCAGCTCGAGCATCGCCTGGTCGTCGCCGACGCCTGGCTGGCCGCGTTGGCCTGACGATGGCGAGGTGCCTCGCCGGCGCGCACCGCGGCGCCCGCGGCATCGGCGAGGCGATCGCCGGGCCGCCGATGCGAGGCGCGCAGGACGCGGGTAACAATGTTCGCCAATCGTGGCCCAAACCTCCTGGCGGGGGTATCCTCGCCCGGTCGCCTGCTCCCAGTGGGCGATGGCTACGGCTCCGTCTCGCTGCGTCATCTGCCCTGCATCGGGCTCAGCGAGAACCCGAAGCCTCATGTCCGTTCTCCAGGAGGGGAATCCATGCGGAAATCTTCGACCCTGCTCACGAGACTGCTGATCGTCCTGTTCAGCTTCTCCCTCATCGCAGCCGCCTGCGGCGACGATGACACCGTCTCGGGCTCCGACGACGGTGGCACGACCGACGGCGGTGGCGCAGAGGGCGGTGAGTTCATCGACGGCGCCCAGCTCAGCTCGGTGCCGCCCCACATCGACCCTTACCTGACGAGCGAACTCAACGGCGCGCAGATCTCCACGGCCCTCTACGACGGGCTCACCGAGGTTGCGTACGTCTCGACCGGCCCGGAGATCCGGCCCCTCGCTGCGGAGAGCTGGACGTCCAATGCCGACGCGTCCGTGTTCACCTTCACGATCAAGGACGGTCTGAAGTTCTCCGACGGCACTTCCGTGCTGCCGTCGAGCTTCAAGAAGGGCTGGGACATCTCCGCGAGCCCCGAGCTCGCCGGTGACTACTCCTACCTGTTCTCCTTGGTCGCCGGTTTCGCCGAGATCCAGGACGGCACCAGCCCCGAGCTGTCGGGCGTCGTCGCCGACGACGCGGCGATGACCCTCACGGTCACCCTCGCCGCTCCCTACGCCGACTTCCCCGCCGTGGTGAGCCACATCACCTTCGCCCCGATGCCCGAGGCCCGCTTCGCTCTCAGCGACCAGAGCCAGTGGGAGCTCGGCGTCATGATCGGCAACGGCCCCTACGCGATGGAAGCTGCCAAGAACGACCAGCAGATCGTCCTGGTGCGCAACGACAACTGGGCCGGTGACGTCTACGGCAACACCAAAGCCAACCTCGACCGCATCGTGTTCCGCATCTCCTCCGACCTCGACTCGGCCTACGCCGCGTTCGAAGCCGGTGAGACGATGAGCGCGGTGATTCCCCCAGGCAAGTTCACCGAAGCCACGACCAACTACGGCTACAAGGCCGGCGCGCAGCTGGCGAGCTACCACTGGGTGATCGGCATGCGCGACGAGGATCCCCTCGGTGGCGCCGACAAGGCGCTGCTCCGACAGGCGATCAACGCCGCCATCGACCGTGTCGCCATCAACAACGCGGTCTACGACGGGTCGCGTGTGCCCGCCACCAGCGTCACGCCTCCGGGCATCCCTGGGTTCCAGGCGGACTTTTGCGCCAACTGCACGCAGAACGTCGAGAACGCCAAGGCCCTGCTGAAGCAGTACACCGACGGCGGCGGCGTGATCCCCGACAACATCGTCCTCACCTTCGGTGCCGGGCAAGGCCACGAAGACGTTGCGGCGCTGGTCCAGCAGGACCTCGAGACGGTGCTGGGTATCACCACGACGCAGGAGCCGCGTGACGCGAGCACCTACTTCAAGAGCCTCCGTGAAGGTGGCTGCCCGGGCCTCTGCCGTGCCGGATGGACCTACGACTACCCGATCTACGACAACGGCATGTTCGACCTGTTCCACACCGACGCCGGTGGCAACAACCTCGGCAAGTACTCGAACCCCACCTTCGACGAGGACGTCAATGTCGCTCGCACGATCGTGGACGACGAGGCCCGCTTCGCCAAGTTCCGCGAAGCCGAGAACCAGCTGCTCAACATCGACAGCGCAGTTGTTCCCATCGTCTGGTACCAGAACAAGCAGGTCTACGACCAGACCAAGGTCGCGGTCTACGGCGAGGAGCCAGGCGGCTTCGTCCGCTTCGAGACCGTCGCCCTCGTTGCCGGGTGATCGACGAGATAGCTGAATGATGTGCGTCGGGGTGGCCCGGGTCCGTTCGACCCGGGCCACCCCGACGGCTCTTCTCCGAGGGGGATGTCATGGGTGTGTACTTCGTACGCCGGCTGGCACAGCTGGTCCTGGTCGCCTGGGGCGCGCTCACGGTCATCTTCTTCCTCTTCTTCCTCCTGCCCGGTGACCCCGCAGATCTCCTGACCGGCTCCGACGGCAAGATCCCGCCCGCAACCCTCGAGAAGATCGAGGCCAAGTACGGGCTCGACGACCCCCCGCTCGTGCAGTATGCGAACTACATGAAGCGGGTCGCGACCTGGGACCTCGGCGTCTCGTTCAAGACCAACGAGAGCGTCAACGAGATCCTCGGCCGCACCGCGAAGGCCAGCATCCGCCTCGGGTTCTGGGCCCTGATCATCGAGTCTGTGGTCGGTATCAGCACCGGCGTCTATTCCGCCGTACGAAGGTATTCCTTCGGCGACGCCGTGGTCACCGTAGGCACGATCGCAGCATCGGCAGTGCCGGTCTTCGTCCTCGGTTTGTTGTTCCAGCAACTCTTCGGGGTATTCCCGAACCAGCACGGGTTCCCGGACTGGATGCGGCTCCCGACCGGCGGCATCGGCCCCGACTCGTGGTTCCTGTTCGTCATCCCGACCGGCGGCCAGTGGAAGTACCTCATCCTCCCGGCGATCACGCTCGCCTCGGTCTCCACCGCCGTCGTGGCCCGGGTCACGCGCACGACCATGATCGAGGTCGAACGCTCCGACTACATGCGCACCGCACGGTCGAAGGGACTCTCCGAACGCCAGGTCCTCATGCGCCACGGCCTCCGCAACGGGATGATCCCGGTCGTGACGCTCATCGCCATCGACATCGGCACCGTCATCGGTGTGGCCGTCCTCACCGAAACCGTCTTCGGCTGGCCCGGCCTGGGCAGCCGCATCGCCCGCGCCATCTCGTCGCGCGACTACGCCGTCGTCCTCGGCCTCTCGATCGTCGTCACGATCCTCTACGCCGCGGCCAACCTCCTCGCCGACCTCGCCTATGCCTGGCTCGACCCCCGCGTACGGCTCGGAGCGAAAGGTCTCGACAAATGAGCGAGCGTCCGACTATCGCCGACATCGCCGCCGAGACCACCCTCGAGGCCGGCATCGCCGACGTGGCGGCGCCGACCTCGTTCTGGCGCGACGTCCTGCGACGCTTTCGCCGGAACTGGCTGGCGATGACCGGGGCGGGCTTCGTCTCGCTGCTCGTGCTCCTCGCCTTGTTCGCGCCGCTCGTGTGCCGCTACTCGCCCTACGAGACCAACGTCGCCGACCGCTACACCGGCATCACCCGCGACCACTGGTTCGGAACCGACAAGATCGGTCGCGATCTATTCGCACAGGTCGTCTACGGCATCCGCATCTCGCTGCGCGTCGGCTTCCTCGTTGCGGGATCCTCGGCGGTCATCGGGATCATCCTGGGATCGATCTCCGGCTACCTCGGTGGTCGCATCGACGGCTTGATGATGCGCATCGTCGACATGTTCCTCGCCATCCCCTACATCATCTCCACTGTTGCGCTCGTGGGAATCATCGGGCGCAGCGTCAACGCCGTCATCATCGCCCTTGCCCTGACGGGGTGGTTCACCGTGTCCCGTGTCGTTCGGGCCTCGTTCCTCCAGCTGAAGGAACAGGAGTTCGTCCAGGCCGCGCGCGCCCTGGGGTACAGCCACCGGCGCATCATGTTCCGTCACATCCTGCCCAACGCCCTCCAACCCGTCATCGTGTACGCGACGTTGGGAATCGGCGGCGCCATCCTGGGCGAGGCCGCCCTGTCGTTCCTGGCCATCGGGGTGCAGCCGCCCGAACCGTCCTGGGGCTTGCTCGTCGCCCAGAACAAGGGCTTGCTCACCACCAATCCGGCGCTCGTGTTCTTCCCCGGTGGCGCGATCTTCCTCACCGTGCTGGCGTTCACGCTGGTCGGTGACGGCCTGCGCGACGCCCTCGATCCGAAGCTGAAGGCCTGAGCGATGACCGATCGTCCCCCGTCCCAGGTCGGCGAACTGCTGCTTTCGGTGCGTGACCTCGAGGTTGCCTTCGACACCGAGGCCGGCGTCGTCCACGCCGTCAACAAGGTCAGCTTCGACGTACGCCGCGGTGAGGTGCTCGGGGTTGTGGGCGAGTCCGGGTCGGGCAAGTCGGTGACGATGATGTCGATGCTCGGGCTGATCCCGAGTCCCCCCGCCCGCATCGTCGGTGGCAACGCACTGTGGAAGGGACGCGACCTGCTCTACATGAGCGACCGCGACATCCGCAGGATCCGGGGCAAGGAGATCGGCATCATCTTCCAGGATCCCCTCTCGTCGCTGAACCCGACCCACCGCGTGGGGCGGCAGGTTGCCGAGGGGCTCCGCCTCCACGAGGGAATGTCGGCTCGCGCCGCCGGGCGCGCCGCGATCGAGCTGCTCGACCTCGTCGGTATCCCCCAACCCGAACGTCGGGCCCACATGTACCCCCACGAGTTCTCCGGTGGTATGCGCCAGCGAGCCATGATCGCGCTGGCGATCGCCTGCAAGCCCGACCTGCTCATCGCCGACGAGCCCACCACTGCGCTCGACGTGACCGTGCAGGCCCAGGTGCTCGAGGTCCTCATCAACATCAAGAACGAGCTCAACTCCGCCATCGTGTTGATCACCCACGATCTCGGCGTCGTCGCCGGGCTGGCCGACCACGTGCTCGTGATGTACGCGGGACGCGTCGCCGAGTTCGGAACCGCCGACGAGGTCTACTACCGGACCCGCCACCCCTACACCGAAGGGCTGCTCGCCTCGCTTCCCCGCGTCGACCAGAGCAGTGACGCGCCGCTGACCCCGATCGCCGGCGCACCCCCGTCGCTCATCGCGATGCCGCCGGGCTGCGCCTTCCATCCTCGCTGCCCCTACGCCCTGGCGCCTGGCGCCTGCGACCGCGACGTGCCGACGTTGGTGTCGGCCGGAGGCGACCACCAGGCGGCCTGCCACTTCAGCGAGCGGGTCGGCACCCGAGCGGAGGTCGGCGCATGACCAGCGTGGAGTCCCCGGTGGCCGTACCGGCAGCCGACACCGTCCTGCTCGAAGCCAACGAGCTCGTGAAGGAGTTCCCCATCAAAGGTGGGCTCTTCGGCCGGACCGTGGCCAAGGTCGAGGCGGTCTCCAAGGTCGACCTGGTGATCCACCGCCAGGAGACCCTGGGCCTGGTCGGCGAATCGGGCTGCGGGAAGTCCACCGTCGGTCGACTGCTCATCAAGCTGTTGCAGCCCACCTCGGGCTCAGTCGTGTTCGAGGGCCGAGACATCGCCGCCCTGCCCGAGCGCGAAGTCCGGCCCATCCGCCAGAAGCTGCAGATGGTGTTCCAGGACCCGTACGCATCGCTCCAGCCACGCATGACCGTGGGCGCCGCCATCGCCGAGCCGCTCCGCGTGCACCATGGGGCGTCTCGGGTCGACGCCGAACGTCGCGTCGCCGACCTGTTGCGCGTCGTCGGGCTCTCACCCGAGCACGCGACCCGCTTCCCCCACGAGTTCTCCGGTGGCCAACGCCAGCGCGTCGGCGTGGCCCGGGCCCTCGCACTCGAACCCGACATCATCATCCTGGACGAACCGGTCTCGGCACTCGACGTGTCGATCCAGGCCGGCGTGGTGAACCTGCTCCGCTCGCTGCAGGACCGCCTCGGACTCGCCTACGTGTTCATCGCCCACGACCTGTCGGTCGTGCGCCACATCGCCGACAGGGTCGCGGTGATGTACCTCGGCAAGATCGTCGAGACCGGCACCCGGGACGAGGTGTACGACCACCCGACCCATCCCTACACCCAGGCACTGCTGTCCGCAGTTCCGGTGCCCGATCCAATTCGCGAGCGCTCGCGGCGACGTATCGTCCTCGAGGGCGACGTGCCGAGCCCGATCGATCCTCCGTCGGGTTGCCGCTTCCGCACGAGGTGCTGGAAGGCAACCGACCTCTGTGCCGAACAGGAGCCGGAGCTGATCGACCGCGGCTTCGGCCACCCAGTTGCCTGCCACTTCCCCGAGGTGGCGCGCCACTGATCGTCCGGCGTCGCGCAGCGACGCTGTGGACCAATACGGTTGTGGGGTGGCTTCGACCGCGCGCCGGGCACCAACGCCCATCCGTTATCCCGACGACCTCCCGATCGCCCAGCGTCGCGACGAGCTCCTCGCGACCATCCGCGACCACCAGGTGGTGATCGTCGCGGGGGAAACCGGGTCGGGAAAGAGCACCCAGCTCCCCAAGTTGTGCCTCGAGCTGGGACGCGGCGTGCACGGGTGGATCGGCCATACGCAACCCCGGCGCATCGCCGCACGCGCCATCGCCGAACGCGTCGCCGAGGAGCTGGGAGTCGAACTCGGCTCCGCCGTCGGCTATGCCGTCCGTTTCACCGACCGCGTCGGCGATCAGACCCTGGTCAAGGTGATGACCGACGGGATACTGCTGGCCGAGATCCAACGCGATCGCGACCTCCGGCGCTACGACACGATCATCATCGACGAAGCCCACGAGCGCAGCCTCAACATCGACTTCCTGCTGGGGTACCTCCACCAGCTCCTCCGCCGCCGCGACGACCTGAAGGTGATCATCACCTCGGCCACGATCGACACGGAACGGTTCTCCCGCCACTTCGACGACGCTCCGATCGTCGAAGTCTCCGGTCGGACCTACCCCGTCGACATCCGGTACCGCCCGCTCGACGAAGGCCCCAACGCCGACGAGCCGCTCGACCAGACCGCGGGCATCTGCGCTGCGGCCGAGGAGCTCCTGGCCGAGGGCGACGGCGACATCCTCGTGTTCTGTTCGGGCGAACGAGAGATCCGCGACGCGGTCGAAGCGCTCGAGGAGCTCGGCCTCCGCGACACAGAGATCATCCCCCTCTACGCGCGCCTCTCGGCGGCCGAGCAGCACCGCGTGTTCGCGTCGCACCGGGGGCGCCGCATCGTGGTCTCGACCAACGTCGCCGAGACCTCCCTCACCGTGCCCGGCATCGGGTCGGTCATCGATGCCGGTACCGCGCGCATATCCCGCTACAACCGACGGACGAAGGTCCAGCGCCTCCCCATCGAGGAGATCAGCCAGGCCTCGGCCAACCAGCGTTCGGGTCGTTGCGGCCGGCTCGGTCCTGGCACCGCGATTCGGCTCTACAGCGAGGACAACTTCGCGGCCCGCCCGGCGTTCACCGAGCCGGAGATCCTGCGAACAAACCTCGCGTCGGTGATCCTGCAGATGGCCAGCGCCAGGCTCGGCGAGATCGAGGACTTCCCCTTCGTCGAGGCGCCCGACCACCGTGCCATCCGCGACGGCATCGACCTGCTCGACGAGCTCGGGGCCATCGACCTCCGGGGCGAACGCGCTCCCCGGCGGCCGGGGCGAGGCGGACTCAGCCTGACGAAGTCGGGGCGCCGCCTCGCACGGTTGCCGATCGACCCCCGCATGGGTGCGATGCTGCTCGAAGCCGGCGAGAACGGTTGCCTCCGCGAAGTGCTCGTGATCGCTGCCGGGCTCTCGATCCAGGACCCCCGCGAACGACCGGTCGAAAAGCGCGAACATGCCGATGCCCTCCATGCGCGTTTCGCCGACGAGCGATCGGACTTCCTGTCGATGCTCGCGCTGTGGAACCACCTCCAGGAGGAACGCTCCGACAAGTCCTCGAGCGGGTTCCGGCGCATGTGCCGCAACGAGTTCATCAACTACCTCCGGATACGCGAGTGGCAGGACCTCCACGCCCAGCTGCGCCGCGTGGCCCGTGACCTCGGGCTCGCATTGAACGAGGAGCCCGCCGATCCCGATGTGATCCACCTCTCCCTGCTCGCAGGGCTGTTGTCGCACGTGGGCACCACCGACGGCATCGACGACACCGGTGGCCGCCCGTCCTTCGAGTACCGCGGCGCCCGCAACAGCCGTTTCGCTGTAGCGCCAGGCTCGGCCCTGCGCCGCAAACGCCCCCGGTGGGTGATGGCAGCCGAGCTGGTCGAGACCAATCGGCTGTGGGCCCGCACGGTTGCGCCCATCCGACCCGAGTGGATCGAGCAGCTCGGCGACCACCTGCTCAAGTACTCCTACAGCGAGCCCTGGTGGGACGCGCAGCAGGGGGCGGCACTCGCCCACGAGGCTGCGACGCTCTACGGTCTTCCGGTGATCGGCCGGCGGGTGATCCAGTGGGGCCGCATCGACCGGGCCGATGCCCGCGACCTGTTCATCCGCCATGCGCTGGTGGCCGGCGAGTGGGACCGGACGCACGACTTCGTAGCCGTCAATGTTGCGGCGGTCGACGCCGTGGTGGCCCTCGAACATCGCCTCCGCCGCAGCGACCTCCTCGTCGACACCGAACAGATCGTCGAGTGGTTCGACGAGCGCATCCCGCCCGACATCATCTCGGTGCGTCACTTCGACCGTTGGTGGAAGAAGCAGCGGCGCACGCGGCCGGAGCTGCTCGAACTCCAGCTCGACGACCTGTTGCGGGTGGATCCCGACGAGCTCGACCACGACCAGTTCCCGGAGGTCTGGCACCACGGCGATCTCGAGATCGGCCTTGCCTACGCCAACGACCCAAGCACGTCATGGGACGGCCTCACGATCGACATCCCGGTCGGGGCGTTGAACCGCATCGACACGGCCACCTTCGAGTGGCAGGTGCCCGGCTTCCGCGCCGAACTGGTCGAGGCACTCGTTCGGTCGCTCCCCAAACAGGTTCGCAAGGCCTTCGTCCCCGTTCCCGAGACCGTCGCCGCCATCATGGACCGCCTCGACCCCACCACCGGCGGTCTGCACGACGCGCTGCGGCGGGAGCTGAGCCTGCTCGGCGACATCGCCATCGAGCCCGGCTCCTTCGACACTGCAAAGATCCCCAACCACCTCCGACCGAGCTTTCGCGTCATCGGCGACGACGACCAGGTGATCGCCGAAGGCACCGACCTCGATGCCATCAAGGAACTCCTCCGAGACCACATCCGGGCGACCCTCGCCGCGTCGAACCACGAGATCGAACAGGTCGGGCTCACGGACTGGACCTTCGGGGAGCTGCCGAAGGTCATCGAGACCCCAGGGCCGGGCCATACCGTTCGCGCCTACCCCGCCATCGTCGACGAGGGTGCATCGGTGGCCATCGGCCTGCTCGCGACCCCCGACGAGCAGGCCGACGCAATGTGGTCGGGCACCCGCCGCCTGCTCCTGCTGCACCGTCCGTCGGTCTCGAAGGCGCTGCGGGCGCTGTTGACCGACGATGTCAAGCTCGCGTTGGTCAACGGGCCCTACCCCGGCCCGGCCGACTGGTTCGACGACCTACTCGACGCTGCGGTCGACCAGCTGATGCTCGAGCGAGATGCGCCCGTCTGGGATGCAACCGCGTTCGATGCCCTCCGGACCCACGTCCGCGACCGCTTGCCCAACGTCGTCGCCACGCTCGGGAAGGCATCGGCTGCGGTCCTGACCGACCTGCGAGCCGTGGAGGGCCGCCTGGCCCGCACCACCGCACCGCGTTTCGAGCCGGCCGTCGCCGACATCAGGATCCAACTCGGCCGCCTGATCTACCCGGGCTTCCTCACCGGTCTCGGCGGCGACCGCCTGCCCGAACTGCGCCGGTACCTCCAGGCGATCGAGCGCCGCCTCGAGCTGCTTCCCGAGAACCCCCGCCGGGACCTCGAGCTGCTCACCCGGGTCCGGCTGCTCGATGTGGAGCTCGACCGTCTCGCCGAGACGACGCCCTGGAACCTCGCCATGGAGGAGGTCATGTGGATGCTCCAGGAGCTGCGGGTCAGCCTCTTCGCCCAGTCGCTGGGCACCAAGGGCAACGTGAGCGAGAAGCGCATCCGTCGAGCGCTCGCCGAGATCGCCGACCCCCGCTGACCGACGCGGGGTCAGCCGCGCAATCGTGGCCGAACCGGGGATCTCTTTCGCCCATCCTTATGGTCGGGGGCCGATCATGGCTCCCATGAAGGACGACGTGGCCCGGCGAGTGGAAGTCCCCCTCCGACCGCTCGCCACCGGGCCACGTCGAACTCCGACGTGGCGACCCGATGGCCGACCGGCGATGCCTGCCCCCACCGCAGGCGTCGCCCTCCCGCCCCGCCCTGGGCTATCGGGCGCCACGTCGTAAATCGCCCGGCCGCCCGGCGCCTGGCACGGCGCCGTCGGCCGACAGGGTGTTCGGCCGGTGGATCGACGCCGGGGCGACCGACCCGAGCCATGTCGCTGAATGGTCGCTGAACGACAGCTGACCCAGCGGCGAAAGGCAGCCGACGCCGAGCGCTCACAGTGCCGCAATCACGCTGATACACGCCCTCCGTAGCGTGCACCGCAATGTATACACAGCGGGACACAGCGCAGGACCACGGCGTCCAGGTGTCATTGGCGACCTACGCTTACGACGAGCTGAAGCGTGCGCTGTTGGTCGGCGACTTCCGGCTCGGGAGCAGGCTGGGCGAGACGGCACTCGCGTCCGAGCTCGGCGTCTCACGTACGCCGATCCGCGAAGCGCTGTCACGCCTGCACGCCGAGGGACTCGTCGTCCGCTTCGACGAAGGCGGCTACGGCCCCGCCGCGCCCGACCTCCACACCATCACCGAGCTCTACGAGGTCCGACGCGGCCTCGAGTTCACCGCGCTCTCGCGCGGCGGGCACGACGAGGGCGCGCTGCTCACGCTGCAGCGCGATTGGCGCGACCTCGACCCGGCCCTGGAGCCCACAACCGACGGCGGCGGCCCCGCGTTCGTCCTGCTCGACGAGGAATTCCATGTCCGCCTCGCGCTCGCCGCCGGCAACCGGGCGCTCACCGAGCTGCTCGTCCACGTGAACGAGCGCATCCGCATCGTCCGGATGCACGACTTCCTCACGCCCGACCGGGTACGCACCACAGTGTCGGAGCACCTCGAGATCGTCGATGCCCTGCTCGGCGGGGATGACGCGACGGAGCTTCTGCGAACCCATCTCGACGTGTCCGAACGCATCGTCGAGGGCCGCGCCGCGCTCGCGTTGAGCCGCATGATCGGCAGCGACCGCGGCCTCCCGCGCGGCGTCACGGCGGGAATCGGCACCGGCGGAGTCGGAGGCCTTCATGGCTAGCCCCCAAGCACCCGGCACTTCAGAGCTCGCTGACCGCCTCGACCAGGGCCCCTCGGGGACCCCGAAGCTGGAAGCACGCGCCATCACGGTCCGGTTCGGCAACCTCGTCGCCAACGACTCGGTGAACCTCGCGGTCCATGCCGGTGAGGTGCACGCCCTGCTCGGCGAGAACGGCGCCGGCAAGAGCACGTTGATGAAGGCGCTCTACGGCGTCAACCATCCCAGCAGCGGCGAGATCCTCGTCGACGGGCAACGGGTCGACATCAACAGTCCCGCCGATGCCCGCGCACACCACATCGGCATGGTGTTCCAGGACCTCAGGCTCATCCCGGCGCTCACCGTCGCGGAGAACATCGCGCTCGCCATCGACGGGCGCGGCCACGCGGACCGGGCCACGCGCCGGGCGGTGAGCGACGCCGCGGAGCGATTCAAGCTTCCCGTGGGTGCCGATCAGCTGGTCCGCAACCTCGCGTTGGCCGAACGGCAGCAGGTCGAGCTGCTCCGTTCGCTGATGGTGGGTGCCGAGGTCCTGATCCTCGACGAGCCGACCAGCGCCCTCGCCCCGCAGGAGGTCGACGCCCTCTTCGAAACCGTTTCGGACCTGCGTTCGAGGGGCCTCGCCATCGTCCTGATCACCCACAAGCTGCGCGAAACCCGCGCCAACGCAGACCGACTCACCGTGCTTCGGGGCGGCAAGCTCATCGTGGAGGGTCAGGAACCCCACCTCCTCGACGACGACGCCCTGGTCGAAGCGATGGTCGGCCGGACCGTTGCGCCACTGGCCGGAGCACCGCGGGCTGCTCGCCCCGGCGAGCCCGCTCTACAGATGCGCTCCGTCGACGTCGACGCCGACCGTGGCGGCCTCGCGCTGAAGGACGTCGACCTCGACGTGGCCCAAGGAGAGTGGATCGGAGTCGCCGGGGTCGCCGGTTCGGGCCAGCGCGAGCTCTACGAGGCCGTGCTCGGGCTGCGCCACACCCGCGGCGGCCAGATCCACGTCGGGGGCACGCTCGTGCACAGCAACGACCCACGATCGGCCTTGGCCGCCGGCGCGATGGGGGTCCCCGAAGACCCGATCGCCGACGGCGTCGTCCCCGGGCTCAGCGTCCTGCAGACCCTCACGCTGGGCCGTCAGACCCGCCGCCGGCTCCTCGTCGACTGGCGCGCCGACCGAGCCTGGGCACAGTCGCGACCTGAGCTCGCAGGCCTCGCCGTGGCCGACCTCGACCGACCGGTCGCCACCCTGTCCGGCGGCAACATCCAACGGGTCTTCTACGCTGCAGCCCTCGCCGCGGAGGCGAAGCTGCTGGTGCTGTCCTATCCCAGTCGGGGGCTCGACATTGCCACGGTCCGGACCGGGCTTGCGATGGTCCGCGAACGCTGCCAGGCCGGCACGGGCGTGCTGATGATCTCCGAGGACCTCGACGAGCTGCTGGCCGTCTGCGACCGGATCGTCGTGCTGCACGACGGACACGCGTCCGAACCGATCGACGCCTCGACCACCGACCGACGCCGGCTGGGCCAGAAGATGGTGGGAGCTGCCTCATGACCGAGCTCGCGATCGACGAAACCGCGCCCGCGCCGGGCTCGGGCGGGCCCGAGCCCGGCCGACCCTCACCCGAAGCCCCGACCACCCGACCGTGGACGTCCATGGCGCGCCCGGTGCTGTCGGGGCTCGCCGCGTTCGTGGTCTTCGCTCTCCTCCTCGTGGCGAAGGGCATCAACCCGATCGACGGATATCAAGCGATGTGGGACTCGGTGTTTCGCGACACCAAGAGCTTCGGCGACGTACTCGTCCGACTCACCCCCTACCTGCTCGCGTCATTGGCCGTGGTCCTCCCCGCACGCGCCGGGCTGTTCAACATCGGCGGGGAGGGTCAGTTGCTCGTCGGCGCCATCGGCGCCATGGCGATGGCGAACGCCCTCGATCACGGGCTCGGTCGGACTCCGACCCTCATCCTCATGGCGCTAGCTGCCATGACGCTCGCGGGGCTCTGGGCGGGGATCGCGGCGGTGCTCCGGCACTGGACCAACACCAACGAGGCGATCAGCACCCTCCTGTGCAACTACCTGGCGGCGCTCTTCCTCAGCTGGTTGGTCTTCGGCCGGTGGAAGGACCCACGCGCCACGGGGTTCCCCCGAAGCCGCCAGTTCGGGATCGACGAGAGGCTCCCGCTGCTGTGGGGCCGCGTCCACATCGGCATCCTCGTGGCCATCGCGGCCGCCATCGTCGTCTGGGCCGCGTTGCGATGGTCCACCTGGGGCTTCCGTCTCCAGGTCCTCGGCGGCAACGCCGAGGCCGCCCGACGCGCCGGATTCCACAACGGCCGACTCGCCGCCTCCGCCCTCATGTGCGGTGGAGCGCTCGCCGGTCTCGGGGGGATGCTCCAGGTCACCGGCGTCGAAGGCCAGGTCAGTGCCCAGATGATGACCGGTTACGGCTTCACCGGCGTGCTGGCTGCCTGGATGGTGCGCCAACGCCCACTCTGGGCAATCGGCTCGTCGACGCTCCTGGCCGCGATCTCGGTCGGCGGGAACGGGCTGAAGATACGTGCCGGCTTGTCGGCAGGCTCGGTAAACATCCTCATGGCGCTGCTCCTGCTCGCCGTTCTCGGCTGGGGTCGACGACCTGAACGGGCGGTGGCGTGATGCTGCAAGCGATCTTGGTCGGAGCGGTACGCGGCGGCACCTCAATCGTGTTCAGCACGGTCGGCGAGACCATCACCGAGCGTTCCGGCGTCATCAATCTCGGCGTCGAGGGTTCGATGCTCGCGGGTGCGCTGACGGCCTACGCCGTGGGCATCGAGACGGGGAACCCGTGGATCGGCGCTGCTGCAGGGACGGCCGCCGGACTCGTGCTCGCCCTCGTCCATGCGTTCATGGTGATCGAGCGCCAGGCGAACCAGATCGCGGTCGGGCTGGCGGTGTTCTTCCTCGGCCTCGGAGCGACGTCGTTGTTCGGCCAGGACTACGTGTCTCAGGGCGTCCAACCCTTCGCGGCATACGCGATCCCGGGCTTGTCGGACATCCCTTGGGTGGGGCCCATCTTGTTCGACCACGACCCCCTCACCTACCTGTCGTTCTTCGTCGTCCCGGCGGCGTGGCTCCTACTCATGCGCACCGGTCTCGGCCTGCGCATTCGGGCGGCGGGCGAGCGACCCGAGGTCCTCGAGACCATGGGCACCTCACCGGCGCGCATCCGATGGGTGGCGATCGCCATCGGTGGGGCGCTCGCCGGCCTCGGCGGGGCCCAACTGGCGACCGCGTTCGCCCGGACCTGGTCGGAAAACATGGTGGCGGGTCGTGGCTTCATCGCCGTGGCACTCGTGATCTTCGCGGGGTGGAACCCCTTGCTCACCATCGTGGGGGCCTACCTGTTCTCGGGCGCGGTTGCCTTCGAGCTCGAGCTGCAGGCTCGCGGCACCGGCGTCTCGATCTTCCTGCTCGACGCCATCCCGTATCTCGCCGTGCTGTTCGTCCTGGCGGCGCTCAGCGGCCGCCGGCGCCACGCCGCTCCCGAAGGACTCGACGCCGTCTTCGACAGCGGAGCCGGCGTCGGCTGAGCGCCGAATTCAGCCTGATCCCCCAAACCAACCATGCATGACCAGACCCGGAGGTTCCCCATGTCCACAACCTTGAAGCGACTGCTCGCGGTGCTGCTCGCGTTGACGCTGCTCGCCACAGCGTGCGGCGACGACGACACTGCGGCGAGCGATGACTCGACCCCGTCCGACGATGGCGGCGGCGCCGCGGTCGCCTGCGGAACCGACGCCACCAAGGTCGGCTTCCTGTACGTCGGGGCGAAGGACGACTTCGGCTACAACCAGGCCGCCTACGAGGCCGCCGTGGCGATGGGTACGGCGACCGGCGTCGAGGTGATCCACGCCGAGAACGTGCCCGAAACGCTCGAGGACGCCGTGCCGGTCATGGAGGACATGATCTCACGCGGCGCCACGATCCTGTTCCCGACCAGCTTCGGTCACTTCGACGCAGCAGTCGCCGTGGCCAAGGACCATCCCGACGTGTGTGTCGTGCACCAGGGCCAGCTGGAGGCATCGCTCGATGCCCCCCTCGACAACCTGGGAACGTACTTCTCCTCGGTGTTCGAGCCGGTGTACCTCGCTGGCATCGCTGCCGGTCACGCAACCAAGACCAACGTGTTGGGCTACGTCTACGCCATCCCGATCCCCCAGACGCTCGAGAACATCAACGCCTTCGCGCTGGGAGCGCAGTCGGTGAACCCCGACGCGAAGGTCATCGCCGTGTCCACAACCAGCTGGTGCGACCCCGGTAAGCAGGCACTGGCTGCGAACACTCTGCTCGAGAAGAACGCCGACGTGCTGACCCAACACCAGGACTGCACCAAGACCATCATCGAGACCGCCGAGAACGCGGGAGCCATGTCGGTGGGCTACCACTACGACGCATCGGAGCTTGCCCCGACCGGCTGGCTCACCGGCTCGAACTGGGCGTGGACGGCCCTCTACACCGACATCGTCCAAACGATGATCGACGGCGACTTCGTCACCAGCCCCTACAACGGCGACTACCGCATCGGCTACCGCGACATCGGCGCCCCCTTCGTCGCCTTCGAACCGTCAGCGCCCGGCCCGGCACTCGACGCCGCCGGGCAGGCCCTCGTCCAGGAGGCCTACGACAAGTTCTTCGTCGACGCCGACGGCGACGGCATCAGTGACTTCTCGGTCTTCAGCGGGCCCCTCGAGGATCGCGACGGCAACGTCATGCTCGCCGAGGGGGAGACGCCCGACTACGTCGAGCTCGACACGCTTTTCGCGACGACACCGTTCTTCGTGAAGGGTGTCGAGGGCAGCCTCGGCTGATTGGGCGGTCGTGTGGTGGCCGGGCCCCGTGACCCGGCCACCACACCGACACCCGGGAGATGGCCCATGGAGCACACGACCACCACCCTGTTCGTCCACGGCGTAGGAATGTGGCCAGGGCTGTTCACGCCGCTCGTCGAACGTTCCGGAGGCCGCTCCCTGTGCTGGGTTCGTCCCGGCTATTGCCACACCACACCCGCTGCAAATCTGGAGGAACAGGTGGATCTGCTCGAGGACGCGATCGCCGAGTCGGCACCCGCCGTGTTGGTGGGTGTCAGCGGCGGCGCGACCCTCGCCCTTGCCGCGGCACTCCGCTCGCCACTGGGGCTCGAGGCGATCATCACCCATGAGCCGCTGCTCGGGCCGCTGGCACCGGCGCTGAACGCCCAGGTTCGCGCTGCGGGGGCCGCGCTGCGGGCCCAACCCGACGCGGCGTCGGTATGGGACTTCCTCGATGGGCTGTACGGTTTCGGAGCGATCGAGGCCTGCGCTCCCGAGGCGCAGGCATTCGTCCAGGATCACCTTCAGGTCATCGCTCACGAAGTCGCCGACTTCGCGGAGTTCGCCCCCGAGCGCTCGGCGCTCGAGGCGATGCGCGCCCCGCATCTCACCACTGTCGGGAGCCGATCCTCGGAGCGGCGGCACCAGGTAGCAGCCCTCCTGGCATCCGTCGGCGCATCTCGGACCGTGATCGCCGACGCCGGCCACCTGGTGCTCGCCGACGCACCCGTCGCATTCGCCGACGCGATCACCGCGTTCCTCACGGAGGTGGCCTCGTGATCGTCGATTCGACCCCGTACCCCTGGCCGTTCACGGGCGCGATCGACCCGAGCGCGACGGCACTGGTGATCTGCGGGTCGGGCCCGGAGTGGTCGGGGCGCACGCCGCTCGACCCCGCCTGCGAGGACAACCTCGCTCGACTCCGCTTGCTCGCTCGTCGGCTTCCGATCCCGACCGTGCTGGTGCGACACGCTCGACCGAACGATCATCGGGTCACGTCACTGCCATCGGCGCCATCGCCCGTACTGGACCCCGACACCGGCGATCTCGAGGTACACGCAGCAGGCATCGACGGGTTCTTCGGGAGCCCGCTGGCCAGCGTGTTGCGGAGGCAGGGACGGACCCACCTCCTCATCACCGGTCGCGGGTTCGAGACGGCGGTCCACAGCACGCTGCGCCGCGCCAACGACGACGGGTTCGAGTGTCTGACGGTCCACGACGCGTGCTCCCCCCTCGATGCTGCCCTGACTGCCGCCTCCATCTCCTCGATCGAGATGTCCGGCGGCATCTTCGGCGCGGTCGCCACCACCGATGCCGTCATCGCGGCATTCTCCCCCCTTCTCACCACCAGCTCGGAGGCACCCTCATGACCACATTCCCGACCTTGTCCGCCGAACCGTACGACTGGCCATACGACGGCGCCATCGACCCCGCTCGCACGGCGCTCATGATGATCGATTGGCAGACCGACTTCTGCGGTCCCGGCGGCTATGTCGATGCCATGGGATACGACCTCGACCTGACCAGGTCGGGACTCGCCCCTGCGGCAAGAGTCCTGGCTGCAGCCCGCGCAGTCGGCATGCACGTCATCCACACCCGCGAGGGGCACACTCCCGACCTCGCCGACCTGCCCGCCAACAAGCTCTGGCGCTCCAAGCGCATCGGTGCGGGGATCGGCGATGCCGGGCCCTGCGGCCGCATTCTCGTGCGAGGCGAACCTGGTTGGGACATCGTCCCCGAGGTCTACCCCATCGCCGGCGAGCACATCATCGACAAACCCGGCAAGGGAAGCTTCTACGCCACCGACCTCGACCTCGTGCTGCGCAACAAGGCCGTGACCCACATCATCTTCACCGGCATCACGACCGACGTCTGCGTGCACACGACGATGCGGGAAGCGAACGATCGCGGGTTCGAATGCCTGTTGCTGGAGGACTGCACCGGCGCGACCGACGTCGGCAACTACCAGGCCGCCCTCCACATGGTGAAGATGCAAGGCGGCGTTTTCGGCGCAGTCGCTTCCTCGGAGAACCTCCTGGCTGCACTCGGCGCCCCATGACGGCCACCGACGCCGTCGAGCGGTTCCTGCGCTCCCTCGACGAGCTCGACGATCCCGCGATCTTCATATCGACCAGGGGCGCCGCCGACCTACGCGCCCGCGCCGAGACCGTCGACGCGCAGGCAGCGGCAGAGGTACCGCTGCGCGGCCTGGTCTTCGGCGTCAAGGACAACATCGATGTGGCGGGTCTGCCCACGACCGCAGCCTGTCCCGCCTACGCGTACCTGCCCGAACGGTCGGCCCACGTCGTGACGCTGCTCGAGGCGGCGGGTGCCATCGCCGTGGGGAAGACGAACCTCGATCAATTCGCAACCGGCCTCGTCGGAACCCGCTCTCCCCACGGCACGCCCAGGAACCCGTTCGCGCCCGAATTCGTGCCCGGCGGTTCGAGCTCGGGGTCGGCGGTCGCCGTTGCGCGTGGGCTGGTCGACTTCGCCCTGGGTACCGACACGGCGGGTTCCGGCCGCGTCCCCGCAGCCTTCTGCGGCATCATCGGGCTGAAACCGACGCCTGGCAGGCTGTCGTGTGACGGCGTGGTTCCCGCGGTCCGCAGCATCGACTGCGTGTCGGTCCTTGCTCCCGACATCGCGCTCTGCGCCCGTCTCCTGGCGGCGATGGACGGCTTCGACCCCGCCGATCCGTTCTGCCGACATCCACCGGTTGCGCCGATCGCACCGACGCCGCTGCGGTTCGGTGTCGCCGACCCGGAGACACTCGCCCGTCTCGGCTGCACTGACACGACCGTCAGGGCCTACGAGGGGGCGCTGACGGCGCTGCGCGGCCCTCAGCGCACCATCGACCTCGACCCGTTCATGGAACTGGGAGACGAACTGTACGGCGGCCCGTGGGTCGCCGAACGCACCGCCGCCGTCGGCGGTTTCGTGGCCCTCCATGGCTCGGACTGCGACCCCGTTGTCGCCGGGGTGATTCTCGGGGGGTCGGCATGGTCTGCAGTCGACCAGCACGAGGCCGGCTACCGGCGTGTTGCGCTCGCACGGTCGATCGACGAGGTCTTCGACACCGTCGACATCGTGGCCCTCCCCACCACGCCTTCGGTCCCCACCCTCGCCGACGTCGAGTCCGATCCCGTTGGCGTCAACTCGGCGCTGGGCCGGTTCACGACCTTCGCGAACCTCGCCGACCTCTGTGCGGTCACGGTCCCCGTCGGGCCCTCGGCAACGGGCTCGGTTCGGGCGAGTATCACGGTGTATGCGCGTGCCTGGCACGAAGATTGGCTGATCGCCGTCGCGGCCGGCCTGACCGGCGTTGCCGCACCGCCACCCGTCGGGCCATCGGCACCTGCCCAGCTCCGCCTGGTCGTCGCCGGCGCCCATCTGCGAGGCCAGCCGCTGGAGCATCAGCTCCTGGGACTCGGCGCGACCTGGGAGGCCACCACCAGGACCGCTCCGAACTATCGCCTGTACGCCCTCGCCGACAGCACCCCCGCCAAGCCGGGCCTCGTGTTCGATCCGACCGGGGTGTCGATCGAGGTCGACACCTGGCTGCTGAGCCCGGACGCGCTCGGCCGCTTCTTGACCATGGTCCCACCACCGCTGGCTCTCGGTACGGTCTCGTTACAGGACGGTTCTCGGGCGACCGGATTCGTCTGCGAGCCTCGTGCCCTCGACGGCGCGATCGACGTCACCGAACTCGGTGGGTGGCGCGCCTACCAGGCCTCGCGCTGAGGCAGGTCCTCGAGCCGCCCTCGCACGCCTGGGGCAAGCCACGTGCCTGGCCCCACAGCCCGGGCGCTCAAGGTCCCCCGCGGACCCGCCGACAACGTGGAGAGCGGTCGGAGCACGCCCGACCAGGAGGTTCGACGTGGCCAAGTATGCGATCGTGCACCAAGCGGCGGCAGACCTCGAGATCGTGGTCGCCGGAGACGACCCCGCCGAGCAGCTGATCATCTCCGCAGCGGCGAGCGACCTCGGCGCGACCACCCGCATCGAGTTCGTCGACGACGACATCGAATTGTTCGACCTGCTCGAGGCCCGCGACGACGACACCCTCCCGGACCTGTTGATCCTCGACGTGCGAAGCGCGGCGGTCGGTGGGCATGACGCGCTCGCCACGCTCGGCTCCCACGAACGCTTCTGGGAAGTGCCGGTGCTCGTCTTGGCTCCATCGGAAGACGCCGCCGAGGCCGACCGTTGCCGGCGCGCCGGCGCCGTGTGGTTCGAAGCGAAGCCCGCCACCTTCGGCGGCTACGTCGACCTGGTCGCCTCGCTGTCGCAACGATGCAGCGAGCTCCGGAGAGCCGAGGCCGGTCACGTCGACTGGAATCGGATCTTCGAACGCATCTTCACCGACCAGTAGTCCCCGAGCTTGCACGTTCCGGACGCAACGGTGCTATCACCGTGCCGTGTCCGAGAACCTCTTCACGGTGTTACGTGCGGCATCGGCAACGCGCGACGATCAGCCGTTCCTGACGCAACCCGACGGGGTGTCGCACACCTACGGCGACCTGTTCCGCCGCAGCGGCCAGTTCGCGGCAGCGCTCGACGAGCGTGGCGTGGGGCCGGGCGATCGCGTGCTCGTGAAGGTTGCGAAGTCCATCGACGCCGTGGCGTTGTATCTCGGCTGCCTGCAGCGCGGCGCGATCTACGTGCCCCTCAACACCACCTACACCGATGACGAGGTCCGGTTCTTCGTCGGGGATGCGGCCCCCGCCCTGAGCGTCTTCGACCCCGCCGCAGTGCCCGAGATTGCCGGCTCGACGTCGACTCTGGGCGATGACGGGACCGGCACCCTCACCGAGCTCGCGGACGCCTGCGATCCGACCGCTGCGGTGACCAGGCGCGCCGGGGGCGATCAGGTCGCGATGTTGTACACGAGTGGGACGACGGGGCGGTCCAAGGGCGCGATGTTGACCCACACCGGCCTGATCGCCAACGGACGAGCGCTGACCGAGTTGTGGGGCTTCAGCGCGGCGGACGTGCTGATCCACTCACTGCCGATGTTCCACGTCCATGGACTCTTCGTCGCTCTGCACTGCACGATGCTGAGCGCGAGCGAGGCGATCTTCCTCCCCCGCTTCGACATCGACGAGATCGTCGCCGCACTCGACCGGGCAACGGTCCTGATGGGCGTGCCGACGCACTACGTCCGCCTGATCGCCGACCCCCGCATCGACGCACGAGCGGTGAAGACCATGCGGCTCTTCACGTCCGGGTCGGCCCCGATGACCGAGGCGGTGCACGCGGCCTTCACCGACAAGACCGGGCACCGGATCCTCGAACGATACGGCATGACCGAGGCTGGGATCATCACGTCGAACCCACTCCAGGGGGACCGCTTCCCGGGCAGCGTCGGCTTCCCGCTGCCCGGGTACGAGCTGCGGATCGCCACCGATGAGGGGCCCTGCGGTCCCGGCGAGACGGGCGTGGTCGAGGTGCGCGGCGTGCACCTGTTCGCCGGGTACTGGCAACTTCCCGACAGGACCGCTGCCGAGCACCGACCCGACGGATTCTTCATCACCGGCGATGTCGGATCAGTTGACGAGACCGGCCGACTGCGACTCGAAGGGCGCGCCGGCGACATGATCATCAGCGGCGGCGAGAACGTCTACCCGAAGGAGATCGAGCTCTGCCTCGACGAGGTCGACGGTGTCGAGGAGTCCGCAGTCGTCGGGCTGCCGCATCCCGATTTCGGCGAGGCGGTCACAGCGTTCCTCGTCGCCACGGACCGTTTCGACGAGGCGGCGGCGGGCGTCGCCCTGGAGTCGCGGCTGGCGCGCTTCAAGCACCCGAAGCGCTACGTGATCCTCGCCGCACTGCCCCGCAACGCGATGGGCAAGGTCCAAAAGGGTGTCCTTCGGGCCGAATACGCCACGCTCTTCACCGACACTGCCTCCTGACGGGCAGGTCGCGAGCCCCGGGACCGCTTCACGAAACTCCGGCAGGTGCCGATTGGGATGACACCAGTCGTCGCCGGTCGACACGGAGTCTCGTGACAGCCACGCCAAAGCGCATCACACTCTTCATCGCCGCAGTCCTATCCCTTCCGGGAGCCTGCTCGCCGCCGGCGACCCCCAACGCGCTCGTCCAAACGCCGATGATCGTTCCCGGATCCCTTGCCGACTTCGGGATCGAGCCGCCCAGGGTGCTGGCCATGCGCGACCGGGCCGAGACCGGGCCCGTCGACCCGACGGTCGATCACCTCCTCGCCGCGCTCGGCATCGGCGACGCCGCGGCAAGGTGCATCGTCGAACACGCCGCAACCTCCCTGCCGGCCAACGACTTTCCGGCGCTGCGGTTTGCCGCGATGTACACCGACGACCGGGAAGCATTGGCCGACGCCGTCGCCGCCTGCGTCGACCCGCGGTCGGTCGCCGGGCGCCTGGCCAGCGAGGATCCCCTGCTTGCGACCTGCATCGCGCACCGGGCCGACCCCGCTGCGGCGGCGCTCGTCGTGGCCGCGACCGCGGCCGCCGCGGTCGGCAACCTGGTCTCGGACTGGCCACAGTGGATGCCCGCTGCCGGTGACTGCCTCGACGACCCTTCGATCGGGAGCCTCCCGACCCCGGGCATGGACCCGACCGTGACGGCCGTACCCGCTCTCGCCGACCGACTCGTCGCCCCCGACGGCTGGAGATTCGTGCCCATCGAGCCGGGAACCAGCGGTGCGGCTCCTGTCACCGAAGCCATCGCCAAGGGCCACGACGCGGTTGCCTTCGAGATTCGCCGGCTCGACAGCGAGACTCCCGAGGCGCTCGTGTGGGCTATCGCCTGGGATCCCGGTGACGCGGTGGATCGGGCATTCGCCGAAAGCTGGTTGGCATGGATACGGGCGGGGCTGGAACCGTCGGCGGACACGATCGCCGGGGTCGCCGTGGAGCGGCTCTTCGACCCTGGAACGGGGCTCGAACAGACGCTGGCCGCACTCGACGGCCTCGCTCTGGTGGTGTCCGACACCGGCGGGGGCGACGCGGCGTTCGAAGCAGTGCTGTCGGTCACGGGGTGACCTCGGCCGGCAGCAGCGATCGGATCGGCGGAAGTGCTCCTGGACCGCGTCGGTGTGCGGCACACTGGAGGCCACCGCCCGCCCTCGGAGCCCACATGCACCTCCTCACCGTTCGCACGCCCTCGGGGACCCGCGCCGGACGCCTCGATGGCGACGACATCGTCCTGCTCGATGCTCCCGACGTCGGTTCCCTGCTGCGCGACGGCGTGCTCGGGGCGAACCGCTCTTCGAGCGGCCCGACCGTCGCTGCAGCCGACGCCGATCTGGCCCCGGTGATCCTCCATCCCGACAAGATCATCTGTGTCGGCGTGAACTACGCCGACCACATCGCGGAGATGGGCCACGAGGCGCCCGATCACCCGACGTACTTCGCGAAGTACCACCGTGCACTGATCGGCGCCACCGACGACATCTGGCTGCCGGACCCGTCCCTGTCGGTCTCGTGCGACTGGGAAGCCGAACTCGTGATCGTCGTCGGCGCTCGGCTGCGCCACGCCGACCACGATGAGGCCGTCGCTGCGATTGCCGGATTCACGGTGGGCAACGACTTCTCCGTCCGTGATTGGCAGCGGCGAACGAGCCAGTTCCTCGCCGGCAAGACGTTCGAGCACGCGTCGCCCGTCGGGCCAGCGTTGGTCACGAGCGACGAGATCGGCGACGGCAGCGGCCTCGCCATCCGTACCGAGGTCAACGGCGTGGTCAAACAGAACAGCAACACCTCACACCTGGTGTTCGGACCCATCGACATCCTCGTGGACCTCAGCCGAATCCTCACCCTCGATCCGGGCGACATCATCTTCACAGGCACGCCCGGCGGCGTCGGAGCCGCCCGCACGCCACCGGAGTGGTTGACCGCAGGCGATGTCGTCACCACGACGATCGAAGGTCTCGGCGCGCTGCGGAACCGCTGCGTCTCCGCCCCCGCCGGCTGAGCGGTGCTCAGCCTTCACACTGTGGCTCCATCGGTCGATTGACACCCGTGAAGACCCCGAGTTCGAGCGGCGCGGCCTCGAGTCTCGTGCACCGTCGGGTCCGCTTCGAGCTCCCGGCCGCTTCGACCCCATGTGGAGTCCCTGGCTGGCGCTGTACGACCCACGCGACGAGTCGCTCCGACTGTGGAACGACGTCGGTCTGCGGTGACAGGAAGCCCGGGCCGATCAGAACGGTTCGTTCGGCCGCCGGATGAGCTCGGGGGTGACGTCGGCGAGCGTTCGCGCGCCCGTGAGCGCCATGGTCTGACGGACTCCCGCATCCATGAACTCGAGCATCCAGTCGACGCCGCGCTCCCCGGCAGCGGCGAGGGCGTAGAAATGGGCCCGGCCGACCATGCATGCGGTCGCTCCCAGCGCGACCGCCTTGACGATGTCGCTCCCTCGCCGCACGCCGCCGTCGCAGTAGATCTCGAGACGCCCCCCGACGGCATCGGCCACCGGCGCGACGAGCTCGATCGGCGCAGGCGCATCCTCGAGCTGACGACCCCCGTGGTTCGACAACGCAATGGCGTCCACGCCGATGTCGGCGGCGAGCCGGGCATCGGCCACCGTCTGAATGCCCTTGAGCACGACCGGACCACCCCAGGCTTCTCGGAACCAGCCGATGTCGTCCCACGACAGCGACGGGTCGAACTGTCGGTGCATGTGGTCGGCAAGTGAAACGCCGGAGGTGCCGTCATCGGTGTCCTTGCCGACCACGTTCGCGAACAGGATCGGTTCGGCATTCACGAAGGCCCAGGTCCAGCTCGGGTGCAGCGCACCGTCGATGAAGGTGTCGAGGCCGATCTTTGGAGGCAGCGTGAAACCACGACGCACGTCGCGTTCACGCCGGCCGAGCATCGCAGTGTCGACGGTGATGACGATCGCCTCGTAGCGAGCGCGACGCGCCCGTTCGAGGAGCTCACGCAACAGCGCTTTGTCGCGCCACACGTACACCTGGAACCAGCGACGGTTGTCGACGACGGCGTTGCCGGCGGTCGAACGGACGATGCCGTCGGAGGCGGCCGCCACCTCCTCGATGGAGCGGGTTCCCATCGTGGACAAGGTGTAGGGGACCTGCGCCCGGGCCGCGGCGCGTGCGACCGCGAGCTCGCCCTGGGGATCCGCGATCCGGGCGAAGCCCGTCGGCGCCAGGATCAGCGGCAGGGGGATCTCACGCCCGAGGACCGTCGTGGATGGGTCGATCTCGCTCGTGTCCCGCATCACCCGGGGGCGGAACCCGATCTCCGCGAAGGCGGCAGTATTCCCCGCCAGGGTGCGCTCGTCGTCGGCGCCGCCGTCGATGTAGTCGAAGACACCTGCAGGGAGCCGACGCTTCGCAATGCGCCGAAGATCATCGATGTTCGCCGACTTCGCCAGCCGCCGCTCGACCGGGTCGAGCTCGAACCGACGCAGCTCGACCACGGACCGCAACGTCTCGAGAATGCTCATCCGAGGAGAATAGATCGGACGGACCATCTCCTCGGCTGTCGGCCCCGACACTCAAGTCGACCGGCCCGACGCCGATTGGCGTGTGGGACATTCCGAAGACTGCAGCGGAACGGCTCTGCAGCCGATCAGAAGAGGGCGGATGCCCAGGCCGGGAAGTCCCGACACAACGCCACCAGCCGCCGACACCCGCGCGCGCTCGGTGCCGGGTCCACTCCCGGCGCGTCCGGTGCCCGAAGCGTCACGGCACCGAGGGCAGCTCCACCAGAGCCTCGACCGGGGTGCCGACCTGGTCGTTCGCGTCGACGACGAGCGCCGGATCGTCGAAGCCTGGGTGCAGCGCGCCACCGACCTCGGTGCCGACGCGCACGAACTCCTCGGATGCGACGTCGTCGAGGTGTTCGAACGCCTCCAACCTGATATCGCCGCGCTGCTGGCGCAGACCATCACGACCGGACTCCCGGGAATGTTCACGTTCACCTCCGCCGAGGGATCGCGATGCCTCTCAGGTCAGATAGCGATCGATCCGAGCGGCGTCGTCATCGTCGCCCGCGACGTGACCGTCGAGTATCTACTGAAGCAACAACTCGAATACCGATCGTTGCACGACGGGCTGACCGAACTGGCCAATCGCGCGAAGTTCCACGACGAGATCGAGCGCGCCTTGGAGCAGCACCCCATTGCCGGCGCGATCGTCCTGCTCGACCTGGACGACTTCAAGCTCGTCAACGACGTGGCCGGTCACCACGCAGGAGACGCGGTGCTCACCCAGGTCGCGCAACGCCTCAGGGGCAATACGCGTCGCAACGACGTCGTCGCCCGGCTCGATGGCGACGAGTTCGCCGTCCTCCTCAGGGGTATCAAGAGCGTTGAGGACGCCCTGGCAGCGGCGCATCACCTGCACCAGGTGCTGCGTGCCCCGTTCCCGATCGGAGATCGGCTCCTGGTCCAGGGCTGTTCGGTCGGCGTCACCCAGCTCCTGCCCGGCGACGCCGTCCACGACATCTTGCGGCGGGCCGACGTGGCGCTCTACGCCGCCAAGACGCAGGGCAAAGACACGGTCGCGTCTTTCGACAGCGCACTGTTCCACAGCATGAAACAGCGCCACAGCCTCGTGCAGGACCTCGAACGAGCGATCCACCACGGAGAGGTCCGGGTCGCCTACCAGCCGATCTGCGACCTCGTCGGCGGCCGTGTACTCGCTGTCGAGGCGCTGGCGCGCTGGTCGGACCGAGACGGCCAGGAGGTCGCACCGGACGTATTCGTGCGCGCCGCGGAGGAACACGGCCTCATCGCTCCGCTGTTCGAGGCGATGCTCACCGCCTCGCTCGACCGTGCGGCGCAGTGGTGCGCATGGTCACCCGACCTCCGCTTGAACGTGAACGTCTCAGCGGTCCAGGTGCGCCAAGCGGGCCTCGCGGCCGTGATCGACGCCGCGCTGTCGCGCGCAGGCGTGACTGCACGGAACCTCACTGTCGAGATCACCGAGTCGGTGCTGGCGTTGGACATGACGGCGGCCCGCACGAACCTCGAGGAGCTCCGCGAACTCGGCGTGGGGATCTGTCTCGACGACTTCGGTACCGGCTACTCGTCGCTCTCGTATCTCCAACGCTTCGGACCGACCTCGCTCAAGCTGGATCGCACCTTCGTCGAGCAGATGACCGCGACCGGCGACACCCGCCTGGCTGCGGGCATCCTGGGGCTGGCGAACCACCTGGAGATCGACGCGGTAGCCGAAGGCATCGAGACGGAACCGCAGTGGCGCGCCCTTCGAGACATGGGCTGGCGAACCGGTCAGGGGTTCCTGATGAGCCGGCCGGTGCCGGCATCCCAGGTACCCGTCCTGCTCGACCGGGTGCTCCTGCCGGCCGGCTGAACGCTGGAGCCTCGTCTGGAGCACCCATGCCCGCGACGAGCCCGGCACTGTAGTGTCGGGTCGCTCTACCACGTCGTGCGGGCCGGGTCCGGCACGCCGACGCATCCCGACCGGTCGCAAGCCAGCACGAAAGCGAGTACCCATGCGGGTCAACATCGGCCAACTCCTCAGTCGTCGAGCTCGGCGAGACCCCGAGCTGGAAGGGGTCTACGAAGCCGCCAACGGGCGCCGCCTCACCTATCGAGCGCTGAACGAGCGAGCGAACCAGGTGGCGAACCAGCTCGGGTTCGGCGGCGTGGCGCCAGGCGACCGCGTCGCGCTGCTGCTCGGCAACGGCACCGAGTTCCTCGAATGCTTCTTCGGGGCAGCCAAGATCGGCGCGGTGACCGTACCGCTGAACACCCGCCTCGTGGCCGAGGAATATGCCTTCATCCTCGGCGACGCCGGAGCCGCGACCTTGGTGTTCGACGAAGCCTTCGCGGACGTGGCTGCCGAGCTGAGGTCACGGGAAGAACCCGTCGCGGTCACGACCTGGCTCCAGGTCGGCGGAACACCGGCAGAGGGCGCGATCGCCTACGACGAGTGGCGCTCCGCGGGCGATACGGCCGAACCCGCCACGGGGGCAGGTGGCGAGGACCTCCTGTTCATCATGTACACCTCAGGGACGACCGGGCTCCCGAAGGGAGTCATGCACAGCCACGACACGATCGTGGCCATGCTCATGACCGTGACCGCGAGCGTCGATGCCCACCACGGGGACCGCTACCTGAACGCATTGCCGCTCTTCCACGTCGGCGCCCTGAGCCCGGTCCTGTTCCAGGTGTTCGTCGGCGGCACGGTCGTCCTCCAAAGAGCGTTCGACCCGCTCGAAGCCTGGCAGTTGATCGGAAACGAGCAGGTGACCTCCACCCTGCTCGTACCCGCCATGCTGCAGTTCATGCTCGCGACCTACGACGAGACCACCCATGACCCGGCTTCCTTGCGTTGGGTGCTCAGCGGTGCCGCTCCGGTACCCGTGTCGCTCATCGAGACCTACACCGGGATGGGGATCGAGATCCATCAGGTCTACGGCCTCACCGAGACTGCCGGTTGCGCGTGTGTCATCTCCGCCGAAGACGCCCCGGACCATGTCGGATCCACCGGCAAGGCGTTCTTCCTCACCGACGTCCGCGTCGTCGACGAAAACGGCACCGACTGCCCGCCCGGCGTGCCCGGCGAAGTACTCGTCAGCGCCCCCCACGTGATGGTCGGCTACTGGAACCGGCCCGACGCCACGGCCGAGGCGATCGTCGACGGGTGGCTCCACACCGGCGACGTGGCCACCGTCGACGAAAACGGTTTCGTCACCATCGTTGACCGCATCAAGGACATGGTGATCTCCGGCGGTGAGAACGTCTACCCCGCCGAGATCGAGAACGTGCTGCTCGGCCACGAGAAGATCCTCGACGTCGCCGTCGTCGGCATCCCCTCGGCGAAATGGGGTGAGTCCCCCCTCGCCGTCGTGGTACGCGGCGACGAGACACTGACCGCGGACGAGGTGATCGCCCACTGCCGCGGCCGACTTGCCCCGTTCAAGACGGTCAAAGCCGTCGAGTTCGTCGACGTCATCCCGCGCAACCCCAGCGGCAAGGTGCTCAAGCGCGAGCTGCGGACACGATTCACATACGACGCACCCGAATAGACCGGCGGTACCCGCCCCGACGCCAGCTAGGGTCGCTTCATGACGGTTCCCTCGATCGCCCCGGACACGGTCGGGCTCCGCGGGCTGCGGTTCGACAACCGCTTCACACGGGAGCTGCCTGCAGACCCGTCCGACGTCGTGCGTCCCCGTCAGGTGATCGGGGCCGCGTACTCGCGGGTGTCGCCAACGCCGACGGCGGGCCCGGCACTCATCGCGTACTCGCCCGAAGTCGCCGAGAAGGTCGGCGTCGACGAACGCGCCCTGCAGTCGCCCGCTTTCACTGCGGTCTTCTCGGGCAATGCGGTTGTATCGGGTATGGACCCCCACGCGGCCTGCTACGGGGGCCATCAGTTCGGCAACTGGGCCGGCCAGCTCGGTGACGGGCGCGCCATCACCCTGGGCGAGGTGATCGGCCCCCATGGGACGCACCACACCCTCCAGCTCAAGGGCGCAGGCCCGACGCCGTACTCGAGGGGCGCCGACGGGCGCGCCGTGCTGCGGTCGTCGGTGCGCGAGTTCCTCTGCAGTGAAGCGATGCACCATCTCGGTGTTCCCACGACTCGGGCGCTCAGCCTGTGCAGCACCGGTGATCAGGTCGTGCGCGACATGTTCTACGACGGGCGCCCCGAGCCTGAACCCGGAGCCGTGGTCTGCCGGGTCGCGCCGTCGTTCATCCGGTTCGGGAACTTCCAGCTGTTCGCGGCACGGGACGATCTCGACGGTCTCCGCGCCCTGCTCGACCACACGATCCGTCACCACTTCACGGAGCTTCTGCCGGCAGCTTCGGAGCCGACCGCCGACACCTACGTCGCCCTCCTGCACGAGGTCGTCGACCGCACCGCTGAGATGGTGGTGCACTGGCAACGGGTCGGCTTCGTCCACGGCGTCATGAACACCGACAACATGTCGATCCACGGACTCACCATCGACTACGGGCCCTACGGTTGGCTCGAGGGCTACGACCCGAACTGGACGCCGAACACCACCGATGCCGCGGGCCGTCGCTACCGGTTCGGACAGCAGCCGACGATTGCGCACTGGAACCTCGTACAGCTGGCCAACGCGCTGCATCTCGTGGTCGGCGCCGTCGAGCCGCTCCAGGAAGCACTCGACTCGTTCGTGCCGGCCTTCGAAACGCGCTGGTTCGCCATGATGGCCGCCAAGCTCGGGCTGCGTACCCTCGACCCCGCCGGGGACGAGGCTTTCCTCGGGAGCCTGTTCGACGCACTGGGTGCCACCGAGACCGACATGACCCTCTTCTTCCGTGGCCTCGCCGACGTCGATGGCTCCCATGACGACGCCGACGCGCTGCTGGCGCCGGTTCGTGCCGCGTACTACCGGCCCGAAGAGCTCGTCGGAGATGTCCACCATCGGGTGGTCGACTGGCTTCGCGCCTATGGCGCCAGGGTCCGCGACGAGGCCACCGCCGACGATGCTCGGCGTACGGCGATGCACGCGGTGAACCCCCGGTACGTGCTGCGCAACTACCTCGCGCAGCTCGCGATCGACGACGCCACCGCCGGCGACGCCACGACCCTCGTCGAGCTGCTCGACACCCTGCGTTGCCCCTACACCGATCAGCCCGGTCGTGAACACTTCGCCGAGAAGCGCCCCGAGTGGGCCCGTAACCGCCCCGGCTGCTCGATGCTCAGTTGCAGCAGCTGAGCGACTTCGCGCCTGCTACCTGCGAGGCGACAGATCACCGATCGCGCGACGTTGCTCGTCGACGCGGGTTTGGCCAGCACTGACGGTGACGCTTCGGCGGCGATGCCGTGGATCAGTTGGCGAGCTCGTTGAGCGTTTCGATGATGCGGACCTGCTCGGCCGGAGAACCCATCGGTGTGATGTTGAGGTACGTCACCCCCGACTCGGAGAACTCGGCGAGACGTTCCTTCACGTAGCCCTCCGGTCCGATCAGGTTGAGCCCTTCGAGGAGCTCCACCGGCAGCGCCGCTTCGGCTTCGGCCTTCTTGCCAGCGAGGTACAAGTCCTGCACATCAGCGGCAGCGGCCTCGAAGCCGTAGCGCTGAACCAGGGCGTTGTAGAAGTTCTGGCCTCGGGCGCCCATGCCACCGACGTACAGCGCGGTGTGGCCACGCGTGTGATCGAGCATCGCCTTGACGTCATCGCCGATCGCGACGAAACCCCCGGCGACGACCTCGAGCGGGCCGAGCTCGGGATCGCGTTTGGCCGTCCCCGCAGCGAGCGCATCACCGAAGGCCTCCTTGGCCTTGGAGGGCAGATAGAACAGCGGCATCCAGCCATCGGCGATCTCAGCGGCGAGCTCGATGTTCTTCGGACCGAGCGCGGCGATGTGGACGGGAACCCGCGGCCGCAGCGGACGGCCGATGATTTTCAGCGGCTTGCCCAGACCCGTCCCCCGGTCCTCGGGCAGCGGGACGGTGAAATGCCGTCCCTGGTACGTGAGCTTCTCCTCGCGCGCCCACACCTTCCGGCAGATCTCGATGACCTCGCGCGTGTGTCCCAGTGGCGCCTCGTACGGGACGCCGTGGAAGCCCTCGATGACCTGGGGACCCGAAGCACCCAGACCGAGGATGAAGCGGCCGTTGCTCACGTCGTCCATACCGACGGCGGTCATCGCGAGCAGCGTCGGGGTGCGCGTGAACACCGGCAGGATGCCCGACCCGATCTGGATCGTGCTGGTCTTCGCAGCGAGGTACCCCATCGCCGAGACGGCGTCGGCCGAATACGCCTCAGGGACATAGACGAGGTCCAGACCGGCCTTCTCGAGGGCGACGACCTGGTCGGCCGCCTCGGAGAACCGGCCGGCGTAGGACAACATCATCGAGAACTTCATCGGTACGTCTCCACTGAGCGGCAGGGGTTTGGGCGGCATCAGCCTATGCGGACCCGACCCCCACGGCGAGCGGCGGGCCCGGTTCTCACTTCGGCGGCAGACGGGTGCCCGCGTCGACCCGGACGACTTCGGCATTCATGTAGTCGTTGGTGAGGACCTCGACCACCATCGACGCCAGCTCGTCGGGTCGACCGAGCCGCCGAGGGAACAGCACATTGGCTGCAAGCGAGGCCTTTACCGCCTCGACCTGGCTCTCGTCGGCTGCGATCGACGAGTAGATCGGGGTGTCGATGAGGCCCGGCGCCACAGCATTGACCCGGATCCCCACCGGGACGAGATCACGGGCGATCGGCAGGGTCATGCCGACGACACCGCCCTTGGACGCCGAATAGGCGTTCTGACCGGTCTGTCCGTCGAAGGCCGCGGTCGACGCGATGTTCACGATCGAGCCCCGCTGCCCGTCGTCGTCGATCGGCTCGGTCTTGGACATGGCGCTCGCCGCGAGGCGCAGGCAGTTGAACGTGCCGACGAGATTGACACGCAGGACGAACTCGAAATCCTTCAACGGCATCGGGTTGCCGTGTCGGTCGAGGGTGCGGGCCGCGCTGCCGATGCCCGCGGCGTTCACCAGGCCCCGCAGCGGTCCCAGTTCGCACGCGGCGTCCACGGCCGCCTGTACCTGCTCCTCGTCGGCGACGTCGGCTCTGACGAAGACGCCACCGAGCTCCTTGGCCACCGCCTCGCCCCGTTCCTCCTGCAGGTCCACGATGACAACCCGGGCGCCTAGCGACGCGACGAGGCGCGCGCAGCCCAGGCCGATGCCGGACGCGCCCCCGGTGACGATGACCGATGCTCCCGTGAGGTCCATGCGTTCGCTGTGCTCCTTGTTGCGTTGCAGACGTGTTCTGCAGAGTGGTTGTGCAGGATTGCGTCGCCGAAAGCGGTTCCGAGCGGGCACCGCCGACACCAGCCGGTGGTGTCACCTGTCGGCACGCCCGCCATGGTTGTCGCGCCAGCAGCGCGCCGACACATCATCGCATCGGCACGCGTCACCCGCGGCGAAGCAGGGTGCCGGTCCCCAGTCCCCCGCCGCAGCACATCGTGACCAGCGCGGTCTCCTTGTCGGCCCGGTGCAGTTCGTGGATCGCCTTGCTCAGCAAGATCGCGCCCGTGCCACCGAGCGGGTGACCCAACGCAATGGCTCCCCCGTTGGGGTTGACCGTCGCCATGTCCGGGCGGAGTTCCTTCTCCCATGCCAGCACCACCGACGCGAACGCCTCGTTGATCTCGACGATGTCAATGTCGCTCATGGCCATGGCGTTGTCCGCGAGCAGCTTGCGGGTCGCGGTGATCGGACCCGTCAACATGAGCTCCGGGTCGGAACCGACCAGGCAGGTGTCCACGATCGTCGCGAGCACCGTGGCGCCGATCTGCTCGGCCTTCTCCCGGGTCATCAACAGCACCGCTCCGGCGCCGTCGGTGATCTGTGACGACGTCCCCGCCGTGTGCACGCCATTGGGCTGGTTCGTGCGTAGACCCGCGAGCGCCTCGAGGGTGGTGTCGCGCAGGCCTTCGTCGCGGTCGACCCGATGTGTGGTGGTCGCCGGCTTCCCGTCCTCGCCCATGTCCGGAGCGTCGATGGCCACGATCTGGCCACCGAAACGATCCTCGGCCCAGGCCTGCGCCGCAAGGTCCTGGGATCGCTTGCCGAAGGCGTCGGTGTCGGCTCGGGTGATCCCCCACGCCGTGGCAATGCGCTCCGACCCCTCGAACTGCGAGGTGTACTCGTAGTTCTTCCAGTAGTTCTTGTTCACCGGTTTGCCGACGAAGGGGTCTCGCGGCGACGTCGCACCCATCGGGACGGCGCTCATGTTCTCGACCCCACATCCGACCGCCACGTCGACGACCCCGGCAGCCACGAGCGCATACGCGAGGTTCGTGGCCTGCTGTGACGAACCGCACTGCGCATCGACGGTGGTCGCAGCCACCTCGAGGGGGAGGCCTGCGGTGAGCCAGGCATTGCGGGTCACGTTGCTCGTCTGCATGCCGACCTGGCCGACACAACCGCCGATCACCTGCCCCACGATCGCGGGGTCGACACCACTGCGAGCGAACAGTTCGGCCTGCACCGCTCCCAGCAGATCGATGGAGTGCATGGCGGCGAACCCACCGTTGCGCTTCCCGAGCGCGCTCCGGACCGCCTCGACGATCACTACTTCTTCCATGAGGTTCCTCTCGATGGTGCCGGGCCGTGGTCCACCCGGAGTGGAGCGCGGTCCTCCAGGCATTCCACCGTAGTGCGGCCACCGTGAACGTCGCCGAGGCGCCGCATGGGGACCAGCTCTCCTCAGTGCCCCGCGACGACCTCGAGGGGGAGTCGAATCGACGCGACCGCACCAGCGACGGACCCATCGGCCTCGAGTCGATTCCCGATGACGACCGTGCCACCGTGCTGCTCCACGATCTGACGGACGATCGCCAAACCTTGGCCGGTGCCGCTGCCGACGGTCTTCGTGGAGAAGAACGGCTCGAAGGCTCGAGCCGCCACGTCCTCCTCGAGACCGGGCCCGTCGTCGCGAACGTCGATACAGAGGCCGTCGGCCTCCCGTGAGACGTACAGCTCCACCCGATGAGCATGGTTCGGTCGGGCGCCCATCGTGCCCTCGATCGCATGCACGGCGTTGAGGAGCAGATTCAGCAGTGCCTGCTGGAACAGTCCCGGGTGTACCCGGATCCCGAGCGACGTCTCACCGCGCAAGACCAGGCCGACCCCCGGCGCCGCCAGTCCCCGGGCAATCGCCACGGGGAACCGCAGGAGATCGGCGATCGGCAGCTCCTCGCGCTCGCGGGCACGCGAGGCAACGGCGTTGATCCCGGTCACGATGTCGCGAACGCGAGTGAGTCCCTCGGAGATCTCCCCGTGTGCCAGACGCATCTCATCGACGAGGTGGGGGTCGAAGAGCGACGGGCCGTCGAACACGAGGCGCTCGAGCGAGTCCTCCAGGAAGCGGGCACTCGTCGTCACGAACTGGAGCGGGCCGCGGATCTCGTGCGCGACTCCTGCCGCGAGTCGTCCAAGGTCCTCGAGTGCCTTGTGATGGACGTCCTGGAGGGCACGAGCACGTTCCTCGGTGCGGTCGGTGAAGCCGATCAGGACCCGATCACCCTCATCGAGGGCACCCGCGACGGGCAGATACTGGAACGCTGCCAGCCGCTCACTGCCGTCGCTCCGGGCGAAACGACCGGTCCGTTCGACGGCATGACGGTCCGCGAACGTGTGCGACAACACGAGGGTGGTGTCACGACCGTCGGGTGCATCGTCGTCGAAGAGGTCGGCGACTCGGCTCCCCACCACCTGGCCGGTGGGCCGATCCAGCAATCGCGTTGCGGCCGCGTTGGCCGCCACGATGGTCCCCGCCGCGTCGACCTGCACCATTCCCGAGAACGAGAGTCGGAAGATCTCGTCATTGGTACGTGCGAGCTCGTCGATCTTGCCGCGCAACTGCCCTCGGGTGGCCCGGAGTTCGACCTCGACCTGCTTGCGAGTGCGCGCGTGCACCAGCCGGCGGTACAACGCGCCCGGGTCGCCGCCATCGTCGGACAGATAGTCCTGCGCGCCGAGGGCGAGGGCAGCGATGCCGACGCCCTCGTCACCGTCGGCGACACGAACGATGAGCGCGACCTGGGGGAGCTGCTCGGTGAACCGCAGTACCGCCTCGAGACCACCCGTGTCAGGAAGGTCCATGCTGACGATCGCTCCGTCGGCTCCTGCGCTCGCATTGAGGCCGTGCTCGAGCGTGGCCGCCTGGGTCAGCACCACGGCGGGGTCGTGCCTCCGCAGCATTGCGGCGGCGTGGGCTGCGTACTCGGGGTCGGCATCGACAATGGCAATGTGCGCGACTGCGAGGGCGGGCCCGGAGCCGGGGAGCGGGGTGACGGCGAAAGACGACGTATTGGGCACTCAAGCTCCGGGACAGGCGAATCGGGGCGGGCGAACTGCTCCCCAATCGGCCCGCACCTCTAGGTCTTTAGACCCATGACCCGGTCTTTAGACCCATGACCCGGTCTCCAGACCCCGACCAGCCGCAGCGAGTCGCGGCGCTCCCAACGTGCCGCTTCCGGCGAGGGCTCGGCATGCACCGGCCGATCCTGGAGTGTGTCACGCGCACGGGAACGGGGACTGCCGCGACCGCTCAACGGGGCGTCCCGGAGGTATTCTCGGGTCCCTGTCACGTTCCCCGCTCACTCGTCACAGCAGCCATCGGGGCTTCGCAGGCCTGACCCTTTCCCTCTGTCTGGCCGCCGCTGCGTGCACGGAGGGTCCGAGCCTCGCAGCGCCGGTGACCCCGAGCCCGGTGCCGACTGCGACGACCGCACCCACGGCCACGCCGGTGCCGACGGCCACGCCCGTGCCGATCACGCTGGGTGCGACGCAGGACCCGTCGAGTGGCCTCGTCGAGCTGCGGCTCGACCCGGAACCGCTTCCGGGGCCCGTCGGCGTCACCGTCGACGGAGTCCTTCGCTCGGTGTCGACGATCCCTCCCGACGAACCCGGGGGGACCGCGCGGGTGTGGATCCCACCTGGCCCCCATGTCGTGTGCCTGACTCCCGTCGGCCCCGACAGCGAGCCGGTGCCCTGGGAGGCCGGCGCCCCCGCTCCGGCGACGAACGACGACGGCAGATGCACGACGGTTGCCGGCACCACCGATGTGCCGACGCGGCTGTTCCCCGACCATCGCGTCATCGCGCACTACGGCACCGGCGCCACCCGGTTCCTCGGCGTGCTCGGCGAGGGATCGGCCGACGAGGCCCTCGATCGCGTCGTCGCGGCTGCCGCCGCGTACGAGGGATTCGACGAACGGACCATCCTCCCGGCGTTCGAGTTCATCGCCACCGTTGCACTGGGTTCCCCCGGGCCCGACGGCAGCTACAGCGGCAGGCGGCCCGCCGAGGAGGCGTGGCCGTATCTCGAACGCATCCGTAGCGTCGGCGGCATCATGGTGCTCGACTTCCAACCCGGACGTACACCGTTCATCGATCAGGTGCGCACCTACGAGGAGCTCCTCCGCGAGCCCGACGTACACATCGCCCTCGACCCTGAGTGGTCCATGGGGCCGAGCCAGGTGCCGGCGAAGGTCATCGGCCACACCGACCCTGAGGCCGTCGGTGCGGTCATCGACTACCTCGACGGCCTGGTCCGCACCCACGGGCTCCCGCAGAAGCTGCTGATCCTGCACCAGTTCAAGATCTCGATGATCGAGCGGCGCAACGAGATCACACCGATCCCCAATGTGGCCGTGATGTTCCACGTCGACGGTCAGGGCCCGGTTCCCACCAAGTACGAGACCTACAGCGTGCTGAGAACGGGTCCGCCCTGGTGGATGGGGTTCAAGCTGTTCTTCGACGAGGACTCACGAGTGATGACACCGGCGGAGGTGATGGGGCTCGACCCCGTTCCCGACTACGTCTCGTACCAGTAGGGAACCAGCGAGAGCCCGCCGCAGCCGCGCCCACAGAACGAGCCGCCTTGCGGAGCGTGTTCTACGCTGCTCGGCCATGGACCTTCGACTCGATGGACGTCGCGCCCTGGTCACCGCAGGATCGAGCGGCATGGGGAAGGCTATTGCCAAGGCGTTCGCCGAAGCCGGAGCGCGGGTGATGATCACCAGCCGCAAGGCCGAGCGCTGCGAGGAGGCTGCGGCCGAGATCGGCCACGGATGCGTGTGGGAGGCCGGCCATGTGGCGGTGCTCGAGGACGCCGAGCGGGTCAGCGCCGCAGCGATGGAACGCCTCGGTGGGATCGACATCCTCCTCAACAACGCGGGCACCAACCCATACCCGGGGCTGCTCATCGACGCCGATCTGCCCAGATGGCAGAAGACCTTCGACGTCAACCTCACGGCGCCGCTCGTTTGGACGCAGCTCGCTTGGCGCCACTACCTGCAAGACCACGGCGGGGTGGTCATCAACATGGCATCGGTCGGTGCGTTCAGGACCTCACCCGTGTTGGGCGTCTATGACATCACCAAGGCGGCACTCGTCCAGATGACGCGACAGCTCGCCGCCGAGCTCGGTCCGCAAGTGCGCGTCAACGCCCTGGCCCCGGGTGTCGTCAAGACGGACTTCAGCCGCATCCTGTGGGACGGTCCCGACGCCGTGAAGGAAGCGCGTCGCTATCCGCTGCAGCGATTCGGCACCGTCGACGACATCACCGCAGCGGCGCTGTTCCTCGCTTCCGATGCCAGCAGCTGGATCACCGGCCAGGTGATCGTGCTCGACGGCGGCGACCTCGTGAAGTTCGACTGATACCGCTCGACGTGATCGGGTCGGCTCGATCGAGCCGGCGCGGTCCGGGCTGCTTCGCTCGACGACGAGTGCCGCCGACCAGGAGCCGAGTCCTACTCCGAGCGGCGCGGCGGCGGACCTGGGATCACCCAACCCACGTCCTCGACCCACCGCGCCGTCTGTGGCCGGGGCCGCGGGTCGTTCGGGTGCAGGACCCAACCATGGTCGGGATGCCAGCGGGGCCGGTACAGCTCCTCGACGCCGGACGCGCCCTCCGCTGCGGCAGCCACCGGCCGATCGGGCTCGAACGCTGACTGCACCGCCGTGGGCTCCGGAACCGGTGACGAGGTCGGCCAGTCGAGCGTGCTGCCGTGACGCGGCACTCCCCGCGCCGGCGGCGGGTACGCCGGCTCCGGAGCGGGCGGCGTCGGCCGAGGAGACGGCGCCGGTGGCGCAGGCGCCGCCGCTTGCCGTCTCGGCTCCTGCGGGAGTCGAGCCGGTTGCGGCGCGGCTAGTGGGCGATAGACCGGTGCAGGGTAGGGATCAACCTGATCGGGCCGCCCGATGGGCTGGCTCTGCGCTCCGGGGCGCGCCGGTGGGGCTCCCCGCCGCGGCTGCGGCCGCTCCGGCTTGGGCCCCCCGGCGCTACGGGCAACGCGCGCGGGTGCCCCCCACACCACCGAAAGCCCGAGCAGGCCCGCACCGCAGACCCCGAGGACGATCGAGGGCCGCAACGTGGTGCGCAGCAGCGCCGTGAGCAAGGCCGCGACGACCTCGCCCTGATCAGGTGCGAGGCGCCGAACCAACCGGGGAAGGCCGAGACCGACGACGAGGTAGAACGCCGTCGTCCCGAGCGCCCAGAATCCGGCGCGCCGCAAGATCCCGGGGCGATCGTTGGTGAAGACCAGCGCGAAGAATGCTCCAAGCGCCGCGAGGACCGCCATAGTCGGGACAACACGTTCCAACAAGCTCCGCAGTGGCGATGCGTCGGGCACGTGCTCTGTGGGCAAGGGCACGACGAGCGCCGGAGCGGCCGGCACGACGGTGGCAAGCGCCGGCACTGCGGTGACGAGCGACGTGCGTACCGATTCGGCCACCGCTGAGAGGTCGATCTCGCTGGGCGCCTCACCGTCACCCAGGAAGGCCCGGTGGGTGTCGGCGAAGGCGACCAGCAGCAACTCCCGGACCGCGGGATCGTCGAGTGCCGCGCTGGCAGCCTGCTCGACCGCCCCCTCAGGCACCGGGACCTCCGACGGGATCAGCGCATCGAGCGATGACCCGAGGTTCGCTGCGAGCTGCGATCGCACGTTGTCGTTGTCGAGCAACTCCTCCGCGACCTGTCGTGACCGGTCGGGTTCGAACACGGTGCGCAACGCCAGGAACCCCGACCACGCGAGCGAACCCAGCAACAACGAGACGCCGAGGATGGCGCCGGCCACGGATCGACGGATCATCGACTTCCTCCGAACATCGATCGCACCTCCACTGCTACGGCACCTGCTCAGATCACCTTGAGGGGATTGACACAGGGCAGACCCATGGCTTCGGCCACGGCCGCGTTCGTGAGGCGGCCGAAGGCCACGTTGACGCCGTTGCGCAGGTGGACGTCGCGCTCGATCGCGGCGGCGACCCCGTCGATCGCCAGGGTCACGACGAACGGCAGGGTTTCGTTGTTGAGCGCGGCCGTGGCCGTGCGAGGCACCGCGCCGGGCATGTTGGCGACGCAGTAATGCACGACGCCGTCGTGGACGAAGGTGGGTTCGTGATGGGTCGTGGGTCGAGAGGTCTCCACGGCCCCACCCTGGTCGATCGCCACGTCAACGACCACCGATCCCCGCTGCATGGACGCCACCATCTCGGCGGTGACGACCTTTGGCGCACGAGCTCCCCTGATAAGCACGGCAGCGACCACCACATCGGCTGCAGCCACTGCGGCCCGGGTAGCTGCAGTCGTCGAGTACTGGGTCCGCAACGCGGCACCGAATCGCTTGGCGAGCCGGTCGAGCACGGCCGTGTTGCGATCGAGCACGGTCACGTCGGCTCCCATGCCCAGCGCCACTTCCGCCGCATTCTCGCCGACGACACCGCCGCCGATGATGACCACCGTTGCGGGCGGCACGCCGGGGACACCGCCGAGCAGCAACCCCGATCCGCCCTGGTTGCTCTCGAGGTGGTGAGCCGCAGCCTGCACGCTCATTCGGCCGGCGACCTTCGACATCGGCGCCAACAAGGGCAGCGAGCCGTCGGGCGCGGTCACCGTCTCGTACGCGATGGCCACCACGCCGCGATCGAGAAGATCGTGGGTCTGCTCGGGATCGGGAGCCAGATGCAGGTAGGTGAACAGGATCTGGCCCTCGGTCAGCAGGGCTCGCTCCTGGGCGAGCGGCTCCTTCACCTTCACGACGAGCTCGGCGCTTCCATAGATCTCGGCCGCGGTGGCCATGATGGTCGCCCCGGCCGAACGGTACGCGTCGTCAGTGGACCCGATCCCAAGACCGGCACCCGTCTGCACCAGGACCTGTTGTCCGGCGAGGACCAGGTCGTGCACCGATGCCGGTGTCAGACCGACTCGCCGTTCGTCGGCTTTGATCTCTGCCGGAACCCCGATCCTCATGTGAGGAGACTACGACGTGGCGGGGCTCGATCCGGGTACGCCCGCCGGTGGGTGCCACGGTACTGTCGGAATGTCCGGCCATTTCGTCGGGTTGACAACGACCGGACCTGCCGCCTGGTGGTCCGGCCGACATCAAGGAGGCCCGCCCATGAGCACCATCGACATCACCCTCGACCAGTTCGAGGACCTCGTCACCGCCGACGGGACCGTGATCATGGATTTCTGGGCCAGCTGGTGCGGTCCGTGCCGCAGCTTCGCACCCGTGTTCGAAGCCGCCGCCGAGCGTCACGCCGACGTGACCTTCGCGAAGGTCGACACCGAGGCCGAGCAGACACTGTCGGGCGCACTGGGCATCCAGTCGATCCCCACCCTCATGGTCTTCCGTGACGGCATCCAGATCTTCCGGCAGGCCGGTGCCCTGCCCGCCGCCGCGCTGGAGGACCTGCTGTCGCAGGTCGCGGCGCTCGACATGGACGATGTGCGGCGACAGATGGCCGAACACCAGGCCGCGCACGAGCACGGGCCCGACTGCGACCACTGACGACGCCGAGCGCGTTCCCGGCGAGGATCAGACGCGGTAACGCCGGATGATCGCCGTCGCGTCGCTCCGGTTGTCACCGGCAGCCTGCGACGCGGCGAGGAACTTCGAGGTCAACTCGGTGAGGGGAACCGGAGCGCCGAGACGGTCGGCCTCGTCGTGGACCAGGCCGAGGTCCTTGGCCATCCAGTCCACCGCAAAGCCGAAGTCGAACTGGTCGGCGAGCATCGTCTCGCCGCGGTTCTGGAGGTACCAACTGGCGGCGGCACCCTTGGTGACGGCAGCGAAGACCCGTTCCATGTCGAGGCCGGCGCGCTCGCCGAAGGCCAGAGCCTCAGCGGCACCCTGGATCGCACCGGCACAGAGGATCTGGTTGACCATCTTGGCGCGCTGGCCCGATCCCGCCGGTCCGATGAGCACGGTGTTCGCCGCGTAGGCATCGATCACGGGCGCAGCAGCATCGAAGTCCGCCTGGTCGCCTCCGCACATCACGCTCAGGGTCCCGTTCTCGGCGCCGGCCTGCCCGCCCGAGATCGGCGCGTCGACGAATCCGATCCCACGCGCCGCGCACTCCCGGTGCAGTTCCTCCGCGAGTGAAGCCGACGCCGTGGTGTGATCGACGATCACTGCTCCCGGTGCCAGACCGGCGAGGGCTCCGTCATCGCCGTAGACCACCGCCTGCACGTCTGCGTCGGCGCCGACGCAGACGAACACGAACGATGCTTCCGAGCCGGCCTCGCGCGGCGACGCCGCAGCGACGCCGGGGTGGTGCCGCACCCACTGCGCCGACTTCGCCGAGGTTCGGTTGAACACCCGAACCTCGTGACCGGCCGCTGCCAGGTGTCCCGCCATTGGGTAGCCCATGTTCCCGAGCCCGATGAATGCACACGTCGCCATGCCGACACTGTGTCACCGCTTGGGCTGACGTCACCAGTGGGGGGCTGCGCCGCGCCGCAGCGTGGCGACCCCGGCGCTGGGGCCCCGAAGCGAACCCTCGACCCACCGGCAGGCGGAGGTCTCGTCGAGGCTCGGCGAAACACGGGAGTGCGGTGGGTGCGCGCTACTCCTGGTCCCATCCTGGGCGCCGGATGGCGCCCGTGTTGATCCGGGCCATCATCTCGTCATCGAATGTGCGGCCGAAGGAGCGGTAGAGCGCCTCGGCCTGGGGGTGGGGCAGCACCACCCGCTCGCCCGCGTCGATGGCGTCGACGGTCTTTCGGGCGACCTCGTCGATCACTTCGGGACCGCCGTCGGCCTCGGACGGAACGTCGAGGTCCGGCGTCAGGTTCGTCGCGAGTGCAGGGGGGAACACTTCGACCACCGTGACCGGGGTATCACGGAGCTGCCATCGCAGCGAAAGCGTGAAGCTGTGCAATCCCGCCTTGGTCGTGGAGTAGAGCGGGTTGGCCTCCAGAGGCAGCAGCCCCGCAGGTGAGGAGATCATTGCGATCGTCGCCGGATCGTGGGCGCGGCCGGACTCGAGGCGCCACCGGAGGAACAGGCGGGTGAGCTCGATCGGCGCGGCGAGGTTGATCGCAAGCTCCTCGGCGGCTCGGTCCGAAGCGAGCGTGAAGGGATTCGTGTAGTCGTGAGCCCGGGCGATGGCGGCGTTGTTGACGAGCACGTCGAGTGATCCATCCCGTGTCACCTGCTCGAGGAGCCCGATCCGGTCGCCGGCGACACTCACGTCGGCGCGCACGCCCCGGATCTCAGGGACCTCCCGGATCGCCTCGGCGAGCGTCGCCTCGTTCCGACCACACACGTAGACGGTGTCGCCCCCGATGACGAAGTGGCGGGCGAGAGCTCGGCCGAGCCCTGCCGACCCGCCGGTGATCAATACGGTGCGAGAACCAGTCATGGCCACCATCGTGTGCTCGTCGGTACCAGCGCGCAAACCGCGACGGCTCACCAGCATCGGCCGTTACGGCTGATCCTTGCGGTTCGGTCGGAGATTGTCCGCCTCCGAGACCGGTGGGGAACGGTGCTGCTCGTCCACCATCACGATCGGCCTCGACGACCGCTCACCCCACGGCAACCCGCCGCAAACCGGACCCACCCGTTGGCACCTCCGCTCTGCCCGGCAGGGGCGGCTCGAGGCTCCCGTTGTACGATGCTGCGTTGATGGCGTCGTGTCCCGCACTCCCGGTCCGTTGAAGCAATGGCGTTGTTCGCGTGGATCGCAGTCGGGTTCGTCGCCGGGCTGCTGGCGCGCATCGTCGTGCGGCCGCGTCGACGCCTGGGCTGCCTGGGAACCGTTGCCGTCGGACTCGCCGGTTCGGTCGTCGGAGGGACCCTTGCGAACATCGTGGCCGGCGACGGCTTCGACGTCGCCGCGAGCGGGATCATCGGTTCGGCCCTGGGGGCCGCGTTGATCCTCGCGTTGGCTCGAGCCCAGAACCCGCCCCGGTACGACGGTCGAGGCCGCAACGCTCGAGGACCCGCCGGTTGGTGAGGGGTCCGTGGCCGCCTCAGGCCACGTCGTAGCCCGCCTCGTCGATCGCGGCGACGATGGCCTCGTCGTCTCCACCGGTCACGGCGACGGTCTTCGTGGCAAGGTCGACGTCGATGGCCGAGACGCCCGGCACCGGTGTCACGTGCTCGGTGATGGCCTTCACGCAGTGTTCGCAACTGATCGCAGGCACGGAGAAGATACGGGTTTCGGTGTCGGTGCTCATGGCAGAGGGGGCTCCTCGGGAGATGGGACCGGACGGGGAAAGGCTGCGGATCTGCTGCGACGATACCCACGGAACCGGCGCAGACGCAGACTGTTGGTGACGACGAACACCGACGACAGACCCATCGCCCCGGCCGCGATCATGGGGTTGAGGACGCCGCTCGCGGCGAGGGGGATGGCGGCGGCGTTGTAGGCGAAGGCCCAGAACAGGTTGCCCTTGATCGTCGCGAGGGTTCGTCGGGACAAGGCGATGGCGTCAGCGACCGCGCGCAGGTCGCCCGACACGATGGTGAGATCCGACGCCTCCATGGCGACGTCGGTGCCCGTGCCGACGGCAATGCCCAGGTCGGCCTGCGCGAGTGCCGGAGCGTCGTTGATGCCGTCGCCCACCATGGCGACCCGGTGGCCCTGCTCCTGCAGGCGACGGATCTCGGCGACCTTGTCTTCGGGGAGCACGTCGGCGATGACCCGGTCGACACCGACCGCCGCGCCCACGGTGGCCGCAGTGCGTGCATTGTCGCCGGTGAGCAAGGTCACGCTGAGGTCCTGGTCGTGGAAGGCCTCGATGGCCGACGCCGAGGTGTCGCGTATCCGATCGGCGACGACGAAGACCACCTCGGCGATGCCAGCTCGTCCCGCCAGGACGGCGGTCGCACCCGCCACTTCGGCGGCGGCGGCAGCGGCCTCGACGTCGTCGGGAACGGTGTCGAACAGCAGTCGTCGCCCGACCGACACCCGAACGCCCTCGACCGATCCTGTCACGCCCCGGCCGGCATGGTTCGTGAAGTCCGACACCGCGCCGTCGGGCGCGACGGTGCCGGCGCTGATCGCTCGCGCGATCGGGTGCTCCGAGCGCGACTCGAGCGCCGCGGCGATGGCGAGAAGCCCGGCGCCCCCGCCGCGGGGGGCGACCACGTTCTGCAACTCCATTCGGCCCTCGGTGATGGTGCCCGTCTTGTCGAGGACGACCACATCGATGGCTCTGGTGTCCTCGAGCACCTCGCCGCCCTTGATGAGCACGCCGAGCTGCGCGCCGCGTCCGGTGCCCACCATGATCGCAAGGGGCGTGGCCAGACCGAGCGCGCACGGACACGCGATGATGAGCACCGCGACCGACGCGGTGAACGCCTCGCTGAGCTGATGGCCGGCGACGAGCCACCCGGCGAGGGTCAGCAGTGCCGTCCCGATCGCCAGCGGAACGAACACCGACGACACCCGATCGGCCAGGCGCTGCACCTCGGCCCGACTGCCCTGGGCCTGGTCCACCATCTCGATGATCTGGCTGAGCGCAGTGTCCGCACCCACCCGAGTGGCCTCGACCACGATCGATCCGTCGGTGTTGATGGTGGCCCCGATCACCTCGTCGCCTGGCGCCTTGTCCACGGGCACCGGCTCCCCCGTCACCATCGAGGTGTCGACGGCGGCTCGACCGTCGACGATGATGCCGTCGGTGGCGATCTTCTCCCCAGGTTGCACGACGAATCGCATTCCGACCGCCACGTCCGCGAGCGCGATCTCCCGACCATCTTCGAGTCGCGCCGTCCGCGCACCCAGGTCGGCAAGCGCTCGGATCGCATCGCCCGAGCGGCGCTTGGCACTTGCCTCGAACCACTTCCCGAGCAGGATCAAGGTGATGATGACCGCGGAGGTCTCGAAGTACACCGACTGGTCGACCCCACCGACGAGGACCACCGTCGACCAGGTCCACGACGCCAGCGAACCCATCGAGACGAGGGTGTCCATCGTGGTCGCACCGTGACGGGCGTTGCGCCATGCGTGGCGATGGAACAGCGAACCCGACCAGAACACCACCGGCGTGGCGAGCGCGCCGGCAACCCAGCGCCATCCTGCGAAGTGGAAGGGCCCGACCATCGACAGGACCATGAGCGGCGCGGCCAGGATCGCCGCGACCACGAAACGGCGCCAGAGATCGCCGGCTCGTGCCGCCTCGGCATCATCGGCGCGGTCGATGTCGACCACTGCGTACCCGAGCTTCTCGACCGTGGCGTTCAGCTCGTCGATGGGAAGCCCGGGCGCGTGGAGCACCGTAGCCCTGCCGTTGGCGAAGTTCACCCGTGCGTCGGTGACACCGTCGAGGCGGCCCAGGCCGCGCTGGATCCGGTTGGAGCAGGCCGAACAGGTCATACCTTCGATGGCGAGGTTCGTGCGAACCTGCCTGTCCTGGGGTGCTACCGGCTGAGCCATGGCCCCACCATAGACCTTCCATCCGGGTGGAAGGTCAAGACCTCGTGATTGCAGACGCCGATCCCTGGGTCGGCGGCGGTGCGATCACCTGGCACCGGTTCGGGTCGGTGCACCCGGCGGGGTCGAGCATTGCGGCGCGTTCGGCCAGTACCGCCAGATCGGCTCGGGCCCGCACCAATCGGGCGATCTGCTCGTCGAGCGCGGCCAAATGGCGTCCGAGGAGCTGCCCCGTGTGCTCGCATGACCGCGCACCTGCGTCCTTGAGCTCCAGGATCGACGAGATCTCGGTGAGCGACAGTCCGCTCGCCTGCGCATCGCGTACGAACCGGAGGCGCTCGAGTGCGTCGTTGTCGTAGTCGCGGTATCCCGACGCGGTGCGCGCCGGATCGGCGAGGAGGCCGATCAATTCGTAGTACCGGACCGTCTTGGTGGACACCTCCGCCTTGGCCGCGAGCTCGCCGATACGCATGCCCCGAGCCTAGTCAGATTCCAGTCGGCTGGAGGGTTCAACGATCGGCCGGGGCGGCGGAGAAGAGGACACAGGTCTACCCCAGCACGACCGACGGGTCCGGGACGAGATCACGCGCCAACCACTGGAACGCACGCCAGCCGACACGACCCAGCGCGAGCCCGGCGGCGACTTCCTTCGCCGCGTCGTCGGAGATCGCGATGGCGTCGGGCGCCTTGACATGGACCTCGGCGACTCGCTCGGCGGTGACGAACCACCCGACGGCCTCGGCGGGAGAGCGGCCACCCGTGAGGAGCCCGTGGTTGCGCAGGATGCACAGCTTCGCGTCACCGAGGGCCGCGGCGATGCGTTCGCCCCCACGACGATCGATCACCTCGAGGTCCTCGCCCGCGTACAGCGATTGATCGAATACGAACGAGCACGACTCCTGGCTGATCGCCCGGAACGCCGTCACGTTCGCCGACCACGAGGTGCCATGGGGTGTGTGGGTGTGCGCTGCCGAGATCAGGTCGCGGCGCGCCGCCAACACCGGATGATGGATGTTGTACGCGGCGAAGTTGACGCCGCTCGACGCCGGCCCCTCGACGACACGTCCGTCGGGGCTCACGAGCGTCAGCTTGTCGATCGTGGCGTCACGGAACGGCACGCCGTAACCGAGCACCCAGAAGTGGTCGATGCGCTCGGGGTCGCGCGCGGTGATGTGTCCGTCTCCGAGCTGTCCCCAGCGCAGAGCGGCGAAGATCCGGTACCCGATCGCCATCTCCCACTGGCGCAGCCGTCGCAGCTCGGCGAGGTCGTCGGGTGTGATCGGCCCGGCGTCATAGGTGATGTCGGGGTAGCGCTCGAGGTCGAGACCCATGGGGCGAGCCTAGGAGACCATGAGTCAGGAGGTGACCTCGGCGTGGAGCGCGCCCCGAACGATGCGCCCACTGATGTCGTGGGGCATGATCTTGACCCACTCGGTCTGCTGGTCGGATCCGGCCCATGGCTCGAGACCCAGCGCGTCGAGCTGGTGGATCTCGGTCGGATCGGTGACCAGGGTTGCGACCCCTTCGACGATGACGCTCCACCCGTGGCGGTCCTTCGCGTTCCATGCATCGACCTCGAATGCGATGGGCTGCTGCACCACCGCTGCCGACAACTTCGTGCCGGGAGCAGTGAGGAACACCACGTGATGTCCGACGAGGAGGTGGTTGATCGGCAGGATGACCGGCTGCCCGGCCGCCACGACCGCCACCCGCCCGACAGGCGCCGAACCCACCAAACGCCAGCACTCCTCGTCGGAGAGAACCTCCAGACCCAATCGGTCGAGACTCCGGGGCGCGTTCGCATCGTTCATAGGCTGAGCCTGCGCCTCGCGTGGCAGATACTCAAGGGTCTTAGGGCCCGCGCCCGTGGGTGAGGTTCGGCGAGGCCTGGGGCGCGCCCTCAGCTCGAGGCGATGGCCCGCAGGACGTCGAGCTTCGACGCCCGCCGCGCCGGGAGCACCGCTGCGGCCACCCCGGCGATCACCGCGAGCACAACGATCACGCCGACCTCGACGATCGGGACGACGAACTCGCTGAACCCCTGATCGGCGAGCGCCTGCACCATCGCCCAGCCGAAGAAGACGCCCACCGCACCACCGAGGAACGTACCGAGCAGGGCGATCAACACCGATTCGAGGCGGACCGCTCGTCGGAGCTGCCTGCGCGTCATGCCCACCGCCCGCAGCAGCCCGAGTTCCCGGGTGCGCTCGATGATCGACAACGCCAAGGTGTTGGCGATTCCGATCAGTGCGATGAACACGGCCAGGAACAACAGGCCATAGATCAGGGTGAGGAGCTGGTCGATCTGTTCGGCCTGCGACTGCTTGTACTGGCTCAGATCCTGGACCTCGGCGTTTGCATACCGCGCTGCGGTCGCCTCCACGGCGCGTCGCACGGCTGCAGGATCGGCATCGGGCGACCGCAGCACGTAGACCTGGAAGTCGAAGACATCGCTGTAGTTGGCCTCGTAGGCCGGGTTCCCGATGAAGAAGTTCCCGGTGAGCTCGTTTCGCTCGAAGATCACGCTCACCCGGAACCGTTGCACCCCCGTCTCCGCAAAGGTCACGTCGAGGAGATCACCGAACGCCAGATCATGATCCTCGGCATACTTCTCGTAGACGGCGATGTCGGAGACACCCATGTCCTCGATCCGGCCGGCCATGATCCCGACGTCGACGATCTGGCCCATGGTGGCCGGGTCCACGCTGTAGAGCGTTCGGACCGCGCCCTCGATCTCGGCGAACCCGAGCCGAACCCCCGACGCCGCCTCCACCCCGGGGACATCGCGCAGCTCCGAGGCAAGCTCGGGGCTGAGACCGCCGAACCCGAAGGTGCCGGAGTCGATGACGAGATCACCCAGGAACGCGTTGTCGATGATCTTGTTGATCGATGCCTTGGCGGAGGCGGCAAAGACCGAGATCGTCAGGACGAGCCCGACGCCGATCATGAGGGCGGCGGCCGTCGTCGCGGTGCGCTTGGGGCTGCGCATCGCGTTCTCCCGGGCGATCTCCCCAGGAACGCCGCCCAGGCGCGCGATCGGGAGACCGACCACGGCCACGAATGGCACCGCGATCACCGGCCCCAGCACGGCGAGGGCCAGGAACACCCCTGCCATCCCCAGGCCGACCAGCGCGACCGCCGACGGTGGGCTCCCGAAGAGACCCCACGACAACGCGGCGACGCCGCCGACGAGCATGCTCACGCCGATCGCGAGGCGCACACGCGACTGACCCGATTCGTCCACTGCGGCGGCGCGCAGCGCGGCCATGGGGGCCACGCGCGACGCCCGGCGCGACGGGACCACCGCCGCGAGACCAGTCACGCCCACGCCCACGACGAGGGCCCAGACGGCCGTCGCAGGCGCGAACACCAGGCCGGCCCCCGGCAGCGCCAGGCCCACCGCCGCCAACAGGCCTCGCAACGCCATTGCCACCAGGACACCCACCCCCAGACCGAGCAGCGCGGCGATCAGCCCGATCGCGACCGCCTCCATCAGCACCGCGCCCAGAATCTGGCGCCGTCGGGCACCGAGCGCTCGGAGCAGCGCCGTCTCCCTCGTGCGCTGGGCCACCAGGATCGAGAACGTGTTGTAGATGATGAACGAGGCGACGAAGAGGGCGATAGCCGCGAAGACCAACATGAACGTGTTGAAGAACCCGAGCGCGTCGGCAACCTCGTTCTGATTCTCCGTCGTGAGATCTTCGCCGGTGATGACTTCGAGATCGTCGCCGAGAGCCGTGTCGAGGCGGTCGCGTAGCTCGGTCTGGCTCACCCCATCGGCTGCCACCACGTCGACCGCGTCGACCTTGCCCGGTTCGGCCAGCACTGCTTGAGCGGTAGCCGGTTCGAAGAGGGCGACCGATGCCCCCAGTGGCGAGTCGGCGGTACCGAACCGGGCGATACCGACGATCTCGAACTCCTGCGGTGGACCCTGCAACAGGATCGTGACACTGTCACCGACGGCAAACGGCCCGTCGTTCGCGCTCTTGAGGTCGATCACGACCTCTCCGGCGGCCACCGGTGCTCGCCCTCCCCCGAGCAGTCGCATGGGGTTGAGTTCGGCGACGTCGGTCCAGGAGAAACCGAGCGTCGGCGCCCCCTGCCCCGGGTTGCCCATGGCTTCCCCATTGGGCGCCACGAGTTGTGCGTAGCCGAACACCGACCCCGCCGCAGCCTTCACGCCGGGAACCTCCTCGACTTCGGCGACAACGGACGCGTCGATGCGACCACGTATCGTGCCGAAGTCGGTCTCGAGGGCTTCGCTGCTACGCACCTCGGCGTCCACCCCTTGGTTCACGTCGGCGAACAAATCGTCGAAGGACCGGCTGATCGTGTCGATCAGCACCAGCGATCCGACGAGAAACGCCACCCCGATCACCACCGACAACGCGGTCGACAAGAGCCGGAACTTCCGGGCCACCAGATTGTCGAGCATCAATCGGAACATGGAGTCAACCCTCCAGGTGGGCGAGTTCCTCGAGCACCTTCTCCGCGGTGGGGTCGGCCATCTCGGCGACGATGTCGCCGTCGACGAGGAAGACCACGCGATCGGCGTAGGCGGCGGCAAACGCGTCATGGGTCACCATGACGACCGTCTGGCCGAACTCGTCGACGGCGCGTCGGAGGAAGCCGAGGACCTCGCGTCCGCTCGTCGTATCGAGGTTGCCCGTTGGTTCGTCGGCCAAGATGAGGTCCGGTCGGTTGATCAACGCCCTGGCCACTGCGACCCGCTGCTGCTGACCACCGGAGAGCTCTGACGGGCGATGACTGAGCCGGTCGCGCAGCCCGAGCGAGTCCACGACCGTCGCAAACCACCCCTCATCGACGGGGTTGCGGCCCAGCCGCCGCTGGAGCGTGATGTTTCGCTCGGCGTTCATGGTCGGCACCAGGTTGAAGGTCTGGAAGACGAACCCGATGCGGTCACGACGCAACTCGGTGAGCGCCGCATCCGAGAGTTGCACCAGATCGGTGTCGCCTATCAGGATGCGACCCGACGTGACGTGCTCGAGTCCGGCGAGGACGTGCAACAACGTCGACTTCCCGGAGCCGCTCGGGCCCATGATCGCGCTGAAGCGCCCCTTCTCGAACGCCACCGTGATGTCGTCGAGCGCCGTGACCTCGGTCGTGCCGATGCCGAAGACCTTGCTGACATGGTCGGCTCGGGCGGCTATGGGCGCGGCCACCAACAGTGATTCTGTGTTCCCCATACCCCTCACTCTCCTCATGCCACGGCCCGCGGGCAAGGGACCTTGGCCACCGTTGTCTCTCCTTCCGGCCGGTTCTCCGCCGGTGGGAGCTGCCTGGCCGATGCTTCGATGGGTGTCGCTGACCAGCGGCCACCGACCCGTGCGCAGCGCTGCCAGAGCGGCGATGAGGGCCTTCGACCCTTGCGGGTGCGGGAACGCCGGGCCATGGTCGGAGTCGACCCCCTCGGGAGGTGCGTTCGTGTCCCAGACGTCTACTCACCCAGCACTGCGCTTTCTCGGTGCGACCCGCACCGTCACCGGCAGCCGGTTCCTCGTCGAGACGTCCGATCGGCGGATCCTCGTCGACTGCGGCCTGTTCCAGGGCCTCAAGGAGGACCGGGAGCGCAACTGGAAGCCGTTCCCCATCTCCCCCTCCGACATCGACGCAGTCGTGCTGACCCATGCCCACATCGACCACAGCGGCTACCTTCCGGCCCTCGTGCGCGACGGGTTCTCCGGGCCCATCGTGACGAGCGACGACACCGCGAAGCTGTGCGAGATCCTGCTGCGCGACGCGGCGCACCTCCAGGAGGAGGAAGCGCGCTACGCGAACGAGGCCGGATACTCGAAGCACCACCCCGCGCTCCCGCTCTACACCCGCGAGGACGCCGAGGCCGTGCTGCCAATGTTCACGCCCCATGCGCTCGAAGCCCCCATCGACATCGGTGGCGGCATCATGGTCGAGCTGCAGTGGGCCGGGCACATCCTGGGAGCAGCGTCGGCGACCGTCGACCTCCTCGCCGCAGACGGCAGCGACCGACGCGTCTTCTTCAGCGGCGACATCGGACGCCCGACCCATCCGCTGCTGGAGCCGCCTGCCGACCCTCCCGACGCCGACGTCTTCGTGGTCGAGTCCACCTACGGCGATCGCACCCATCCGCCGGCCGAAGCCGAGATGCAACGTCTCGCGGCAGCGATCAACGGCGCGGCCGACCGCGGCGGCATGGTCGTCATCCCCGCGTTCGCCGTCGACCGCACCGAGGTCGTCTTGCAGGCGCTCCACGAGCTCGAAACCGCCGAGCGCATCCCTCGGCTGCCGATCCATGTCGACTCCCCCATGGCCCTGTCGGTCCTCGGCCTCTACCGCGCCGCCATCGCCGGCAACGACTCCGGGATCCGCAGCGACATGCTCGGATCCTCGCCGTTCGACACCTCCCGGATCCACGAGTGCCGCACGACGCAGGAATCGATGAAGCTGGCCGAGCTGACCTACCCGTCGATCATCATCTCGGCCTCGGGGATGGCCACCGGCGGCCGGGTCCTGCATCATCTCGCGCGCTTGCTGCCCGACCCGGCCAATGCGGTGATCCTGACCGGGTTCCAAGCCGACGGAACCCGCGGTCAACGCCTCGCCGGCGGTGAACGGGCGGTCAAGATGTTCGGCCACTACATCCCGGTTCGTGCCCAGGTCGAAGTCATCCAGAGCTTCTCGGTCCATGCCGACGCCGACGAGATCGTGGCCTGGCTCCGCCGAGCACCACGTGAGCCGCAGACCTGCTTCCTCGTCCACGGCAACGAGTCGGCCAGTCGAGCGCTGCAGGACCGTGTCATCGCCGAACTGGGCTGGTGCGTCGCCGTGCCCCGTCGCATGGAACGCGTGCTCGTCGACTGATCAGGCCAGAGCTCGCTCGGCGAGCTCCCTGAGTTTGACCCGCTGGATCTTGGTTCCGTTCGCACTCGGCGTCGTCGGGAACGCGTCGACCTCGATGACGGCAACCGGGCACTTGTAGATCGCGAGCCGCTCCCGGCAGTGGGCGATCACCGCCTCCTCGTCGATCGCTCGGTCCGAGATGACGATCGCCACCGGCCGCACCCCTCCGGGGCGCGCCACCGAGACCACCTGCGCATCAGCGATGCCGACGAACTCGAGCAGTACCTGCTCGATCTCCGACGGACTGACGAGGAACCCGCCGAGACGGAGCACATCTCCCATGCGCGACAGGTAGGTGAATGTTGCGTCGGCTTCCACCCTGGCCAGGTCGCCAGTGCGAAACCATCGATGACCGGCCTCGTCGACCACGTGATTGGCGTCGGTGAGCGCGCCGTCGATCCCCTCGCCCCCCTCGGCGAGATAGCCGGCGAAGAGGCTGGGTCCGCTCAGTTGGAGCTCGCCGTCGACCCCGGGGGGCACCGGCTCGCCCGTGTCAGGGTCGACGATGCGGACGTGCGCCTCGACCGACGCGGTCGTACCTCCCGCGCGTTCACGGCCGCGGACGGGTTCGGAAGGGTCGCGGAGAGCGAACAGCGCCTGAACCTCGCTCATGCCGTAGAGCCCCGACAGCACCACGCCGGCTTCGTCGGCCCGGCCGACGATGCCGTCGAGCGAAGCGTTGAAGCGGGCGTACCCTCCCATTGCGATCGAGGACAGATCGGCCCCGACCGCGAGCAGCCGGTGAAAGAGGTCGTCGGAGCCGTTGACGCCGGTGATGGCCGCCGAGGCAATCGTCGTGGCAGCCGCCCGGGCGTCGAAGTGATCGGGGAGCCAGATCTCGGCGTCTCCGGCCAGCGCTCCCATGAGGCTGGACAGTCCGAACACCCCGCACAGGGGCATCGCCACCAGGATGCGTGCGTCCCGGTCATAGGAGAACAGCCGAGCGACATCGTGGGCGTGGTGTGTGATCGAGCGCTGGTGATGCAGCACCATCTTCGGTCGACTCGTGGTCCCCGACGTGGTGAACACGACATAGGGGTCGTCGGGGTGCGCGTCGTCAATGGGCACCGGCCGTCCGGCGAGCACCATCGAATTGATATCCGAAGTGTGAATGACGACAACGTCCGGTCCGAGACGCTCGTCGATCGGCTGGTCGGTGACGAGCACCCCCGCGCCCGAACGACGGGTCAGGTCCTGGGCCTCGTCGGCCGAGAACCGGGTGTTGACCGACACGACGACGAAACGACCGACCGCCGCGGCGGCCAGGCAATGCAGATAGGGCAGGCCGTTCCGAGCCCAAACGGCGATGCGATCGCCCGGCGCCATGCCGACGGCGGCGAGTGCACCCGCCAGGTGTGTGCCATCAGCCGCGATCTGCTGCGCCGTCGTCGAACCCTCGTCGAGGTGGACCGTCGACCGCGAGCCGGTGAAGAGCGAATGGACCAGATGCACGAACCGACGATACGGCAACGTCGGACCACGGCGCCCACAGGAGACGGCTACCCTCGCCTGGGTCCCGCCCCCGAGACGAGTCCCACGCATGAAGATCCCCGATCCCGTCGCCGCCGAGTCGGTGCTCGACCACTTGGGCCCCGGCGCCGACCTCATCGTCCCCCTCGCAGCAGGCGAACCGAGAGCGATCCTCGACGCCGTGGAGGCCGTCGCCGATCGACTCGAACGCGTCCGGGTCCACCAGATGCACGCGTCGGTGACGCGGGCGTACTTCGACGGCCGCTACGGCGATCGACTCCGACACGTCTCCTACTTCCTTTCGGGCGCAACCCGCCAGGCGTTTGCCGATGGCACGATCGATCTCGTTCCGAACCACTTCAGCGACGTGCCCGAGCTGTTGCGCGAACGCTGCCCGGACCCGTTGATCATCGCCCAGGCCTCACCCCCCGACAACCACGGCTATTTCTCGCTCGGGACCAACGCGGACTATGTGGCCTCTTTCATCGGGAGGGCACGGTTCTTCCTCGAGGTCAACGAGAACATGCCCCGCACGTTCGGTCGTAACCAGCTGCACTGCAGCCAGATCGTCGGATGGTGCCGCCACGACGCTCCGTTGGAGACGATCGACCTCACCCCGCCGACCGAGATCGACTTCGCGATCGCCGCCGGCGTCGCCGGGTTGATTCGGGACGGTTCCACCATCCAGGTGGGCATCGGCGGGACTCCGAACGCCATTCTGGCGGCGCTCGAGAACCACCGGAACCTCGGGATCCACACCGAGCTCATCTCCGACGGCACGGTCGACCTCATCGAAAGTGGCGTGGCCAACGGCGTGTCGAAACGGCTCAATCGCACCAAGGCCGTCGGCACGTTCGCGCTGGGCACGAAGCGGGTCTACGACTTCATCCACGAGAACACCGCGGTCGAGCTCTGGCCCGTGAGCTACGTCAACAGTCCTCGCGTCATCGGGCGGGAGCCGAACTTCGTCTCGATCAACGCTGCGGTCGAAGTCGACCTCCTCGGCCAATGCGCCTCGGAGACGATCGGGTCCCGCTACTGGTCGTCGAGCGGCGGCCAAGCCGACTTCGCCCAGGGCGCGATGTTCTCCGAGGGCGGTCAGGCCTTCATCGTCCTCCCGTCGACGGCGAAGGACGGTGCCCTGTCGCGCATCTCGGTGTCGCTGCGGCCCGGCACGGTCGTGACAACGCTCAAGAACACGGTCGACCACGTCGCGACCGAATGGGGCGTGGCCCACCTCCGGGGCCGCTCGATCAACGAACGCGCCCGGGCTCTCATTGCCATCGCGGACCCGGCCCATCGCGAGGACCTCGAACGCGGGGCTTGGGGGCTGGGCTACCTGCGCTGACCGAACGCGCGCCGGGCGGGGATCACCCCCCATGCGATCAGGAGCGCGACCACGACCAGGCGGTTTCGGATCGGGCCGAGCTCGGCGAGGGTCAGCCTTTGAGCGTTCTGAAGCCGAGCGCGGTGTACAGCGGGCACCAGCCCACAGCACCGGTCACGAGGGGGATGAGCCCGACGATGCCCAAGATGACGCCGCCGACGCCGCCGATCACGGCGAAGCCGACGATCACAAGGACGATCCCGAGCACGACGCGTACCCCACGGTCCCACATTGCCTCATTGGTCTTCATTGACGATGCCTCCTGGTTGACGATTCGAGGGGCTGCCACTGGCAGCCGCGATCAGAGATCTTGCCCAGCGAACACCACACCCGTGCCCGCCCGACAGGGACCTTGGGCCTTTGCGTTGCCGGGCCGGTGCGGTGCTCACGTCGCGCTCGCCACGAGCTCACTCCAGGCGCCGTAGCCGCCCAGGATGTCCGAGACATCGGTGAACCCCTGTTGGCGGAGCAAGCTCGCCGCCACCGACGAGCGATACCCGCCGGCGCAGAACACCACCGTGGGCGTGGCCGGATCGAGCTCGCGGCCACGCACCGAAAGCTGACCCACGGGTATCTCGGCGGCCCCGGGGATGCTTCCGAGCTTGATCTCCCCCGGGTTGCGGACATCGACCACCTGGAGGCCGTCGATCTCGGCCCGACGGCCTTGGAACTCGAACGCGGTGAGGCGAGACGCCTGCGAAACCTTGTCCGGATTCTCGCTCATGGCGACCAGGGGCGACGCCAGGTACCCGACGACGCGGTCGAAACCGATCCGGGCGAGGCGATTCTTCGCCTCGAGCGCGAAGCCGTCGTCGACCACCAACACGATGTCCGCATCGGTCGGGATCACCGATCCCGCGAATTCGGCGTAACGACCCTTCAGCCCGACGTTGATGGATCCGAGCAGATGGCCGTGGGCGAAGTCCTCGGGGTCACGCCCGTCGAGGATCATCGCCCCACCGGCCACGCGTGCCTCGAACTCGGCGAGGCCGAGCGCATCGGGCATCGCACTCTCGTCGAGCAGCTCGCGGTCCTGACGGTTGAGGACGGCGTCATAGACGAAGTACTCGGGGGCAGGCGGCTGGCCCTCGGTCACGAGGTCGATGAACGTCGCCTTGTCACCTGCGAGGAGCGCGTAGTTGTTCACCTTCTGGTCCCCCATCGTCGACCACGTGTCGGTACTGAGGTTCTTCCCGCAGGCCGACCCGGCGCCGTGTCCCGGATACACACGGGTCGCGTCGGGCAGCGGGAGCAGCTTCTGGTGGATGCTGTCGTAGAGCTTCTCCGCGAGCTCATCGCGCGTGAAACCGATCGATGCCAGCAGATCGGGGCGACCCACATCACCGATGAAGAGGGTGTCACCGGTGAGGACCCCGTAGGGCACGGCGTCGCCGGCATGCTCCCACACGACGATGCTCATCGACTCGGGCGTGTGCCCCGGCGTGTGGAGGATCTCGAGCTCGACCTCCCCGAGAACGATGCGCTCCCCGTCGGCGAGCTTGCGCGACGCGAACTCCGGAGTGGCCACCGACGAGAAGGCGATCTCGGCTCCCGTTGCCGCAGCCAACTCGAGGTGGCCGGACAGGAAGTCTGCATGGAAGTGCGTTTCCAGGATGAGCTCGATGGTCAAGCCCATCTCGGCGGCATCCCGGACGTACTCGTCGATGTCGCGGCGGGGGTCGACCACGACGGCGCGGCCGGTGGACTCATCGCCGACCAGATAGGAGGCCTGGGAAAGGCAGTCCAGGTAGTACTGCACGAACTTCATGGCGGATCCCCTCTTGCGATATGTCCGGACATTATACCCTATGGGGTACTTAGTGTCGAGCCGGTGGCGCCGCTGAGCGTCAACCGGTGTACGCGAGCATGCCCCCGGAGAGGTTGACCACGTCGCCGAACCCGGCGCTGGTGAGGAACCGGGCGGCTTGGGTGCTGCGGTTTCCGCTGCGACACAACAGGACGACCCGTCGATCCTTCGACAAGTCCGCCAGCCGATCCGCCAACTCGCCGAGCGGGATGTTCACGGCGCCCGGAAGCGAGCCTTGGGCCACCTCCGCGGGCTCGCGCACGTCGACGAGCTGGCCGTCGGCACCGACCGCCGCCGACCAGTCGTTCACCGGATGATCTCGATGGCCCACCGTCGGGCCTCCTTTCGGGTTGCCGGGTCGAGGTCATCGACTCGGGTTCTCGGCGCTTGGCATCGTGCCGTGGCGCTCGTCGATGCCGACCGATCGCTGATTGCTCGGCGCCGGCCGTTCCCCCACGATGGCGCGTACCGCGTCGTGGGTGGAGGTGTGGATGCGGCCCGCCAACGCGTCCCAGATGCCGGCCCGATGGAGAACGTCGCGCACCGGCCCCTTCACATCGGCGACGTGCAACGTCACGTCGAGCTCGTCGAGCTCGGCCAGCAGGTCGCGCACCATGGCGGCGCCGGTGGCGTCGATGTCGTTGATGCCCGAGGCATCGAGCACGAGCGCACGCGGCCGCGGAACCACGTCGCGCGCGTGCGACAGGAGCAGTTTCTTCACCTTCGTGGCGTTGACGAACGAGAGGGCAGCATCGACACGGACGATCCGGATACCGGGGTAGGTCGTGACCTCGGGAAAGCGGGACACGTTGCGGTAGCTCGTCGTGTCCTCCACATGGCCGAGCACCGCGCTGTGGGGCATGGACATACGGGCGAAGACGACGAGCATCGACGCCACCACGGCGAGGAGCATCCCGAGCTCGATGCCGAATGCCAATGTCGCGAAGAACGCGACGGCAAGACCGATCAGGTCGCTGCGTTTGACCCGGGCGATCTCGCGCATTTCGGTGAGGTCGATGAGGCCCACCACGGCCATCACGATGATGGCGCCGAGCGAGGCGTTGGGCAGTGACGACAACAGCGGGGTCAGGAACAGGATCGTTCCGAAGACGACGCCTGCGGCGACGATCGACGCCAGCTGTGTGCGCGCGCCTGCGCTCTCGTTCACCGCGCTCCGCGAGAGGCCCACGGTGACCGGGAAGCCACCGAAGAGCCCAGCAGCCACGTTTGCCGCACCCAGGGCGACCAGCTCGCGATTCGGGTCGACCTCGTATCGGTGCCTGTGCCCGTAGGTCTTGGCGATCGCGATCGAGCCCATGAAGCCGACGATGGTGATCACCAGCGCGGCAGCCGCGAGATCACCGACGAGCGACGCGGTCATCGATGGCACACCGAACGCCGGAAGCGCAGCGGGCACATCACCGACGACCGCGATTCCCCTCGCCTCGAGATGCGCCAAGTTCGACACGACGATCGAGCCGATCACCACCACCAGCGACGCCGGGGCGCGCGGGGTCAACCGCTTCATCGCGATGAGCGTCATGAGCGCCGTAGCACCGACCACCACCGTCAACCCATGGGTCTCCGAGACATGGTTGGCCAGCTCCCGCACCGTGTCGACGAACGCGTCCGAGCGAGCGGCCGGCACGCCGAGCAAGTGCTTGATCTGGGAGATTGCGATGAGGGCGGCGGCCGCGGCCATGAACCCCACGAGCACCGATCGCGAGAGGAAGTTGACCAGGTACCCGAGCCGACCCGCACCGAGAACAATGTGCACGATCCCGACCATGAGCGCGAGCAAGGCCGCCGCCTCCCCGTAGGCGAGGCTCCCTTCATCGACGATGCCGGCGAGCGCCGAGGCGGTCAGCAGCGAGATCAGAGCGAACGGCCCAACTGAAACCTGCCGCGAGGTTCCGAACACGGCATAGGCGATGACGGGCACGGTGGCTGCGTAGAGGCCGACCTCGGGCGGCAGCCCGGCGAGAAGTGCATACGCCATCGCCTGCGGCACGAGCATCGCGCCGACGGTCACACCCGCGGCGAGATCACCCCGCAGGTCCTCGCGCCGGTAGTGCGGGGCCCAGGAGAAGATGGGTAGCAAGCCGACGAGTCCACCCACGAGTCCGCCCGCACGTCCCGCGCTCGGTGCCTGCGCTTTCCGCGGCGGACGATCGGACATAAGACCGAATATACGTACATTTGAGGCGGACGACAAGAAGTACCCCTATAGGTATGTGGGAACGCGCTATCCTGCTGCCATGCAGTTCCCCAGCGACGTCACCGACGACGTGGTCAAACGCCTGCGTCGCCTCGAAGGACAGGTACGCGGCATCGAGCGCATGGTCGCCGAAGGCAACGAATGCCGCGACATCGTGACGCAGCTGGCCGCGGCCAAAGGAGCACTCGATCGCGTGGGCTTCCGCCTGATGGCATCGGCGATCTCCGAGTGCGCCGACACCGACGATCTCGACGAGCTCGAGCGACTCTTCCTCAAGCTGAGCTGACGCGGGCCCGGCACCCCGTGCCGTTCGGCGGCACAGCCGGCGCAAATGTACGGACATCCGTATTGCCGGTCAACCGCGACTCCGTTACGGTTGCAGGTCCGGACATTCGTGTCACCACGAGGAGAGGCAGTGACTGTCCAGCCGCTCGACCGCAACAGCCCACTGCCCCTTTGGGCCCAACTCGAGAAGGAACTGCTGCGGCGGCTCGATTCGGGTGACTTCGACTCAGGCATCTTCCCCACCGATCTCGAGCTCACCGAGGCCTACGGCGTGAGCAGGCACACCGTGCGAGAAGCGGTGCGGCACCTCAACCGCACCGGCTTGCTCAAGCGCGAGCGCGGCCGGGGCACGGTGGTCAACCGCTCCGAGTTCGAGCAGTCCCTCGGCACGCTCTACAGCCTCTTCCAGTCGGTCGAATCGACGGGGACCGACCAGACGAGTCGGGTGCTGCAACTCGACCAGATCGTCGACTCGCAGGCCGCCAACCAGCTCGGCCTGCCCGAGGACGCGCCACTGGTGCTCCTCGCACGCCTCCGGCTCGCCGGTGGCGTCCCCCTCGCCGTCGACCGCGCCTGGCTTCCCTACGAGGTCGGCGCCCGGCTGCTCGACGTGGACTGGACACATACCGCGCTGTACGCCGAGCTCGCTCGGCTCGGCCTTCCCGTGCCGAACCAGGGGTGGGAACGGCTGACACCGATCGTCCCGACGCCGAGCGACCGGCAGCTCCTCGAGCTGCGCCGGGGCGATGCGGCCTTCTTCCTCGAGCGACTCGGCGTGCGAGACGGCCGACCGGTGGAGTGGCGCACGACCATCATCCGCGGCGACCGGTATCGCTTCGTCAGCGACTGGTCCACCGGGTCGAGCACGGCGCTGCGTCCCTCCTCCCGCTGAGGACACGAGCGGTGCCCTGATCGAGCCGACATCGGACCGGCGCAGGCCGCCAGCAAGGGCACGGAAGCGTCCGAATCGAGGCGGGAAGCCGCTGGACTGGCGACGCTGCCGTCCCTGAGTCACCTGGCGTCCCTACAATCCCCCCCGTGGATGCAGAGCAAGTCGCCACGTTCTCGGCCCTCCTCCTCATCGGAGGCAGCGTCGGCGGACTCGTCGTCATCGCCGTTCCGGCCGCGCGCGCCCGCGTTCGCGAGTCGGCCCTCGTGCTCGCGGCCGTGGTTGCGATCGGAGCGATGGCCGGCAGCCTCTACTTCTCCGAGTCGGCCGGCTATGTGCCCTGCGAGCTGTGTTGGTTCCAGCGCATCGCCATGTACCCCTTGGGTCTCATGCTGACGATCGCCGCCTTCAGCCGAGACCGGCGCGTGTGGAACTACGTCGTGCCGCAGGCCTCGATCGGGCTCCTGGTCTCGCTGTACCACATCCAGCTCCAGGCGTTCCCCGACCAGTCCTCGTTCTGCGACGCGTACAACCCCTGCAGCGCCAAATGGGTGGAGGCCTTGGGGTTCATCACCATCCCCATGATGGCGGGTGCCTCGTTCGCGCTGATCATCGGCCTCGGTATCGTCGCGGTGACCGACGATCGCGACCGGGAGCCGGCCCCCACGCCCCGGCGCGCCGTGCCCACGGCCGCGCCCACGACCCAGGAGTACCCGTGAGCAACAGGCCCAACACCAAGGCACGACCGCGCCCGGCCGTCGCGGCGACTCCGGACCGTCGCATCTGGCAGTCACCGATCTGGTGGGTCGGGTTCCTGCTCGTGGTCGCTGTCATCGTCACCATCGCGCTGACGAGCGGGGGCGGCGACTCGACGGCATCGGCGGCCACCGAGACCGCACCGGCGGAGGCGATCGGGACGCCGTTGCCGCGCTTCGCGACCATGACCGATGCCGCCGGCCTCACCGCTCCGACGATCGCGGCATCGACCACCGACGGTACGCGGGTCCAGGTGCTCGACGACGGGACGCCGCGACTGTACGGGTTCTTCGCCCACTGGTGCCCCCACTGCCAACGAGAGGTGCCGCGCACGGTGGCGTGGCTCGCCCAGCACGATCTCCCAGCGGGGGTCGAGCTCGTTGCCATCTCGACGTCGGTCGACCCGACGGTCGACAACTACCCACCATCGGCCTGGTTCGAACGGGAAGGGTGGCCGTTGCCGGTGCTCGTCGACAGCGAAACCGGAACCCTCGCGAAGGCATTCGGGCTCAGCGGGTTCCCGTTCTGGGTCGCGGTCGATGCCGATGGCAAGGTCGTGGCCCGCCAATCCGGCGAGCTCGACACGGCGCAGTTCGAGGCGCTGCTCGACGCTGCGGCGACGGGCCAGATCAGCGTCGGCTGAGTCGACCCTGCCCACATGCACCTCTCGACCACCCCGTCGCGGCTGTTCGCCGTCATCGCCGCGGGGTTGCTGCTGGCCGGTCTTGGCGGCTGCGGCGGCCGGAGCGCTGGCGAAGGGCGCGCCGGGCTGCGCCTGGTTTCACCCTCCGACGCGGCGGGCCTCATTGCGGCGGCGCCCGACGATCTGGTCGTCCTCGACATCCGCACGGCGGCGGAGTTCTCCGAAGGCCACCTCGAGCACGCGACGATGCTCGACTTCTACGCGGCGGACTTCGCTGCTTCCCTGGGGGCGCTCGACCGCGACGTGCCCTACGTCCTGTATTGCCGGTCCGGCAACCGCAGCGCGCAGGCGGCCGATTTGATGGCCGAACTCGGATTCACCGATGTCGCGGAGATCGACGGCGGGGTACTCGCCTGGTCCTCCATCGGCCTCCCCCTCGTCGGGGGCTGACGCTCCGCCGTCCCGGCCGAGCCGACCGGGGCTCAGCGGAAGCCGACGAGCTCGTGGGGCGTGTAGGGCTCCTCGAGCCGCTCGATCTCCTCGGCCGACAACGCGAGCTCCGCGGCCGCCACCGCATCATCGAGGTGGAGCGGCTTGGTGACACCCACGATGGGAGCGGTGACGAAGGGCTTGGACAACATCCACGCCAGGGCGACCTGCGCACGCGACACGCCGCGCTCCGCTGCGACCTCGGCCACCCGTTCGACGATTGTCCTGTCCTCGGTCTTGTACAGCGCCTTGCCGAACTCGTCGGTCTCGGACCGAGCCGTGGTGGTGTCCCAGTCGCGCGTGAGGCGACCGCGCGCGAGCGGGCTCCAGGGAATCACGCCCACGCCCTGGTCGGCACACAGCGGCATCATCTCGCGCTCTTCTTCGCGGTTGAGCAGGTTGTAGTGGTTCTGCATCGACACGAACTTGGTCCAACCTCGTATCTCCGCGAGGTACTGCGCCTTCGAGAACTGCCAGGCGTACATCGACGACGCGCCGATGTAGCGCACCTTGCCGGACTTGACGACGTCATGGAGAGCCTCCATGGTCTCCTCGATCGGCGTGCGGTAGTCCCAACGGTGGATCTGGTACAGATCGACGTAATCGGTCCCGAGGCGACGCAAGCTCGCGTCGATCTCGGTCATGATCGACTTGCGGGACAGGCCGATCGCGTTCGGCCCCTTGCGCATCGGCCCGTTGACCTTCGTTGCCAGCACGATCTCGTCACGGTTGCCGAAATCGGCCAGCGCCCGCCCCACGAACTCCTCGCTGGATCCCGCCGAGTAGACGTTGGCGGTGTCGAAGAAGTTGATCCCGGCGTCGATGGCCTGCTTCAGCAATGTCCGGCTGGTCTGTTCGTCGAGCGACCAGGGATGACCTCCACGATCGGACGCACCGAAGCTCATGCACCCCAGACAGATGCGGGAGACCTCGAGACCGGTAGCGCCGAGCTTGACATACTTCATGGATCGACCTTTCGTCGCGTCACCGGCGAATGCGCCGGTGACAGCCCGTGGGCGGACTCGCGAGCTGCTGTTGTGTTGCCGACGGTTCGTCCTCGCCAGGACGTGATCAGGCGGTGCGCTCGGTGACGGGGATTTCGCGTCCCTCGAGCTTTTCGACGCCGGCCCAGAAATCCTCGGGGACACTCACCGCGCCCTCACCCGGCACGACGAAGACCGTCACCATCTCGGCACTGTGCACGAGACGGCCGTCCTCGGGATGCCACACCGCGGCGGCGAAGGTCACCGCCCGCCGGCTACGGCCGACCACCTTGATGCCCCGCTTGAGGGTCTGACCGCCGAAGGCCTCGTTGTCGAGCGCATAGCTGACGCGCCGCATCGCAGGCACCGCTCCCGACGCGGTCTGCTGGGAGCCCGCTTCGACGAGGTAGCGCGACCAGAGGCGAGAGACCATCTCCTGGGTCTGGTAGTCCACCAGGTGATGGTGTTCGCCGCCGGGGCCCGACGGAGCGGTGATCTCTTCGATGAGCGTAAAGTCGTGGTCCACGGGCTCTCCCTTGCGTGGCTCGCCGGTCTTGGTGCGGCGCACAACCTACCAGGTCGGCAAATTCCAGACCTTCTGGCAGCGCGGCCGGCCCCTTCGAGGAGTCACCCATGAAGATCGGCATCAGTCGCCCGCCAACCCCACCCCACCCGCTCCCCGACGTCGACGGCGCGTTGGTGGCGCAGCAGGCGGAGGCGCTCGGCTTCGAGTCGGTGTTCTATGGCGAACATCCCATCCGGCCCGTCGACCAACCCGGTCGGGGCGTCCATGCCCACGGGATCCCCTTCTTCCAGGACACGATCGTGATGCTGGCGCGGGCCTCGGCCATGACCAGCACCATCACCCTCGGCGGCGGCGTGTTCCTCGTGCCCGAACACAACCCGGTGCTGTTCGCGAAGCAACTCGCCAGCATCGATCACTACAGCGGTGGTCGCCTGATCGTCGGTGCCGGGATCGGCTGGAGTCGCGCGGAGTGCGAGATCCTCGGGGGCAACTTCGACCGTCGCTGGGCGCAGACCAGGGAAGCGGTCGAGTTGATGAAGCGGCTCTGGACCGAAGAGACCGTCGAGTACCACGGGGAGCTCTTCGACATCCCCCCCGTGCAGCTCTATCCGCAGCCGAAGACCCCAGGTGGACCACCGGTACTCATCGGCGCCGGAGCCGGCGAAGCGGCCTTCCGCAGAGTCGCGCGGTACGCAGACGGATGGTTGCCGGCGTTCACCACCCGGGAGTCGATCGAGACCGCCCCCGACACCATCGAGGCGGGCCGGCGCCGCATCGCCGAGCTCCGAACCCAGCACGGACGCGAAGACGACCCGCTGGAGATCACGGCGATCGTTCGGGGGCCGCAGATCGACGGCGACCTCGGTCCGACACAACGCGTCGATCGCGACCAGCTGCGCCGGCTCGCCGATGCCGGATGCGACCGCGCCCTCGTCTCGCTGTCGACACTACGCACCGATGAGGACATCGAAGGCGCTCTGGCACATATTGCGGAACACTGTCTCTGACACACCCGGCCCCGGAGGCACCCATGGGAATCAACGAGATCGTGAATCAGGCCAATGTCGACGGTTGGATCGCCCGGCACCGGGCCCACTACCTCCAAGACGGCACCGCGGCGCACCTGTGGGACTCGGCGGAGGTCGGCGGACCAGGCCCGGTCCCCACCCTGCTGTTGACGACGGTGGGGCGCCGCTCCGGCAACACCAGCATCATGCCGCTCATCTATGGCGAGTTCGACGGGACCTTCGTCGTCATCGCCTCCAAGGGCGGCACCGATCACCACCCGGGCTGGTTCCACAACCTGCTCGAGCAGGAGACGGTCGGGGTGCAGGTTGCCGACCGCGTCTTCCAGGCGACCGCGAGGGTGGCGACCGGTGAGGAACGCGCTCAGATCTGGGAACGCATGAGCGTCATCTACCCTCCCTACGACGACTACCAGAAGCGAACGACGCGCGAGATCCCCGTCGTCGTCCTCACACCGGCGCCATGAGGCCGGTGAACTTGACGAACACCACCATCGCTGGGACCTTGTGCTCTGGGGAGCGCAACCCGCACGGTGCTGCACTGGAGTTGTACCGAAACGCGGCACGATCGAGCACAGGAGGACCGCCATGCAGGGAACGGTGACCGAGTACATGACCGCCGATGTCGTGACGGCTACCCCTTCGATGACACTCAAGCAGGTCGATCAGCTCCTGCTCAAGAACGGCATCACCGGGATGCCCGTGGTCGACGACGGGATGCTGGTGGGCGTGGTGTCGCAGTCCGACATTGTGCGAACGATCTATGACGAGCAACTGCACGCGCAGAGGGTGTCGGACATCTATCAGAGCCCGTTCCCGATCCCGATCGCCGCGATCGAGGAGTTGTCGAGCCAGAACCGCAAGATCTCCGACCACATCGTGAGCACCACCGTGAAGGAGGTGATGAGCCCGGTGCCGGTCACCGTCGAGGTGGACACGGCCATCTCCGAGGTCGCTCGTCTCATGGTCACCGAACGCATCCACCGGGTGCTGGTCACCGATCGCGGCCGGCTCGTCGGGATCGTTTCCGCCCTCGACCTCGTGAACGCCATGGTCGACCCGGTCGACGACTGAACACTGTCGACCCGGTCGACGAATGAACACTGTCGACCCGGTCGACGAATGAACACTGGCGACCCGGTCGACGACTGAACACTGGCGACCCGGTCGACGACTGAACACTGTCGACCCGGTCGCGAGGTGACCGGAGCCGCTTCAGGTCAGGAGATGACGCTCTTGGTCTCTGGATCGGGGTGGGCTGTGCCGGGGGCGTGCGGTGCTGCCGCGCCGCGTTCGGCCTCGTGTTGGGCGAACATGGCGTTGGCTGCGTTGACACGCTTCTCGACGAGTTCGCCCTGGTTCACCGTCACCCAGTCGTAGGAGCGGTCTCGATTCACGTTCGCCTGCGCGAAGTGCGGGATGACGTACTGGGCGTACAGCTCCATCGAGCGCCTCAGCTGGGGCCAGTCGGCCCACTGGTTCACCATCAACAACACGGCGCCGAACTCGCCCTGCTTCTCGTAGAGCTTCTCGATCCTGGCAATCGCGTCGTCGGGCGTGCCGACGACCGCGATCTCGTTCTCGATCACCCAGTCGACGTAGTCGGCCCCCTCGGGTACGTCGTAACGGGGCTGGTTGTTGTTGAAGTAGCGGATGAACTCCTCGATGCCGTAGCGAACGTTCTCACGGGCCTGCTCGCGGGTCTCGGCGATGTGCATGCTCAGCACCGCACGGAGCCCGCTCCGATCCATCTCGCGGCCATCCTCGGCAGCGATGTCACAAGCGACCTGCCAGTTGGTGGCCAACGCGTCGAACCCGGCACGCTCGCCGGCGGCCACGCAGAGCATGCCCAGGTTGTACTTGCCGGCAAGACGTCCGCCCGAGGGCGTGACCGCACTGGCGACGCAGACCTCGGGATGGGGCTGCGTGTAGGGACGAAGGTGGGTGTGCGCCTCGCGCATCGTGTACCAGTCGGTCTCCTCGGTGACCCACTCGCCCTTGAAGAGCCGCATGATGACGTCGATGCCCTCGGCCATGCGGCGCCTCGTGTCACCGGGCTCGATCCCCATCATGAGCGCGTCGGAGGCGAGCAGGCCGGGCCCGGCGCCGAACATGACCCGCCCACGCGTCATGTGGTCGAGCTGGATGATGCGGTTCGCGACGTTGAGCGGATGGTGGTACGGCAACGACACGACGCCTGTGCCGAACTTGAGGTGTTTGGTCCGCTCCGCCGCCGCAGCGATGAACAGCTCGGGCGAGTCGATGGTCTCCATGCCGGCTGAGTGATGTTCTCCGACCCAGGCCTCGTGGAAACCGAGGTGGTCGAGCCATTCACAGAGCTGCAGGTCGCGCTCCATCGCCAGCGTCGGGTTCTCCGCGCGGCCGTGGAAGGGGGCGAGAAAGATGCCGTGGCGCAGTGGGATCGTCATGGCCGCAGACCGTAGCGCGCAACCACTTCCGGAGTGGGATGAACCGCGCGGGTCGAGAAGTTGCACCATCATGTTGGGAGGCATCGTCTCGCCCCCGACAGAAGGGCAACAGATGAAGCAACTCGACCTGATCGGAATCCACGTCACGGCTGGAGCCCGGCTCCCGGTGCTGCTGCTGCGTGAAACCGAGGAGCCCCGCCGTGTCCTACAGCTCTTCATCGGCCCCGCCGAGGCCAATTCGATCGCGTTGGCGGTGAGCGGCCGCGTCCCACCCCGACCGATGACCCACGATCTCATGACCGACGTCCTCACCCGCCTCGGCGGCCATGTCGACGCCGTTGAGGTCACCGGACTCACCGACGGCACGTTCTACGCAGCGCTCGTGGTGGGAGCCCCCGACGGTTCGCATCGGGTCGACACCCGACCATCGGATGCCATCGCCCTCGCCGTGCGCAACGGCGCCCCCATCTACGCCGCCGACTCCGTCCTCGACGAGGCCGGATCGTTCGTGGCCGACGACGGCACGATCACCGACCCCGAGCGCATCGAGGCCGAGGTCGCCGAGTTTCGTTCGCTGCTCGAGCGCCTCGACGTAGACGATCTCGCAGGATCCGACGACCTCCCTCCCAACGACCTCCCTCCCAACGACCTCCCTCCCCAGGACCCCCCTCCCCGGGACGGCCCTCCGGAGGACAGCGCCTGAACGGCGGGTCACACCCCGGGCAGCACCGACGCCTCGTCGCCCACGTCGCCCACGTCGAGCTCGGTGGGGAGGTCCCGGTGACGGACGAACAAGAAGACCACGAAGGCCAACGCCATCGGCGGCACGGCGAACAGGAACGCCCGCTCGAGTGCGTCTGCGAACGCGGCGATGAGCGCGGCGGAGGTCTGCGGGTCGAGCGCCCGAATGGCATGGGACTGCCACGCAGGGCCTCGGGACTGATCGAGGCCTGCTCGGCCGGGGTGAAAAGCCGGTCGAGGTTCTCGGCGAGCAACCGTGCCCTGGGACGGCTGGGCGCCGACGACAGCCGTGCGCTTGCGGCGCACCGGGGAATCGAAGCGTCAGCGAATGCCGGTGTCGCAGGCGACGTCGGCCATGACCTCGGCGTCGGCCTCCACGTCGACCTCGACGCGACCACAGATGGGGAACGGCCGGTCGCCGACATCGATGCGCACGAGGTAGTGACCTGGTGCCAGGTCCACGGCGAACCGTCCGCTCTCGTCGAGGGCCGCGGACGCCACGACGCGATCGTCTTCGACGAGCTCGACGAACCCGCTCACCGGCACTGGTCGACACGACGGATCCTCCGGGCGCTCCACCGGACACGTCGGCCCGGCCAGGACCTGGCCGCTCACGCGACCGGTGGGGCCCGAAGTGCCGTCGGGCCCGCGGCCACAGCCCAACGACACCGTTGCGATCAACACGACCAGGAGCACGAGACGCACGTCCCTACGACGCCTGGCCCGACGCCGGGGTTCCGCGGACCGAAGACGTCTCTCGCCGCCGCGGCCGTCGCGAGCGCCAATCGGGTCGAAACAGGCCTTCGAAGGGAACCGTGCGCCACCGCGCGACGTCTCAGCGGTGTGCGTAATTGTGCCATTCTCCTGCTCCTGGTCTCTTTGGCCACCGGCCTCTCGTCCTGCGGCGACGGTTCCGCGGGCGTGAGCGCGGACCTGGCTGGTCGGACGTTCATCTCCACATCGGTGGTCGAGAACGGCCAGCCGATCTCCCTGGTGGCGGGCACCCGCATCCGCCTCGGTTTCGGGGCGTCCACGCTGAGCGTCTCGGCGGGATGCAACACCGGCGGCGGCGACTACACCGTCGAAGGCGGTCGGCTCCTCGTCGACGCGATCGCCATGACCGAGATGGCGTGCGACGACGACAAGATGGCGCAGGACGACTGGCTCCTCGCGCTGCTCGGTCAACATCCGGCGATCAGCCTCAACGGCGATCGCCTCACGCTTCGGACCGCGAACGTCACCCTGGAGCTCCAGGATCGCGAGATCGTCGACCCCGACCGCCCGCTGGTCGCAACGGTCTGGCGGGGCACGACGATCATCGATGGGCAGTCGGCATCGAACCTGCCCGGGCTCGGGAACGTACAGCTCGTGTTCGACACCGATGGATCGGTCGCGTTGGCCACGGGCTGCAACACCGGTGGCGCCACGTACCGGGTCGACGGCTCGACCATCGTCTTCGGCCCACTGACGCTGACGGAAATCGCCTGTGACGAGCCGCTGGCAACCATCGAGGCTCACGTCGTAGCGGTGCTCTCCGGAGACGCCACGTTCACCATCGAGGCATCCTCGCTGACCTTGATGCACGGCGACGTTGGGCTCGGCCTGGCCGCTGTCCGCTGACGCTGCCCACGACCCCGGTCGCGCCAGGGGCGCGAGCGCCCACGCGGGCACCGCTCCGCCGTTGCAGCACCAGTCGAACGCGCCCTGGTTCGGGAGGAGACGGTGGGCGGTTTCGGCGATGACCGCCGAGATCTCCGGGGTGATGCCATCTTCGGCGCTCTTCCCGGTCTGGCCTCTGCGAATCATGGCGCCTGGGTCCAACGGCGCGATGTCCGACACTTTTCGAAGCTCGAACTTGTCCTCGTGCGTCTTCATCCACCCGAAGGAGGTGTACTCGAGGATTTCCGCCCACTGGTCTTCGCCGCGCTCGAAGCCGAGGAACCCGGCGATCCGGCGAACCGAGGCTTCGAGGTCACGCTTCATGTCGGCGAAATGGAGCAACAGCACGTTGTCGTTGTGGCGCAACGGCCACCAGGACGCGACGACCTCGAAGATCCCACCGACCATTCCCATCTCCGACACCGCAGCGAAGAAGGAGGGGAAGTCCGGCCCCAGGACGGCCTCTTTCGGCATCTGCCAGAGATCGAACCACGCGTCGGAGTGCGACGCAATGAACGGCCGCAGCGACGCAACGGCCTCGTCGGGATTGCCGGCCCGGTCCGCTGAGGCCACACGCTGCGTTTGGGTGTCCACGCGAGACGGTAGCGCTGTCGGCGGTGCAGCTGCGGGCGACCAGCCGAACGCGGCGTCCGTGGTCGGGCCACCTCGAAATCACCAACGCCTTCCCGACTGCACCAGACGAATGCATTCGGTCAGCTCGAGGTTCGGTCCCGGGCAACGGCCTGCCATCCGTCGACCGCGTCGTGGCGGCGCACGATGCGTGCGGGGACGCCGGCAACGACGCAGTGATCGGGGAACTCACCTCGAACCACAGCGTTGGCGGCAACGACGACATTGCGGCCGATGACCGAGCCGGGAAGGATCACGGCTCCGGTTCCGATCCAGCTGCCCGAGCCGATCTTCACGGCCTCGTCTTTCGGGTTCTGCACTCCGATGGGGCAGTCGAGGTCGAGGTACGTGTGGTTCTGGTCGGTGATGTACACGTTCATGCCGGTGTACACCTGATCGCCGATGTCGATGTCGAGATGGCCGACGATGGCCGTTCCCCGTCCGATCACACAACCATCGCCGATGCGGATCACCGGGTCTGTCGCCATGATCTGGTCGACCACCATGCCGACAGAAAGCGTCACATGGGGACCGACGAGGGTGCCGGCACCGAGACGGATGTACCGCTCGCCGTAGATCGCCCCCTGTGGGAAGACGATGATCGAGCCTGCACCGAACGCACCGAAACGCGACGCCGCGCTGGTGTCGGGACCGATGCTCGCGACGTCCGAACCGAGCCGCCAGGCTGCTCGAAGGACTCGTCCGATGCCCCGTCGAGCCGACCGTCGAAGCGGCAAGGGGATGTGTTGGATCGGTCGCTTCCTCGGCACGAGCCGCGACCATACTGCGCCGGCGAACTCGGATCGGCCGAAGGGGGACCTTCGGCAGTCCGCACCCGATGTGCCGAGCTGCGGCACCGCCCCTGATGTGCCGAGCTACGGCACCGCTCCCACCCGGCCCCGCAGGCGTCACGTGACGAGGCTGATGCCCCCGTCCACGGGCAGGATCGCGCCGGTCATATACCGCGTGCGGATACAGCTCAACACCGCTTCGGCAACATCGTCGGGATCGCCCGTGCGCGCGAGCGGCGCACGAGCGCGGACCTCCTCCTTGCGCTCGTCCCACCCCACCGTCCAGGGCGTGTCGATCTGTCCCGGAGCGACGGCGTTGACCCGAACCGGCCCGCAGCTCTTCGCCAACAGCACGGTCAGCTGGTTCAGTGCAGCCTTCGTCATCGAGTAGGCGATCGAGCTGCCGACCGGACGCAGCCCGGCCACCGACGTCACGTTCACGATGCAGGCGTCGTCGGCCTGCAGGAGATGGGGCATGGCTGCACGGCAGAGCCACCAGGTCCCGTAGACGTTCACCTCGAAGGTGCGCCGCAGGATGTCGTCGGTGAGCGCGTCGAGGTCGGCGTGGGGCACCACCGTCGTCCATCCCGCGTTGTTGACAAGGATGTCGAGGGCGCCGAAGCGCTCCACGGTGGCGGCGATCATGGCCTCGCCGGCGGCCCGATCGCTGATATCGCAGCGGTGGTAGCCGGCCTCGGAGCCGAGCTCTGCAGCCAGGGCCTCCCCCGCCTCGACCGAGGAGACGGAGTTGACCATCACCTTCGCTCCCGATGCCGCGAGCCGCCGAGCAACCGCAGCACCGATGCCGCTGGAGGAGCCCGTCACCAGCGCCACGCGTCCGTCCAGATCTCCCATGCTGCTCCCTCCGACGCCGCACCACGGAGACGGCGAACTGGGCACGAGCTTATGGCCCGGCGCGAGCAGTCGACGGCTCAGCGCAAGGTCACGGCGATGCGTTGCGCGTCGACCAGCAAGAGCCCGACATAGGTGTCCGCACCGCTGCCGGCCTCGCCGAGAGCACCGGTGTAGAGCTCCACGACCTCGACGCCAGCGCGCGAAGCGACCTGCTCCGCGTCGACGGTGGCGGCACCGATGTCGACGAACACCGCCTCGACGCCCAGCCCGGTGATCCGCTCGACCAGTGCCGCGAGGTCCGCCGGGTTCGCTTCCGCCAGCGTCGACGACGACGGCAGGACGTTGCCGACCACGGTGAGCCCGTAACGGTCGGCGAACCGGCCGAGCGCGTCGTGGTTCGTCACGATCAATCGTCGATCGGCGGCGACGGGCCCGAACATCGCGGCGATCGCGCGGTCGGCTTCGGTCAGCTCTGCGATGTAGACGTCGAGACAGCCGTCGACAGCGACCCGATCGAGGCCGGCGTCAGCCACGAGCGCGTCGGCCAGCGCCGGCAAGGCATCGACCACGGCCACGGGGTCGAACCACAGATGCGGGTCCTCGCCACTGTCGACGCCCATCAGCTCGGCAATCCGTACCACGGGCGTGCCGCCGTCTTCCACCGCTGCGATCGTGCGGCCGACACGACCCTCGAGCCCGGCTCCGTTCGCGACCACCACGACCGCGGACTCGAGCCGTCCACGGTCGGCCAGAGACGGCTCGTAATCGTGGGGATCGGCGCCCGCGGGCATCAGCGAAACGACCGACGCCTGCCCGTCACAGACCAGGTTCGTGACGACGTCGGCCCAGATCGACGTGGTGGCCACAACCGTCGGCAAGACGTCAGGATCCGACGTCGATCCGGTGCCCCCGCACCCCGCCGCAACGCCGACACTGGCCAGGACGCAAACGGCGAGCACGACCTGGGTCGACGACCACTTCCCGGAGCCCAAGACACGCAGCATGACCCGACGAAGCCTACGAGACCAGCTGCGCGTTTCTCGCCCGACGGACCCCCGGGGCCACAGGAGATCGAGCGGTCGACCGGACCGGGCTGAACGGTGCGCCTACCATGGCGGCAATCGGCACAAGCCTGACACCACCCGAGGAGCACCGTTGAGGGACCTGACCGAAAGGGAGGCCCAACGATGAAGCGTCTCCCCGGAGTCGACCGGGTCGATCTGGCGTCGCTCCCCTACTTCGCCATCACGATGGTCGCCGAGGGCCGAGCGCTGGCCAAGCACACCACTCGCGAGCCGGGCTCGCTCCTCGAACCGAGCGACCCCGGCACCGATCCCGACCCGTTGATTCCCGTCGGATTCGAGCGGCGCGACACCGTCGCCAGCTTGGCGATGCTCGTCGGGAACATCGCGGTCAACACCGCGACACGAGCGCCTCTCGCTCGGCTCGGCGAGCGCCTCTTCCGGCGCCGCGTCTTCGGGCTGCGGAGCGGGCCGGGTTCGTTCATCGCGGCACTGGTCGTCTGGGATCTCCTCTATTACTGGAGCCACCGACTCCAACATGAACATCGCGTCCTGTGGGCGAATCACGTGACACACCATTCGAGTCGCCGGTACAACCTGTCCACCGCGTTGCGCCAGCCCTGGTCGGGCTTCCTGGTGTCGTGGGTGTACTTCCCGATGCCGTTGCTCGGCATCCCGGTGGCCCAGACGGCCCGGTCGGGGCAGCTCAACCTGCTGTACCAGTACTGGATCCACACCGAGGCCATCGATCGGCTTCCCTCACCCGTGGAACGCGTGTTCAACACCCCCTCGCACCATCGGGTCCACCACGGCACGAATCCCCAGTACCTCGACAAGAACTACGGGGGCATCCTGATCGTGTGGGACAAGCTGTTCGGAACCTTCGAGCCGGAGGTACGTCGAGTCGACTACGGGCTCACGACGAACGTCTCGACGTTCAATCCGGTCCGAATCGCCTACCACGAGTTCAGCGACATCTGGCGAGACCTGAGGGCGACGCCCGGACTCGCCGACAAGCTACGCACCCTGTGGCGGCGGCCCGGGTGGCGGCCCGAGCCGACCTGACCCACCGAGCCGGTCAGGTCGTCGCGCGTGCGGCGATGCGAGCCAGCACCCGTGCGACCACGGCCCGCTCCCCCGGTGCCACGAGGTCGACGATGAGCCTCCGCACCTCGGCGACGTGGCCCGGCGCTGCAGCCTCGAGGGTGCGCAGTCCATCGGGGGTCAAGACCGCGAACATGCCTCGTCGGTCATCAGGGCACTTCTCGCGCGCGACCCAGCCCCGACCGACCAGGCGATCGACGCGCTGGGTGAGCCGGCTCTGGGAGTGCAGGCAGAGTCGGGAGAGGTCGGTCATGCGCAGCTTTCCGTCGGAGGCCTCCGAGAGGTGCACGAGCACCTCGTAGTCCTCGAAGGCCATGTCGGCGTCGGCCTTCAGCGCGGCGCCGAGCAGCGGGAACACCGAACCGGCGGCGTCGACGAACGCCCTCCAGAGCGCCATCTCCTCTCCGTCGAGCCACTCCGTTTCTCCCACGCGACCATCCTAGCCCGCGATATATTTCAATATTTAATAACTCTTGTCGTGCACCGCTCCCACAGCCTGCACACGACATCGACAACGGAGTACCCCCGATGATCAACACAATCGCGACCACGGTCGACCCTCGGCCGGGCGCGAGCAGGTTCCGCACCCGGCTCGGATGGCTCGACAGCCATCACAGTTTCAGTTTCGCCAACCACTACGACCCCGCCAACGTCGGCCACGGGCTGCTCATCGTCTCCAACGACGACGTCGTCGCCCCTGGCGCCGGCTTCGGCTCGCACCCCCATCGCGACATGGAGATCGTCACCTGGGTGCTGGAGGGCCGACTCGAGCACCGCGACTCTGCGGGCAACCACGGCATCCTCGAACCGGGCATCGTCCAGCGCATGTCGGCAGGGACGGGGATCGTCCACAGCGAGGTGAACCACAGCGCCACCGAGCCCGTCCACTTCCTGCAGATGTGGGTCCCACCCGACGGCAAGGGTCGCCCCCCGGCGTACGAACAACGTGACGTCTCCGATGCGCTCGCCGGACACCAGTTGATCCCCGTGGCGTCGGGCACGCGACACGCGGGCGCGATCGTGATCGGCCAGCGAGACGCGACGATGTGGGTGGGCCGACTGGAGAGTGGGTCACAGCACCTGCTTCCGGACGCTACCTTCGTCCACGTCTTCGTGGCCCGAGGCACGATCACCCTCGACGGCTCACACACCCTCGGAGCCGGTGATGCGGCTCGACTCGCGGCAACGAACCACACCGTCGTCGAGGCAACCGAGGACGCCGAGGTAGTCGTATGGGAAAGTGCCCACAGCCGATGATCGCGACGACCACCAGCCGACCACCGCGCGACCCAGGAGGCCAGCCATGAGCACGACCCACCACGGAGACGACGTCGACCGCAGCAAGGAGTGGGAGGCCCTGCGCCGCGCCCACCTCCGACCTCGGGGCGAACGCCCGGCCTCAACCGCTCGGGGCGTACACCACTTCGCCCTGTTGAGCTCGAGCGTGGAACGGACGATCGAGTTCTACCAGGGCATCCTCGAGTTCCCGCTCACCGAGTTGTTCGAGAATCGCGACTACCAGGGATCGACGCACTTCTTCTTCGACATCGGCAACGGCAACCTGCTCGCCTTCTTCGACTTCCCCGGGCTCGGGTTGCATCCGTACGCCGAAGTACTCGGGGGATTCCACCACCTGGCGATCTCGGTGACCCCCGAGCAGCAAGCCCGGCTGCGAGAGAAGCTCGAAGCCGCAGGCATCGCCATCGACTTCGAAGACCGCACCTCGATCTACTTCAAGGGCCCCGACGGCGAGCGGCTCGAACTCCTGGCCGATCCCCTCGGCGAGATGTACGGCGCCACCGTGTCCTGATCCCGGGGCCAAGGCGCCCGCCCCGGAGGGCGCTGGTAGTGTCGGGGGTTCGATGAGGGGATCCCGACCAGGCACGACGGCGCGCGCGTGAGCCAGACGACCACCCCACCCTTCGCGCCCGACGGTGACTCATTGGAGGATCCACTCCCCGAGCTCGTCGACGACCATTCGCGCTGGGTCCCCCGTACCTTCGACGGGCTCCGGTTCCGTCCGTTCCGGTTCTACATGGGCGCGATGATCTGGTGGAACGCCGCCATGAGCATGCAGATGCTCGTGCGGGGCTACCTCGCCTACCACCTCACGGACTCCTTCGCCTCCCTCGGCGTCGTCGGCCTCGGCTCGGCCATCCCGATGCTGCTCCTGTCGCCGGTCGGCGGCGTCATTGCCGACCGCACGTCGAAGCGGCTCGTGCTGCAGCTGGGTCAGATCTTCAGCGCCGTCGTCGCGGTCGTCGTCGCCGTGCTGCTCTTCAACGGCGCGCTCGAGTTCTGGCACCTGTTCGTGGCGTCGTTCGCCCAGGGCGTGATGTCGTCGCTGGTCATGCCTTCTCGACAGGCGTTACTGCCCGAGGTCGTCGGCATGCGGCGGCTCATGAACGCGATCCCGCTGCAGACGGCGGGCATGAACCTCATGCAGATCCTGGCCCCGACACTCGGCGGGTTCATGCTCGACTGGACCGACCCTGCGTGGGTCTACGTGTTCATGGCCGTCATGTACGCCATGTCGGTCCTCATGCTCTTCCTCGTCGATGTCCTCTCGCCAGAGGAGCTCGAGGAGAGCCGAGCGGGAACGAACGCTGCCGGTGGCGGGGCGGGTGCCGCGGCACACGTCGACCGCGCGGGCGCCTTCGGTCAGCTCGCGGCGGGGTTCTCGTACCTGCGACGTGACGCCACAGTGCGCAACATCTTGGCCTTCACGTTCATCGGGTCCGTTCTCGGCATGCCCATCCGGATGCTCTTGCCCGGCTACGTCAGCGAAGTCTTCGGCGACGGCGGTTCCACCCTCGGCCTCCTGCAGATGGGCATGGGCGTCGGGGCCCTGCTGGGCGCGCTCGTCCTCGCCTCGCTGCGCATGGCCCGCCGACGCGGCCTGTTGCTCGCTGCGAGTGCGATCCTGCTCGGCACGGCCATGATCGGGTTCTCGGTCACCGGCGTCATGTGGCTGGCGTGGATCGGGCTCCTCGTCGTCGGCGTCGGGTCGTCGGGACGCCAGGCCATGGGCCAGGTGCTGATCCAGGAGTACGTCGCCGACGACTACCGCGGCCGGGTCATGGCCGTCTTCATGATGCAGTTCAGCCTCATGTCGGTTGGGACGTTCTTCGTCAGCCTCTACATGGAACGGGTCGGACCGGAGTTCGCGATCGGCTCGCTCGGCGGGCTGCTCGTCGCCTCATCGATGGCGTTCCTCTTCTTCGTGCCGCGCTTTCGCGCACTCGACTGACGTCAGGCGGACAGGCCGACATAGCCGCAGGAGCGCGGCCGCAGCGGCCGTGGCATGCTCGATGACGTGGACCGCCGCGCCTACCTCGACCACCTCAAGCTCGACGCCATGACCACCGCGGCGATCGAAGCATTCTTCCGGGGCCTGCACCGCCGAGTCCCACGGCCCGAGAGCGCCGAAGCCGTCCAGGCGCGCAGCCGTATCGCCGAGCGGCTCGCCACCCTCAACGCGCAGATGCTCGGGCGCCAGGTCGACCACCGGGTGCCGGTCGACATCGATGCCATGGCGTCGACCATCGCAGACCGGGTCGACCGGTACGGCTCCGTGGACTGGAACCGGGTGGCCGACGGATCTGCGCTGATCGAGCTCGCCCGCCGGACGGTGGGCGAGATCTCCGCAGACCTTCATGAAGCCGAGCCCGCAGGCGGGCCTGCATCCGTAGACGACGGCGAAGACGACCCGAGCGTCTGAGGCGACGACCCTGCGACACGGGGCTCTGCCCCGATCAACCACAGGTCTTGCAGATCCCCGAGGCACGCACGTCGATCGACCGCGCGTCGAAGTCCACGCCGCTGCGCAACTGGCCGCGCAGTTCGTCGACGAGCGCAGCGTCGTGGTGGGTGACGCCACCGCAGACGGTGCACACGAGATGGATCACCGCATCGTCGTGTGATCGCTCCCACGTGGCGGTGGCCTGATCACCCAGGTGCGACGCCCGCACCAGGTCGAGCTCGTCGAACAATGCGAGCGTGCGGTACACCGACGAGACGTTGATCCCCGGGTCGCGCTCGGCGGCCTGGTCGGCGATCTCCTGCGCGTTGAGATGACCATGGTTGGTCGCGAGCACATCCCACACCACCTGCCGGGGGCGGGTGAGGCGGTAGCCGCTCGAGCGCAACGCCTCCTCGAGGTCCATCTCGACAGCGTAGGACCGACCGAGCAGCGGAGCCATCCCAACTCCGCCCCGAGGACCTCGCGGCACCGTCGGTTTTCGCCGGCCGGCCTGGTGCCACGGCAGCCTTATTGCGAATGGTTTGCAGGCGATGCGGGCCAGGCTTAGGCTCCTCGTCAGGCCCGACCCTCGTTCTGGAGAGCCCGTTGATCCTCGCGATGCACGCGCCCGACGGGTTCCTCGAACCCCCGGTTGCCATCGTCACCGCCGTCATCAGTCTGCTGATCCTGGGGCGCGCGCTGCGCCTGTCGTCGCGCGAACTGGGCGATCGCATGGTGCCGTTCGCGGGCATCGCCGCAGCCTTCGTGTTCGCCGCCCAGATGGTCAACTTCCCCATTGCGTCGGGGACCAGTGGCCACCTGATCGGTGGAGCTCTGGTCGCCGTGCTGCTCGGGCCGTGGGCGGCGACACTCGTGGTCGCAATCGTCGTGGGGGTCCAGGCCCTGGTGTTCGCCGACGGCGGCGTCACCGCCCTCGGCTACAACACCCTGAACATGGCGATCGTCACGACGTTCGGGGGCTGGGCGTTGTTCGTGCTGTTCCGTCGCGTCTTCCCGGCGACGACTTCCGGCGTCGTTGCGGCAACCGCGCTCGCGTCGGCGGGATCGGTCGTCTTGTCGGCGGCCACGTTCTCGCTCGAGTGGCTGTTCGGAGCCTCGGTCCCCGTGCCGTTCGACACCGTGTTCGCCGCGATGGTTGGCACGCACGCGATCATCGGGGTCGGCGAAGCGTTCATCAGCGCGACCGTTGTCAGCTCCGTGCTCGCGAGCCGACCGGACCTCGTGGTCGGAGCGCGCGACCTCGACAAGACGGCACTCCACCGGCGGGCGCCGACGCGGATGCGCACCGTCGTCACGACCGGGATCCTGGCCGCCCTGCTCGTGGCCGGCGTCGGTTCACAGTTCGCAGCCGACAGCCCCGACGGACTCGACCGCGTCGCCCAGGAGAACGGAATCGTCGGCTCCGGCACGCACCTGCTCGACAGTGGACCCTTCGCCGACTACGCCACCGCCGGAATCGGCAACGCCGCCGCGTCGCTGACCGTCGCCGGGGTCGCGGGCGTTGCCCTCACGTTCCTGGTCGGCTACGGCCTTCTCGCACGCCCATGGCGCGCCCGCGACACGTCGCTGCGCTGATGGCATCCCACGCGCCGAGCCACCACCACCTCCACGTGCCCGGTGCCTCGATCGTCCACCGGCTGGCTCCCGACGCCAAGGTTCTCGGCCTGCTGGTGTTCGTGATCGCCGCAGCACTGACGCCCAGGGAGGCGTTCTGGGCCTTTGCCCTCGACGCGACGGTCGTGTTCGGTGTTCTCGTTGTCGCGGGGCTCCCTTGGCGCCCCATCGTGCGGCGGCTCGCGGTCATCGTCCCCTTCCTGAGCTTCGCCGCGCTCCTGCCGTTCATCGCCGGCGGCGACCGCGTCGACCTCGCGGGCATCGCATTGTCGAGAGCCGGCCTGTGGGGAAGCTGGAACGTCGCCGCGAAAGGCCTGCTCGGCGCCGCAGCGGCGATCATCGTCTCGGCCACCACACCCGTCCCCGACCTGCTCCGTGGCCTCCAGTCCATGCGGGTACCGACCGTCGTCGTGGGGATCATCTCATTCATGTTCCGCTACCTCGACGTGCTCGCGGCGCAGCTCCAGCGGATGAGAACGGCGATGATCGCGCGCTGCCACGACCCGCGGTGGGCGTGGCAGGCAAAGCCGATCGCCACATCTGCGGGGACGCTGTTCGTTCGCTCCTACGAACGCGGCGAGCGGGTTCACGGAGCCATGCTGGCTCGGGGATTCGACGGAACGCTGCCGCCGCTGCAGCCCAACCACGCGCCGCAGCCACGCTCCATCAGCGCACTGCTGCCCGGAGGCGTGGCGGCGTGCCTACTCGTCGCGGCGTTGGTGGCACGATGAGCACACCGGACACCGCGTCGGCGCTCGAGGTCGAGGACCTGGTCTTCGCCTACCCCAGCGCGGCGCCCGTCCTGCGTGGCCTCACACTCAGCATCGATCGTGGTGAGCGCGTCGCGGTGCTTGGCCCGAACGGCTCGGGCAAGACCACTTTCGTGTTGCACCTCAACGGACTCCTGGAGCCGACGGCGGGTCGGGTACGGGTATCGGGCCTCGAGGTCGTGCCGGCGAACCACCGCGAGATCCGACGTCGCGTGGGCATGGTCTTCCAGGACCCCGACGACCAGCTGTTCATGCAGACGGTTCACGACGATGTGGCGTTCGGCCCCGCGAATCTCGGGGTCCGGGGCGAGGAGCTCGAGACGGCGACGACGAACGCGTTGACGTCGGTCGGTGCGGCCCACCTGGCGGCGCGCACCTCTCACCATCTCAGCGGTGGAGAGAAACGCCGGGCGGCGCTGGCGACCGTCTTGTCGATGCGCCCGGAACTGCTCGTGCTCGACGAGCCCACGGGGGGGCTCGATCCCGTCGGTCGCCGGGAGCTGTCGGAGCTGCTCGGCACACTCGACCAGACGCTCCTGGTCGTGACCCATGACCTGCCCTTCGCGCTCGCGACCTGCGCGAGGTCCGTCGTCATCAGCGACGGACGCGTCGTGGCCGACGGCGCGACGGCAGAGCTCTTGAGCGATGCCGCCACGCTCGGTCAGTACCAGCTCGAGCTCCCGTTCGGGTTCGATCCTCGGCCGCGCTGAGAGCTTCGGACGGTCACTCGACGCGATGGGGCGGTGGCAACTTCTCGCCGAGTTCCAGCCCCGGTGGAAGGGTGCGCGGCGGGCGGCTCGTGCTGTAGAGGATCTCCTGACGCATCGAGGCGACGAGGGTACCGGCGCGGTCGTAGAACTCGCCCGAGTACAGACCACGCCCCCCAGCGGCCGCGACCGGTCGCAGATCCATGAGCACCCAGTCGTCCATCCGCACCGGCCGGAGAAACCAGAAGGCATGATCGAGCGACGGTCCTCCGCCGTCCTCGGTTCCCGGCTTCGGTGGCAAGCCGCTGAAGAGGTCCGAGAAGTACACCAGCACGCATGCGTGGAGCAGGGGGTCATCGGGCATCGCGCCTGCGGCTCGACCCCACGCCATGTCGGGGATACGGGCCCCGAGGCGGCTCCCGACCTCTTTGACCTCCACCACCGAGATGTGGCGCGAGAACAGGGTGGCTTCGCGTGTCGGCAGGTCCTCGGGGGCGGCGACCCCGAGGGGCGGGTGCCGCTCCTGCAGCTCGGGCCCCTCCTCGGGGACGTGGAAGGACACCGCCAGGTTGAAGATGACCTCGCCCCGCTGGCGGACCACCGCCCGACGCGCCGAGAACGACCTGCCGTCGGTGTCCCGCTCGACCTGGATGTCCATCTCGTCGAGCGATGACCCTCGGCGCAGGAAGTACGCGTGCAGCGAATGCGGCACCCGATCGGCGGCCACGGTCGAACCAGCGGCACGCAGGGCCAGGGCGAGAGGCTTGCCGCCGAACATGCCGGTGAACGCACCACTCGGAGGTTCCCCAGGGTGGGTGAAGCGGTCCTGCCCGACTCGGTCGAGACGCAGAAGCTCGTCGATCTGGGGATGGGTCACCGCCGCAGTGTGCCTGAGCCCAGCGGGCATCTACGAACCGGAACCCCTCAGTGGTCGTCGTCGTGCTGACGGAGCAGGGCCCCGCCGAGGTTGCGGATCGGCATCGTCGAGATCTCGAAGGCCGCGCCGACGAGCTGGGCCGGCGTGCGCGCCGCCTCCGCGAGACCGCGACCCAGCGTGGAGCCTGCTTCTCGGCCCGACGGCCGCCGGATCCATCCCGCGGCCACGAACACGCCCATCGACACGACCGCGACCAGCAGCATTGCCGCGGAGACGACGATCCAGCCCCAGTCCTTGTCGGTGGTGGGCAGGTTGGGGAAGTTCATGCCGAAGAACCCGGCCACCAGCGACAGCGGCAGCATGATGGCCGCGTAGATCGTGAGGACCTTGCTGACCTCTGCGCCGTGGTGCGCGACGGCGCCTCGATAGGCGTCGAGCGTCTCGGCCAGCGCGGCTCGAGCGGCTTCGAGACCCTGGGTGGCGCGCGATGCGACGTCGAACACGTCGGCGAAACGTCGCCGCCCGCGGTCGGACAGAAGCGTCGACGGCGTGCCGCGGAGCTGATCGAGGACCTCGCGCTGAGGGTGCATCGACCGTCGGATCATGGCCAGGTCGGAACGCACCGCGGTGACGTCGGCAACCGTCGACGGGGCCGCGTCGAGGGCGTCCATGATCAGCCGTTCGATGCGGTCGTCGAACTCGTCGAGCACCGAGAACAGCCGACGCGTCAGCACGTCCGCGAGTCGGGCCAACAGCTCGTCGGCGCCCCCGCTCGCCAGCTCCGGACGGTGCTGGATCTCGCTCCACAGAACGTCGAGGGCCGGCGAACGGTCGCGATGCACCGTCAACAGGCTTCGCTCGCTGAGGAAACAGTCGATCTCGTAGGTGCGGATCCGATCGTCGGCGAGCCCATGGAGCACGACCAGCAGGGAAGAGCCGAAGTCGTCGACCTTGGGCAGGTCGTCCTCTTCCACTGCGTCGCGCACCGCCAGGCCGTCGAGCTCCGAGCGCGTGGTGAGCGCCAGGAGCTCGGTGAGATCCCCGACGTCGGCGCGCACGTCGATCCATGTCCAACGGGTGCCGTCGACAGCGGGACCGAGATCATCTGCGAGGTGTTCGACGGCGGGGCCGTCGGCGGTGGACCGGAGCATGCGAACCTGCACGACCTCATGGTGCCGCGGCAGTCGGCTCCTGCGCGGGATGCCTCCGGACCGACCCGGCGACGGAGGTCGAGGACCCGCTCTCCCCTAGGGCCCTTCCGCTTCCACGAGCTCCTCGGCGAGCGCGCCGTCCGGGAGCGGCTGCACCTTGGGGCGAGCGCGGCGACGCCGGCGGGCGGGCACCAGGTCCCGCATCGCCTCGAGGCGACCGAAACACAGCAGGCGGTCCTCGTCCTCGAGGGCACGGGTACGCCGTGGGTTGGGGATCACCGTGGTGCCACGGGTCAAGGTCAGCACCTGGATGTCACGTTCGAGCAGACCGGAGTCGGCGATGGTGACGCCGACGAGGGGGGAACCGACGGGAATGTGGATCTCGGCGACGCCGTAGCCCGTCGACACGCTGAGCCGCTGACGAATGTCGAGCTCGGGAAAGGCGACCTGGTTCGCGATGTAGTCGACCATTGCGCCGGCGATGTCGAGCCCCGTGGCGGTCTCGATGCCTTCGAGCCCCGGCGACGAGTTGACCTCCATGACCAACGGCCCGTCGCGGCCCTCGAGCATGTCGACACCGGCAACCCGCAGCCCCATGATCTGCGCAGCCTTCACGGCAGTCGCGGTGTACTCGTCGTCGAGCTCGACGGATTCGGTTGTGCCGCCGCGGTGGACATTGGACCGGAACTCGTCACCCTGAGCTCGCCGTCGCATCGCCCCGACCACCCGATCGCCGACCACGAGGGCGCGGATGTCGGTCCCTCGGCTCTCCTCGACGAAGCGCTGGATCAACACGTTCTGCCGCGCGCTCTGGAGGGTCTCGATGACCGCCTCGGCCACCTTGTTGTCGGGAGCCAGGATGACACCGATGCCCTGAGTGCCCTCGAGGAGTTTGATGACCACGGGGGCGCCGCCGACTTGCTCGATGGCGGCCAGCACGTCGGCGCGGTCCCGGACGAACATCGTGGCCGGGATGCCGATCGAGTGGCGCGAGAGGATCTGCGTCGCCCGCAGCTTGTCTCGCGAGTTCGCGATCCCTGCCGACGTGTTCGGCGTGTAGACGTCCATCTGCTCGAGCTGTCGCATCACCGCGAGGCCGTAGAACGTGATCGAGGCACCGACGCGCGGCAGCACGGCGTCATAGTGCGAAAGCTGCCGCCCGCGATACATGAGGTCGGGCTCGTCGCCCGACAGGTCGATGGCGAACCGCAAGGTGTCGAGCACCCGGACCTCGTGGTCCCGATCGAGTGCTGCGGCACGCAACCGTTGCGTGCTGTAGCTCCGGGGGGACCGGGAAAGGATCGCCAGCTTCACCGCTTCGATCGCCTCGTGGAGCGTTCGATGGACCGTGACTGAGCGTACGACCGACTGGGGTCGACCAGGAACCGTCCCTTCAGGGCGCTGCGACCGAGGAGAATCCTGAACCCCATCGCGTCGCGGGACGTGAGCGTCAGCTCGCCCTTCCACCGATACTCGCCGAGCTGCAGGGAGGTCACCACGACCGGCCGGGTTTCGGTGCGGCCGTTCGATGAACGCACGCGCCGGAACCCTCGGATCGGGCAGCGCACCCGCACCGCGCCCGATGCCGAACGTTGTCGGGGGTGCAGCTCGAAACAGGCCACCTGGACACCCTCCACGTTCTCGATTCGCAGGCCGAAGGCGTGCAGGGCCGAGGTCCGGGCGCCGGTGTCGACCTTGGCCTTGATCGGGAGGTCGCAGAAGTCGGGGAGCACGAGCCACTCGCGCCACCCCACGACGGCACGGGTCGCAAGGTCGCTCATCGGGGGAGGCGCACCGCGGCGACGAAAGAGAGGGGCACGACGCCGAGACTAGCGCCGCGGTTGGGCCGTCAGTCGAGCGCCGCGACCCAGCGAAGCACGAGATGCGCGAACTCGCCGGGCCGCTCCTGATGCAGCCAATGCCCTGCCCCTTCCCAAGCGACGACGTGGCTGGCGGGATGCGTCGACAGGGTGCGTTCGTGCGCGGCGCGCTTCGGGAGGGCGTAGAACGCCAGCACCGGGCAGGGTCGCTGCTTCAGGTACGCGCTGCTCTGGGGATCGAAACCGATCTGGTCGCCGGCCTCGTAGAGGCCGGCATAGGTCTCGGCCACCACCCGGTGGGGCGTCCCGAGCACCCGTCGGCCATGCCACGTCACCAAGGCCGCGTCCGTTGCCGGACCGTCCATGTCGCGTTGCGCCTGCGCGGCGAGCGCGAGCCCATCGGCGCCACGGAACGCAGCCGCGTTGGCGAGCACTCGATCCTGGATCGACGGGGACACGGCGTAAGCGGGGTCGACCGCCACGACTGCTCGGACGAGGTCGGCGTGCTCGACCGCGAGCACCGACACGATCACGCCACCGAGTGAGTGCCCGACGGCAACGACCGGACCGACGTCCAGCAGCCGAAGCAGCGCTGCGAGATCGTCGGCGAACTGCCGAGGGCGGTAGCCGTCTGGGGTCACCGATGATCGCCCGTGGCCGCGCAGGTCGATGGCGAGCACTCGATGCCGGGCGGCGAAGGCGTCGTGCTGGTGGTTCCAGTCATGGGAGTCACAGGACCAGCCGTGCACGAGGAGCACCGGCGAGCCCTCGCCGGCATCGGTGTAGAACAGCCGGACATCGTCGAGTTCGGCGACGGGCATCGGTCCTCCTCGGTGTGGGTGATCCCAGGGAGGCAAGCGTAGAGGTTCGGCCGCGGATGGCCGACCGCAGGGTCGGTGGAGACCGGACCAGGTACCGTGGGACTCGATGAGCAACCTGAGCATCCTGACGGTCCACGCCCACCCTGACGACGAATCGTCCAAAGGCGCAGCGACCATCGCCCGCTATCGCTCCGAGGGGATCCACACCGTGCTGGTGTGCTGCACCGGCGGTGAGGCCGGCGACATCTTGAACGAGGAGGCCGACAGCCACGAGGCCAGGACCGACCTCGCCTCAGTGCGCCATCGAGAGCTCGACGAGGCCGTGCGGATCATCGGCTACGAGACCGTGTACCGGCTCGGGTACCGCGACTCGGGCATGCCCGGAAGCGAACACAATGCGCATCCCGACTGCTTCGCGCAGGCCGATCTCGACGAGGCAACCGGCCGGCTCGTTGCGATCGTTCGGGCGGAGCGCCCGCAGGTGATGGTCGCCTACGACTACGACCACGGCCGCGGTCACCCGGACCACATCCGTGTCCACGAGATCGGCCACCTCGCCTTCGAGCGCGCCGGCGATCCCGCGTGGTATCCGGACGCCGGCGACCCGTGGGAACCGAAGAAGCTGTACTACACCGGAGTCATGTCCCGTCCTCGCGTGGAGAAGATGCACGCCTGGTTCGAGGAGCAGGGCGAGGAGAGCCCCTATCACCGATGGCTCGAGATGATGGCCGAGCGCGAACCCAAGCCGGTGACGACACAGGTCGCGGTGCACGACTGGATGCACATCACCCGCGACGCCCTCGGTGCGCATCGGACGCAGGTGCCCGCCACCGCAACGTGGTTCCGGATCGATGCCGAGACGATGCGCACCCTCTATCCGTGGGAGGACTACCACCTCGCCGAGTCGCGCCTCGGCCCTCTGCCCGAGGGCTCATCGACCTTCGAGGACGACCTCTTCGCCGGCCTCCGCTGAGCCGCGCCTGGCACCTGGCTGGCACCTGAGTCAGGGGTCAGTGCGTGGGTCGGTAGCGCGCCACGGCTGCATCGATCTCGTGCCAGGCCTCGACGCGGTCGGCCCAGCGGCCGACGTCGGTGCTCTTCGCGGGTTCGAGGGCCTTGTAGACCTCGAAGAAGTGCCCGATCTCCGACAACAGGTGCATGGGGACGTCGGAGAGGTCCGCGAGGTGTTCCCATCGGGGGTCTCCTGCGGGCACCGCGAGGATCTTGGCGTCCGGGCCCTTCTCGTCGACCATCCAGAAGACACCGACGGGCCGGCCCTTGATGTGGCAGCCGGGCACTGTCGGCTCGTCGAGGAGGACGAGCACGTCGAGCGGATCGCCGTCCTCGGCCAGGGTGTGGGGAACGAACCCGTAGTCAGCGGGATACGTCGTGGCCGTGAACAGATGGCGATCGAGCCAGAGCTCGCCCGTTTCGTGATCCATCTCGTACTTGTTGCGCGATCCCTTCGGGATCTCGACGATCACCTCGACCCATTCGGGCCTCGGCGCCGACGGCTCGGCCGATGACACCATGCACCTCGATTCCTGCGGCCCCGACGAGGATCGTCAGCGCGAACGGGAGCCTAGGCGCGCGACCAGACGGGTTCGTAGGCGCGGCGCAGACGCAGCACCGGGCCGGTGCTCGCGCGCTGTCCGAAGACGTTCGGTGGGGTGGCGGGCACATCAGCGTTGCGTGGGAATGCAAGCGATGGGGGTACTGGTACACAGCCACCCTCGTCTACACAGCCACCCTCGTCGAGGCGTGGTCGACAACGCCCCAAACGTTGCCGGGCAGGGCACTAGCGTGCCGTGGGCATCGAAGGGAGCTCCATGAACGACACCCACGACCTCGCCATCATCGGTTCCGGGTTGGCTGGGCTCAGCGCTGCGCTCCAGGGCGCTCGGCTCGGGCTGCGCACCATCGTCATCGGAGAGTTCGTCATGGGCGGCCAGATCGTCAACGCCGACGCGATCGACAACTATCCCGGCCTGGCGGCGGGAACGCCCGGCATCGATCTGGTGACCGCAGTCCAGGAGCAGGTCCTGGCCCTCGGCGTGGAGTTCGCGTTCGCGACCGTCGAGACGCTGTCGACCGCGGCTCCGTTCGTGATCGCCGGCGATGGCCAGCACTGGACGGCCCGTTCGGTGGTGATCGCCACAGGCGGCCGGCGGCGCCAGCTCGGCGTCCCCGGCGAGTCTGCGTTGCGTGATCGAGGCGTGTCGGAGTGCGCCACCTGCGACGGGCCGCTCTATCGCGACCAAGAGGTCGCCGTCGTGGGTGGTGGAGATGCAGCGATGGACGAGGCGCTGTACCTCGCCGGTCTCTGTCGGTCGGTGCACCTGCTCACCCGCAACGACGCACTGTCGGGTCTGAAGGTCCTCCGTGATCGCGTCGCCGCGAGCGACGCCATCCGCGTCGTCACCGGCGTCCGCGTGGTCGAGGTGCTCGGTGACGATCGCGTCACCGGCGTGCGCCTAGCCGAGGGCGACGGCGACGACATGCTGGATCTCGACGTCAGCGGGGTCTTCGTGTACATCGGGTCCGACCCCGCCACCGAGCCGTTCGTGACCGCGTTGGCCGCCGACGCTGCCGGGCACCTCGATGTCGACCTGCGCATGCAGACCTCGGTCCCCGGCATCTTCGCCGCCGGCGCATGTCGGCGGTCCTCGAGTCGCCAGCTCGTCGCCGCGGCGGGCGATGGCGTGACCGCGGCGATCAACGCGCACGATTGGCTCCGCTCCCTCGGGTCGCAGCTCTGACCGGCGGCGACCCTGCGGGCTACAGTGACCGCCAACGGCAGTCCCCGGAAGGCGCTCGCTCTCATGGCCACACCGCAGCTGACTTCGGAGCTGGTCGATGCCGACGGCCTCGACGCCGCGCTCGAGCTTGCCCACGCGCGCGGCTGGACCGACGGACTGCCCATCGTGCCCCCAACCCCCGCACGCGTGCTGGCGATGCTCGACGCGGTCGGCGCCGCACCCGATGAGGTCCTCGGTGAGTTCGAGAGTCGCCACAAGACCATCACCATGGAGAAGGTCGCGATCAACGCCGTCATGGCCGGTTGCCTCCCCGAGCACCTGCCGGTGGTTGTCGCGCTGGTGCGTCTCACGCTCGCCGGCGGCCTCTCCCCCGGGGTCTCGACGAGCGGCTGGACCAACCTGTTCATCGTGAACGGACCGGTGCGCAACCATCTGGCGATGAACTACCGGGGCGACGTGTTCGGACCGGGCAACCGGGCCAACGCGAGCATCGGACGCGCCCTGGCGCTGGTGCACCGCAACGCTTTCGGCAGTGTGAGCGGGGCCGGAAACGACGCGGCGCTCCCGCTTCCCGTCCTCGACCGGTCCACCCTCGGGCAGCCCGGCCAGTACACGATGTATCACCTGGTCGAGAACGAGGAGGACTTCCCCTCGTTGACCCCTCTGCACGTCATGCGAGGGTTCGCCGCCGAAGACAGCGTCGTCACCGGTCTCCCCGTGCACTGGCACGCACAACTCGGCATCCACGAGGAACAAGGTGCCGAGGAGGTCCTCGACACGGTCAATCACCATCTCCTCCGCCACGGGATGCTCAAGCGTGCCGGAGCGATCGTGCTGGTGTTTCCTCCCGAGCTCGCGACCCACCTCGTCCAATCCGGCTTCTCGAAGGCCGACGTCGGCCGGTACGTCTTCGAGGGCACCACCCGCTCGAAGGCCTGGATGAAGCAGAACGGGCTCCAGACCTGGTCGCCGGCGAGCTCGCGGCTCGAGGCCGTCGAACCCGGCGACGACGACAAGTTGTACGCCGCAGCGGGAAGCCCCGACGAGGTGCTGTCGGTCGTTGCCGGCGGCCCCGCCGGCGGGTTCCTGCACGTCATCCATCCATTCCCGGGCATGGGGTTCAGCCGCCATGCAATGTCGCAGCTCATCGAGCTGCCGGCATGAAACCTGCGAGGAGACAACCATGATCACGATGCTCGACCCCATCGTTGCGTCGCCTGAAGTCGACCAGCGGGCCGCGGGGCGCCTGAGCACCCTCGACGGCAAGCTCATCGGCTTGTTCACCAACGGCAAGCTCAACGCCACGAAGGTGCTGGAGATGGCCGGTGAGATCATCCAGGAACGTTTCGCGCCCGCAGGCTTCGTCCTGTTCGAGGACAACATCGGCTTCGGTCGCACGCAGAACGGCGAGCTCGAGTGGGAGATGGCTCCCGATGTCGGACTCGTCGCGATAGGTGATTGAGGCGGCTGCAGCGCGGGCAGTTTGCTCGCATCCATCTGGCTCGAGAACCAAGGCATCCCCTCCCTGGCGCTGTGCACCGAGGCCTTCACCGGCGCGCTCACGGCGTTGCGCAAGATCCACGGTCGACCTGACAAGGACTGGGCCCGGATCCCGCACCCCTTCGGCAGCCTCGACGACGCAGGCGTGCGCGAGCGCGCCGAGTTCTTCGTGTCGGAGCTCTACCGGACCCTGCTCGTCGACGGTTGAGGACACCCGCCGGGGTGGAAGCGGGGATCTACTTCCAGGCGAACACCGGCTGCTCGAGGTGGTCGACGCGCTCGCCGGCGCGACCCTCGATCGCGACCCGGCGGAACTGGTAGAGCACTGCGGCCGTGGGCGCATGCACGTGGTAGTCCCCGATGGGCACCTGGAGCACCGGCCGATCACTCTCGGGGATCGTCAAGAACCGTGGTTCGCGGTCTCGCAGGGCATGCAGCCCGATCCGGAAGACGGCGCGCACTTCGTCGGGGGATGGCGCAAGCGCCGGCCGTCCCCCACCCCAGACGATCACCGGCGTGATCACGTACCCCGACCGCGTCGGGTAGTCGTCGAGCAGGCCGAGAACCGAAGCCTCACCCAGGTGCAAACCCACCTCCTCGTGCAGCTCACGCAACGCGGCCTCCACTGCCGATTCGCCTGCATCGACGCGCCCGCCGGGCAATGCCCACTGCCCGGCGTGCTCGCTCATGCGCATGGCGCGTCGGCACAGCAGCAACGCGGCGCCGCCCGCGACCCCGGCCATCTTGCCGTTCAGCTCACTGCGGTCGGCGCGCGGAGCGGTCGGATCGGGGTCGTCGACGATGAGCGGATCGTCGTCGTGTCCCGCCTCGCTGTCGACCACCACGACCGCCACAGCGGCGTGACGGCGACCGTCGAGGGGATGCGATCGCCGCTCGTGTCCGGCGATGTTGGTGCGCAGCGCGGCACGCAGGGCGTCGTCATAGGAGATTGCCATGGTGTCACTGTCGCATGCCCGGGGGCGCCCCGACCATCGCTGGCGTTCGGGGACCGCTCCGGCCTCGATCAGAGCGCGTTCCCGTCCCGATCGAGATAGTCCGTTGCGAGCATGCGTTCTTCGGCGTACCGGTCGAAGTCCTCGTCGGAGACCCCGAGGATGTCCTTGTAGACATACTCGTTGTGTTCACCAAGGGTGGGGGACCCGTGGCTCCACACCTGCGGCGCACCACGGTAGGGATAGCCGGGATGGGGGTGGGTGCCGACGTCGTGGCTCTCGAGCGGTTGGAGCCAACCGCGGTCGACCACTTGCCGGTCCGCGGCGAAGTCGGCGGCGTCGAGCACCGGTCCAGCGGCGATGCCCCGCGTTTGCAGTGAGTGGAAGAGCGCGCCCGCGCTGTGACCAGCGGTCCAGGAACCGATCAACGCGTCGAGCTCGTCGTGGTTGGCGTACCGGCCCGTGACGTCGCCGAAGCGAGGATCATCGGCGAGTTGGGGTTGACCCATCTCCGTCGCGAGCGCACGCCAGGCCCCGTCATCGGCGACCGAGATCGCGATCCACTGCCCCTCGCCGGCGGTGGCATAGACGCCCTGTGGGGCCATCAACGGATCCCGGTTGCCGATCCGCCCCGGTTCGATGCCCAGCTGAAGGTTCACGAACACGTCGCCGAGATGCTGGACCACGTTCTCGAGCTGGGATACGTCGACCACCATGCCTCGACCCGTGTGGTCACGATAGCGCAGGGCGGCGATGGTGGCGAAGGCCGCGGCAGGTCCCGATGCCGCGTCCATGTAGGTGGTCGACGGGGTCGTCACCGGATCCGAGCCGGGGTGGCCACAGAGCCAGGCCAGACCCGACAGCCCGTCGAACTGCGCACCGAAGCCGGTGTACCCCGACCAGTCGCCGGTGAGGCCCGCCGGCGGCATCCGGGTGATGACCAGACGCGGGTTGCGACGCTGCAGCTCCGTCACGGAGAAACCGATCGCGTTGAGGCCAGTCAGCTTGAAGTTCTCGATGAACACGTCGGACTTTTCGACGAGGCGCATCACGAGCTCCCGACCCTCCTCTCGGCGGGTGTCCATGGTCACCGAGAGCTTGTTGCGGCACAGGCAGTTGTTCATGGCGTGTCGGTTCCAGGGCCGATCCGGCCGCCCGGGCGCTGCCGCGGCGTACATCGACCCCATGGCACCCAGACCTGCGACGTCGGCAGGCCGGGCGGTGTAGCCCTTCGTGGTGGGTGGCAGCACGAACGGGTTCTCCACCCGGATCACCTCGGCCCCGAGGTCGCCCAGGAGCTGGGTGGCAAAGGGTCCCGCCCACACCGTGGTCAGATCCACGACACGCACGCCCGCGAGCGGGGGGGTCGCTACCCGGCGGGCCACCGCCGGCAACGGCTCGGTCGTCGGCAGGTTCGACACGACCTCGTCGGTGTGCTCGCCGAGCAGCGGCGCGATCCGGCGGATTCCCCACCCACCTTCGGCATGACGTGCCGGCGGACCGGCCACGTCGACGGAACCGACCACCGGATCGTCGGTGTGGTTCCAGAACCCCCGCTGGTGGAGGTGGTCAGCAGCGAGCACTTCGTCGGGAACGTTGACGCCCGCCAACGGCCAGCCTGCCGCCTGCGCCAGCGCCGTGATCTCGGCGCGGGTGTGGCTGAACAGCCACGGGTACAGCGCGGCGTCGAGATACTCCTTCGTGTCCGGTCGCGAGAAGGCGTCGGGGCGGTCGAACGCTTCACGCAACGCGTCGTCGTCGAGTACGTCGAGCATCTCGCCAAGTTGTTGGGGAGTCGACATCATCGCCACGTGACCGTCGCCGCAGGGAAACACACCGGTGGGGATGAGCGATTCCGACGATGCCGCGGGCGCGGGCTTCAGGTTCCGGTACATCAGACCGAGCAGCGCACTGGAGTTGCGTGGTTGCGTCGACAGCGCTTCGATGGCGGCGCAGTCCACGAACGAACCTGCGGCCTCGTCCCCGGCGGCGAGGACGGCACCGAGGCCCCCGAGCGCCGCGAAGTGGCCCACCATGCAGGCACCCATGTGGGCCGGGACCTTGATCGGGGCCGCGCCGACCTGCGGGTACAGGGATGCGCTCACCGCCTGGGCGACGAGGTCGCTCCACTCGTAGTCGGCGTAGGGCCCGGTCGCACCGAATCCGCTGATGTGCACCACGTTCAGACCCGGGAACGCCTGGTGGAGGTCCTCCCAGAGGAGGCCGTAGTCGGCGAGGGTGCCATGGCCGCGAGCCTCGACGACGAGGTGCGCGTCGATGAGGAGCCGGCGCAGGGTGGCAACGTCGTCGGGCATCGACGGATCGAGCACCATGCTGCGCTTGTTCGTGTTGAAATGCATGAAGGCGCCGCTTCGATGCACGCCGTCGGGGCCCATCGGTGACCGCGGGTCGTAGCGGAGCGGGTCGCCCGAAGGGCGCTCGACCTTGATCACCTCGGCGCCAAGATCCGCGAACATCTTGGCGCAGTAGGCGCCGGCGATGCCCTCCGCGACCTCGATGACCTGCAGACCGTCCAACAAGCGCTTCATTCGTCCCCCTCGGCCCTGTGCACGCCTCGGCGTCTCGTCGGCAACGAGCTCTGCGTCGATCGTGTCAGGCGTTTCGGCAAGGGCCAGAGCATAGGCAACCCACAGGTCACGTGTCGGCGAAGCGTGGGTCACGCGACGCGCTGCCGGGCACGGCAGCACTCGCCAGCGGGCGGCTCCGCAACGCGAGCTCGAGCAACAACCGGTCGTCGGGGTCACGGGGTGCGTAGCCCGTCACCTCCTCGACGCGATCGAGGCGGTAGCCGACCGTGCGCGTCCCCACCGAGAGCCTCCGAGCGGCGTCAGCCATGTTCCCCCCGGACCGGAGGAACGCCTCGAGGGTGTCGAGCAGGTCTCCACGCGTCGTGGCCGCCAACGGGACGACAACTCGCTCGTGGAGCTCGGCGACGATCGACCGCTCGTTGCGGAGCAGGCGTTCCACGAGCAGGTCGGCGTGCACGGCCGGCGACGGGAGGCCGAACGTGCGGCCGATGTGCAACGCCTCGAGGGCTTCCACGTAGGAGGACCGGATGCCTTCGGGTCCGTCGTGGCGATCCCCGATGCCGACGTGCCACGTCCCGGGAAGCGCCTCCGCGGCGAGGACCGAAGCGAGGTCGACGACGTCGTCGGGGTCGCCGCGGGCGCCAATGACGACGACGTGGCCCCGGCGGATCAGCGAAACCCAGCGCCCGCGACCGGCGCGGGTCTCGAGGTACCGTTGGACCAACGCCTGCGCTCGGTCGTCGTCGCCCAGGACGTCGTCGGACCCGGCGACCGACACACGGTACGGCCCCTCCGACGGGAACCCGACGACAGCGGCCCGCTCGGCGAACCAAGCCGAGTGCATGTCCTGGCCGCCCAACAGGGTGTCGATGAGCTCACGGCGCGTGTTCTCCTCGGCGCGGATGTGACGGCGTTGTGCGTCTTCGAAGCCCTCGGCGAGCGCAGCAACCGCCTCCTCGGAGATCTGGCGGAGGATGCGGCTGAGCTCGACGGTGGGAGCGGTGCCCGTCGTCTCGGTGAACAAGTGCTCCCACAACTCGCCGGCACCACGGAGGTAGGCGTCGATCAACAGGCTCAGGCTGCCGCCGTCGTCCGCGGCAGCAACCCCGGCGTCGTGAAACGCGCGTCGTTCCAGCCCGTCGAGGTGACCCCGATCGGCCGCATCGAGCACGGTCTCGAAGAGCTGCGCGAGTCCCGGGGGCACCCAACGCCTACGCCGATCCATGGGCTCCACAGCTCCGAAGATAGCCAATCCGGGCCTTTTTCGCCGAACCGGCAGGAAAGTTGCGGCAGTTTCTTCTCCATTCGGCCTGGTATCGCCGCTTCGGCACTGACACAATGAGTCCCACAACACACACGGAGTCGCCGGTGGTCACGGCGCTCCGGCAGCGTTGCGGAAGCAGCCGACGGCGTCGCTGAAATGTTGAGACGACGCCGATCTCCCCCGGGTCACGAGCATGGCGTGCCCGGGGGATTCGGACCCCTCTTCACCGCTTCCGCAGCCAACAGGCAAGCCCCCGCCCGGTCACCCTTCCCCGGGCGGGGGCCAAGCCGAAGGTGGTCGCCATGCTCGAGGTACTCGGCCCGGGCGCGGCTTCGTGGGAGGGCGCCGGCAGCGCTCGGGCCGGCCCAACGACCACCGAGCGTGCTCGGACCTCCCGCCGTTGCCCACGAGCGCGGTCACCCCGCCACACCCCTGGGCGAACTCCGGCAGGGCTCCCAGCAAACTCCCAGGTTCCGGTGCCAGGATGGGCAGGTGGCAAACCCGCGACTGCTCATCGTCGACGACGAAGCGAACCTCAGGTCGATGCTCTCCGCGGCCTTGCGTCACCACGGATTCGACACCACCGAAGCCGAGAACGGACGCGAGGCCCTCGGCCGCATTGCCGCCGACCGGCCTGATCTCGTGGTGCTCGACGTGATGATGCCCGACCTCGACGGCTTCGAGGTGTGCCGGAGGCTCCGCACCAACGGTGACCACACCCCGGTGCTGTTCCTGACGGCGCGCGACGACACCGAGGCGAAGGTTCGAGGCCTGACCCTGGGCGGTGACGACTACCTCCAGAAGCCCTTCAGCCTCGATGAGCTCGTCGCCCGCGTCGAAGCCGTCCTTCGACGCACCGGAACTGCAGCCACCCATAACGTCCACGAACTGGCCGACCTCACGATGGACGACGATGCCCATCGCGTGACCCGTGCCGGCGACGACGTCGCGCTCTCACCAACCGAGTACAAGCTCCTGCGCTACCTCCTCGTGAACCAGGGTCGGGTGCTGTCGAAGAGCCAAATCCTCGACCACGTGTGGGAGTACGACTTCGGCGGCGACGGCGGGGTCGTGGAAACCTACATCGGGTATCTCCGCAAGAAAGTCGACCAGGTCGAACCGAAGCTCATTCACACGATTCGCGGCGTCGGCTACACGCTGCGTGTCCAGTGAGGCAGCGGGCGGCTTCGCCGGAGTGGCGGCGACCACGACCATGAGGGCAATGTCTCTGCGGGCCCGGGTCCTGGCGGGGTTGGCAACGGTCGCCGTGGTCCTCGCAGCGTCGACCTTCATCCTCATCTCGACCACGCGCGGCTACCTGATCGGCCAGATCGACGACCAGCTCAGAGCCGGCGCCGACGACGGACGCACCGTGCAGATCGGAGCGCACGACGAACGCGACGAACACGAGGGCAGCGACGACGACCACGCTTCGCCGACACCGGCGCCGGTCGGCGTCGACCGCTACAGCTCGCGCTACGAAGGCATCATCGACCCCTCGGGAACGCTCCTGACGGTGTACGAACCCAACGTTCCCGGTGAGGAGTACAGCCCGCCCGACGTGAGCGCCTCGGTGGTCGGGACGGCTCCGGGCACCAAGAACCTCTTCAGCATCACCGCCGTCAACGGCGACGTCGTCTACCGGGTCTACGCCGAGCGGCTCCCGGCGGGAACCGTCTTCATCGCCGCTCTGCCACTCGCCGACGTCGACGCCACCACCAATCGCATCAGCATCGTTGCCGGTCTCGGACTGGCGACCATCGTCGGCGTCCTCGGCGCCGTGGGTTGGTGGGTGGTGCACCTCGGAATCCGCCCGATCAAGCAGATGACCGCCACTGCTGCGGAGATCGCGGCTGGCGACCTCAGCGCACGCGTGCCCGAGCCCCGCTCCCCCGGCACGGAATCGGGCGACCTCGCGCAGGCGCTGAACACGATGCTCGCCAAGATCGAGCACGCCGTCGCCGAACAGGCGCGCTCGGAGGAGCGATTACGACGATTCGTCGCCGACGCGTCCCACGAGCTGCGCACCCCGATAACGACGATCCGTGGCTACGCCGAGCTCTACCGCCACGGTGGGCTCGCCCAACCCGACAACCTCGACGATGCAATGCGACGCACCGAACAGGAGGCGCAGCGAATGGGACGCCTCGTGGAGGACATGTTGACCCTCGCCAAGCTCGACGAGCAGCGGCCACTGCACCGCAATCGCATCGACCTCAGCGCTCTCGTTGCCGATGCCGCAGCCGACGCCCGCGTCGTCGCACCCGACCGCGTGATCACCGCGCGGGCACCGGCGGGCCTCGAGATCGACGGCGACGAGGATCGTCTCCGCCAGGTCATCGCCAACATCGTCGGCAACGCGATCGTGCACACCCCGTCGGGGACCGCGATCAGCCTCGACGCTCGACGCTCGCCCGAGCGAGACGTGACGCTGGACGTGACCGACGAAGGTCCGGGGATGACTGCGGACGTCGCGGCCCGGATCACCGAGCGCTTCTACCGTGGAGACCCGTCCCGGTCGCGCGAACGCGGCGGCTCCGGTCTCGGAATGTCCATCGTCGCCGCAGTCGTCGGTGCCCACGGCGGCACGATCGATGTCGAGAGCGCGCCGGGCGAGGGGACGACCGTGCGCCTCACCTTGCCGGCATCGTCGGCCCACGTGGTCACCGGCACCAATGAGCCGCCGTCGGCGTGATGCCGCCGGGCGGCCGACCGTCGCTCCGGTTGGCCACTGCATGGGATCGGGCCGGGCCGCACTGCGGTCGGTGCGGTTTCAGCCCAGCACTGTGACCCCCACCACGCCACCGAGCACGAGACCCGCGGCGAGGTAGTCGGCGCGAACGTGACGTTCCCCGAGGGAGTACCGGGCGATCAGAAACGCGATCACCAACTCGACCTGGCCGAGCGTGCGCACCTTGGCCGCGTTCTCGAGGGTGACCGCCCAGGCCCAGCCAATCGATCCCAGGAGGCTGAATACTCCGACGGGGATCGCCGGCCGCCACGCTCGTGCGGTGCGCGCAAGTTCGGCCGGCGCGATCACGGCGAAGGCGACCCCGTTCACCACCGTCTGGATGGCCAGCATCACCGTCAGGGTCGCTATGGCACGGTCGAACGCCGGCGCACCCGTGAGCTGGTTCGAGGCCCCGCGAATCGCGACGGCAGTGATTGCGAACAGCCCGCCGGCCACGATGCCGAGAAACGCTGCCGGGTCGCCGGCCCGTTTGAGCAGCGTCGCGAAGCGACCGTTGGAGGCGAGCCAGGCAACCCCGATGGTGACGAGAGCGGCACCGACCCACCCATAGGGCCTGAGCGGCTCACCGAGCCCGATTGCGCCCACGACGGCCACGAGAATCACCTCGGACTTCGCGTACACGGTGCCTACCGCGAAATCCCGCAACTTGAACGACTCGAGCAGCGCGATCGTGGCGAGGATCTGGGTGACCCCGGCGAGGGCCACCACGGGCCAGAACCAGTCGCCGATCGCAGGCAGATCGTGACTCACCACGCCGAACAGCACGACGCTCACCCCGAGCGCGAGCGGGGCTCCGTAGAGGTAGCGGACATATCCCGCCGCCGACGTCGACAGCACCGATCGCAGCTCGTGCTGGCGCGACGTCCGCAGGATCTGGCAGACCGCCGCAGCAAGCGTGATGGGAATCCACATGCGTCGGAGCCTCGGGTCTGCGAACGGGAGGGCCAGGCCTGCGGTCGGACCCAGCACCTCGGTACTCTTTCACGCGCCCGCTCCGATCGACGACCAGGTCGAAGTCCGGACGTCTGACCTGCATGCACAACCTCCCTCGGCACTCGACGCCGATGGCACCGAACGCCGCACGACTCGTGGGCGCCGGGGCCTTGCCGTCGGGTACGGTGCGGCGCGATGCAACCCGAGCTCACCGCCGACCGTCCGACGCTGCTCCAGGCAGACGCCGGTATGCGTCGTCGGGCCCGGCACCTCACAACCACGTTCCTGCTCGAGGTCGGCGACGTCGCCTATCTCGTCGACATCGTGGAAGGGTCGGTCCACACGGTCCGTCGCGGACCCTTCGTGATGGCATCGTGGCAGTTCGCCCTGCGTGCACCCGCAGACGAATGGGCCGCCTTCTGGTCGTCGCAACCCGCGCCGGGTCATCACGACCTGATGGCGCTGCGTAAACGGAGGGTGCTGACGATGGAGGGGGACCTCCGGCCGTTGATGGCCAACCTGCGGTACTTCAAGGAACTGCTCGCATCGGTCCGGGAGCACCACGGTGCCTGACGCCACCTTCGAACCCGTTGTCGGCCGCTATCTCCACATCGAGCTCCTCGGCCGGCCCCACCGCATCTTTGTCGAGGAGGCCGGCGCGGGCACGCCCCTCCTGTGCCTGCACACCGCCGGCAGCGACACCCGCCAGTGGCGAGGGCTGCTGAACGACCCCGACGTGACCGACCGGTTCCGTGTCGTCGCGTTCGATCTGCCGTGGCATGGGAAGTCCTCACCGCCGGCAGGGTGGCAGGAAGACGAGTACCTGCTCGGCGCCGACGAGTACGCCTCGATCGTCCTCACGATTGCCCGGGCAGTCGAACTCGAGCAGCCGGTCGTCATGGGGTGTTCCATCGGTGGTCGCCTGGCACTGCACCTCGCCCTCCACCATGCCGAGGAGGTCGGAGCGCTCGTCGGCCTGCAGGCGGGCGCACATGTCGACCCCTACTACGACCTCGACTGGCTCCATCGTCCCGACGTCCACGGTGGCGAGGTCTGTGCGGCAATCGTGTCGGGGCTGATCGGACCCGACGCCCCCGAGACCGAGCGCTGGGAGACCCTCTGGCACTACATGCAGGGCGGTCCCGGCGTCTTCAAGGGTGACCTCCACTTCTACACCGTCGGCGGAGACCTCCGCGACCGACTGGGTGAGATCCCGAACCGGTGCCCCCTGTTCCTGCTGTCGGGCGAATACGACTACTCGTGCACCCCGGAGGACACGCTCGCAGTCGCGGCAGCGGTCCCCCACGCCGTCGCCAGAATCATGCCTGGCCTCGGCCATTTTCCGATGAGCGAGAACTACGCCGCCTTCCGCGAACACCTGCTCCCAGTGCTCGACGAGGCCGCGGCCGCACGCGCCGACCGAGTCCGCTGACCCGACGAGAGGAACGACCATGCGTCTGCGAGACCGAACCGCCGTGGTGGTGGGGGCAGGCCAGAGCCCGGGTGAAGGTGTGGGCAATGGCAGGGCGACGGCAATCGTGTTCGCCCGCGAGGGTGCCTCGGTGCTCTGCGTCGACATCGACTTCGGTCGAGCCGAGCAGACCGCGGCCATCGTCCGCAGCGAGGGGGGCACCGCCGAGGCAACAGCGGCCGATGTCACGGCCGAGGCCGACCTCGAGCGCGTGATCGACGACTGCGTCCGACGCTGGGGGCGGCTCGACATCTTGCACAACAACGTCGGCGTCAGCCTTGCCGGTGGCGACGCCGGACCGCTCGACATCACCGAAGAGGCGTTCGACCGGATCATGGCGATGAACCTGCGAGGCACGGTGATGGCGGTGAAGCACGCGTTGCCGGTAATGCGGGGACAGCGCTCCGGGTCCATCGTCAACATCTCGTCGCTCGCCGCGATCGAGAACTACCCCACCGTCGCCTACAAGGCGAGCAAGGCAGCGATGATCGCCTTCACCAAGCAGGTCGCGATCCAGAACGCCGAGTTCGGCGTGCGGTGCAACGTCATCCTGCCCGGGCTGATGGACACCCCGATGGCCGTCGACACCCGCGCCCGCGAGTGGAACCAACCCCGCGAGGAAGTGGTGGCCGCCCGCAACGCACGCGTGCCGCTGCGTCACACGATGGGCACCGCATGGGACGTCGCCAACGCTGCGCTGTTCCTCGCCTCCGACGAAGCTGCGTTCATCACCGGCGTCGCCCTCCCGGTCGATGGTGGCGCCTCCTGCAAGATCGGCTGAGCGGGCGCGCGGCCCAAGTCAGAAGACGGCTCGCACCACGCCGAAGATCAGGCTCAGGACCATCAGCGCACCGACGACCAGGGATCCGATCCGCAGGGCGAGGGCCCGATTGGTGGGGGTCGCTCCGCGGGCCACCGCACGACTGAGGTTGGCTGCAGCGGCGACCTCCCCCATCGCCCCGATTGTCGAGAGCTGCGCCTGGGCCAGCTCGTCTGGCCCCTCGACCGGGCTCGGGCCGCTCGGCTCGGCTTCGTCGAGCGCGCCGAAGTCGCGCAGCTCGGTGGGTGGCAGGCCCTTGATCCACACGCCCCCGATGAGCTCACCACGCTCGTCGGGGGCGTTTGGTTCGTCGTTGGTGTTCTCGAACACCTCCCGAGTATGCCTCAGCACCTGCGTTCGGGGACGGTCAGCGCCACGCTGGATTCGACATCGGCCCACCGGAGTCACACACCAGTTCGACCAGCTCGTCGGTAGCTCCCATCAACGCGACAGTACTGGGGTGGTGGCGACCCGCCCTGCCCAGCGCCCCGCACTACCATCACGAGATGCCCCCTGCGACCAGCCGACCTTGGCTCGCCGCTGCAGCGGTGTTCGCGGTGTTGATCGCGACGCTGTGGTTCAGTGCCTCACGCACGTCCCACGAGCATGATCTCGAGGCCCTGCCGACGATGACGCCCGAGGCGACGCCGACCCCCGACGTCACGCCTACCCCCCTGTCCACACCGACGCCAACCACGGTGGTGGAGTTCGGCGCGTCCGGCGCGCCGGCCCCGCCTGCGGATCCGAAGCTGCTGGCGGCGCAGCTCAGTTGGTCCTACGCACTGATCGACGATCCGGCTACGGCGCCGGCGGATCTCGATCTGGCGGGTCACGTGCAGCAGGTCGCCTATCGGCGGCTGGGCTCGACGCCGGCCTGGGACGAGGCGGTGGCTGCGCAGCTCCCTCCGGAACTGGCGACGCGGGCGCTCGCCAACGCGGCGGCACGGCGATCCTTCAAAGGACTGATCCCGGAGCCACCGACGAACATGCCGCCCTGGGAAATCATCGAACCCGAATCGGCCGACGCGCTCCTCGGCTACTGCCAGGAGGCCGAGGCCACCTTCGGCATCCCGTGGCAGTACCTCGCCGCCATCAACCTGATCGAGACCGGGATGGGTCGTATCCGCGGCCTGTCGACGGCCGGCGCGCGCGGCCCCATGCAGTTCATCGCCCCGACCTGGGAGACCTTCGGCCGGGGTGGTGACATCGACGACCCTCACGATTCGATCATGGCCGCGGGCCGTTATCTCGCCTACGAGGCCGCCAACGCCGGCGGACCCGTCGCGCCCGGTTCCGCTGCCCTGCTCGACGCGCTGTGGCACTACAACAACCACGACGCCTACGTGAACGGTGTCGAGGCCTACGCCCGAATCATGATCGACGACCCCCGCGCCTTCTACGGCTACCACCAGTGGGAGATCTACTACTGGAGCTCCGAAGGTGACATCTGGCTACCGGTCGGATGGAAGAACGACGGCAACGAGACCGCCGCTGAGTACGTCGCTGCGCACCCGCAGTAGCTCCTCCGCTCCCGGCGCCCGAACGAACCGGAGTCAGCCCCCCGACCAACGGGTCAGGAATGGCGAACCAGGCAGACCACCGCCAGATCAGCGGTCGACGAGCTCTCCACCGATGACACGGGCGCCGCGCAGGCCGGGGAAGTGGCACCCGACGGCGGTGGTTCCGTGACGATCCACCTCTCGCTGGATGAGCTCCCGGCTACGGCGGGCCAACACCGGGTCGACGTCGTGCATAGCTGTCAGGTCGGCGTCGGTCAGCTGCTCGGGGCAGTACATCGCATCACCGAGAATGAACAGCTGCTCGGCGCCGTGTCGCACCGCGAACGCGAGGTGGCCCGGCGTGTGACCTGGTGTCGGCACCGCGATGACACCCGGCGCAATCTCGACGGAGTCGTCTTCGACGAAGTCGATGCGACCGTCGTCGCAGAGCTCGGTCAGCACCGCCTTGAGGTGTGGTGCCATGGCCAGGTTGCCCTCGACCTGGCCGCTCTCGACGAACAGCTCGTAGTCGGCGCGGCCCATCCGCAGGGTTGCGTTGGGGAACACGACCTCTCCGTCGATTGTCGCGATCCAACCGTCGTGGTCGAGGTGCAGATGCGAGATCGCCAGGAGGTCGACATCGGCGGGCAGGACCCCCACGCGTTCGAGCTCGTCGAGCAGCGCGCCTCCCGACAGGGTCCGCCCGTCGGCAGGCCCGACTCCGGCATCGATGAGCACGGTCTGGTCACCTTCCACCACGAACGACGCGATGGGCAGTCGAGCGCGCCCGTCTTCGTCCTCGTAGGCCCGCTGGAAGCCCGGGACGTTCATGAACCCCTCACGCATCGTGAAGCTGCCATCGCTGACACCGTGCACCGTGCGCTCACCGACCCGGAACGTCGTACGCCATGTTGTCGCCATATCGAGATCGTAGGACGCTGTGGGGCCGGCTGCTCGGGCTTCGCCTCCCCACACCCGGGAACCGAGCCGCCGGTCGCGACGTCGGACTCGGATATGGGCCGCGATCAACGCCACGAGGTATTCGAGCAGACGTTCCACGCCGTGTACATGCCGCTGCAGCGGTACCTGCGGCGGCGGTGTTCGTCGAGCGAGGTCGATGACGTACTCAACGACGCGCTCCTCACGATGTGGCGCCGCGTCGACGACATTCCCCGCGACGCGCCGCTCCCGTGGTGCTATGGCGTCGCCCGACGCTGCCTGGCGAACCACCGGCGGAGCACCCACCGACGCCTCCGCCTGGTTGACCGCGCTGCAACCGGGGAGGATCGCTCCCAGCAGGTGGACTGGACCGACGAGCACGACGTCGCGCTGCAGGAGGTCCTCGACCGGCTCGGTGACGCTGACCGGGAGATCGTGCGGTTGTGGGCATGGGAGGGACTCGGTCCCTCGGACATAGCGACGGTGGTCGACGCAACTCCCAACGCGATCAGCATCCGCCTCAGTCGCCTGCGTACCCGACTGGGTGCGGAACTTTCCCGAAAGGAATCGAGCGCTGCTGGACAGATAACGAAGCAGAGGACCCCGGAGCTGAGACCGTGAATGATGACGAGCTGCGACAGCGACTGCAACGCATCGACCCGGTCCCAGCCGAGACGGCCTTGGAACCGCCGACGGCACCGTCGGCGCGCCAACGTCTGGAGCAGATCATGCAAACCGAAACCACCCCATCACCCGTTCGTGCCACCGTCACCAGCCACCGTCGATCGTGGATCCTCGCAGCCGCAGCAGCGGTCGTGGCGATCGTCGCCGTCGGCGTCGTCGCGCTCAACGGCGACGACAGCCAGAGCACGGTTGCGGGCCCCCCGATGGAGCTCTCGCTGGGGGCCGGTGATTCGATGGCCTCGTGCATCATGTTCGATGTCGCGTTGTTGAAGGACATGTCCCCGGCGTTCGGGGGCACGGTCACCGCTATCGAGGGCGAGACCGTCACCATCGCTGTCGACCACTGGTACGTGGGCGGTAGCGCCGACACGGTCCTGCTCCATGCCCAGGGCGGCATGGCTGGACTGACCGCCGGGTTCGACTTCCAGGTCGGTGATCGGTACCTGATCACCGCCGCCGACGGGAACGTGAACTTCTGCGGCTACAGCGGCCCTGCCGACGCGACACTCACCGCGGCGTTCGAAGAGGCCTTCGCGAGCTGAGCCGTCGGAGTCGCAGATCGCGCGGGGGTCGGCGTCCGTTGACGCCGACCCCCGCGGACGCGTCAGGCGCTGACCTCGTGCAGCAGGCCGTCGTGGACGTCGTAGACGAAGCCCCGGATGTGCTCCTTGTACTGGATGAACGGCGTCATCCGGAGGCGGTGGATCGACTGGGCGACGTCGGCATAGGGATCGGTGAAGGCCTCGAGCGACCACCACGGTTTGACGCCGATCTCGTCGACGAGCGTCTGGCGGAACTCCTCCTCGTCGACCTTCTGAAGCCCGCAATCGGTGTGGTGTACCAGGATGATCTCACGTGTCCCGAGGAACCGCTGCGACAAGCACAACGAACGGATGACATCGTCGGTGATGACCCCTCCGGCGTTGCGGATGATGTGTGCGTCGCCGTTCGCGAGCCCGAGGATCGCAAACGTGTCGATGCGGGAGTCCATGCAGGCCACGACGGCGAGATGTCGCTGCGGGGCGACCTGGAGCTGGTCGTCGTGGAAATGCGATGCGTACCCGCGGTTGCGTCCGAGCAGCTCTTCGGTGTTGGGCTCGAAATCGTCGTCCATCTCGCGCTCGCCTCTCCTGGCTTGTCCGCTGCGGGGGTTGGGCCCAGGATGCCAGGTCCGCGAGCCGGTTCGAACACCGGCGCCCGGTGACCTCCGCACCGACCCACAGAGCGGTGACGCCGCCACCCTGCGGGGCTACGGTAGCGACCGACGAACGGAGCCTCATGCGTACCCCCGATACGACTGCCTCGAAACCGTCCACATTCCTGACGCGCCTCGGCCGCTGGTGCTTCGATCACCGTCGGGCCACGCTCGTGGCGTGGCTCTTCGCGGTCATCGCCATCTTCGCGGTCGGCGGCGTCGTCGGGTCGGGATTCGACGCAACCAACGAGATCCCCGACTCGGAGAGCCGTCGCGGGGCCGACGCGATCGAGCAGTACTTCGGTGGCGCCGGCTCGGGCCTGGCCGGCTCGATCGTCTTCACCTCGGACCGCACCGTCGACGACCCGGCCGTGAAGGCGGCCATGGAGGCCTGGTTCGCGCAGATCGATGCCCTCGACGAGGTGTCGGTCTCGAGCCCCTACGGAGGCGAAGGGAGCGGAGGAGTCAACGCAGACCGCACCATCGCGTTCGCCTCCCTCGATTTCGCCCCCGGGGTCACCGACGAGGAGACGCCGCTGATCGCGGACGACTTCAAGAAACTGGAGCCATCGGTGGACGGGCTCCGCATCGAGTACGGAGGCTATGCGCTGGTGGTCTTCGAACCACCGGAGTCCGAGCTCATCGGTGTCGCGTTCGCCATCTTCGTCCTCATCCTGGCCTTCGGATCGGTCCTGGCCATGGGCCTGCCCATCTCGGTGGCTGCGTTCGGGGTCGCGTCGGGCATCGGGGTCGTCATTCTCCTCTCGAACCTGACGAAGGGGCCGTCGTTCGTCACGACACTGGCCGTGATGATCGGCCTCGGCGTCGGCATCGACTACGCGCTGTTCATCGTCACCCGTTTCCGGGAGGCGCTGCACGCCGGACAGTCACCGCGCACGGCCACAGCGCAGTCGCTCGACACCGCCGGCCGAGCGGTGCTCTTCGCGGGCACGACGGTAGTGATCTCCCTGCTGGGGCTCATCGCGATCGGGCTCCCGTTCGTCACCGCGATCGGCGTGTCTATGTCCACCGCGGTGCTCACCACGATGATCGCGTCGGTCACGCTCCTGCCCGCGCTGCTCGGTTTCGCCGGTGAACGCGTCGAGATAACCCGATGGCGGGGCCTCATCGCTGCGGGCCTCGCCGCCCTCGGGCTCCTGGCGGTCGGCCTCAAGCTCCCGCCGGCGGCCTTTGCGATCCCGTTTGCCGCGTCGGCCCTGGTGCTCATTGCCGCATTCGCGTACGCCCCGCTGCGCAGGCAGGTCCGTCACCGCCCCCCGAAGCCGGTTGCCGAGACGTTCGCGTACCGGTTCAGCCGCTTCGTGCAGCACCGCCCCTGGACGATTGCGATCGCCGGCACTGCGGTGCTGCTGTTGATCTCCGTCCCCGTGCTGAGCCTGCGGCTCGGTTTCGCCGACGAGAGCAACTTCTCGCCCGACACCACCACCCGCCAGGCCTACGATCTGCTCGCCGAAGGGTTCGGACCGGGCTTCAACGGACCGTTCCTGGTTGCGGCCGAGACATCGGCTCCAGGAGACGCCGAAGCGGTCACCCGTCTCGCCGAGGCGCTCACAGCCACCGACGGCGTCGACGAGGTCTTCGGGCCGATTCCGGACAACCCCGCCGACCCCTCGGCGTTCCTCCTGCGCGTGATCCCCTCGACGGCGCCACAGGACCAGGCCACCGAGTCGCTGCTGGGCGTCCTCCGCGAGCAGGTGATTCCCGCATCGGTGGCCGGCACCGGCATCGAGGCCAACGTCACCGGCATCGTCGCCGTCGGAGTCGACTTCAGCAACTACCTCTCGAGTCGCACCCCCGTGTTCTTCGGGGCGGTGTTGACCCTCTCGTTCGTGCTCTTGATGTTGGTGTTCCGCTCATTGCTCATCCCCCTGAAGGCCGTGATCATGAACCTTCTTTCCATCAGCGCGGCCTATGGCGTCATGGTCGCTCTGTTCCAATGGGGATGGCTGGGGTCGCTCACCGGCATCGAGAAGGCGCCGGTCGAACCGTGGATGCCGATGATGCTGTTCGCGATCGTCTTCGGCCTGTCGATGGACTACGAGGTCTTCCTGTTGTCCCGCGTCAAAGAGGAGTGGGACCGCTCCCGCGATTCGTCGGAGTCGGTTGCGAACGGGCTCGCCGCAACGGCTCGGGTCATCTCCGCGGCCGCAGCGATCATGGTCGTCGTCTTCGGCAGCTTCCTGCTCGAGGACAACCGCCAGATCCAGATGATGGGTACCGGGCTGGGCGCGGCGATCCTGCTCGACGCCACACTCGTGCGCATGCTGCTCGTCCCGGCGACGATGGAGCTGCTCGGGGCCCGGAACTGGTGGATGCCCGCGGGCCTCGACCGTTTCCTGCCGCGGATCTCGGTCGAGGGGGAGCCCGTCGAGGTTCCCGTCCCGGCCCGCCGCCCACCGCGATAGGCGCAGGACGCTGGGTCTCGCGACGGGCTGCTCAGGCGGTGACGGAACGCAACACGTGCACCATCTCGATGGCGGCCTCGGCGCAGTCGGCGCCCTTGTTTCCCGACTTGCTCCCGGCACGCTCGACTGCCTGCTCGATGCTGTCGGTGGTGAGCACGCCGAAGATGACCGGGATACCACTTTCTCTGCCCACCGCGGCGCAGCCCGCTGCCGCCTGACCGGCGACGTAGTCGAAGTGCGCGGTCGCACCACGAATCACCGCGCCGAGGCAGATCACCGCATCGACACGAGCGGAGTCAGCCATGGCCTTCGCGACGATCGGCACCTCGAATGCCCCCGGCACCCAGGCCAGCTCGATCGCCGCATCGTCGACACCGAGGCGCCGCAGACGGTCGCGGGCCCCACGCACCAGGTTGGCGACGATTGCCTCGTTGAATCGACCGGCCACGATGCCCACGCGCAGCCCGGTGCCGTTGAGTTGTCCTTCGTGGATCCGCATCACGCACTCTCCTGGGTGGTGTCGGGCACCATGGTGCCGGTGGGGGTCTGGAGCAGGTGCCCGAGACGGTCGCGCTTGGTTTCGAGGTAGCGCAGGTTCTCCGGATTGGGCGCGATGTCGAGCGGCACGCGAGCGGTGATCTCGAGACCGAAGCCGTGGAGCCCGCCGTACTTGGCGGGATTGTTCGTCATGAGGCGCATGGTGCTCACGCCGAGGTCGGTGAGGATCTGCGCCCCGATGCCGTACTCACGCGAGTCGACCGGCAACCCTTGCAGCTCGTTCGCGGCGACGGTGTCGTGGCCTTCGTCCTGCAGCTCGTAGGCCCGCAGCTTGTGCGCGATCCCGATCCCGCGGCCCTCGTGGCCCCGGAGGTACACGATGACGCCACGGCCTTCCTCGCCGATCTCGGCCAACGCCGCCTCGAGCTGGCTGCCGCAGTCACAGCGCAGCGAACCGAACAGATCTCCGGTCAGGCACTCGGAGTGGACCCGGACCAACACGTCGTCGACACCATCGACCTCACCCATGACGAACGCGACGTGCTCGACGTCGTCGAGCGTCGAGCGGTACGCGATCGCCGCGAGCTCGCCGAACTTGGTCGGCAGGCGCGCCGTTGCGAATCGTTCCACGAGCTTCTCGCTGCGGCGCCGATGCCGGATGAGATCGGCGATGGTCAAGATCCGCAGATCGTGCTGCTGCGCGAACGGGATGAGGTCGCTCAGTCGAGCCATCGTGCCGTCGTCGTTGACGATCTCGCACAGCACGCCGACCTCCGAGCGGCCCGACAGCCTGCCGAGGTCGACGGCGGCCTCGGTGTGGCCGGCACGCTTGAGAACCCCTCCGACCCGCGCTCGCAGGGGGAAGATGTGCCCCGGGCGCGCCAGGTCGTCGGGCTTCGTCGACACATCGGCGAGCGCCCGCACGGTCCGCACCCGATCCGCGGCGGAGATCCCTGTGGTCGTCCCGTGGCGTGCATCGACAGTGACGGTGAACGCGGTGCGCATCGACTCGGTGTTGTCGCTGACCATGAGGGGGAGCTGGAGCGCGTCGGCGCGCGCGCCGGGCATCGGGGCGCAGATCACGCCACTCGTGTGACGGATCATGAACGTCATCTTGGCGTCGTCGATGGCATCGGCGGCGATGATGAGGTCGCCCTCGTTCTCGCGGTCCTCGTCGTCGACCACGACGAGGAACTCGCCACGGGCATAGGCCGCGAGCGCATCTTCGACATTGGACAGGTCAGGCATTGGAGATCCCTTCGATGTCGGCTTCCATCCGGGCGGACAGGAGCCGTTCGACGTATTTGGCGAGGACGTCGACCTCGATGTTGACCGGGTCGCCGACGGTGTAGGTGCCGAACCTCGTGGCCGTCCAGGTGTGCGGGATCACCGCGACCTCGAACCCGTCGGGGCGCAACCCGGCAACGGTGAGACTGCACCCATCGACCGCGACGGAACCCTTCTCGACGACGTAGCGCCGGAGCCCCCCCGGCAACGTTATGGCCACGAGGTGCGATCCATCGGTCAGCGGCTCGATGGACGCCACGTGGCCGACACCGTCGACGTGACCCTGCACCACGTGGCCACCGAATCGGCCGTCGGCGCGCAGGGGTCGCTCGAGATTGACGCCCGAGCCGACGTCGAGCTCACCGATGGTCGTGCGAGCCAGCGTCTCGGGGACGGCCTCGGTGGCCCACCACTGCTCGCCGAAGTCGACCACGGTCAGGCAGCACCCGTTGACGGCAATCGACGCGCCCAGCGCGATATCGCCCATCACCGCATCGGCCGCCAACACCAGTCGCCGGCCGTCGCCGCGCGCGGCGACCTCCGCGACCGTGCCGACCTCTTCGACGATTCCCGTGAACATCTGCGCCTTCCGCGCCCTGCGAGGTGGCTGGGGCAGCGGCCGGCAACGCCGAAGGAGCGCCGTGCCCGGCGAGGGCGCGGCGCAGCCGGCGTGACGGTCCTCTCCCATCCGGACTGTGACCGTCGGCCCAGGGATTCCACCTGGTCAACCGGTCCTCGTGCGCTGCACGAGGGGGCTCGCGGGCTCTCACCGCCGGTCGGGACTTTCACCCAACCCCGAGGACTTCTTCAGTTGTATTCGGAGCCCATAGTACGGACGATCCGCTCGCGACGGAAGTCGGGCGGACGCCGCGGTCTAGGTCAGCGTGAAATCGAAGGTCGTCTCCTCGGGCCCGGAGCTGACCCAGTACGTGCCCGGCTTGAACCGCAGCGTGTAGGTGCCGGGAGTGTCGGCCTCGATGACAAACCGGACGAACAAGTCCTGCGTCGTCAGCCCTTGCTCGCTGCCGGGCAACGACGCCAAGGAACTTCCGTCGGTGCCCACGGCGATGCCGTCGGGCTTCACCAGTGCGAAGTCCTGTGCGTTGACCCTCCAGTTGCCCGACTTCCGGCTCGTGGCATCGAAGTGCAGGGTCACCGCCACCTGACCGGCATCGACTTCCCGGTACGAGGAGGGCACGTCGTAGCGCAGCTCGGCACCGCTGAAGGTCAAGTCGATCGCGTCGAGCGAGGCGACACCGCTCACCTCGAGCTCCGAGGGTGCAAGGTCCTTCAGCGTCCCCGCTCCCGGTGAGAACGGAACCTCGGCGCGGGCCTCGTCCCCCGCGCCGACCACCAAGGTTGCGGCCTCGTAGTCGAAGTCCTCGTCGATCACGAAGCGCAGCCCGCCTTCACCGGTGAGCCCGCCGCCGACATCGGGCGCGTCGCTCTGGAAGCTGCTCGCGTAGCTCTTCGTGCCCTGCACGATCGACGTTGCCGCGTCGAAGAACGTCGTGCTGTCGCCGAGGTTGGTGAAGGTGGCATCGATGGTCAGGACATAGCCGTCGACATTGCCCAGAACGTCCTCGGTCACCCCGACCGTTCCCTCGCGCAGGGTCACCTCGAAGCCAGAGTGGTAGAAGGTTCCATCGATCACGAAGGTGGTGCCGTCGAGCTCGGCACCGTCCCCGGCGACCGCTCCGGAGTCCCCAGCACCGGGGTCGCCTCCACTGGTGGCCGCCGCCGTGGCCGTTGCCGACCCGGTGAAGAAGCCACCACCGGCGTCGTCGCCACTGCACGCCGGCACCATCGACGCCAGCGTCACGCAGGTCGCCATCACCAGTGTGGGTCGTCGCCGCACGTTCATCTGTTCCTCCCGAGTCCGCCTCACCTCGCCCACGACGAACTTAGGCCATCGAGGTGACCCTGGTCACCCCCTCGGCCTCAGCTGCCCTCCAGTGTCAAGGGGTAGTACTCGCCTGGTCCCAGCTTGGCGACGTCGGTCATGAAGTCGGAGTCGAACGGCCAGGCAGCTTCCTCGCCCGGCAGCGGACCTTGGGTGAACCGGCCGCGCTCGCCGCCCACGCGCTCGTTGCCGACGAGCGACCACGCCTGTCGCTTGTAGGTCCAGTTGTCGGGCTGGAGGCTGATGGCAGCATTGAAGTGGGAGACGGCGAGGTCGCGTCGACCGGCCCGCCACAAGTGGTTGCCGAGCTCGAAGTGCGCCGCGCCCTGCGACTGCGACGGTGCGCGGGGCTGGGA
>JAHECR010000001.1:299160-364293 GCA_024641655.1 Acidimicrobiaceae bacterium
AGGCGGCCACCACCTGGTCCGGCGTCATCACGAACCGGCTCGTGGCCCCCTTGGCGGCCCAGTCGCGGATCGCGTCGGGATAGGCCGCTCGGTCCTGGCCGCTGTCGATGATCTCGAACATCCGTCGCCGGGCCTGGCGCTCCGGCGTGTCGGGTTTCGGCGTGTCCCCGTCGCGGGGAACCTGCGGGCGCGGTGCGGGCGGCTGGGGCCAACCCGGCTCCGCCGGACGCACGATCAAACCGTCCTCGTCGATCCAGACCACGTTGGGAATGTTCACCACCCCGAAGAGGGTGTCGAGCGCATGCATGGGGTCGAGCAGCGAGGGGTGCTGCGGTCTCGCGGCCTCGATGTAGGGCCGCGAGGCGTCCGGCCCGCTGAGCTCGAGCGAGACGGTGACGACCTCGACGCCCTGGGGATGCAGCTCTGTGCGCAATACCTGCCACCCGGGCAGATCGTGAGCGCACCCTCAATAGGGAGCCCAGGCGACGAGCACCACCTTTTGACCTCGCAGCGAGGAGAGCCGGAACGGCGCACCGTCGATGTCATCGAGCACGAGCTCCGGTGCCGCGGCGCTGACCAGGGCCCGCCCGCCCAGTGACTCGGGCCCGATCGCCCAGAGCCCGGCCTCGGGCTCGGCGACCACGGCCATGCCGAGACGCTCCGCCGTGATCTGCCAATCGAAGGCTCCCCCACCGAGGGGCACGCAGACATCGGCCTTGCAGGCCCCTTCGGGTTTGATCTCCCATCCCGTGCCGCGCCCGAAGGCCTCCACCGTGAGCGTGAGGTCGTCGACGATCATGCCGGAAGCACCCCCTCGATGGCACCGACGGCGCCGGCCGCGGTGCAGCGGCGCGTCACTTGGCCAGCTCGGTCTCGATCGCTGCGACGAGCGCTGGATCCTCCGGCGTCATGGTCGGAGCGAAGCGTCCCACGACGGTGCCATCGCGGGCGATGAGGAACTTCTCGAAGTTCCACAAGATGTCGGGATCCTGGTTCGGAGTCATCCCGAACCCGGCGAGGCGCTCCCGGAACGTGTCGGGTTCACCCAGCGCCCGCGGTGCCGAGGTGGTGAGCGCCGCGTAGAGCGGATGTTGATCGTCACCGACGACGCTGACTTTGGCGAACATCGGGAACGCCACCGAGAACGTCGACCGACAGAAGTCCGCGATCTCCTCATTGGTGCCCGGCTCCTGCGCCCCGAAGTTGTTCGCCGGGAATCCCAGGACCACCAAACCCTGATCCCGGTACTTCTCGTAGATCGCCTCGAGGCCCTCGTACTGAGGCGTCAACCCGCATTTCGAGGCGACGTTCACGACGAGCATCACCGATCCGGCGTACGCGGAGAGGCTGGTCTGCTCCCCCGTAATGGTCTCGACAGCGATCTCTTGCACGGTCGTCATTGCATCTCCTCGGCTGGGTGCATCGGGCCTCTCCCGCTGGGCGGGGCGTCGGACCGCGTTGAGGTCGTCAGTCTCGCGGGCCGAAGGATTGGCAGCAAGTGCACCTAACAGCGATGCTGGAGCGGTGACCGAGTTGCGACACGACTGGACGATCGACGAGGCCGACGCCATCATCGCCCGCCCCTTCCATGACCTGCTCGCGGCGGCCCACGCCGTCCATCGGGAAACCTTCGAGGCCCACGTGGTCGAAGCTGCGATGCTGCTGTCGATCAAGACCGGAGCCTGCCCGGAGGACTGCGCCTACTGCCCACAGTCGTCGGCCTGGAACACCGGCCTCGAACCGGCACGGCTGATGCCCACCACCGAGATCGTCGAAGCCGCCGAGCGCGCACGCGAGGCCGGCGCGACCCGGTTCTGCATGGGGGCGGCGTGGCGTTCGCCCAACGATCGACAGGTCGGCGAGGTCGCGGCGGCAGTGCGCGGCGTCGGTGAGCTGGGCATGGAGACCTGTGTGACGCTGGGGATGCTCACCGCGGACCAGGCGGCGACGCTCGCCAACGCCGGCCTCGACTACTACAACCACAACCTCGACACGTCCCCGGAGTTCTACGGCGAGATCATCACCACGCGGACCTACGAAGACCGGATCGAGACGTTGGGCCATCTCCGCGACGCCGGGATCAAGCTCTGCACCGGCGGGATCGTCGGCATGGGGGAAACCCGACGCGACCGGGCAGGGCTGCTCGTGCAGTTGGCGCGGCTCGACCCCCACCCCGAGAGCGTGCCGATCAACCTGCTGGTGCAGGTCCCCGGTACACCCCTTTTCGGAACCGATGAGCTCGAACCGCTCGAGCTCGTCCGCACCATCGCGGCGGCGCGCCTGATGATGCCCAGGTCGGTCGTGCGTCTCTCGGCGGGCCGCAGCGACATGAGCGATGAACTGCAGGCCCTGTGTCTGCACGCCGGCGCGAGCAGCATCTTCCTCGGTGACCAGCTACTCACGACCACGAACCCCGGCGTGGACCACGACCGCGCCCTGCTCGAACACCTCGACACCACGTTCGCTCCCTCCGCCTGACGGGCTGCAACGAGGCGAAGCTCGGCGGGCACCAGCCCGGCCGCGCTGGCACACCGCGTGTTCAGGCTGTCACCACCGGTGACCGGCGCCTCGCGACGGCTGACGATTCCGACCTGGCTCTGCGACCGGTCTCAGCCAGCTCTCAGGTTCGGCAGCCACAGTGGGTTGCAGACCACCCACAGGAGGCCGTCTGTTGACCACGCCACCGCTTGCGCGCTCCCGGCGCCCCCATCCCGCGGCCCGAGCCCGAAAGGTCGTCGCCGCGTCCAGCGCCGCAGCCCTGGTCGCCATCACCGGCCTCCTGGCAGCACACAACGCCTTCGCGTCCAGCAGCGAGCCGCAGGCGACCATGACGTCGGCCGGAACAACCACCAGCTCGATCACCGCCGCGACCAGTCCGCGCGTAGCAGCGGTGGCCGCAGTGCCGGCACGACAAGTGCAGGCCTCGAGCCATGGCAGCTGAACGCTCCGCACGGGCGATGGGGACCGACGTGCACGTCATCGTGGTCGGTGGTGCCCGGCTCGCCGACAGGGCACTGGAACGCATCGCCGACCTGGAGTCGCGCTGGTCGCGTTTCCGGCCCTCCTCCGAAGTGAGCCGGCTCAACCGAGCCGGCGGCGCCCCCGTCGAAGTCTCTCCCGAGACGATCACACTGGTACGTCGGGGCACAGACGCGTGGCGGGTCAGCGCCGCCTTCGTCGACTGCACCGAACTGGCAGCGGTCGTCGCCGCCGGCTACGACCGCTCGTTCGAGCAGATCCCCGCCGACCGAGCCGAGCCTCGCCGTCCTCCTCGAGGCCCCAGCCTCATCGGACCCGCCGACATCGTGGTCCACGGCACCACGGTGACCCTTCCCCCCGAGGTCGGGCTCGACCCCGGGGGCATCGGCAAGGGGCTGGCGGCCGACATCGTCACCGAGGAGGTGATGGCCGCCGGCGCCGAGGGTGTCTGCATCGACATCGGCGGCGATCTCCGGGTCGACGGTGTCGGCCCCGACGGCGCGGGCTGGACCGTCTCCATCGACCATCCGCACCACACGACACCTCTCGTGATCATCGGACTGACATCGGGGGCCGTCGCGAGCTCGACGACGCTCAAGCGGCGTTGGCGCATCAACGGCGAGGATCGTCACCACCTCATCGATCCCCGCACCGGTCGGCCTTCCGAGTCCGACGTCGTGTTCGCGACCGCCATCGCTGCGGAGGGCTGGCATGCCGAGGCGATCGCCAAGGCTGTGCTCCTGCGCGGCGGCGTGCACCCGTTCACCATCGTCGAGGGAACCGGTGTCGAGGCGCTCGTCGTAGATCGCGACGGTGCCGTTCGCACGTCACCGGGATTCGCCCGCTTCACCGACCGATCACCGATCCGGTCGTTCCCCGAGCAGGTCGGCGGGGGCGTGTCGACGTGAGCCAGCTCTGGTGGTATCTCGCTCGAGCTGGAGGCATGGTCGCCTGGTCGCTGCTGTCCGCCAGCGTCCTGTGGGGCCTGGCACTCAGCACCAAGGTGCTCGGCCCCAAGCCCCGACCGAACTGGATGCTCGACGTCCATCGGTTCCTGGGCGGCCTCGCCGTGACCTTCACTGCCATCCACGTCGCCGGCCTGGTGATGGACACGTACGTGCACTTCGGACCCACGGAGGTCCTGGTCCCGTTCACCGGAACCTATCGACCTGCGGCGGTCGCCTGGGGCATCATCGGCCTCTACCTGCTCGCGGCGGTCGAGCTCACCTCGTTGTTGCGCAAGCGCCTGCCCCGGCGCCTCTGGCGGCTCACGCACCTATTGAGCTTCCCGGTCTTCGCACTTTCGACGATCCACGGCGTGTTCTCGGGCACCGACGCGGGAACGGGCTCTCCGCTCTTCGTCGCGATGGTCGCCGTCGGCGTGGCGGTCCTGTCCCTCACCGTCGCTCGTGTCGACGCGGCTCGTCAGAAGGCTCGCCGCGGTCGTGGCCAGGGACTTCCCGTCAAGGGCGGACGCCACGCACCCGGTCCCCGCTTCCCGGCCTCGCCGCCGCCATCGCCACCGTTCGTCGCTCCCCTTGCCTTCCCCCACCCGCCTCAACAGGAGTACCCCGATGTCCATGCAGGACCCTTCGTCGTCGACTCCCCCGGCCCGACCCACTCTGCCGTCGGTTCCGCCCGCCGAGCCGGTACTCGCTGACCCGGCGGTGCGGCGTCGGAGACCCGGCTACAACGATGAGGCGGTGCGGCGCGCCCGCCTCGTCGCATCGGGGACGGCCATCACCGTCGGCTCGGTGCTGGCCGGTTTCGTCGGAGCCCAGGCGCTGAACGTCGGCGCCCGGGGTGGCCAGTCGCCCGTGACCCTGATCTCGACGACGCCCCAGGACCCGGGCCTCGGCCTGCGACTACCCACCGCTCCCCCGCTGTATCGCGACGATGGCAGCGACGACGGCATCTACCCGGGCGGCGAACGGGAAGGCGACGACGACTCCGTGGTCCCGACGCCGGGGTCAGCGATACCACTGCGGCGCTCGCAAGCCGGATCGACCACGGCACCAGGTGGAGCGCCGCCGGCCCAGCCCACGACGCCGGCGCCGGCGCCCCACGCGAGCACCCGGGGCAGCTGACTGGTACGCCGAGCGAGGGGGCCGGTGTCTGGGTCAGAATGCCCCATGGTCTACGACGCAGTCCTCGCAGAGACGCTCACCATCCACGGACACGGTGGCGACGCCATCGAGGCCTACCTCGCCCGTCCCCTTGGGCCCGGGCCCTACCCCGGCGTGGTCGTGATCCATCACATGCCCGGGTACGACCGCGCCACCAAGGAGATCGTGCGGACCTTCGCGGTCTACGGCTACGCGGCGGTGTGCCCCAACCTCTTCCACCGGTATGCGCCGGGCGCACGCCCAGCCGATGCAGCGGCGGCGGCCCGCGCCGCCGGCGGCGTTCCCGACGAACAGTGCATGGGCGACGTCGCCGGGGCCGCCGACCACCTCCGGGCACTGTCCAACGCGAACGGCAAGGTCGGCGTGATCGGGTACTGCTCTGGCGGCCGGCAGACCTACCTCGCGGCCTGCCTGCTCGACGTCGACGCCGCCGTCGACTGCTACGGCGGGCGTGTCGTGGCCACCGCGGACGAGCTCACGCCCGAACGCCCGGTCGCCCCCATCGATCTCACCCCACAGATGCGCGCCCCTTTCATGGGCCTGTTCGGGGTCGACGATGCCAACCCCTCACCCGAGCACGTGGCGATCATCGAGCAGCAACTGCAATCCCACGACAAGTCCTACGAGATCCACTCGTTCGACGATGCCGGACATTCGTTCTTCTCGGTCGACCGACCCAGCTACCGGGTCGAGGCCGCCAAGGAAGGGTGGAAGGCGATCTGGTCGTTCTTCGGCCGCTACCTCAGCACCCCACAGGGAGCCTGACATGTGCACCTACGTGACCGCGACGACGCCGGTCGCCGGCAGCGGGCTGCTCGCCGGCGGCTGGACCCGTCTCGGCGACGCAATCGTCTACTTCGACCATCCCGTCGACGCGCCCGTCGACCATGCCCTGTGCATCGATCTGCGCGGCCGTTCGGGAGATCCCGCCGAGCGTATCGCCGTCGAGCTCGACGCCGCGTCGGCTCGGCGGCTCGCCGAGACGATCCTGGCGATCCTCGAGGACCCCGAGGTCGTGCCGCTGCTCGACTGACCGTCGGCGATCAGCGACGCTGCGTGGACGGCACGAGATAGCCGGTCACGAGCCTGGGGGCCTCCGCCGCGCGAAGCACGCGCTGCACCTCGTGCATGAGCGCACCCGCACGGGTCTTCGTGTAGAACCACGACTCTGCCTGGCGCGCCCCGGTGGTGTCGGCAAGCTGCACCGCCGCTTCCTCGTAGTAGGCGCGCAGATCCTGCGCGGCCCCGAGGATCTGCCACTCACCCCACCCGACCTCGTCGAGCGACGCCCCTTCGGCCAGCCGCAGGAAGACACGGAGCAGGTCGGCGATCGCATCGGCGCTCGCCTCGCGTCCCACGAGCGTGCGGCCCGTGGCCGCGAGGTTGCGGTCGTAGGCTCCTCGGATCCCGATGGCTTCGTCGATCGCAGGAGGCAGCGACGGGTCGAAGCGGGGTGGGAGCGGGCACGAGGCGGGCTCGTCGGCGAGATCGTCGATGTGGTCCGGGTGATCGACCAGAACCGGCACGTCGGTGCGCCCGAGCAGAGCGAAGGCGCGTCGGAGAACGTCGTGCTGGAAGACAGCATCCCCGGGCCGCCCGAGGGGTCGACCGAGCGGGAAGTCGACATGAAGCATCCGCGGGGGCCGAGCATTCTCGGCCTGGCGTCGAACCAGCGAGATCCCGACCGTGGCCAACCCGGCCGCTTCGAAGACGTGGGCGAGCACACTCACGGTGCGCGTGCAGATCGGTCAGACGGGGGTCAGCAGCACGACGTCGACCCCTTGGTCGAGCAGCACCTGAGCGGCTGCGGGGCCGGTGTCGTGGATGATCGTCGAAAGATCGGACACGGCTCCCATGAACGACAGGTTCGTGGCCGCGGCGCGCCCGACGACCCCCTCGGCGACGAGCTCGTCGATGCGGTCGATCGGGTACACGACGTTGAGGTCCTGGGCGATCCCGGACCGGTCGAAGTTGGGACTGAAATGACTCAGTTGCACGTCGTGGGCCGTGCGCGGCAGCAGCGTGAACGACGCATCGGTCGGCTGCCAGACGGTGACCTCACCTGCGGGTCGCAACCCCGCAGTGGTGACGATCGCGACCGTGGCCTCCGACAACGGCGGTGCGCCCACGGCAACGGGTTCGAGTGCAGGCACGGCGATCTCACCGACACCGTCTCGTATGGCTCGGTCCGCTCCCATGGTCCCCGTCCTCGATCCGCTGCTGGCTGCTCGACGGCCGCTCCGTCGCGGTCGACGTCACCGTAGCGGAGTGAGCAACCCGGAGGCCTCGGCAAGGGGAACCAGTGGGGTTCGGTGGAAGTTCGGTCTTGGTTCTCGGCGATCTGCCAGGTTGGGCGGGCAGCCTCAGCGGTGTCGGAGCAAGGGCTCCGCCGGACCCCCCGAAAGGCTTTCTTGTGCAAACCCCAACCAACACCACGTTTCGCCGCAAGGCCGTGACCGCCGCGGCGATGATCGGCGCACTCGTGAGCGCAGGTGGCGTGGCCGGTGCCATGTCGGTCTCAGGCGGCAGCAACGACAGCGCGGTGGTGACGGACTCGCCGGTCGCCCTCAGCGCGCTGCAGTCGGGCTCCGTAACCGACGACCCGACCGCACCCGACACCGATCACGGCCCGGCAGATCACGCGAACGGTGAGGAACCGCTCAGCGGCGACCTCGCCACGCAGGTGACGGCCGCCGCCGAGGCCGCCGTCCGCGGCGGCACCGTCGACCGCGTGGAAACCGACGCCGACGGCGCCACCTACGAAGCCCACATGACCGACGCCGACGGCAACCACGTCACCGTGACCTTCGACGACAACCTCGGCGTGGTCGAGGTCCTCGACGGTCCCGGCGGTCCCGGCCCCCATGACGGCCATGACGGCCCTGGTGACCATGATGGCCACGGCGGACGCGGCGGCGAAGAGCTGCTCACCGGCGACCTCGCCACGCAGGTGACGGCCGCTGCGGAGGCCGCCGTTCCCGGCGGCTCCGTCGACCGCGTCGAAGCCGACGCCGACGGTGCCACCTACGAAGCCCACATGACCGACGCCGACGGCAACCACGTCACCGTGACCTTCGACGACAACCTCGGCGTGGTCGAGATCTCCGACGCCGGCGGCCGCTGACCATCACACAACCCGGGAGGAGAGGGGCCCGACACCGGGCCCCTCTCCTCCCGCGAGCGACCCCTGGTCAGGTGCGCCAGTATGTCGAGTATGGAGATCTGGCTCAACGCAGGATTCACCGAGCCCCGGGAGCTCATCACGCTCGCCCGCGCTGCCGAAGCGCTGGGGTTCGACGGCATCGACCTTCCCGATCATCTCCTGCACCCGGCCAGCTTCTCGTCGCCGTATCCCTACAGCGACGATGGCTCGGTCCTGTGGCCTGCGCAGACGCCCTGGCCGGACCCATGGGTTGCAATCGCCGCCATGGCTGCGGTCACCGACCGCCTCCGTTTCGCGTCGGGTGTCCAGATCGGCCCGCTACGCGAGCCCTTCGCTCTGGCCAAGGCGGTCGCCACCGCACAGGCGATCGCCGGGGACCGCATCTCCTTCGGCGTTGGTGTGGGTTGGCTTCGCGAGGAATACGAAGCCGTCGGGATCGACTACGCGAGCAGAGGTCGCCGCCTCGACGAGCTGCTCGAGGTGCTCCAACTGTTGTGGACCGGCGAGAGCGTGCACCACCACGGCGCATTCTTCTCCTTCGACGACGTCACGGTCCGCCCTGCCGCACGGGTGCCGGTCCTGATCGGCGGGAACTCGGGTGCCGCGCGCAGGCGAGCGGTCCGCCACGACGGCTGGATCGGCTCGTACCGCACCTTCGACGCAACCCTCACCCTCGTCGAAGAGGTGCGGCGAGCGCGCACCGCCTCGGGACTGGCCGGCAACCCGTTCCGTGTCATACTCACGGGTCCGGACCTCGTGGGCGAGAACCTCGAGGCTCTCGCGGGCTCTGGCATCGACGGCGTCATCCTGCCCATTGCAGCCCTGGGACGGGCGACGTCGCTCGAGGACCGGTTGTCGCTGCTGGAACGAACGGCGCATGAGCTGGGCGTGCGCGCCGCCTGACGCCGGGCTCGGTCAGCCGATCCGCTCGATGATGGTGCCCGTCCCGAGCCCGCCGCCACAGCACATCGAGACCAGCGCACGATCGGTGCCGGAACGTTCGAGCTCGTAGAGCGCCTTGGTGAGCAAGATGGCGCCGGTGGCACCGAGCGGGTGACCGAGTGCGATCGCACCGCCGTTGGGGTTGACCTTGGCGGGGTCGACGCCGAGCTCCTTCTGCCAGGCCAGTACAACGGCGGCAAACGCCTCGTTGACTTCGAACAGATCGATGTCGTCGAGCGACAGGCCGGTGCGGTCGAGGAGGGCGCGGGTGGCCGGCATCGGGCCAGTGAGCATCAACACGGGGTCGCTACCGACCAGGACCGAGTCCACGACGCGCGCTCGCGGCTCGAAGCCCATCTGTTCCGCTGTGTCCTCGGTCATCAGCAACAGGGCACCGGCGCCGTCGCTGATCTGGGAGGACGTCCCGGCGGTGTGGAACGCGTCCGGGGCGTCCCGGTTGGTGCGTAAACCCGCGAGTGCCTCGAGCGACGTGTCGCGCAGGCCACCGTCGCGGTCGTGGATGATGCGCCCGTTGGCGTTGCCGTCGGCGTCGACGGTGGTTGCGTCGATCGGGACGATCTGACCGGCGAACCGATCCTCCGTCCACGCCTGCGCGGCGAGTTGCTGCGATCGCAGGCCGTAGGCGTCGAGCGCCTCGCGCGTGAGACCCCACGCGGCGGCGATCCGATCGGCACCCTCGAACTGGGTGGTCGGCTCGTAGAGCTCGGCGTACTTCCCCGCGCGTGGCTCTCCGACGAAGGGATCCTTCGGTATGGCCGAACCCATTACGACCGTGCTCATGGCCTCGACGCCACACGCGATCGCGACATCGACGAGACCCGAAGCCACGAGCCCATGCGCAAGCGTCGTCGATTGCTGCGCCGAGCCGCACTGGACGTTGGCTGTGGTCGCAGGCACTTCGAGCGGCAAGCCCGCGGTGAGCCAGGCCTGACGAATCACGTTGGACGCCTGTGCGCCGACCTGGTTGACCGAGCCACCGACCACTTGGCCGACCTTCGCCGGGTCGATGCCGGTGCGTTCGACCAAGCCCGACAGCACGGTGGCCAGGATCTCGTTGGGGTGGGTATGAGCGAGGGTGCCGTTGCGTCGGCCCACGGCCGAACGGACGGCATCGACGATGACGACAGGAGCATTCGATGGCATGGCCGGAACGCTAGCTTCCCGGCGCCTCGACTGCCTCTCGGCACGGGCGGCAGATCCGTCGAGCTCAGGGGGCGAACTGGACCGCCGAGCCGCTGGCGAGCAGCGCGTCCACCGTCGCCTGGTCGACGCCGAACTCACCCAGGCACTCCACGGTGTGCTCGCCGAGCGCAGGCGGCGCGAGCTCGAGCCGGACGCCGAGATCCTCACCGAAGTACCACAGGGCCCCCGGCTGTTCCAGACGACCCCATTCGGCATGGCGGTAGTCGGCCACCAGACCAGCGCGGCGGTTGGCCTCACTGTCGAAGAACGGATACCGCTGCTCCAGCTCGACGCGCACCGCAGGCACGCCGACGTCGGCCAACGCGGCGAGCGCGGCGTCGACCGAACTGCCGTCGAGGGAGACGCTGCGGAGCGCGTCGACCTGTTCCGCCGTGGTCGCGGCCACTGCGACCCACCCGTCGGTGACCTCGATGAAGCGTCGACCGTCCGACATCGCCAATTGATCGGCGTCGAGGCCGGCGATGGGGGCGAGGGTGCCGTCACTGCGGAGGTAGGTCTCGCTGGCGGTCATCACGCCGGCCCCGAGCAGGGACCCGGCAACAGCCTGGCCCTCACCGGTGCGGTCGCGGTGGTAGATCGCCAGCATCGTCGCCAATGCCGACGACATTGCGCACTGGTGGTCCATGAACCCGAACCGGTGCCACATCGGTGGGTTGTCGTCGCCGGCGCCGAGCACCTCCCAGCCGCACTGGGCTTGGAAGAGCTGGTCGTAACCCGGCCAATCGGCGCGGGGTCCTGTCGGACCGTAGGAGCTGGTGTGGCAGAACACGACGTCAGGGTTCACCGCTGCGATCGACTCGTAGTCGAGGCCGAGGCGTCGCGCCGCGGGCATACGCAGGTTGTGGTGCACGACGTCGGCCCACCGCAGCGCCGCCTCGAGGACCGGCCGCGCGTCCGGGGCCTTCAGATCGAGCGCGACGCCTCGCTTGCCTCGTTGGCAGCCGGCGAAGGGCCACGCACCGGGCCGCATCGGATCGCCCGTGGCTGCCTCGATCTTCACGACGGTCGCGCCGAGGTCCGCGAACATCTGGGGCGCATAGGGCCCGGCGAGATAGTTCCCGAAGTCGATGACCTTCACGCCCTCGAGTGGGTACCGCAGCGGTGGCGCCGTAGACGCGACCGGTTCGCGCCGGTCCCATTCACCGATCACACCGTTGTCGGCCCCGTGTGCAGGCGCAGGCCAACGAACGGCCTGAGGCGGGGTGATGGTCAGCGGGTTGCCGGCGACGGTGATGCGGCCCGCCTCGGGGTCGTCGAGGTCGACGATGTAGCCGTTGACGCGTGCCTGCTCGTCGGAGAAGACCGCACCGAACTCCGCGCACGCCTGGGCGGGCACGTCATTGGCCCAGACGTCCGCGAGCCAGGTGTCTCGGTCGCGGGTGAGGAACACGTCACGAACGTGGCTCGGCGTTGCCGTCCAACCGGAGATCACGTGCGTGGCCGGTGCGACGTCGGCGTGTTCGGTCACGTACGTGGCGATCGCCGGCACCTTCATCGGATCGCCCATGAGGTGGAGGTGGCGACCGTCGGCACACTCGAAAATGGTCTCCTGCGAGCCGCGACCCTCTTTCGGCATGCCGTAGGCGAGCGGCGGCGTGGGGTTCTCGGCTCGCGACCAGTGCATGCCCATCGGCACGAGGGCTCCTTGGACGAGGCTGGTGTGCGCGGGGCCGACCTGACCGGTTCGGTCGCGCGCGATGAGCCGGGCAACGATGCCGGTGGCCGCGGTGTAGATCGCACCGACGCTCGCGAGGGGGGCTCGCAGGAAGACGGGCCCGCTGCGTCGCCAGGCCAGCTGCTCGTCGCACACGCCGAGACTGGCGACGGCGAGCAGCTCGTCGACGGGCATGTCGGCGTTCGGATGGTTGGCCGGCCACGAGAGCACCGACGACACGATGAGGTGGCGGTGACGTTCGCCCAGCGACGCGTCATCGAGGCCCGCCGCCGCGGCCGCCTTCGGTCCGAGCTCATGGAGCAGCACGTCGGCGCCGGCGAGCAACTCCTCGAGGCGCGCCGCACCCTCCGGGGTCGTGCGATCGATGGACACCGACCGCTTGCTCCGGTTCCAGGTGCGGAACCCGGGTACGCCTCGCTCGGGACCGGGTTCGGGACCCTCCACGAGGATGACGTCGGCACCGACCTCGGCGAGCAGCATGGCCGCTATCGACCCCGCCATCGCCGTCGTCAGGTCCACGATCCGGACCCCGTCGAGCACTCCCATCGAGCCACACTCCCCCGCTCATGCACCCCACCCGACGTGAGGTGACCAGCGGCACAGGTCTACACGACGATCACCGCCGACGCCCAGCCTGTGTCACCCGTGCACGGTACGTGCCAGGTACCACGACGGGTTTCAGTCAGCGGTCAGGAGCATGGCGCCGGAGAACGGACCGACCGCGTTGGACCACACCGCGACCTCGGCACCGCCGACCTGACGAGGGCCCGATTGGCCGCGCAGCTGCCGAACCGACTCGATGCAGAAGTTGGCACCGTGTCGCCGACCCACGTTGCACGCGCCGCCGTCGGTGTTGATCGGGAGCGTGCCCCCCAGGCGGGTCTCACCGGCGGCGACGAACGGTCCGGCCTGGCCCGGTTCGACCAGGCCGAGCCCTTCGAGCCACTGCATCGTGATGACGCTGAACCCGTCGTAGAGCTGTGCGGTGTCGACATCGGCGGGCCCGAGGTCGGTCTTGGACCACAGGACCTCGCCGCAGTGCGCCGGCGAGGTGTGCACCATATCGGGCAGGATCTCGAAGTTCATGTCGTGGATGGCCGACAGCGTCGAGGCCTCCACGAACACCGGCTTCTGGGCGAGATCGCGCGCCCGTTCCTCGGTCGTGAAGATCACCGCCGAGCCCGAGTCGCACGGGTAGTCGCAATCGAGCAGCCGCAACGGAGCGCTGATGTACGGCGCGGCGAGATAGTCCTGGGGCGACAGCGGGGAGCGCTGCAACGCATCGTCGTTCAGCTGCGCATAGGAACGCTGCACCGAGGCGAACTCGGCGAAGTGTTCCTCGGTCGCGTCGGTCTCGTGCAGGTATCGCTGCATCAGCAGGCCGGCCCACTGGGTCGGGCTGAACACGCCGAAGGACCGCTGGAACTGGCTGTCGCCGACGGCCGCCGAGCCGAGCTCCGCGGTCCCCGCCGCCAGAGCGGCGCTCGACGGCTGCTGCATCATGATCCGCCACGCCATGCACACGTCGGCGTGGCCCGCGGCCACGGCCATCGCTGCGTGCACCGCGGGGGTGACGAACGCCGGAGAGATGCCGCCGTTGAGGTGCCACCGGACCGGCGCCATGCCGAGCATCCACGCGAAGTCGATCGCGTCGCCCCCGAGGGTCGCGACACCATCGATGTCGGCGGCCTGCAGCCCCGCGTCGTCGAGCGCCCGCACCGCAGCTTGCGCCGCGTGATGCCGATCACTCAGCCCGGTACTGCGGCCGACGTCGGAATACCCGACGCCCACGATCGCGACCCGCCGCCCCGGCATCACGGCCGAACCCCCCGCGTCGGGTATGGCGGCCAGGGTAGGGACCCAGGCCGCACCGCGATGAGCCCCTCGGGGCGAAGAGCCGCCAAAACCGCCCCGACGCCCACGATCGCGACCCGCCGCCCCGGCATCACGGCCGAACCCCCCGCGTCGGGTATGGCGGCCAGGGTAGGGACCCAGGCCGCACCGCGATGAGCCCCTCGGGGCGAAGAGCCGCCAAAACCGCCCCGACGCCCACGATCGCGACCCGCCGCCCCGGCGTCATCGCACACCTGCCGCGGTGAAGACCGCGATGGTGAGGTCGGCGGAGAGCTGCTCGAAGGTGACCTGCAGGGCCATGCCGATCTCGATGCGGTCGTCGTCGATGTCGACGAGTCGGGTGAGCAGCTGCAGACCTGCTTGTTCGGCGAGCTCGACCGTGGCGACCGTGTACGGGACCCGGTCGACGTAGAACGGGTGGAAGGGCTTGTGGGTCACGGTGTAGCTGTACAGGGTCGCCATCCCCGAGACCGGCTCCCCGGCCAGATCGAATCCCCGGCAGTTTCGACACACCGGCCGGGGAAGGTGGATGTAGGTGCCGCACGCCTGGCAGCGCTGGATCCTGAGCTCGCCGGCTCGTGCGCCCTCCCAGAAGAAGTTCGTGAGGGGATCGTCGGGAACCCCGGGTGGCGCCGCAGTGTTCACCGTGGTGCTCACGACTGGGGACGCCAGTCGGGGTAGAGGTTGCGCTCGAGCGCCAGCGGCTGGGCATGGTTGTCCTGGCGTTGGAGCGCATCGCCCTCCGAGGAGGTCACGAGCCACGCCACCGCAGCGCCCACGGCAGCGGGCGGTCCCGCCCACGCCGGGTCGAAGCCGAACTCCTCGACATCGAGGGAGTTGCGCTCGGTGAGCACGAAGCCCGGATCGACGTTGAACGCCCGGATGCCCTTGTCGCCGTACTCCGACAGGAGGCTGCCGACGAGGGTGTGTCCCGATGCCTTGCCCAGGCGGTAGCCGAGGCCGGGCCGGGGACCCTCGGGGTAGAAGTTCGTGCCGGCGCCGGAACTGATGGTCACGAAGGTGCCGTTGCCGCGCTCGATCATGCCCGGCAGGAGCAGCTGGGCGATCCGGATGGGCGACACTGCGTGCGCCTCGACGAACTTGGCGTACTCGTCGATGGGGGTGTCGACGATGAGGTCCATGAGACCGGGACCGATGTGGCGACCGTTGTTGACGACGACGTCGGGGGTGCCCCACGCCTCGAGCAGGTCGGCGATGGCCTGCTCGACCTGGGCACGGTCGGTGAGGTCCATCTTGAGGGGGAGCGCCTTGCGACCGAGCGCCTCGATCTCTTCGGCAGTCTCCTCGAGCGACCCGGGCAACGGCCGGGTGTCCTTCTTGTGGACGGTCTGCGAATGCTCCTGTGTCGGGTCGCCCTTGCGCAGCGTGCGCGACGCGACCGCGACGTCGAAGCCGGCCTCGGCGAGGGCGATGGAGATGGCCTTGCCGATGCCTCGGCTGGCCCCGGTGACGAGTGCGGTGGGCATGTGGTTCCTCTCGCGGGAGTCAGGTATTCGGATTCGGGCGCTCGACCGACGTCGATGGCGGCCAGGCAACCGTCATCCGCGCTGCCACGTCACGTCGACGACTTCGATGCGGCTCGGCAGGGTGCACCGCTGCTGGCGGATCATCGCGCCGCGCCATCGGGTCGCTCACGTCCGAGCGGACGTGAGGTTCACGACGGTCTCACCCGACAGGCGCGGACCGCTCGTGTGGAGGTGGCAGAACACGGTGGTCCCGTCCGCGGTGTCGAACGCCGGAGGGTCGACGCTGCGACAGATGTCGAGCGTGTAGCGGCACCGGGTGTGGAAGCGGCAACCCGCCGGGGGTGCGACCGGCGACGGGATGTCGCCTTCGAGCACGATGCGCTCTCGCTGGCGTTGTTGTTTGGGATTCGCCAATGGGATCGCGGAGAGCAACGCCTCGGTGTAGGGGTGCTTGGGCCGGGTGTACACCTGCTCGGCGGCACCCTGCTCGACGATGCGACCGAGGTACATCACGGCGATGCGGTCGCTCACGTGGCGCACGACCGCGAGGTCGTGGGCGATGAACAGGTAGGAGAGCCCGAACTCGGGTTGGAGGTCGGCGAGCAGGTTGATGACGTCGGCCTGGATCGACACGTCGAGCGCGCTCACCGGCTCGTCGAGCACGAGGAGCTTCGGATGCAGGAGCAGCGCCCGAGCAATGGCGATGCGTTGCAGCTGACCGCCTGAGAACTCGCGTGGGTAGCGGACCCGATGGTTCGGGTCGAGCCGCACCGTCTTGAGTATGTCGCCGATCAGGTCGGTCTTCTCGGTCTTCGACAGGTTGGGACGGAAGGTCTTGAGTGGCTCGTTGAGGCTTGCGCCGATGGTCGACAGCGGGTCGAACGACGAGTAGGGGTCCTGGAACACGATCTGCATCTCTTCGCGCAACGGCCGCAGCTCCCTGACGCTGAGCCCCACGATGTCGCGGCCGTCGAGAAGGACCTCCCCCGACGTTGCCGGCAGCAGCCCGATGAGCACGCGCCCGAGGGTGGATTTGCCCGAACCGGACTCGCCGACGAGCCCGAGGGTCTCGCCGGGCCCGAGGGCCACGTTCACGCCGTCGACGGCCTGGACCTGGCCGACGGTGCGTCGCAGCAGCCCGCGTCGGATGGGGAAGTGCTTGACGACGTCGCTGGCCTCGAGGATCTTCGGAGCCCGGTGCGCTGAATCGGTCATTTCGCCCCCTTGAGCTCGAGGGTTGCCGCGTGGACGCAGCGCACGACCGCGGTCCCGCCCACCGAGGTCAGCGTGACCGGATGGGCGCATGCGTCGGTCGCGTAGGTGCAGCGCGGCGCGAAACGGCAGCCCGTGGGCATGGCGGTCGGCTGGGGGACAACGCCGGGAATCGACACGAGCCGTTCGCCGGCCGCGCTGGTCTGGGGGATCGCGCTGAGGAGGCCCTCGGTGTAGGGATGGCGCGGGTGCTCGAAGAGCTCGTCGACGCCGGCCTGCTCGACGATCTGGCCGGCGTACATGACCGCCACACGATCGCAGAGATCCGCGACGACGCCGAGATCATGGGTGACGAACAGGATCGCCATGTCCATGCTCTGCTGGAGCGACTTGAGCAGGTCGAGGATCTGGGCCTGCACCGTGACGTCGAGCGCGGTGGTGGGCTCGTCGGCGATGAGCAGCTTCGGCTCGCCGGCGAGGGCCATGGCGATCAGGACGCGTTGGCGCATGCCACCGGAGAGCTGGTGGGGGTAGTCGTCGAGGCGGCTGCGGGGGTCGGGGATGCCGACGAGATCCAACAACTCCGCGGCACGGTTCCGCGCCGCCTCCTTGCTGAGCTTGGCGTGGAGGCGGAGCACGTCGACGAGCTGGTTGCCGACGGTGAAAGCCGGATTGATGGAGGTCATCGGATCCTGGAAGACCATGGCGATCTCGGTGCCGCGCATCGCCCGCATGGCTGCGGCGTCGAGGTCGAGCAGGTCGGTGCCCTGGAAACGGATGGAGCCGCCGGAGACACGGCCGGGGGGCGACGGAATGAGTCGCATGATCGACAGCGACGTCACCGTCTTGCCCGATCCGCTCTCGCCGACGAGCCCGAGCACCTCGCCCTTGCCGATCTCGAAGGCGACGTCGTCGATGACCGTCACCGGTCCGGCGTCGTTGACGAACTGCACCTGTAGCCCGTCGACGCTCAACAGCGGCGCCTCTTCGCCCGGCGCGGCGGCGCGCGCCGGCAGAGGCGCCGGCCGTTCCACGGTGGTGAGACCGAGGCGGCCCTTGAGACCGCGCACCTTGGGGACGCCGACTCCCATCGCGTCGCGCAGGCCGTCACCGATGGTGTTGAACGCAAGGACGGTGAGCGCAAGGGCGACGCCGGGCGGAATGACCTGCCAGGGCTCGTTCTGGATGTTGATGTAGGCCCGCTGCATCATCGCTCCCCAGCTGGCCTCGGGAGGCACGACGCCGAAGCCCAGCAGTGACAGGCCCGCTTCGGCGATGAGGACACCACCGGAGGAGATGGCAACGGCGACGATGAGCGGTGACGCCACGTTGGGCAAGAGCCGCTGGAAGAGAATGCGCCGCTCGGGGGTGCCAAGCGAATGCGAGGCCTCCATGAAGGTCTCCTCGCGTACCGCGAGGGCCTGGGCTCGAATCAGTCGCACGAACCCGGGGGCGATGACCGGTCCGAGTGCGAAGATGACCTTGTTGATCCCGGGGCCGAGCATGGCGACGACCGCAAGTGCGAGCACGAGCGCCGGCACGCTGGACAGGGCGTCCATCACCCGCATGATCGCGTTGTCGACCAGACCGCCTCGGAAGCCGGCGATCAGCCCGAGTGGGATCGCGATGGCCAGCGCCAGCAGGATGATCAGGAGGCCGGTGCGCATCGACACGCGCGCGCCGAACACCAGGCGGCTGAAGAGGTCCCGCCCGAGGTCGTCGGTTCCGAGCCAGGTCGTCCCGTTCGGCTTGTCGAAGGACTGCCCGACGAAGAGCTCGTTGGGCTCGTGATTGGCGACGAGCGGCGCGAACACCGCGACCAGCACCATCAACACGATGAACCCCAGTGCCAGGGCGGCACCACGATCGCGCAGGAACCGCTGGGCGGTGCGGCGCCATGGGCCGATCGGGGGTGCCGGCGTGGCATCGGCGGAGGCGAGCTCGCCGTCACCGCCGGTGGGGGCGCGACGACCGGCCTCGAGATCGGAAGTGTCGGTCATGTCACGCGCACCTTCGGGTTGAGGAAGCCGTAGGTGATGTCGAGCAGCAGGTTGATGGTCACGTTGCTGATGACGAAGAACAGCACGACGCCCTGGATCACGGGAACGTCCTGATTGGTGAGCGCACGGATCAGGTAGGAACCCAACCCGGGTATGCCGAAGAGCTGCTCGATGATGACCGTGCCGCCGAGCAGGAAGGTGAGCTGGAGGGCCACGACGGTGACCGCAGGGATACCCGCGTTCTTCAGGGCGTACTTGCCGACGACCCGCAGCGGCGACTGCCCCGTCGCCCATGCGGTCCGAACGTAGTTCGACCCCATCACGTCGATGAGCGCGGCGCGCAGCTGGCGGGCGACTGAGGACGCCGAGACCAGCCCGAGCGACAGTGCCGGCAGCGTCACCGTCTTGAGCCACGGGCCGATGCCCTCGCTCAGCCGGTTGAAGCCCGACGTCGGGAAGAAGGGATCACGGCCACGCGCGAGCACGACGATCAGCAACATGGCGACGAAGAAGTTGGGGATCGCCAGCCCGATGCTGGTCCCGCTGACGCCGATCCGGTCGATCGTGCGGCCGGGCTTCATCCCCGACACGATCCCGATGGGAACCCCGATGAGCAGCCCGACGGTCAGGGCTGCGAACGCCAAGGAGGCCGTGACCGGCAGGCGGGTCTTGATTTCCTGCCACACCGTGATCCGGTCACCGACGAAGAGCGAGGAGCCGAAGTCGAGCCGCACCGCGTCGCCGAGCCAACGGCCATACCGCTCGACCAGCGGGTCGTCGAGGCGGAGTTGCTGGGTGATCTCCTCGACCCGTTCGCGTGTGGCGGCCTCGCCTCCGGCCAGCGTGACGGCCGGGTTGCCGGGGAGCAGCGCCGACAACATGAACACGCCGAACGACACGATCAGCAGGATGGGAATCAATGTCAGCACGCGCCGTGCAATCAAGCCCAACATGTGCGGTTCCCCCCGTGATCGTGTCGTTCGGTCGTGTGAGCGTCAGATGGGTATCAGCCCTTCTTCACGTACATGGCCGCGACGTCGGGCACGCGCACACCCTGGAAGTTCGGGATGTAGCGGGGATCGCCGACACGATCCTCGTAGTAGCCGATGCTGTCGGTGCCGAAGACACCGAAGATGTTCACCGCATCTTCGAGCGCGACCCGATCGAGTGCATACCAGGCATCCTTCGCGTCCTGGCTCGTGGACCCGACTGCCTTGATCTTGGCGATCTGCTCGTTGAGCGCTGGGTTCTCGTACTGGCAGATGTTGCCGATCGAGGCACCGGTGAGGTTACGGGTGACCTTGTCGAGGCCGCTACGGGTCAGGGGGAAGAAGTACAGCGGCAGCTTGTTGTTGATGAAGAAGTCGTTGATCAGGTCCGTCGAGAGTTCGAGGTTGACCTTCACGCCGATCTTCGCCCAGTCCTGCTGCACCAGCAAGCTGAATTGCTCGCCCGCGGACCCCGCCGGTGCGACGTAGATCGAGAACTCGAACCCATCGGGCCACTCGGTCTCCGCGAGGAGCGCCTTGGCCTTGTCGAGATCCTGGGCGTAGTAGTCGTCGAGCGCCGGATCGTGGAACGGATGGCCCTTGGGCCAGAAGCCGTACTGACCTTCGCTCTTGCCATCGAAGAGGACCTTGTTGATCTGCTCACGGTCGATGGCGTAGTTGAGCGCTTGACGCACCTTCACATCGGCGAGCTGGGGAACCTGGAGCTTCTCGCCGCCCTTGCACATCTGACCCCAGAACAGCACCGACGGCGTCGTCGCGGTGTCGAAGTACATCCCGGTGCCCTGGAGCGCCTGGATGTTTCCGCTGCTCAGGCCGATCGGGGCGACGTCGACGGCGTTGGACTTGAGCGCGTTGACGACGGCGTTGGCATCGACGGCACTGTTGACGTGGATGAACTCGACGGTCGGGATGCGGATGGCGTCGGCATTCCAGTAGTCAGGGTTCTTCTTGAGGACCATCTTGTCCTCGTAGACCAGTGAGTCGAGCACGTACGGCCCGGCGCCGATCGGCGTCTCCTGCATGTTGACGCCACCCTCGACGGCCTTCTGCGACCACATCATGGTCTCGCCGCGGGACAGCATCGGGTAGAAGGTGCCCACGACGGGTGCCTGGAAGTTGATGGTGAAGACGTAGTCGCTGTCGACCTTGACGAACGACATCTGACGGAGCTCGTCGGCCATGGCGCCGCCCTTGCCCTCGTCACGGTTGCGTCGGAGGTTCCACGCGGCCACCTCGGCGGTGAGCTCGCTGCCGTCGGTGAACATCACGCCTTCGCGCAGGGTGACCTGGATCGACGTCGAGCTGGTGACCTCGGCGCTCAGGGCGAGGTGCGGCGTGTAGGTACCGTCGAACTCCTCCTGGAGCAGCACGTCGGTGAGCAGCAGGTGCTGGGTCACCGCCGGCGTCGACATCTGTGGCATGTCGAGGATCGCCGTGTTCGTCGTCGCCGTCAGATCGGTCGGCAGACGCAGCACACCGTCGGGGTCGCCGTCAGCGGGAAGGTTGCTCCCCGCCTCGGTCGGCGCCGGCGTGGGCGTCGGCTGTGGCGTCGCGGTTGCCTCGGGCGTCGTGCCGTCGGCCGACGTGTCGTCGCTCGCTGTGCTGTCGTCGTCACCGCAAGCGGCCGCGATCAACGCAAAGGCGAACAGGACTGCAAGAAGCCGTACCAGGACATTGCTGGTTCGACGATGCTGCATGGGATCCCCCCCTGATTAAGGACGCGGTGACCTGTGTCACTCGCAAATTGCCCCGTCGTTCTACCACACGGGCAATCGGCCGCCAATTCGAAACCGGATTCCGCGGGAGGGCGCGAACCGCCCCTGACAACCCCAGCGATCGCCCCCTTCACGGGCCGATTCGCCGACGATTTCGGCCCTGGCACACTCGACGCAACGGGGGTGGGCTTGACTCCCCGGACCTGCTCGCTAGGCTCGAAATCGATACCGGACTGGAGCGCCCAGTCGACCGAACAGGGGGAACAGGCATGCAACTCGAGGACATGATCCTCATCAGCGTCGACGATCACATCGTGGAACCGCCGTCGCTGGGTGACTTCTTCCGGGAGAACCTCCCCGCGAAGTACAAGGACCGCGCACCCAAGGTGATCCGGCGCGACGACGGCACCGACGCGTGGCTCATCGAGGGCCAGCAGATCTCGACGTTCGGTCTCAATGCCGTGCAGGGTCGCCCACGAGAGGCGTGGGGGGCCGATCCCAAGAGCTTCGACCAGGTCCGCCCGGGCACCTACGACGTCCACGAGCGCATCCGCGACATGGACGTCAACGGGGTGCTGGCGTCACTGAACTTCCCGTCGTGGCCTGGCCTCGGCGGGCAGTTCTTCCTGCAGAACAAGGACACCGACTACGTCGCGGCGATGGTCCGCACCTACAACGACTGGCACATCCACGAGTGGTGCAATGCCTACCCGGGCCGCTTCGTCCCCTTGGGCATCTCGGGCTTCATGCTCGGCGCGGACTGGATGGGCGACGAGATCCGCCGCCTCGCCGACCTGGGCTGCCACGCAGTGTCGTGCCACCCCGACGCCTACCGCTTCGGGTCACCGGACTACCACGGCGACGAGTGGGATCCGGCATGGAAGGCCGCCGAGGAGACCGGCTCGGTGATGGTGTTCCACTTCGGCGGCATGCCCAACTTCATGCCCCGCTCGCCGTTCTCGGTGATCCCCCACGTGATGCCGTTCCAGACGGCGATCTTCGCCGCCGAGCTGCTCTGGTCGCCGATCTTCCGGCGGTTCCCCGACATCAAGTTCGCGCTGGCCGAAGGCGGCGTCGGTTGGATCGGCTACTTCCTCGAGAAGGCCGACTTCGTCTACGACCACCACCGCGCGTGGACCGGCGAGGACTTCGGCGACCAGCTCCCGAGCCAGGTGTTTCGCGACCACGTGCAGGGCTGCTTCATCGACGACTTCACCGGCCTCAACCTCCGTGGCCAGACCGGGATCGACATGCTCACGTGGGAGTGCGACTATCCGCACTCCGACGCGACCTGGCCCACCTCGCCGGAGGTGCTTTGGAAGTCGCTGCAGGCCGCCAACCTCTCCGACGAGGAGATCCACAAGGTCAGCTGGGAGAACGCGGCGCGCTGGTACAACTTCGACCCGTTCGAGCACCGCAGCCGGGAGGAGTGCACCGTCGGCGCGCTGCGCGCCAAGGCCGGCGACGTCGACACCACGCCGCGTGAATACGGCGAGTTCGACCATACCCACCAGCTCAACGCCGGCAATGCCATTGCGTTCATGAACCGCGACGCCGACATCGCCAAGACACCGGGCAGCTGACAGCGCCGGCCACGGACGCGGACAAGACGGGCCCGCCCGGGAAATCGGGCGGGCCCGGCCGCGTCAGCAAGAGGTCACGTCGGCGACCGCCGCGCGCGGGCGAGGTCGGCGACCCGCAGGTCGGGGTAGAAGTCCTGAAGTGCGCCGCGAATCGCCGCCGCCTGGGCTTCGTAAGCAGTGCGAGCCTCGGTCGCGCGACCTGCGGACACGTGTTCGACGATCAAGCGCCAGGCCGTCGCGGTCGCGGCTTCGGTGTGCACCACCTCGTCTCTGGTGGTTCGCGCGTAGAACTCGTCGGCGGCCATCGCGAGGTCGTGGGTGACGATGTGGCGCAGCGTCTCCACCAGGAGCGTCTCGACGGAGTTGCCGGCGAGGCGCACCGCGACGTCACCGACCTCGACGAGCTGACGGAAGTAGACGCTGACGTCGCCGATCCCGGCGTCGAGATCGGCGACAGCGGCCTCGAGTTCGCCGATGGGTGTGCCCCGTTGTGCCAGACGCTCGATGGCGGCAGCGACGATTCGGTCACGTGCCAAATAGACCTCCGACATCCGCGAGTCCGCGAGCTGCAGCGCCAGCGTGATCCCCTGCGCCGCCTCGGCGAGCGTCGGATGCCGCACCCGGGGGCCACCCCCGAGGCCGCGCTTGATCTCGACCAGGCCGTGAGACTCGAGAATCCGCAACGCGGCGCGCACGACGGGGGTCGACATCCCGTACTCGGCCTCGAGGTCCTTTTCCACCGGCAACGCGTCGCCAGCTTTGAACTCACCGCCGGCGATCCGTTCGCGAAGGTCGTTGGCCACCATCATCGAAGCCTTGGGCGCCGGCGCGCTCGGTTCGGTGACGGCCATCGCCCCAGACTAGGTGGACCCGAGCGGGCCTGCACCCGGTGCAGCGCCTATGCCATACTCAGGACCGCTTTTCGTGGCCTGCGCAGGTCGAGCCGCGAACCGAGGGCACCCACCCCAGGAGGACGAACACCATGGGCCAACGCCCACTCGAAGGTATCAAGGTCATCGAGGTCTCGATGTGGGCGTTCGTGCCCTCCTGCGGCGCCGTGCTGAGCGACTGGGGCGCCGACGTCATCAAGATCGAGCCGCCGTCGGGCGACCCGATCCGAGGCCTCAACATGGGCGGTATCGCTCCGGGCACCGGCGGGTTCACCTTCATGTACGAGATCTTCAACCGCGGCAAGCGCAGCGTTTCGATGGACCTCAACGTCGACGGCGCCGTTGAGCTCCTGTACAAGATGGTCGCCGATGCGGACGTGTTCCTGGTGAGCCTGCTGCCGTCGGCACGGCGCAAACTCAAGATCGAGGTGGACGACATCCGGGCCCACAATCCGAACATCATCTACGCGGCGGGCAACGGCCAGGGCGCCCTCGGCGAGGAAGCCGACAAGGGCGGCTACGACTCGATCTCGTTCTGGGCCCGCAGCGGCATCGCCTCGGCGGTGACGCCCAACGATGCCCCCTATCCGCTCGCCATGCCCGGCGGCGCATTCGGCGACGGCACCAGCGGCGCCATTTTCGCCGGTGGCATCGCGGCCGCGATTGCCCAACGCGAACGCACCGGTGAGGCCGCCATCGTCGACGGTTCGCTCCTGGGCACCGGCATGTGGGCTCTACAGCCCGGCATCGTCGGCGCCAACCTGCTCGGCATCGACGAGATGCCAAAGGCCGGTCGCACGGCGATGCCCAACCCCCTCGTCAACAACTACCGCACCTCCGACGACCGCTTCGTGGCCCTGTGCATGCTGCAGGGTCAGCGTTACTGGCCCGGGCTGTGTGCCGCCATCGGTCGAGACGACCTCATCGAGCACCCCGATTACGCCGACGACGCGTCCCGCGGCGCCAACATCGAGGCCTGCATCGCCGAGCTCGACGCGACCTTCGCCACGAAACCGCTCGCCGAGTGGGTCCAGATCCTGGCCGCCCAACCGGGCCAGTGGAACGTCGTGCAGAAGGCCGGCGAGCTCGTGCGCGATCCCGCAGCGCTCGCCAACGGCTTCGTGCAGGACGTCGACTACGGCGACGGTCGGAGCCTCACCATGGTCAGCACCCCCGTGCAGTTCGATCGCAAGCCCTCGCCGGCATCACCCGCCCACGAGCTCGGCAGCGACACCGACGCGATCATGGCCGAGATCGGCCTCGACGAGGACGCGATCATCAACGCCAAGATCGCCGGCATCTTGCTCTGAGGAAACGCCGCCCGAGACGCGGTGACGGTCCGGTACCGCGCCACTCGACGGTGAATCCGAGACCGGTTTCCACCTAAGGTGGGAACCCGAGGCACCATTCAGCCGAACCACACCTCCCGGAGGTCCGCAATGCCACTTCAAGACGACGTTCAGATCGTCTCCGTCGACGACCACGTCATCGAGCACCCCGACGTCTTCCAGGACCGCCTGCCCGAGAAGCTCAAGGCGCGTGGGCCGAAGATCACCCACACCCCCGAGGGCAAGGACGTCTGGATCATCGACGGCGTCCCGCACCCGAGCGTCGGCCTCAACGCCGTGGCGGGCAAGCCACGCGAGGAGTACGGACTCGAACCCACCGCCTACGACGACATGCGGCCGGGCTGCTACACGATCGAGGATCGCATCGCCGACATGGACGTCGACGGCATCCACGCCCAACTGTGTTTCCCGAGCCTCCCCGGGTTCGCGGGCTCCACGTTCATGAACATGCCCGACAAGGAGCTCGCGGCTGCCTGCGTCACGGCGTGGAACGACTGGTGCATCGACGAGTGGTGCGCCGGCATGCCCGGCCGTCAGATCCCGCTGTCGTTGGTCCCGTTCTGGGACATCGATCTCACGGTCAAGGAAACCGAGCGCGTGCTCGCCAAGGGAAGCCGGACCATCTCGTTCACCGAGATGCCCCACGCCCTCGGCCTGCCCTCCTATCACACCGACCACTGGGACCCGTTCTTCGCCCTCCTCAACGAGGCGAACGTCCCCCTGTCGATCCACTTCGGATCCGGTGGCGGGCCCAACGTCGCCGCCGATGCCCCCTTCACCACGGCGATCGCGATGTACGGGCTCAACTCGGTCCTTGCGACCATCGACCTGTGCAACACCCGCATCTTCGAGCGGTTCCCGAACCTGAAGTTCGCCCTGTCCGAAGGTGGCATCGGCTGGATGCCCTATGCCCTCGAGCGCATGGACTACACGTGGGAGCGGCACCGGTACTACACGGGCATGGTCGACGCGCAGAAGCCGTCGGACATCTTCCGCGAGCACATCTACGGCTGCTTCATCCACGACGAAGCCGGCCTGCACAACGTGGACCGTATCGGGGTCGACAACATCATGTTCGAGGGCGACTACCCGCACTCCGACAGCAACTGGCCCCATGCTCGCAAGATGTTGGCGGAGTCGCTGGCGCATCTGCCCGACGACGTGTGCCGCAAGATCGCCGAGGACAACGCGAGGAAGCTGTTCAACTGGCCACGGCAGTAGCACTGAAGCAGCGACTCCCTCGCCGAGCGCGCGAAACGGCCGGCAGCGCATCACGCGCCGCCGGCCGTTTCCGGTCTTCAGGCTCAGGCGCCGACCAGCTCGCTGTAGCGGGCGCTGTACTGGGCCTTGGTGGTCTCACTCGTGTCGACACCGGCCTTGGTGGCCCGGGCTCGCAGGGCTCCCACCGTCGCCTGATCCTTGGCGATCGCGGCGAAGGGGTCGTAGTCGAAGAACCGCGCCACGTTCTGCCAGGTGATCATGTCGATCTCGGCGTCGGTGCAACCGGCCGCCTGCAGCTCGTTCCACAGCAACTCCGGGGAGTTCGGCCACGTGCAGTCGGAGTGGGGGTAGTCGCACTCCCAGGCGAGGCTCTCGACGCCGACACGCTCGCGAACCTGCAACGCCGTCGGGTCGGTGATGAAGCACGCCAGGAAGTGCTCGCGCCACACCTCGGTGGGCGTCTTGCCCGCGGGCAGCTTGTCGAGGTGAGTCCAGGCGTGATTGGTGACGTGGCGATCGAGACGATCGAGGTAGAACGACACCCAGCCGATGCCGCCCTCGGACAGCGCGAACTTCAGGTCGGGGAAGCGCTGCAGCAGGCCACCCAGGATGATGTCGGTGGTAGTGACGGCCATCACCTGCGGCGCCATGATGATGATGTCGTCGGGCAGGGGCGGCACGTCGGTCGGCCGTTGGATCAGACCGAACGCACCACCGATGTGCATGCACGGGATCATCCCTGTGTCGAGCAACGCCGCGAACATCGGGTCCCAGTGGCCCGACGCGAAGCTCGGCAGGCCGATGCCGTAGGGCGCCTCGGGTACCGACACCGCCTTGCAGCCCTTCGCGGCGATCCGGTAGACCTCCTTGACGGTGGCGTCCATGTCGAAGTGCGGCAGGATCCCCATCGGGATGAACCGGCCGGGGTTCTCCCCGGCGATCTCGTCGACCGCCCAGTCGTTCCAAGCGGCGATCGTGACTGCCGCCAGCTCCTTGTCGGGGGCCTTCGCAATATGGCTGCCGGCGAAGCCCGCGAACGTCGGGAAGTTCATGCCCGCCAACAGACCGTTGGCATCCATGTCCTTCACCCGCTCGTCGATGTCATAACAGCCCGGCCGCATCTGGGAGATGTCGGTGGGGTCGAAGCCCCACTCCTCCTTGGGCAGCGACACCACCGCGGACAGGCCCGCAGTACCGGTCGCCTCGCCCTGGAAGATCCACTGGTCGGGACCATCGGGGTTCGACACCAGCTTCGGCGCCTGATCCTTGTACTTCGCCGGCATGTGCCGGTCGAACATGTCGGGCGGCTCGATGATGTGGTCATCGATGCTGATGAGAATCATGTCTTCAAGTTCCACGGGCTTCTTCTCCAGGTGGCGGCGACGAATCTGATTCCGGCGACTGTCGCAAACAAACCGGTCCCGGAATAGGGCACATAGTCCCGTCGCGCCGTCCGCCGTACCGGGCGCGGTCGGCCCGGCCGTCGGACGCGACCGATGTCGTGTGGTACGAAAGTGGTTCCCAACCACGCTCGAGGCCCTCGTCGAGCTCGTCGGCTGGCCTCCAGGACGCAAGGCCTGGGGTAGGCCGGAGAGGAACCCACCCATGTCGAGTCCCGTCCGACAGCGGCCCGTGCCCGATGCGGCCACTGCGTTCCACTGGGCGGCCGCCGCCGAGGGCCGCCTCGAGGTGCAGCGCTGCAGCGCATGTGGCACCTGGCAGTACCCGCCATCGGTCGGATGTCCGGCTTGCATCGACGGGGCGATCGAGCCGGTCGCCGTCTCGGGGCGAGGCACCGTCTACTCGTTCACGGTGGTTCGCCAGGCCTTCGATCCCGGTTTCGTCGACCATCTTCCGTACGTGGTGGCGTTGGTGGCCCTCGAGGAGGAACCCGCGATCCGTCTGCTCACGAACCTCGTCGAGGTCGAGCCCGACGCCATCGACGTCGACATGGCCGTCGAGGTCGTCTTCGAGCCCTTGGGCGACACCGCGCTCCCCCAGTTCCGACCGGTCACGCGACGAGGGGAGCACTGATGCTGACCCGAGACGTTGCCGTCGTCGGCGTGGGGTACTCGGAAGTGCACCGAGCCGGGGTCCACGATGTCCGCACGCTCACCCGCGACGCTGCCCTCGGCGCCATTGCCCACGCTGGCCTGACGCCGAACGACATCGACGCCATCATCGAGTATCAGTTCGGCGTGGGCGACGCCCCCATGGCCACTGGGACCCAGCGACTGCTGGGTATCGCCGATCTGGCGGTCTTCAACGACATCATGGGATCGGGGCCTTCGGGGCTCGCAAGCGCGCTCGACGGGGTCATGGCAGTCGCCTCCGGCGCCTGCGAAACCGCGCTCGTCTACCGCACCATCACCCGCGACGCCGGGCACACCGGCGCCGTCGGGCCGGCGCGCACCGAGGCGCCAGGCCCGATGCAGTTCCTGTCGCCGTACGGGTACGGCGGCGGGATCATGATGTCGATCGCCATGAAGATGCGGCGCCGCATCACCGAGTACGGCGGGCACCAGGAGGACTTCGGGCACATCGCGCTGAACGCTCGTCGTTGGGCCGCCGACAACGACCGGGCCGTCCTGCGGGATCTGCTCACCATGGACGACTACCTCGCGTCCCGGTTCATCACCGAGCCCCTGCACATGCTCGACTGCGACTACCCCGTGAACGGGGCCTGCGCAGCGATCATCACCACGGCAGAACGCGCCCGCGATCTGCCCGGGCCGACGGTCCTGGTCGACGCCATGTCGTTCGGGACCGGGTCGAACCCCGACTGGGTCTTCGCCGACGACTTCGTCTTCGGAGGCACCCGCACCGCCTCCGACCGGCTCTGGTCGCGCACGTCGCTGAAGCCCGACGACGTCGACGTGGCACTGCTCTACGACGGATTCACGCACATCACGATCTCCTGGATCGAGGCGCTCGGGTTCTGCGGGATCGGCGAGTTCGGCGACTGGGTCGATGAGGGGCGCACGATAGGGCCGGGGGGTTCGCTGCCGGTCAACACCAACGGGGGCCAACTGACCGAGGGCCGGCTCCACGGCCTCGCCTTCCTCACCGAGGCGGTCCTGCAGCTCCGTGGGGAGTGCGGGATCCGCCAGGTTCCCGATGCCAAAGTGGCTGCGGTCGCCAACGCCCATGGACCACAAGCGGGCGCGATGTTGCTGCGCCGAGAGGACTGACGATGACCGATCGCATCCTGCCGACCGTCGACGACACGACCGGTTCTGCTGGGACGCAGCGCGCGACCACCGCCTGGTGTTGGCTCGCTGTGGCGCGTGCGGCACGTATGCACATCCGCCGCGCCCGATGTGCCGCACGTGTGCCGGGGAGAGGTTCGACCACGTGCAGGTGAGTTGTCGCGGCACGGTCTAGAGCTGGTCGGTCATGAACTCCCCGGGGAACCTCGGCTTCGACGAGAAGCTGCCCTATGTCGTGCCGGTCATCGAGCTCGAGGAACAACCGGCCCTCCTCACCCTCGGCAACCTGATGGTCGCCGAGGTGTCAGACACCAGTACGAATGTCCGGACAACCGGACAGGTGTCTGACACCGGATCCGATCAGGCGCCGGTGGCCGGGAGGGCGTTCCAGTAGTCGAGGATGCCCTGCACGGGGGCAACGAGGCCGACGTTGCGGATGGTGTAGCGGAGCAGCTGCTCGACATAGTCGGGCGGGTCGCCTGCGATGCAGTCGCTGGGGACGATCACCCGATAGCCGCGATTCATCGCCTCGATGGCGGTGCCGTTCACCGCGATGTTCGCTGATACCCCGGTGATGATCACCGCCTGGATCGCGAGGTTTCGCAGGTACTGATCGAGTGGCGTGGCGTGAAAGCCGGTCATGCCGTGCTCGCGCCCGATCGAGATGTCCTGGGGTTGCGGGGTCAGCTCGGCGACGATCGGGCCGTGTCCCGGGCTGGCGCGACGTCCGCCCTTGATGGAACGGCCGACCATCGCGGTCCCGGCCCCGCCCACGCCGTCCTGGCGGCGCTGGTCGGTGACGTACAGCACTGGCACGCCCACGCGACGGGCACTGGTGAACAGCGTGGCGAGGCGATCGATAAGCCCAATGGAGGCCGCGTGGGCGGCCAGACCGGGGATCATCGCTCGGTCGGGTAGCAACAGGTTCTCCTGCACCTCGAGGGTCACGACCGCCGTGGTAGCGGGATCGACATGTGGGGTCAGATCGATGGGCATGGCTGGTTCCTAGTGTTCAGACGCGGGCGTTCAGGGGAGGTAGGGCCGAGCCCGGCACCGAAAATCGAACGGTGCGGGGGTGCGCACCGGCGAGACGGCGGCCTCGATGACCAGTCTGGTGAGCTCACCGCTCGATCCTCTCGTCCGAACTGCGCTCCTGCTGCCGCCGCCGCGAGACCGCATGCCGACGCAGCGTCGCGTAGGGTCTGCCGCGTCACTGAGCGAACCCACCGCAACAACCCACCACCGTGACTTCAGGGGGAATCCATGACTGATCCATTGCGTGTCGGCATCATCGGCGTGGGGTGGGGTGCGCTCGTCCATGCACCTGCCTACCGCGCCGTAGAGGGGTACGAGCTGGTCGCCTTGTGCGGCCGACGGCCCGAACCGCTCGCCAAGGCCGCCGAACGTCTCGGCATCGCCGACACCTCGCGTGACTGGGCGGACTTCGTCACCCGCGACGATCTCGACCTGATCTCGATCACCACGCCGGTCCAGCTGCACCACCAGATGTTCATGGCCGCGCTCGACGCGGGCAAGCACGTCCTCTGCGAGAAGCCGCTGTGCCTCACCAACGCCGAAGGAGCCGAGATGGTCGCGGCCGCCGAGTCCACCGATCTCGCGACCGCCGTGTGCTTCGAGAACCGGTGGTCCCCCGAACGCCTCGCGATCGCGGACTTCGTCCACTCGGGCGGTATCGGTGACACCTACTTCGTGCACGTCGGCCAGACCGCCGACTACTGGCATCCGACGCGGGGGCCGCAGTCGGCCTGGATGTACCGGCTCGACGAGGGCGGCGGCTACCTGATGGGCATGGCCGCGCACGACCTCGACTTCCTCCAACAGCTCTTCGGACGCGTCGTGTCGGTGGCAGCAGACGTGCGCACCAGCGTGCCCCGGCGGGCGATGGCCGACGGCGTCGAGATCGATGTCGATGCCGACGACACCTCGGCGCTGCTGATGCGCACCGACCAAGGAACGCTCATCACCCTCACCACCTCGGTCGCAGGATACAAGACGTCGAGCCAGCTGTTCCAGGTCCTCGGTAGCAGCGGCACCATCGAGATCGGCCGGTTCCAGGGTCAGGGGGCTGCAGTCGTCGCGCGTGTCGGGGACGAAGCGCCGACACCGCTCGAGCCGGCCACCCGTGACCTCGCGAGCGGCATCGAGCTGCCACCGAAACGCTCCTCGCACGCCGTACGCGCCCAAGCGCTGATGCTCGAGGACTGGATGCCGGCCTTCGGCGGTGGATCAGCTCCAACCCCCACGGTGCGCGACGGCTACAACGTGCAGCTTGTGATCGACGCCGCTCGCCGCTCGTCCGCTGGAGCCGGTTGGGTCGACATCGACCGGTGATGGCGCCGCTTCGCCCGACCACCGAGCCCTCGACCCGTCCCCGCATCCCGAAAGCAGACCGGCGATGACCTATTACCGACGCATCGGTGAGGTACCCGACAAGCGCCATTCGCAGTTCCGAGGTCCCGACGGCCGGCTCTACCTCGAGGAGCTCGTAGGCAACAAGGGCTTCTTCTCCTCTTCTCCTCGTCGTCGTTGCCCTACCACCGCAGCACACCCAACGTCATCATCGCCGCGGAGTCCGTCGACGTCCCGGCCCTGCATCCGGTCGGGCTGCCGAACGCGCCCTTGGTCCCGCGGATGTTCCAGACGCGTGACATCCCCACCGGGGGTGACGCGGTGACCGGGCGGCACTGCTTGCTCATGAACGAGGAGGCTCGGGTCTCCTACACCGTGGCCGACACCTCGAACGCTGTTCCGCAATGCGATCGGCGACGAGCTCGGCTTCGTCCAGTTCGGCACGGCGACGCTCGAGACGCAGTACGGGCGACTCGGTGTCGGGACCGGCGACTACGTGCGCATTCCGATGGGCTGCGTGCATCGATGGGTTCACGACCACGGCGCCACCCGGCTGCTCGTCATGGAGTCGAGCGGTCACATCGAGATCCCGAGTCGCTTCCTGTCACCTCAGGGCCAGTTCCTCGAGCACGCTCCCTATTCGGGACCCGACTTCCACGGCCCGACCGAACCGCTCCTCGCCGACGACGGCGAGGCCGAATGCTGGTGAAGCACCGCGACGGCGTCACTCGCCACACGCTTCGGCATCACCCGTTCGACGTCATCGGGACGGGTGCGTCTACCCGTACCGGTTCTCGATCTACGACTACGAACCAGTGGTGAAACGGTTCCACGCTCCGCCGGCAATGCTCGAGACCTTCACCGGCCCGGGCTGGGTCGTCTGTTCGTTCTGCCCCCGGCCCGCCGACTTCGACCCCGAGTCCGTACCAGCGCCGTATGCGCACTCCGCAATCGACTGCGACGAGATGATGTTCTTCGTATCGGGCGACTACACGATCAGGCGGGGCACCAACGTCGGTGAGGGCTCGATCACCTTCCACCCTGCCGGATGGGTGCACGGCCCCCCTGGCGGCGCCGAAGCCTCGATCGGCAACCCAACCACGAGTACGCGGTGATGATCGACACCTTCAAGCCCCTGTCCCTCGGTCCCGCGGCCGCGGGCTGCACCGACCCCGACTATTCCTCGAGCTGGGCCAACCACCCGGCGGCGGAGAAGTGAGCGAGCCGATGCGCCGCGAGGACGTGGAATTCGAGTCCGAGGGCAACACGCTGCGTGGCTGGCTCTTCCTCCCCGACGGCGATGGTCCGTTCGCTGGTGTGGTGATGACCGCCGGCTTTGCGGGTGTACGCGAAGGCTTTCTCGGACACCCGTATCAGGCCGTGTTCGCCGAGGCGGGGATCGCCAGCGTGATCTACGACCACGCGAACTGCGGCGACAGCGACGGGCTGCCGCGCCAGGAGCTCGACCCGATCCTCCAGCAACGCGGCTACCACGACGCCATCACCTACCTCGCCGCTCATCCCGCCATCGACGCCGACCGGATCGGGATCTGGGGAACCAGCTACTCGGGTGGCCATGTCCTGGGCGTCGCGTCATCGGACCGTCGCGTCAAAGCCGTCGTCTCTCAGGCCATGACGATCAGCGGTCATCGCAACCTGCGGCTGCGGCACACCCCTGCGGGCTACCGAGCGCTACGTGCGAGCTGGGAAGCCGACCGCCTGCGCCGCGCCTGCGGCGAGGCGCCGACCCTAGTGCAAGCCTTCGCCGACGACAGTCAGAGCGTGCAGTTCTCGATGTCCCGGCCCGAAGCGCACCGCAAGAACTGGCGCAACGAGATCACCCTGCGTTCGTGGGAGCACTACGACCGGTACGAGCCCGCCGCGTTCATCGAGCGCATCGCTCCGACACCCCTGCTGATGATCGTCGGCATAGGGGATTCGATGACGCCGGCCGAGGACGCCCTGGCTGCCTTCGAGCGTGCGTTGCACCCCAAGAAGCTGATCACCGTTCCGGGCGAGCACTACGCGGTGTACAACCACCAATTCGAAGCCACCAGCACCGCAGCCCGCGACTGGTTCGCGGAGCACCTGTAAGTGGTGTCGGACACCTGTACGAATGTCCGGATATTCGGACTGGTGTCTGACACCGAGAACGCGCCGGTCGGGTGCGCGTCACACCCGGGCAATACATTCGCCGGACATGGGACGAGCACCGAGAGTTCGACACGCCGGAGCCAGCTACCACGTCTTCAACCGCGGAGCGCGACGCCAGCTGACCTTCACCGACGATGCCGACCGGACAACCTTCATGCGTCTCGTGGGTGTGGTCTCGAGTCGCCATGGACTCGAGGTTCATGCGTACTGCTTGATGGGGAACCACTACCACCTCCTGGTACGCACGTCCGAAGCGAACATCGCGGAAGCGATGCAGCACCTGATCAGCGTCTACACCCGCAGGTTCAACCTGCGCCACGGCTTCGACGGCGCATTGTTCCGGGGTCGCTACGCAGCGGTCCTGATCGAAGGCGACGCGCAGTTCATGGCCACGAGTCGATACATCCACCGGAACCCGGCCGAGGCAGAGATCGTGAATGACCTCGCGGACTACCCGTACTCCAGCTATCGGGCCTACGCCGGACTGGATCCGGCGCCGCGCTGGCTACGAACGGGCCTCACGCTCGGCTTGTTCGCTCGAGATCGGGCGAGCTTTGTCCGCTATGTGACCGACTCCTCCCAGTCGCAGCCGGGCGAGCAACGTTCCGCAGCCTGACGCGCTCAGCGGTCCCACCGCACGGCCGATGTCAAATCGTCCAAATGTCCGTACAGGTGTCTGACACCTGGCGTCAGTCCGTGGCGATGATGCCGCGGCCCAGGTAGTCGTCGATGGTGGGGTCGTCGTAACCGAGCCACGCCATGATCTCGAGGGTGTGCTGGCCCCGAACCAGAGGCGGTCCGTGTACGACGCTGGGAGTGTCGCTGAAGCGCATCAGCTGCCCAACCTGGCGGAGCCGGCCCGCGGTCGGGTGCACCAGGTCGGCGACGAGACCCAGCCGCAAGTTCTCCTCGTCGTTGAGGACCGACTCGCCGTCGAAGGTGTTGACCGACACCTCTGCAGGCACGCCTACAGCGTCGAATGCCCGTCGCCACTGCAACGCGGTGAGCCTCGTGAACTCCGTCTCGCAGAGCTGCTCGAGCTCACGCGTGTTGGCCCTGCGGCGATCGGCGGAGGCGAAACGCGGGTCGTGCTCGAGGTCGGGCCGGCCGAGCACCACGCAGAACTTCTGCCAGTGCTCCGCCAACGGGGCCGCAACCTGGATCCAGCCGTCTGCGGTCTGGTAGAGCCGGTAGAGCGCGCCGGTACCCGTCTGGCTCCTGTTCATCTTGGGAGGTTCGATCGCGCCCGAGTCGGTGAGGTGCACCGCCCCTTTGGCATAGAGCGCAGCGTTGAGCAGCGACGTCCAGACCTCCTGGCCCTCGCCGGTCCGGTCACGGTGCGCCAACGCCAGCAGGACCGCGACGACCGATGCCATGGCGTTGGTCGTGTCGGTGTGCCCGAAGCGGTAGTACAGGGGGGTGTTGCCCTCCTCGGCGGGGCCCTGGTCCCACTCCCAGCCGGTCAGTGCCTGCGACAATGAGTCGTTACCGCCGAGGTGCGACAGCGGCCCTTCGGGCCCGTACATGTACGAGTTGCAGTAGATGATGTCGGGCTTGATCTGCCGCAGACTCTGGTAGTCGATACCGAGACGCTCGGCGACACCTTTGACCATGTTGTGGTGCACCACATCGGTGCGCGCGGCCAGGGCCCGGACGACCTCGGCGCCCTCGGGCGTCTTCAGGTCGACGAGCAACGACCGCTTGCCCTGCTCACATCCGAGGAGGACCGAGCTGCGAGCCAGCATCTCCGTGCCGGGATCGGTCTGAGGTGTCGCGACCTTGATGACGTCGGCGCCCAGACCGGCGAGGAGCATAGCCCCGAAGGGGCCGGCGAAGGCCCGCCCGAAATCGAGCACCCTGATCCCGTCGAGGGGGAAGCGGTGGTCGCCGTCACGATCGGTCGCCGTCACGATCGGCGCCGGTCGCGGCTCGGCGAACACCTCGTCGGTGTGCTGCCCGACCGCCGGACGCGGCCGCGGCGGATTGGGGGGGTTCCGGCTCAGCCGGAAGGGCATGCCCACCTGGGTCGTCGGTCCGACCTCGGGATCATCCACGGTGACGGCCATCTCGTTGAACACCACCTGCTCGTGCGCGAAGGCCTCTCGGGTCGGCATCAGCTCGGCAGCCTGGAAGAGATCATCATGGAGCAGCTTCATGATGTCGGCCCGTTTGCGGGTGCGGTAGATCTCGGCCATCGCGGGGTAGATCCGGTCGGGCGGGGTGTCGAGGGGGATTTCGAAGATGGCGTGGATGGTCGCCCCCCGCTTCTGGGTGGATCCGGCCAGCGACTGGATCCAGCCGTCCTCGCACCTGATGACCTCGGGCTGATGCACACCAGGCGGGTAGGTCTTGGTCATCACCCCCTGCCACTCGTCTTGTCGGTGCTCGGCGTGGACCCACAGCATGGTCGTGAACGCGAGGACACCTTGGTAGAGCGATGTCTCGACGCGCTGGCCGCGCCCGGTGACGGCCCTCGCGTGGAGGGCACCGAGGATCGCGATGGGGACCAGGTAGCTCGCGGCCACGCTCGGAAGTGGTGCCGCCAGGAACGACGGGCCGGGACGCCAGGCCTGCTGTTCCCATTGCTGACCCGACCGTGCCTGCACCAGTGCGTCCCATCCCGGCCGGTGTGCGTGGCGACTGTCCGATGGGTAGGCGGGTACGGCGCAGTAGACGAGGTGCGGCGACCGTCCGGCAAGCGTGTCGTAATCGAGCCCGAGTCGAGCCATGACCCCGGGAGCGAAGCCCTCGACCACGACGTCGGCGGTGTCGACCAGTTCGAGGAACCGGTCCCGGCCGGTCGTGGTCTTGAGATCGAGCTCGACCGATCGGCGGCTGCGATCCCAGACGCGCGCCGACGGGTCGTCGCGCCAGCGGTCGCCGCCAGGGCGCTCGATCTTCACCACGTCTGCTCCGTGCTCAGCGAGCAGCAGCACGCCGGCAGGTCCCGCCATGCCCCGGGTCAGATCGAGGACCCGAACCCCCTCGAGGACTGTCATCGTAACGCTCCCCCGTCCAGTCGTTCTGCGTGGCGAACCTAGCCCAACGGCGCCGGGCACGTGCCAGGCACCGACGAGGCGGCTAAGCCATCGGGGCCGGCGGTTTGCGGCTCTGGAGGCTCGGCACCGGACAACAGCGCGAGAGCGTCGGCGCCGCCGTCGAGAAGGCGGTTGAACAGCCGCATCACGCGCCACCCTGCAGTCGTTCGAGTGAGGTCGCGCCGGTTCGCCGCGACGCGTTCGGCGACCCACCGGCCGTCACCGTGCACGAACAGGACCGAGTAGTTGACCGCCACGGCCCGGTCGCCGTCGACGGTTATGCGCGCCGGCCCGAGCGTGTGGGCACTGCCGGCGGCGGCCCGTACCCGGCGATCAGCTGCGCCATCTCCGCTTCGTCATCGAGGAGACGCACCCGACGCTCGAGCTCGTCGAGCCTGGCCAGGAGCGCACCGACACGCGCGTCGTCCACGGTCCCTAGTCGTGGTTCGCCGAACTCTGCCAACGCGAGGGTGCCCCCCAGGCGTCGGCGAACACCACCTCCTGGACGGGCTGGCGACTGGCGACGCCCCAGCGTCCCAACGGATAGCCCATCGGCAGCGCCGCGATCAGCTCGAGCCCGGCGTCAGCGGGCACCCCGACGATCGCGTCGACGTCATCTTTGGCACGGGTCAACAACGTCGTGAACGTCGACCCCACCCCTTCGGCGCGGGCCGCGAGGCACATCGACCACAGCGCCGGCGCGAGGATCATCTGCGATCCCGGCGGCCCGTAGCCACAGATCAGCAGCGGCACATCTTCGAAGTGGTCGTGGAGGTACTGCGACGATCGTGCCTGGATCTCGGAGTGATACAGGGTCGGCACCACCTCGAGGAGCTGGTCACGGGTGGTTCGCCACAGCTCCGCGAGACGACCCATGACGGCGCGATCGGTGACCACGACGAAGCGCCACGTCTGCACCGCGCCGGGCGCAGGTGCGCGCACCCCGGCGTCGAGGATGCGGGCGACCACCTCGTCGGGAACGGGGTCGGGACGCAGACGACGCATCGCCCTGGTCGTGAACAAGGCTTCGTGTAGGTCCACGTTGCTCTCCTCGCCTCGGTCGGAGGCCTCGACGAGGCAACACCCTAGTGGTCGGTCCCGGGCCGGTCGCACGGAGGCGGGGCCGGGGCACCTGCGCCTCGGCGCGGCGACAGCGCGCTGGGCTAAGAATGGGGCCGAGCAACGTGTGAAGAACGACCTCGACCGAGGAGCACCCCATGTCCGGCACCGATGTGCTGTACCCGCCTTTGCCGCAGCCGGACCCGCTGACCCAGTTCTTCTGGGACGGGGTCAGCGAACACCGCCTCGTCATCCTGCGTTGTGACGCCTGCGGCTTCTACCTGCATCTGCCGAAGGTCGTGTGCCGCAACTGCCTGTCGACGTCGCTCACCCCCACCGAGGTCTCCGGCCGCGGCATCCTCAGCACCTGGACGATCCCGATGCAGCCGTTCGACCCCTACTACCAGTCGCAGGTCCCCTACGTCCTCGCCGTTGTCGAGCTCGAGGAGCAACCGAACCTGAAGCTCGTCACCAACATCGTCGACTGCGCCGAGGAGGACCTGCGCATCGACATGCCCGTCGAGGTCACCTTCCGTGAGGTTGCGCCCGGCTGCATCCTTCCCCTCTTCGCCCCGACCGCCTGAGCCAGGAGCCACCATGCCCATCACCCACCACGACGTCGCCATCGCCGGCGTCGGCTACTCGCAGGTCGGGCGCCGACTTCCGCTGAGCGACGACGAGCTCGTTCGCCAGGCGATCACCGCCGCCATGGCCGACGCAGGGATGACGCCCGACGACATCGACGGGATTTCGACCAACGGTGGCAACGCCATGTCCATGGGCCACCTCCTCGGCATGATGCCCCTCGACTACTACTTCACCTCGAGTGGCCTCGCACCTGCCTTCGTGGAACCCGCCGTGATGGCCATCTCCGCGGTCGCGTCCGGCCTCGCCCACACGGTCGTGGCCGTCCGTCTGATCCGCCAGATGGGGGGAGCCAATCGGGGCCCGGCGACCGCACCGACCGGCCCTCCGGAGCCCGTCCACGTCGGCGGCGACCAGCAGTTCAGCGCTCCGTTCGGTACCGGTGCCGCAGCGGCAACGATCGGCGGCTTCGAGATGACCCGCTACATGCAGCAATACGGCGTCACCGAGGCGCAGTTCGGCAGTCACGTCGTGAACCAGCGCTATCACGCATCGTTGAATCCCGAGGCCATCCTGCGTGACCCGCTCACGGTGGCCGACTACCTCGACTCCCGGTATGTCTCGAAGCCGCTGCGCCTTCTCGACTGTGACTATCCGATCGACTCGTCCTCCGCAGTGATCTTCACCACCCGTGAACGCGCCGGCGACTGGGCCAAGAAGCCCGTGAACGTCGAGGCCTACGCGTACTCGGCGGTCCGCGACTTCGACATGTCGCTGCTCGACGATTTCACCAGCAATGCCTGCAAGCACGTCGGTGACACCCTCTGGTCACGCACCGACCTGACGCCCGCCGACCTGGACTGCGCTCAGCTCTACGACGGCTTCACGGTCATCACGTTCCAGTGGCTCGAGGGTCTCGGCATCTGCGGGCCCGGCGAGGCCGCCGGGTTCATCGAGGCCGGCAACACCCGCCTCGGGGGCAGCCTGCCGGTCAACACCGACGGCGGCGCGTGCAACATGGGACGCCGCCACGGCGCCAACTTCTGCATCGAGTCGGTCCAGCAGATCCGCGGCGAATGCGGACCGCGGCAGATCCCCGATGCCGAGGTGGCCGTGTGGTCCAACGCCGTCGGCGTGTTCGGCGGAGCGGTGCTGCTGACTGCCTGAAGCACGCCTCGGGGCGACCGCGTCGGCGGCCGCCCCGAGCGCGTACTCGATGGCGAGTCCTACAGGTGGTACAGCCGGGTCACGTTGCCCGACGCGATCTTCTCGACGTGATCGGCGGGGAGATTGCTGAAGTGGGTCTCGAGGATCTCGCGGCTGTTGGGCCAGGTGCTGTCGGGGTGTGGGTAGTCGGTGGCCCACATGAGGTTGTCGACACCGACCTTGTCGAGGAGTTGGACTCCGACGAGGTCCTGCTCGAAGGTGGCTGCCATGTTGCGGTACCAGTAGAAGCTGGGCTTCTCGCTGATCGCCTTCTCCGGGAACGTGTCCCAGCCGTGGTTGTCGACCATGGTGTCGAGCCGCTCGAGGAAGTACGGAATCCAGCCGATGCCCGCTTCGACCAGCACGACGCGCAGGTCGGGGAAGCGCTCGAGCACACCGCTGACGGTCCACCCAGCGAGACACTCCGCCATGAAGATCGGCGGCAGCGACTGGAAGATGCCCTTGAAAGGCGTGGGATCCTCGGGCATGACCTGGGCCATGAGATAGGTGCTGGCACCCACGTGCTGGCTCAGCGGGACGCCGGTCTCGGACAGGATCGCCCACAGCGGGTCGTAGGACGCGTCCCAGTAGGGGGCGGCGCCCATCTCGCGTGGCACGAGCGGCACCTGGACGGCCTTGCCGTTCTCGGCGACGATCCGCTCGACCTCCGCGACGGAAGCGGCGACGTCGTTGATGGGCAGCGAGTAGACCGGCATCAGTCGTTTCGGGTCGATCGAGGCCCATTGCATCGCCGCGGAGTTCACCGCCTTGGTCACCTGGACCCGCTCAGCCGGAGCGAGTGCCGCGGCAGCGGCCAGGCCCGGGGCACCGACGTAGAGGATCTCGGCCTCGACGGTGTCGACGTCCATGTCGGTCAATCTGGCGACGGGATCATGGTCGCCCTCGCGACCGGCGGCAGGCCAGGGCGCACCCTTGCCGAAGTTCGGCATGCCCGCGCCCAGACCCTGGGCCTGACGTTCCTTCTTGAGCTCGGCCTGTTTGACCTTCTGCGGCTTGGCCTCGAGCATCCTGGCGGCGAGCGCCGCTTCTGCTTCGGAGACCTTCGCACTCAACGCCGCCGGCAGGTGCTGATGCACGAGATCGGCCGGAATGGTGACGTGTGAATCAGCCGAGATGATGCGGAACTGTTCCCCCATGGATACCAACCCCCTGGTTGTGATGGTGCGCCGGACGTGACCGACACCACAGCACAGTAACTGGTCATGGTTTGGGCTGCTCGGCGGCGGGTCGCGCCAAGCCGGCTCCCGCCGCTCTGCGGCCGGTTGGCCGACCACGAACGATGCGTCAGCGTTGCACCCAGTCGATCTCGAGGCCGACGGTGTCGGCGGGCTCGGTGGTGAGGAGCCCGTCCGCCCGGGGAATCACGCCGATGGAGGCATCACCGAGCGCGGCGCGGGTGCGCTCGAGATCGTCGACCCCGAGCGCGAACGAGTGCACGTGGGGACCGCGTTCGCGCAGCGGCCGGGCATAGCGGCTCGCGTCGCTCAGAGGGCTGACGAGGCGCACGACGATGTCGCCGACCTGGACATCGAGGGTGCGCTCCACCTCGGTCGATCCCGCGGGGAGCCCGGTGACGACCTCGGCCTCCATGACGTCCGTGATCCACGCGGCTGCCGCCTCGACATCGGTGACGACGCCGGTGGTCCATGCCATCGACACCGTGCCCAGCGTGCCCGGGCGCGCAGTCACGAGTGCTGCGTCGCGCGGCATCTTGCCGTCGCACCACTCCCACAGCAGCCCGAAGGTGTGACGCGGGTGCATGAAGAAGAACCGGCCGGAGACGTTGACCGAGATGATCTCGATGTCGCGATCACGCAGGAAGTGCTCGGCGCTCCAGTTGTCATCGATTTCCCACGCCCACGACTGCACGCCAGGGCCATATCGGTCGAGGAACCGGGCCACGACTCCCCCGCTGAGCAGGATCACCGGATAGCCGCCCAGCCACAGGATCTCGGTGTCGGTCCCGGCCAGGCTCCCTGCGTCGCGCTCGGGTAGCTTCTCCGCCATGCGATCGCTGCCGGGCCGCGACGCGGCACCGAGCTTCTCCTGCAACCACGCCGACGTCGCGTGACGATCGCGGACCGCCAACGCGAGGCGATGGAAGTTCCGGGGCTCGATGCGATTCACGAAGGACTCCTGCTGCTCGACGTCAGTTCCTCGACCGAGGGTCCTCGACGGACGGTTCCTCGACGGACACAGTCACCAGTCGCGGAACGAGGTTTCGGTGAAGCGGAACCGCGCTCCGTGGGCGTCGTCGGGGTCAACCACGAGGTGACCGGGCCCAGGGCGCTCGACGCGGAGCCCGCACGCCTGGAGATGGCGCGCCGCTGCTTCGATGTCGCCGACCTCGAAGGTCACCGCGTGCATGATCTCGCCGTTCGCCGCGAGATCGGCCGCCGGCGGCGCTGCCGGATCGGTGGGTTCGGCGACCTCGACCACGACGGATGGACCCAGCGCCAGGAAGGTGGACGCGGTGCCGAAGGGCGTCGAGGCGGTTTCGTGGGCGACCGGCGCGCAGAAGGCATCGGCCAGTGCCGGGGTCCGTGCGGCTCGGTTCGCGGTGAGGACCGTGACCCAGGCAGGTCCCAGCAGACCGAGGGGATGGTCGTCGCGCCAGAACCGGGAGGACCAGCCATCGACGAGCCGCGGGTCTTCCTCGATGCGCGGAGCCCACAGCTCGTAGAGCCCGGGAAAGTCGCGGGGTTTGGTCCAGATCTCGTCTCGGAGCCCCTCCACTGGCCCTCCACGCGCACCGTTGAGCGCGTACCCGAGGCCATCCATGTGCGTCATGAACTCGTCGGGGCCCTCGACGTGCACGGCCAGCGAGTGCAGGTGCGTGCCGAACTTGGCGCGGAACCTCGCGGCAGCAGTGGGTACCTCGGTTGGCATCAGGGGCATGAGCACGACATCACCGATCGCGAGCAGCGCGAGGTGCGTGCCCATCATCTCGCTGCGTTGGAACACCACGGGCGAGAACAATCGCTCGTACCACGCCACCGATTCGTCGAGGTCGTCGACGACATGGGTGATGTGGAAGACGTCGGTGATGTGGAACATGGCGAGGTGAGCCGAGCCGACGCGCGCTGCTACAGCCCGTACATGCGCGCCGCGTTGCCACCAACGATCGCCCGCATCTCGTCTGGATCGATGCCTGCGAAGTGCTCCTGGATCACCTGCTGGGACTCGGGCCATGTCGAATCGGGGTGCGGGTAGTCGGTAGCCCACAGGAGGTTCTCCACGCCGATGCGATCGCGCAGGTAGACCCCGAGCTCGTCCTCTTCGAAGGTGGCGGCCATGTTTCGTCGCCAGTAGAAGCTCGGAAGCTCCGAGATCGGCATGTCGAAGTGGTCCCAACCATGACGGTGCTTCATGCGGTCGAGCCGCTCGAGCATGTAGGGGATCCATCCGAGCCCCGACTCCACCAGGACCACGTTCAGGTCGGGGTGGCGTTCGAAGATCCCCGAGACGAGCCAGCCGGCAAGGGATTCCGACATGAAGATGGGCGGGAGCGACTGCATGATGCCCTTTGGCGGCGTCGGATCGTGCGCCCCGGTCCCCTCGAGCAGGTACGACATGATGCCGACGTGCTGGCTGATCGTGAGCCCCCGCTCGGCGATGGTGGCCCAGAGCGGGTCGTAGACCTTGTCCCAGTAGGGGGCGAACCCCAGATCGAGCGGGTACAGCGGCAGCTGGAGGGCGCGCGCGCCCTCATCGGCGAGTCGCTCGACCTCCGCCACCGCGAATGCGATGTCGTGGATGGGCACCAGGTACACGGCGAGCAGCCGCTTGGGGTCATGAGAGGCGAACTCGACGGCCGCGCTGTTCCACGCCTGGAAGGTCGCCGCGATCGCGGCGTCCGAGCCGGCTTCATAGAAGTCGGCTCCGCCCTGGACGTCGGTGTAGAGCACCTCGGCCTCGACCTGGTCGAGATCCATGTCCTGCAGTCGCGCCACGGGATCGTGGGCACCGGGACGGCCTGCGGCCTCCCACGGCCGCTCACGGGCGCCATCGAGGAAGCTCTTGGTCGGCGTCTCCTGTTGGCCCTCGGCCTGCTTGCGCAACTTGTGCGGCTTCTGCTCGACCATCTTCTGGAACGCGCGCATCCGTCCGTCGAGAAACGCCTGGTGGTGCTCCCTGGCCATGTTGGCCAGGACCCGGTCCTGTTGGATGTCGACGTGTGAATCGGCGGAGATGATCCGTACCGGATCGGCCATGTGTCGTTCCCCCTTGTTCGTGTCCCCCCGGACCCGCCCGAGCGTAGGGGCCGCGACGACGGCGAGCAACGGCGACGGGCCGTCGCGTGAGCGGCCCGGAGAGTCCCGACGGGCGCGGCGCGAAGGATCAGGGCAGGACGATGCGGGAAGCGCAGCCCCGTTGTCCTGGAGGACCCTGCGACCTTGTCCTGGAGGACCCTGCGACCTTGTCCTGGAGGACCCTGCGACCTTGTCCTGGAGGACCCTGCGACCTTGTCCTGGAGGACCCTGCGACCTTGTCCTGGAGGACCCTGCGACCTTGTCGTGGAGGACTTTGCGACGATCCTGCTCGGTCCTGTGCGCGGCCTTCGGGACGGGTCGGCTTCGCCCCGCTGCCGGAGCCACGCCGGCACCACGAAGTTCATCGGCACCGGGCATAGGAGCAAGAGCGCCTCGACCTCCTAGACTCCGGGACGTGTTCAACGCCATCTATCTCACCCGCGACGAAGACAAGAAGGTGACCGCCGAGGTCGCTGCGCTCGACGAGAGCCAGCTGCCGGAGGCATCGGTCCGTGTCGACGTCGAGTACTCGACGATCAACTACAAGGAGGGCCTGGCGATCCTGGGCCGTCCCGGCGTGGTGCGCTCGTACCCGATGGTGCCCGGCATCGACCTCGCCGGCACCGTCTCGTCGTCGAGCGACAGCCGCTACGGCGCAGGCGACAAGGTCGTCCTCAACGGCTGGGGCGTCGGTGAGGGCCATTGGGGCGGACTCGCCCAGAAGGCGAGCGTCGACGCCGACTGGCTCGTGCCGCTCAACGCTGCGTTCACCACCGAGCAGGCGATGGCCATCGGCACCGCCGGCTACACCGCGATGTTGTGCGTGCTCGCGCTCGAGGAACACGGGGTTGCTCCCGAACAGGGTCCCGTCGTCGTCACCGGCGCCTCCGGCGGCGTCGGATCGACCGCGGTCGCGATCCTCGCCAAGCTCGGCTACCACGTGGTCGCGTCGACGGGCCGCCCCGACGAGGCGGGGTATCTGACAGCGCTGGGCGCGTCCGAGGTCATCGACCGCGCCGCGCTCTCCGAAGCAAACCCCCGGCCGCTGCAGTCGGCCCGGTGGGCCGGCGCGGTCGACGCAGTCGGTTCCCACACGCTCGCGAACGTGCTCGCCCAGACCCTCGACAACGGCTGCGTCGCCGCTTGCGGCCTCGCACAGGGCATGGACCTCACCACGTCGGTCGCGCCGTTCATCCTCCGCGGCGTCAGCCTCGCCGGCATCAACTCGGTGATGGTCCCCTACGAGCGTCGGGTGCAGGCCTGGGATCGTCTCGCTGCCGATCTCGACCCCACCAAGCTCGCGGCGATGACCGAGGTCGTCGGGCTCTCTGACGCCATCGACGTGGCCGCCCGCATCCTCGACGGCAAGGTGCGCGGCCGCGTGGTCGTCGACGTCAACCGCTGACCACCGTCACCGGCTCTCCCCTCCTCCACCCGCCTCCTCCTCGAGGAGGCGGCGGAGCTCGGTCTTGAGCACCTTCCCGTAGTTGTTCTTCGGCAGCGCGTCCACGAACCGGTAGTGCTTGGGGCGCTTGAACCGGGCGATGTGATCGAGACACCACCGGTCGAGCACAACCGGGTCCGCCGGACCGTCGGCGACGACGAACGCCACGACCGCTTCGCCCCACTCGGGGTCGGGACGACCGATGACCGAGACCTCCGCGACCAGGTCGTGAGCGAGCAGCACCTCCTCCACCTCACGGGGGTAGATGTTGGTGCCCCCGGAGATGATGAGATCCTTCGACCGGTCCTGAAGGGTGAGGAAGCCCTCCTCGTCGAGGAAGCCCAGATCGCCGGTGTGCAGCCATCCACCGCGCAACGCCTCCGCCGAGGCATCGGGGTTGTCCCAGTACCCGGCCATCACGACGTCGCCGCGGACGACGATCTCGCCGACCTCGCCGAGGCGAACCGGCCGGTCCTCACCGTCGAAGACCCGCACCTCGACGCCGGTGCGAGCGAACCCGGTCGAGCGCAGCCGAGCGCCGGCGCGGGGATGGGACCGATCGTGGAACGCCTTCGGCAGGCCGGTGATCGTCATGGGCGACTCGCCCTGGCCGTAGATCTGCGCCAGGCGGGGGCCGCACGCGTCGAGCGCATGATGCAGGTCATCGAGGTACATCGGCCCGCCCCCGTAGACAATGGTGCGCAGACCGGGGAGTCGGCCCGGCGACAGTTCCTCGTCGCGCACAAGGCGATGGATCATCGTGGGCGCCATGAAGAACGAGCACGACGACCATTGCTGCACGAGCTCGACGACCTCAGCGGAGTCGAAGCTGCCGCTGTCGGGGATTACGTTGCACCCACCGGCGCCGAGCAACGGGACCAGGTACAGGCCCGAGCCGTGCGACATCGGCGCGGCATGGACCAGGACGTCGTCAACGGTCAGGGCGTCGATGTCGGCGTGGTAGGACATCGCCATCTGCAGGAGATTGCGGTGGGTGAGCGTCGCGCCCTTCGGCCGTCCGGTCGTTCCCGAGGTGTAGAACAACCAGGCGAGGTCGCCTGGGGCGCGGTCGACCAGGGGTCCCGCGGGACCCGATACGAGGGCCCCGTAGGCGTCGTCGTCGACGACGACCAGTGCAGCGCCTGACGCTCCTGCTGCGGCCGCATGCTCGGCGTCGGTGACACACACCGCAGCACCCGAGTGCTCCACGATGTAGGTGCATTCCGACGCATGCAGCTTGGCGTTGATCGGCACCGCAGCCAAACCGGCGTGCCAGATGCCGACGAGCACCTCCACGTAGGCGGGAGCATTGCCCATGAATATCGCCACTCGGTCACCGGGTGTGAGGCCGTACGAGGCTCGTAGCCCGTGCCCGAACGCGGCGGCGCGTGATCTTAGGCCTTGGTAGCCAATCAGCACCTCCGAACCCTGACCCACAGCGGGTCGGTCTCCGAAGGTGGTGGCGGCGCGTTCGAGCAGCGCAGCGATGTTCATCGATCCGGATCCCTCCGCGAGTCGCCTGACATCCAGGGTGCACCAGGAAATGCCGGCAGCCAATGACCGTCGTCGTTGCCCATTTCCCGCTCGATCAGCGTCGACAGCTGCGCATCGAGCTCGGCTACCAGCGCGCGCGCGGCGCCGTCACCGCGTGCGACGTTGCGTCGCTCTCCCGGGTCCTCGACGAGGTCGAACAGTTCGAGGGTGTTGCGGGACCACAGCTCCTCGAAAGAGGCCGGCCGGTGGTGATCACCCGGCGCGAAGTAGCGGGAGAACTTGTGGCGGGCCGTGATGATCGTCCTCATGAAGCCCCGCTTGGAGAAATCCCGGCCGGCGACCTGATCGTCGACCCGCTGGCCGCAGAACGTGCGCCGCGCCCAGTCGCCGTCGAGGAAGATGAGCCCGTCATAGACGAACAGCGCGGCGTCTCGACTGAGGCTGCGCAGATCGGACCCGGGCAAGTCTGCGAGCAACGGCGTCGACTCCGCCCCCAGGACCAGGGCGAGCAGTGTCGGCACGAGATCGAGCTGCGATCCGACCGCAGAGCTGCGCACGCCCCCGGGAAGCGCCGGATCGACGATGAACAGGGGCAGCCGGAGATTCTCGTCGTAGGCGCACGGTCCCTTGCCGAACAGCCCGTGCGCGCCCGCGAGCTCACCATGATCGCTGGTGTAGACGACGACGGTGTCGCCGGCCAGCCCGGCGGCATCGAGCGCGTCGAGCACCCGACCCACGGATGCGTCGACGTCGCGCAGGCAGTTGAGGTAATAGTCCCGGAACAGTCGCAGCCCGGCCAGGTCCTCTGCACCCCTACCGGTGAACAACTGATTCGCCACCGCGAAGTCGATGTGCGCGGACGGCCGTGTCCCGGCATCGAGCAGGTCACCCCACGCCGGGTCGTCGGGCAGGTCCCACGATGCCTGGTAGCGCTCGTCATCGGGAGGACCGACGAATGCGCCCGCCTCGGCCGGCAGCGCCCGGGCCTTGGCCAGCCGCGCCTGGTCGGCGGTACCGAACATGATGTCGTGGGGATTGACGAAGTTCACGGCGAGACACCAGGGCCGACCGGCCCCGTTCGCGGTCCTGGCGGGACCGCTGAGCCACGCGGCGGCATCGGCCGCGATCGAAGAATCCCTCCGATACCCGTCATAGGGAAGACCAAGGTCGTCACCCACCTCGTTGTAGTCGGCGAAGCCGTAGGGCAACAGCGCGTCGGGCAGCGGACCCTCGGCCTCCCCGGCGAGCGCCTCGGTGCTCAGATGCCACTTACCTTTGTATGCCGTCGTGAACCCGGATCTGCCGAGCAGCGTGCCGAGCGTGGGCAGCGCGGTGCTCATGCTCGCCTGGCCGGGTATACCGACGTTGTCGAGCACGCCGGTCTGGGGTACATGGTGACCCGTGTAGATCACCGACCTCGCCGAACTGCATGCCATCGACGCCGCGTAGAAGCGGTCGAAGGAGGTCCCGGCGCGCCGGAGGCGGGCGTGCGCGGGCAGCGGTACGGGATCATCGTCGAACCACCGCTCCTGATCGGTCGTGATCAACAAGAGGTTCCGTCGGCCGGACAGACCGGATCGGTCCGTCATCGAGTGCCTTCCACCATGACCCGCGCCGACGCCAGGTTCGGAATCCGCCGCGCCGTTGCGTCGACATCACCGTCGCGATGGGACTCCACGAGCGCGGTCGGGAACCACGTGCCCGCCACGCTGAACGTGTGGGTCACGCTGAGCTCGACCGCGGTCGCCGACCCGTCGACCTCGTCGCGGCCGTGTCGATGGGGATAGGCGCCCGCACCGTCGAAGTCCCACCTGACCCCGATGATGGTGCCGGCGCCCGGGGGGACCTCGGCACGCACGGTCAGCGTCACGGTATCGCCGACGGCGATGTCGGCGCGGCTGCCACCGTTGGCCGTGACGTTCACCACGGGTTGGATCCCCCCTCGCTCGGCCGCTGACGGGGGCAGGTTGATCTGGCCGTCGTCGTACTCGAAGGTGGTCTCCGCGGGGCGCACGCCGTCTTCGACCCATCGCTGGAGATCGGCGAGGCTCTGCTCGAGAACCGGGTGATAGTCGATCAGCCACGTCTTGTTGTCGCGCCCCGGAGGAGAGGCGGCCTGGCGCGGCGGCACGTGCTCGGCGTTCTCGGTCCAACGAAGACAGAAGTAGTCGTCGGCTGCGTCGCCGCGCTCTCGGCGCACGTTGTTGCGCATGCCGATGCCCTGCGACGGCCACAACGACGCGTCGTGGGTGTGATGGAGCCAGAGCATCTTGCCCTCGAACAGGCCGGTGTGGACGGTGCCCATGAACGGCGACGATTCGGGGATCTCGTACTGCGGGTAGATCGGCCGGCCGGCCTGGCGGAGGCTGTCGTACGCCGCGTCGTCGGCGAGATGGTGGCGGTACATGTAGCAGTAGGCCAGGAACGCCCGGTTCGACAGGTGCACGCGGTCACCGGGCTCGACCCCACGGAACCGCCGGTTCGACGCCTCACCCTCGCCGTCGCAGAAGAAGACGTTGTCGACCGCAGACATCGCGTACAGCTGGCGGCCGGCACCGGCACCGGATTCGATCGTGACTCCCGCGCCCATGCGGTAGCCGTCGGGCACGTCGGCGAGCTCGACCGCAAGGGGCTTGTCCATCATGCCCATCCCGCCGATGACCGCGGCCATGCCCCTCAGACGCCGGTAGTCGGAGCCGGCGAAGCGCTCCTCGTGCAGCAGTTCCGCGGGAGTGATAGTGCGGACGACGGTGGTGTGCACGTCGATGAGGTCAGGTTCGACGTACTGGGGCTCGTCGTGACCGACGTGTCCCGGCTTGGTCCAGAACGCCTCCCAGTACGCGGGATGTTCGCGCTGCAGCCGCTCGGCATAGGACGTCCACAGCCACATCTGACCCATCGGCTGGGCGATCATGAACTCATCGCCGTTGGGATAGCCGAGCCGGTACAGCGTGGCCAGCTCGCCGCGCGCGTGGGTGTCGAGACCGGCGAAGGGGTCACCCGATCCGCCGGGCAGCATCGCATCGACGACGTCGTAGATCTTCGGGCCGAGCAGCCGCTGCACGTTGAACATCGCGGTGAAGTGCTGGGCGACGGTGCGCAGCAGATGGAAGTCGCCGTGGGCGCCATCGGACGCATCACCCATGAAGGGCATGGCAGCGTCCCAGACGTCAGGGGCATAGGCGAGACACAATGGCGATCGACGAGCGCCGCCGCTGCCGCCCCACACGTAGCTGTAGGCGGGTCGAGCACCGAGGATCTGCTGGGCGACGTGCTTGGAGAACCGACCGGTCTCGGCCGCGGCCCGCCAGCCGTAGATGGTCGGATCGGGTCCCGCCTTCGGGTCCATGACGTCGCCGACGTGGCCCATGTTCGACTCGACGTGGTAGCCGCCGAGGCGGAACGTCGTCGCGAGTCCGCCGAGGTCCTGGCCGAGCGGGCTGGCGAAGAAGTCTTCGTTGCCGGCATTGGCGCCTTCGAGCGGCTGGTACATACGTCCCTGCCAGGTCCCCTCGGGGGGGAACCGCAGAGCGAAACGCGTGGTCGTTCCCTCGAAACCACCGTGGACGTAACGATGTGGCACCGGCTCGTCGCGCCATTCGTCGGCGTCGATGTACGGCCGGCCGAAGAAGTCGTCGGTGATCTCGTAGGAGTGGAGCTCGATGTCGGACACGCAGTCCCCCTTGTCGTTGGTGTCGAAGGTGTTCGATGCGTCAGCTGCGGAGCAGCCGACCAGGGCGGGCGCCGGTGTCGACGCCACGACGGCGCGTGACGACGCCACCGACCACGGTCGCGTCGTAGCCCACCGCATCCTGCAGCAGGCGAGTCCCCCCGGCGGGCAGATCGTGCACGGCACGAGGCAGCTCGAGGCGTAGGCCGTCGGTGTCGATCACGTTGAGGTCCGCACGCAGGCCTACCTCGACGCGTCCACGGTCGTCGAGACCGTAGAGCGCAGCCGGCTGCGACGTCAGACGCCGAACCGCGTCGGTGAGCTCGATGCGGGGACCACGGGTGCGATCGCGCACCCAATGCGTGAGGAGATAGGTCGGGATGGACGCGTCACAGATGAACGCCACGTGCGCGCCCCCGTCGTTGAGGCCCACCACCGCGTCGGGGTCGAGCAGCTGCTCGTAGAGGGCACGGTGGTCGTGGGCGGCGTAGTTGTACAACGGGTACAACAGCGTCGCGCCCGGCTCGAGCATGCGGTCGTAGGCCAACGACTCGAGGCTGACGCCCGCCCGGTCGGCGAGGACTCCGAGACTCTGGTCCTGGGGCTGTTCGTAGTCGGGACGTCCCTCGAGCACGTAACACTCGGGGAGGATCTTGCCCAGGTACTTCAGCTGTCCGGCCTCGGTCGCGTCGGTGGGCCCGTCGACGCCGTCGAGGATGGCTCGTCGTACCGAAGGGTCGCGGAGCTGCTCGAGACGATCCGCGATCGGCAGGGCGGCGACGGCACGGTACGCGGCCCGAGCGGTGAAGGGATGGCGCACCTCCCAGCCGTAGAGGACCCCGAAGGGGCGGGCGGCGACGAGCGGGTGCACGACCGCACCACGGGCACGCCATGCTGCCGCCTCGCGCATCTGCTGACGCCACCGCGTCGGCTCGTCGTGACACTCCAGCAGGATGAACGTCATCGACAGTCCGGTCTCTTCGGCCAATCGGCCGATCCAGCCGACCTCGCCGGCGACGACCGCCGGATCGTCGCTGCGAGCCAGGCCGGAGGCCGCCACCTCGAACAGCCGTCCGCCGCCGCCGGCAACGGCTCGGCCGATGGCGGACAACTCGTCGTCGACCGCATGTGTGCCCGGCACCGCCCTACCGTCGAGGGACTTGTGCCCCATCGTGCGCGACGTGGTGAAACCGAACGCCCCCGCCTCCATCGCCTCTCGGGCCAGGCGAGCCATGACCTCGATGGCTTCGGCCGGGGCGTGGGGCTGACCCGGGTCGTCCATGGCATAGGCCCGCAGGGCGCCGTGGGGCAGCTGCGTGCCCACGTCGACGGACCACTGCCGTCGATCGAGCACGTCGAGGTAATCGGGGAACGACTCCCAGCCCCAGGTGAGGCCCTCGGCCAGCGCCACGCCCGGGATGTCCTCGACGCCTTCCATCAGCTCGATGAGGCGTTCGTGGCCGTCGGGCCGCACGGGCGCGAACCCGACGCCGCAGTTGCCGATCATGAGCGTCGTGACACCGTGGCTCGTCGTCGGATCGAGCACACCGTCCCAGGTGACCTGGCCGTCGTAGTGGGTGTGGATGTCCACGAACCCGGGGGTGACCACGCGTCCGGTGGCGTCGATCGATTCGACGGCCTCGGCACCGATGGACGGGGCCACCTCGACGATGCGACCGTCGACAACCCCGACATCGGCGCACACACCGGCCAGCCCGGTTCCGTCCAGAACCGTTCCACCAGCGATCACCAGGTCGTACATCGCGCCTCCTCAGGCTCCGACGGGGACCGCCCGGAGGCGGCCTTCGACGGCTACTCGGTCATCTCCCAGAACTGGCACCACCAGTCGGCACCGACGAGCGTCTGGAGCTTGTCGTGCCAGCAGAATGCCAGGCGCTCACCTGGTTCGAGGAAGTAGTAGCAGTTGGCGCAGCCGTCGCCTTCGACAGGCGTGCCGCGCAGCGCTGTGACCTTGATCAGCCGTTGTGCCGACGCGAACGCGACCTCGTCGACCTCGGCATCCGGATTCACGATGCCGCCGCCAGACCCCGGGGGGCGACCAGCAACTTGTGCAGGCCCCGGAACAGCGCGTTGGGGCTGTAGCTGAACGCCTGATCGGGGACGAGCTCGATCGCCGGCGTGTGCTCGGTCAACAACTCCAGCACGATCTGCACTTCCAGCCGCCCGAGCGGCGCGCCGAGGCAGTAGTGGGGGCCCTTGCCGAACGACATGTGCAGCTCGGCCTCCTCGCGTTCGACCAGGAAGGAATCCGGATCGTCGAAATGCCGCGGGTCATGCGATGCCGACGCGAAGCACATGAACACGCGGCCCGCGGCCGGGATCGGGCAGCCCCCGATCTCGGTGTCGACCTTGGCGACGCGTCGGTGGTTCAGGACCGGACCGTCGAAACGGAGGATCTCCTCCACGGCATTGGCGATCCTCGACGGGTCGTCGACGAGGAGCTGCCACTGATCACGGTTCGTCAGCAAGGCACGCATGCCGCTGGCGATGGTGTTCGATGTGGTCTCGTGACCGGCGAGCGCCATGGAATACACCATGTTCACGATGTCGAAGTCGTTGACCTGGTCGGGTTTCGCATCGGCGACGTCGAGCAGGTCCGACGTCATGTCGTCGCGGCGCTCGGCGCGGCGAGCGGCGACGTGGGCCTTGACGTAGTTCCAGAAGTCCACGATCTCCTGGGCGACCTCGACCTGCTCCGCGTCGCCGAGGCGACCGTACGTGAGCAGGACCCGTTTCGCGCTCCACTGCTTGAGCTGCTCGGTGTCGCTGTCGGGGAAGCCGAGCAGGTTGAACGCGGCGTACCCCGGGAACGGGAAGGCGAGGCGATCCACCAGATCGACGACCGTTTCCCGCGCGAGCTCCTCGACGAGGTTCGCAGCATAGGCACGCAGCGCCGGTTCGAGTGTCTTGATCCGGCGAGGCGTCATCACCGACAGGACCGCTTTGCGCATGGGGCCGTGGCGCGGCGGGTCGGCGTTGTTGAGCGTCGGGACCCGTTCGAATCCGGTGTCGAGCACCGCTCGGGCCGCGTCACAGGGCACGATCAGCGGCGACGAGGCGTTCGCCGCCGACCACGTGTCGCGATCGAGCAGCACCTGCTCGACGTCGTCGAAGCGGGTCACGATGTAGTGATCGAGCTCGGGCAGGTAGAACACCGGCCCCTCCTCGCGCAGACGGTTGAAGACCGGGTAGGGGTCAAGCACCGTGGCGGGATCGAGCGGGTCATAGCCGTGGGCAATCGGGCATTGGCTCATTCAGTCCTCCGTCATGCCAAGCCACGCATCCGGCGGCTGTGTTCGATCTGGGGTTCGTGGTTCCGGTCGTAGGCGTCGGTCCAGTCCTTGCCCAGCTTCGTCCAGGCCTCGCCGATGTCGAGGCGTCCGCCCGAGTGCAGCTTCTCGGCAGCGACGACATCGCCGACGAAGATCGTATTCTCCTCGTTGTCGAGGCTGCCGGTGACCCGGACCTCGACATAGGTCAGCGCGTCGAGCAGGATCGGCGAACCGGTGACACCGGACTTGGTGTGCAGCGCCGACATCTTGTCGACGTCGCGCCCGGTCCGTCCGCCGAGCGTACGAATGATGTCGAGGGACGCGTCGATGAGCTCGGGAGCATTGCCGAGCACGTGCATGGCGAAGACCCCACCGTGCAGGATCAGGTCGTGGCTGAAGTTGTACTTGGTGATGCTGACCGTCGCCCGGGGTGCTTCGGGAATGATTCCCCCTGGCCCTCCCGACAAGGAGATCAGGCCGTTCGTGCGACCGCCGTGGACCGTCGTGACCGCCACCGGGATCGGGCGTAGCCCCGCCATCGTGAACGCGTAGGCGCGCAGGTCGACACCACCAGTGCCCTGCTCGTCGGCCATCGGGAACCGTTCGGTCATTGGGGCCTTTCTCGATCGATCGGTGACACCGTACCTGGGCAGGTCACGGGCCATCGAATGGCTCGCCGCACCGCGAGAGCTGACAGAATCACCCAATGGCAGACGAGCAGGACACCGAGCCCGAGGTCCGGCTCACCATCGTCGATGGTGTGGCCGAGATCGTCCTCGACGGACCGAAGGTCATGAACGCGATCTCCGCTCGCCCCGGCGGGACGCGCGATCAGCTCCTTGCCGCGCTCACCGCCGCCGAGGCCGATCCGACCGCCGGCTGCGTGCTCCTGCGAGCCGAGGGCAAGAACTCCTGCGGTGGTGGCGACCTCACCGGTAACGCCCGGCGTGAGACCGCCGGCGAGGACCTCCTCTTCCTCGAGACCGCTGATGCGTTCCACGACCGCCTGCGCGCCAGCCGGCTCCCCGTCGTCGCCGCGGTGCAGGGGTACGGCCTCGGTGCCGGATTGACCCTCGCGTCGTGCTGTGACTTCGTGATCGCCGGGGCCACCGCTCGCTTCGCCTACCCCGAGGACCTTCCGCTCGATCATCGACGCCGAGGGCATGGCCGGGATGAAGGCGGCGCGCGAAGCCCAGTACGTGGACCCGTGGTTGCGGTGAGCCGCACCCGCACAGCGCCCACCTGGTTGTTCGCTCCCGCCACCATTGCGTAGCATCGACCCGTCCCATCCGTTCGACCTCCCGAGGTAGCAATGGCCGACTCGCCGGCTCGTTCCGATCTGCCGACCATCGAACCCGAGAGCCAGCCCTACTGGGACGCCGCCGCGGAGGGGAAGCTCCTGCTGCGTTCGTGCTCCGACTGTGGCGCCGTGCACCACTACCCGCGCCCGTTCTGCCCGGCGTGCTGGAGCGAGAACGTCGAGTGGGTCGAGGCGAGCGGCAAGGGCACGCTCTACACCTGGTCGACCGTGTTCGTGAACGACATGTACCCGTTCCGTGAACGACTCCCCTACATCGCTGCGGTGGTCGACCTCGAAGAGGGCCCCCGCATGATGACCAACGTCATCGACGCCGCACCCGAGGACCTCAGCGTCGGGATGGCCCTGCAGGTCACGTTCCGCGCGGTCACCGACGCCATCACCGCCCCCGTCTTCCGCCCGGCCTGATCGATGCGCTTCACTTCGGCGTTTGCGACCGGGCACCAGCGAGGCCCCTCTCATCGAGCAGCCGAGGGGCTCGGTTTGATGTCGAATCCTCTCGAAGGCACGGCCGCGCTCGTCACCGGCGCGGGTCATGGCATCGGGTACCACGCACCCGGTCCGACCCTGGGTCGATGACATGAGCGCGCCCGAACGGGCAGCGCTGCTGGGTGCGTACGTCCTTCCGGGCGGCCCCACCGACCCGAACCCGATCATCGGTCAGGCTCGTGCCGGTGAGGACCTCGGGCTCTCTCACCTGTTCATCGGCGAGCGCTACGCGACCAAGGACCTCGGCGCGCTCGCGGGCGCGCTCACCCAGGTCACCAGCCGTTGCCGAATCGTCGGCGGCGTGACCCACATCGGCACCCGTCATCCGATGGTCCTCGCGTCGCTCGGCCAGACGTTGCAGGCGCTGAGCGGTGGGCGCTTCATCCTCGGTTTCGGACGCGGTTCCGCGGGTCGTTGGCGGTCCTACGGGCTCCCGACACCCACCAGTGCCATGCTCGCGGACATGGCCGACATCCTGCGTCGGTTGTGGGCCGGCGAGCGGGTCTCCTACGACGGCCCCGCGGGCTGTTTCCCTGACCTGGTCGTGCAGGAGCGGCCGGCGGTCGCGCCTCCGCCGCTCTTCCTCGCCGCAGTCGGACCGGGCACACTCGCCGTCGCGGGACGCGCCTACGACGGGGTGATGCTGCATCCCTTCCTCACCCCCGACGCAGTCGGTCGCGCCGCTGCCATCGTGCGCGACGCAGCCGACGTCGCGGGTCGCGACGCGCAGGCCATCGCCGTTCACGCCACGGTGATCGTGGCACCCGATCGCGACCCCGCCGAGGTGCTCGGCGCTCGCGCGCTGGGCTACCTGCTCGTCGTTGGACTCGGCGAGGCCCTCGTCGCGTCCAACGGCTGGGACCCGGCGGCGCTCGCCGCGATCCGCAGCCACCACCGTTTCGCCGGGCTCGACTACAACGCCATCAAGGCCATCCCGGCGTCGGACCTCGCGGCCGTCGCTCGCGACCTTCCTTCGGAATGGTTGGCCACCGCGGCAGCCACCGGCAGCGTCGGGGAGTGCGTGCGCGCCCTCGACGGGTACCTCGACGCCGGCGCCACGAACATCCTCCTTCACGGCAGCACCCCCGATCAGCTGGGGGACTTCGTGCGGGCCTTCGCCAACGCGTGAGCGCGCTCGACCAGCCCGACGAGCTGCGGGCAGTACTCGCATCGTGGGTGCGTTCCCGCGTGTCCGACGACGGGAGCGATGCCGGTCCGCTCGAGTGCGCACTGCTGGGCGCCCCACCGAGCGGCAACTCGAACGTGACCCTGCCGTTCGCAGTGACCGACCGCGAAGGTCACCGCACCGAGCTGGTGCTGCGGCTCCAGCATCCCGACAACCAGATCTTCCTCGACGCCGACGTAGCTCGCGAGTTCCGACTCCTGCAGGCGCTGTCGACCGATGCGCATGTGCCGGCGCCGACCCCTCGCTGGCTGGAGACCGAGCCGTCGCTGCTCGGGTACCCGTTCTTCGTCATGGATCGGGTTGCCGGCGACGTTCCCGCAGGGATGCCGTCGATCCACGTCACCGGTTGGTTGCATGAGCAGTCGCCGGAGCGTCAGCACCTCGCCGTCGGCTCCGCGATCGACGCCCTCGTCGCCGTCCACCGCTTCGACTGGCAACAGCACGCACCGTTCCTCGCCGGAGGAGCGAACGGGCAGACGATCGCTGCCCGGCTCGATCATCTGACGACGTGGTACGCATGGGCGACGGCGGGACGTCCGTTCCCCGTGACCGACGCCGCGCTGGAGTACCTGCGCGGCACGGTCCGCGACCTCACGCCGGTCGCGCCGCGGCTGCTGTGGGGTGACCCCCGCCTTGGCAACATCATGTTCGGGGCCGACGCCAAGGTCGCAGCGCTGCTCGACTGGGAGCTGGCTTCGGTCGGGCCCCCGGCGTTCGACGTCGCTTGGTGGCTGGCCTTCGAGGAATTCAGCACCGACGGCCACGGCATCGAACGACTTCCCGGGTGTCCCGATGCTTCCGAGACGATCGGTTGGTACGAGGAGCGATCGGGCGAGACCCTCGCGGATCTCGACTGGTACCTCACCCTGGCGGCGTGGGAGATCACCGTGACGGTGATCCGGATGACCGACATCGCCATCGCGGCGGGCCGCCTCCCTCCCGACAGCCGTATGGGTCACGGCAACATCACCGCCCAGATGTTGGCCCGGCGCCTCGGGCTCGCGGTCCCCGAGCTGGACCCCGATTACGCCCGCCGCCGCAACCTGGCCTGACCGGGGCACGCCTGCTCGCAGCGACGTAGCATCCGGGCCATGACCGCCACGTTCTTCGATGATGACACGGCCCCGCCGCTGCCCGAACCCGACGAGCTGACCCAGTTCTTCTGGGACGGGGCTCGCCGCCACGAGCTCTGGCTCCAGCGGTGCAACCGTTGCGGGTTCCTCCAGCACCGGCCACGACCCGTGTGCAAGAAGTGCAACTCCTTCGACCTCGGCCACGCACGGGTGTCGGGCCGCGGCGTCATCTACACGTTCTCGCTCGGCGTCCAGGCGTTCCATCCCTGGTTCGAGGATCGCCTCCCGTACGTGCTCGCCGTGGTCGAGCTCGAGGAACAGCAACATCTGAAGATGGTCACGAACATCGTCGACTGCGACCCCGGCGAGGTGGCGGTCGGACTGCCGGTCGAGGTCACCTTCACCGATCGCGGCGACACCACGTTGCCGATGTTCCGGCTCGCCGACACGACGACGGAGCGCTGAGTCATGGCTGCGTACAAAGGACGACGCGTGGCCATCGTCGGGGTCGGCTACTCGACCATCGGCCGACGCACGGGGTTGTCGCTCGAGCATCTCACCGCACAGGCTTCCGTGGCGGCGATGGCCGATGCCGGCCTCACCCCCCGCGACATCGATGGCGTCGCCGTCCACAGCTTCCCTCATCAGTACGTCTCGGCCACCCAGACCGCCGACCTGCTCGGCATCCCCGACCTCGCGTTCTACTCCGGCTCCGCCGACGGCGCCGCGTACCAGGTCGCTGCCATGCACGGCCTGGCCGCGGTGGCCTCCGGTGCGTGCGATACCTGCCTCACTGTCCGCACCGTCCATCAACTCGGGGCCGCCGGCGGCGGAGTGCACCGTGACCCCAACGCGCGGTACGGCGGCGGGCAGCAATTCAGCGCCCCCTACGGCTCGTTCACCGGCGCCCATTGGGCCGGCCTCTACATGGCGCGGCACATGCACGAGTACGGGACGACCCCGGAGCAGTTCGGTCACCACGTGATCAACCAGCGCGAGTTCGCCTCCCGCAACCCCGACGCGATCTTCCGGGAGCCGCTCACCATGGACGACTACCTCTCCTCCCGCTACATCAACGAGCCGCTCCACCTCCTCGATTGCGACTACCCGGTCGATTCGGGCTCGGCGCTGATCTTCACCACGGAGGAACGCGCACGCGACCTCGCTCACAAGCCGGTCTTCTTCGAGGCGTCCGCAGCGGGCACCACCGACGTGTTGGACTTCTCGCTGCTCGAGGACATGCCGCACTCATCGCCATGGCGTGCAGCGAAGACCATGTGGAGTCGTACCGATCTCAAGCCCGCCGACGTCGACGTGGCCGGTCTCTACGACGGGTTCTCCTTCATCTCGATGCAGTGGCTCGAGGCCCTGGGATTCTGCGGCGAGGGTGAGAGCGGCCCCTTCGTCGAGGCCGGCAACACCCGTCAGGGCGGCGTGGTGCCCACCAACACCGACGGCGGCGCGTGCAACGTCGGTCGGCGCCACGGCGCCAACTTCTTCATCGAGGTCACCCGGCAGTTGCGCGGCGAAGGCGAGTGCGGCGACCGCCAGGTGCCCAACGCCGAGGTTGGCGTCGTCTCCAACTCCGTCGGCGGTTTCGCCGGCTGCGCGCTGCTCACCGCCGGCTGATCGCGCCGTCGGCCGCCTCGACCACCACTCCACAGGGGGAACACCATGTCCGATACATCCGACCCGACCGTCGCCATGCTCCTCGAGCGCCTCGAGGCTCTCGAGGCCGAGGTCGGGCGGCTCCGAGACATCGACGGGATCCGCGCGACGAAGTACGAGTACTGCCGGCTCGCCGACAACGGCCGCTACGACGAGTTCGGGGACCTCTTCACCGATGACTACCTGTGTGAGCTCTGGTTCCTGCCACCGGTCGGCTCCGACGAGCCCAACGTGATCCGGTTCTCGTCCAAGGCGGAGTGGGTCGACTTCGTGGATCGCAACGGCGCAGCGCGCGCTGCCGTCGACGCCGCCGCACGGGCCGATGCCAGCGGCGGCGTCACCGTGCCCGCGCAGGAAGGCGACCTCGTGCTGAAGTCCGGAATGGCCCACCAGATGCACGGCGGCAGGATCGAGTTCACGGGTCCCGACTCCGCCCGAGCCATCTGGCCGTCGTACTTCGGCGACGGTGCCGAGGCGACGCTCGGCTATTACGACGAGGAGTACCGCCGCGAGGGCGGCCGGTGGAAGATCGCGCGCGAGCGGTTCTTCGCCCAGGCGCTGCGGCGCTACAAGGACACCGACTACCCCTACGACCTCGAGCTGGGATCCCCTCAACCATGACGCCGCCGGTAGCCGTCGGGTTCGTCGGCCTCGGGAATCAGGGCGCTCCGATCGCAGCGCGGATCATCGACGCCGGATTCCCCCTTCAGGTATGGGCCCGACGCCACGAGGCGTACGCAGGCCTTCTCGAACGTGGGGCCGTCGCGGCGCCGGACCTGCACACGCTCGGGGCAGCGTGCAGCGTGGTCGGGGTGTGCGTCACCGCAGACGCCGACGTCATCGAGGTCGTGCTCGGCGAGGGCGCAGGCATCGCCCACGCGATGCGTGCGGATGGGGTCATCGCCATCCACTCCACCGTGTCTCCCGACACCGTCGTCGAACTGGCGGCGACAACCGCAGCGATGGGCCTCCACCTGCTCGACGCCCCGGTGAGCGGAGGCGCATCGGGCGCGACCGCGGGCACCATGACCACCATGGTCGGCGGCGACGCTTCCGCACTCGAGGTCGCCAGGCCCGTGTTCGACGCCTTCTCGTCGGTGGTCGCGCTGCTGGGTCCGGTGGGGTCCGGTCAGCGGATGAAGCTGCTTAACAACAACCTCTGCTACGCCAACGTCGCGATGGCGATCTCGGCACTGGAGATCGCCGAGAACCTCGGCATGGACCCCGAGGTCGCAGCCGAGGTGATCGCAGTCAGCTCCGGCAACAGCACCGGGCTGCGCATCCTCACCGACCCCACGCTGTTCGCCAAGGCCTCTGGACCGACGAGCAACGTGGCCAAAGACGTCGCCCACTTCCAAGCCATGGTCACCGCACAGGGCCTCGCCGAGCACCCGATGGTCGGTGCCGCGTCGACCGCGGCGGCGGGCCTCGCGACCCTTGCTGCGGCACGCGCCGGCGACACCGGCGGCGCCACTCACGGCCGGAGCACCTCATGACCACGATCCCCTACGACCTCACCGGGAAGGTGGCGATCGTCATCGGCGCCACCAAGGGGATGGGCGTCACCATCTCCGAGCAGCTCGTCGACTGCGGAGCATCGGTCGTTGTCAGCAGCCGCACCGCGGCAGATGCCGTCGCGCAGGCCGATGCGTTGAACGAACGCGGGACGGGCCGCGCCGTCGCCGCTCCAGGCGACATGACCGTCAAGGCGGACCTCGAGCGCATCGTCGAGTCCGCCATCGATGCCTTCGGCCGGCTCACCACGCTGGTGCTCTCGCCAACGATCCGGCCCTGGTTCGGACCCACCCTCCAGATGCCCGACCACGAGGTCGACACGCAGTACGAGTACGTCTTCCGTTCGCGTTTTTGGGCCACGATGCTCGCCGTGCCGCACCTCGTCGATGCCGGAGGCGGATCGATCGTCTACATCGGATCGGGCTCACCTGGCGAGGCCACAGCGGAGCGGTGCGTCTACGCCGCCATGCGCGCCGCGGAGATCCAGTTGATGAAGAACGTGGCTGCCGAATTCGGCCCGTCCGGGGTCCGCTGCAATCTGATCTCGCCGGGCCTCATCGACGCCAACGGGTCCAAGGCCTTGTTCGAGGATCCTGCCGCGGTCGTCGCCGCGACCAGCGCCTTCCCGCTGCGACGTCACGGCACCACCACGGAAATCGCGTCGACGGTGACCTTCCTCGTGAGCGACGCGAGCGCGTACACGACCGGCGGCGTGATCCCCGTCGACGGCGGCCGGTCGATCCATGCCAAGCCTCCGTCGCTCGGCGCCGCCTTCGCCGCCGAGCAGGCCGAACGCATGGCGGCGAACGTGTCGAAGGACGACTGACCGCCTCCGACACGCTCGCGGCGTGGGGGCGACGCATCGGCCGATCCCGGGAAGAAGGTTCGACGAGGCGCATTGGCCCTTCGCAGCGGCGTGCGACCCCCGCCACTATCGTCGGGGGTCGTCGAAGCAGGCCAGGAGGGTGAGGGGTCATGGAACGTCGAGAGCTCGAGACGGTCATCTACGAAAAGGACGGTCCGATCGCCCGGATCATCCTGAACCGCCCGGAGAAGGCCAACGCCCAGAACTCGGTGATGGTGTGGGACGTCGAGGCCTGCCTCGACGACGCCGAGGCCGACTACGACATCAAGGTCGTGGTCCTCAAGGCCAACGGACGGGGCTTTTGTTCGGGTCACGATGTCCCCAGCGGGCCCGGTGGCCGTCCTGACGACGTGTTCCCCGAATTCGCCCGGGCCCACGAGGCCGGCCATCCGTGGAAGGGGCAGGCAGACCTGTTCCTCTGGCCGGTGCTGCATCTCTGGGAGTTCCAGAAGCCGACGATCTCCGCGGTCCACGGCTACTGCATCGGCGGCGGCACGTACTTCGCGTGCATCCCCGACGTCGTCATCGCCGCCGACGACGCCTACTTCCAGATGCCCCTCGTCCAGGGCCTCGGGTTCCCGGGGGGCGAGACCATGGTGGAGCCCTGGCTCTTCATGAACTTCCACAGGGCCTACGAGTACCTCTACCTCGCCAAGACCCTCGACGCCACCGAAGCCGAGCGGCTGGGCATGGTCAACCGTGTCGTCCCGCGCGATCAGCTGGAATCCACCGTCGAGACCATCGCCGCCCAGATCGCCGAGGCCCCGCTGTCGACGCTCATGGCCACCAAGTCACTGGTGAAGCGAGCCTGGGAGCAGATGGGGCTGCGCCTGCACTGGCAGCAGAGCATCGAGATGATGGAGCTCGTCGGCCGAGCGGGCGACGTCGCCGCGTGGCGCGCCGAAAACGCCGAGCGCGGCTACGGCCCGCCGCGCAAGGTGGCGCAGGGACGTGCCGAAGCCGCGGCCGCTCGCGTCGAGGAGCGACTGCGCGGCGCACCCGGCGACTGAGCCCGTGATGCTCAGGTGTTGGGGACGCTGAAGAGAGCGCCGTTCCAGTAGTCGTGATTCTCGACGATCTTGCCGTCGCGTAGCCTGCCGACCGAGGCGCCGCGCACCCCCATCGGCTGCATGACCCACTGGAACGCATACGACTCGCCGTCGTCGAACCCGTCCACGAAGTCCATCTTGGCCTGCGGCACGTTCGCGAACGACGCCTCCACGAAACGCCTCAGCCCCTCGCGGCCCCTCGCCGCGTGCCCGAGAGTGACGTCCTCGTAGAGGGCGTCGTCGGTCATCCACGCAAGGACGCCGTCGACGTCGTGGTTGTCCCAGCACGCCAGATACTGCTCGAACCATGTGGTCATGGCATCTCCTGTGGTCGGTCGCCGGCTGCCCCGGCGCGCGCTCCGGCAGCCCACAGTAGTGTCGGCCCCGACGGCGACCCACCTCGCCGCTTCCGACCGGGAGGGTCCGAACCCATGACGTCCGACGCTCCCCACGCCGCTGCGATCGCCCACACGCTTGGGCTCGCTGCGGTCGAGATCGTGCCCGTAGTGGCCGGCGCCTCCAACCTCGCGTTCGAGGTTCGCGACACCGCGGCTCCCGCCGAGGCCATCGCCTTCCTGCGCGTCCAGGGACACGGCGCGCTCGCCGGTTCGTCCTTCGACCTGCACCGGGAAGCAGTGCTCGTGCGCGCCGCGGCTGGGCAAGGCTTTCCCGTGGCCGAGGTGATCGCCACTTACTCCGATCCCACCGCGATGTTGATGAAGGTGGTGCCTGGCACCAGTCGTCCCGATCCTGGGGAACTCGACGTGGTGGCCCCGCAGTACCTGGGGCTGGTTGCCCGACTGCACGCCACCGATCCTGCAGCCTTCCCGGTTACTCAGCACGCAACGACCACCGAGGCCATCGAGGCCGACCTCGAGTTCTGGGACGAACTGGCCGCCGCCGGCGATGTCGACAGCCTCCCGATCCTCGCCGTCGCCCGGCGGGTGCTGCAGACGACGATGCCCGAAGACGAGCGTCCACCGGTCCTGGTGCACGGCGACATCGGACCTGGCAACTTCATGGTCGACGGCGGCATCGTCACGGCCATGTTGGACTGGGAGATGGCCCATGTCGGCGACCCCGTCGAGGACCTGGCGTGGATGTGGATGCGCGGCGCCCACACCGACTTCGGTGACCCCGGGCAGCGCCTCGCCGAGTACGCGACGGCGTCGGGTCGTCCCATCGACGAGGAACGGCTCGCCTGGCACCTGGCTGCGGTGATGTGGAAGAGCTGCGTGTCGATGGAGAAGGAGATCGGCGCCAACGCCGCCAACCAGGCGACGCTCCTGCACGGTGTCGTGTTGCTCACCTACGAGGCGTTGCTCGGCGCGGAGCTGATGGGGCTGCTCGGCCAACCCTTCACCTTGTCGGTGGCGAAGCCGCAACTCGGTGGCGGCCCTGCGGTACGGGCCGCGGAACGGCTCCTCGACCTCGACGACCTCCCGCGTGAGGCAACGCTGATCGCCGAGTACCTCCACGCGACTCTCGCGCAGCAGGACTGGGAGCATGCCCAGCTGCAGCAGGACGCGCGCCGGCTATTGAGGGCCGACGCCGATGGCATCGGTGCCGCGGTGGCCCGGGCCACCGATGACGACCTGGTGCCGCTGGTGGAGGTCGTCGCCCGGGCCGCGGATCGGGCCGCGCTCGCATCGCCCAAGGCGGTGCGTCGAATCCAGCGCGCCCTGGGCATCGGCCTCGGCAGAGCGAGGACCGGGGTCATCGGCCTCAGCAGAGCGAGGACCGG
>JAHECR010000001.1:364393-392577 GCA_024641655.1 Acidimicrobiaceae bacterium
GGGCCGCGGATCGGGCCGCGCTCGCATCGCCCAAGGCGGTGCGTCGAATCCAGCGCGCCCTGGGCATCGGCCTCGGCAGAGCGAGGACCGGGGTCATCGGCCTCAGCAGAGCGAGGACCGGCCCGACCACGAAGGGTGACCGACCATGAAGGACGAGACGCTCGAAGACTGGGGGCTGACCCCCGACGACGACAACCTCCACCCGCCGCCCGACGACGACCCGTGGTGGACCGAGACCGCCTGGTACGCGTGGTTCGTGCCCGAGCGCAACCTCGTCGGCTACTTCTACCCGATGCTGCGCCCGAATCTCGGCATACAGGCGGGGGGCGTCATCATCTACGACCACACCGCCGAGCTGCCCTGGGAGCTCCTGGTGTTCGACTACGGATGGCACCAGAGGATCCCGCCCGGACTCGATCTGCGCCACGCGCGGTTCAACAACGGCATGACCCTCGAGTGCCTCGAGCCTGCGCGCCGGTTTCGCATCGGGTTCGACAACCGTGACGTGCAGTTCTCGCTCGACGTCGAAGCCGTGACCCGGCCCCTCGTGACACGGGCCGAACCCCCGTTCAACAAGGGCCACATCGACCAGCTCTGCCGGGTGAACGGCGAGATGGTGCTGCACGGGGAGACCATCGCCGTCGACTGCATCGCCATGCGGGACCGGTCGTGGGGCCAGCGCGAGGATGGCCGCCAGCCCACGGTGGGGTACGCCTACGGCGCCGCCGACCCCGACAACGCCTTCCTCGCTGTCGCCGTGGCCGATCGATCCCACATCTGGGCGGTGACGACGGGCTTTCTGATCCGCGACGGGGTGTGGTCCAAGCTCGTCGAAGGCAAACGGGCCGTCGAACGCGACGGGGACGGACGACCACAGGTCGTTACCGTCGACGCCACCGATGCCCTCGGGCGCGACCTCGTGGCTCGGGGCGAACTCCGCAGCCACCAGGTCTTCACGTCGTACCCGTCGATGTTCTGCTGGAACGGCCTGGTCGAGTGGCAGGCCGACGGCTGGGACGGCTGGGGCGAGGATCAAGATGTCTGGCACCCCCGCCGGTGGAAGCGCTACCTCGCCCAGCTCCGGCAGGGCACCACCCATTGAGTTGGGCACCAGGCGTCAGCGCGGCGACGACGTTACTCTCGGCGTCGTGACTGCTTCCTCCGAGCCTCGGACCATCCGCAGCTTCTGCCGCATCTGCATCGCGAACTGCGGCACGATCGTGACCGTCGACCCCGACGGCACTGTCCTGTCGGTGCGCGGCGATGCCGACCATCCGCTCTCGCACGGCTACCTCTGTCCGAAGGGCCGGGCCCTCAAGGAACTCCACCACGATCCGCAACGCATCCGCGGAGCGTTCCTCGGACGCCGGGGGGCACGCACGGCGGTCACCCACGACGAAGCGGTGGCCCACGCTGCGCGGACCTTGCAGCGGATCGTCGCCGAGCACGGCACCGAATCCGTCGGCTTCCTCATGGGATCGGGCGGGTTCATCGACCCCGCCGGCGGTGTCGCCATCCGCAAGTTCCGCCAACGACTCGGCACCAACCAGAACTACTCGACCGCAACGGTCGACTCCATCGCCAAGGTCGTCGTCACCTCGCTGATGGCCGGGACGACGGCGCTCGTCCCCCACGTCGATCCCGATGTCGAGTTGCTCGTACTCATCGGGTCGAACCCCGTGGTCTCACACGGCCAGAGCACCGGGTTCTCCGATCCGGTCGAGGCCTTCCGCGCCGTGGGCCGCCGCGGCGGCGAGCTCTGGGTGGTCGACCCCCGCCGTACCGAGTCCGCCAACCACGCCGACCACCACCTCGCGGTGCGTCCAGGCACCGATTACGCGCTGTTCGCATACCTCGTGCGCGACGTGCTCGACCGTCGGCGCGACGCGATCGCGGCCGGCGACCTCGACGTCGAAGCGCTCACCGCGGCGGTCGAGCCGTTCGACCTCGACCGCGCCGCCACCGTCACCGGCGTGGACCCGGACCTCATCTCGGGACTGGCCGATGCCATCGACCGTCGTGGGCGACTCGCGGCGGTGACCGGCACCGGCAACACGATGTCGCCGACCGGCAACGCCACCGAGTGGCTGACGTGGGCGCTCATGATCCTCACCGACTCGTTCGAGAAGCCCGGGGGCATGTGGTTCAATCCCGGCTTCCTGACCCGCCTCGACGAGCGCCTGACGTTGCCTGCCACCGTGCCGATGCCGTCGTCTCCCGCAATGCCCTCAGTACTGAACAGGTCGGGAGAATGGCCGGCGTCGCTCATACCCGCCGAGATCGAGTCGGGGCGATTGCGAGCATTGGTGGTCTTTGGCTGCAACATCGTGTGCGCCATGCCTGATACCGCTCTCGTCGAGAAGGCCCTCGACGAACTCGATGCGCTGATCGTCCTCGACCTGTTCGACAACGAGACCGGGGGACACGCGACCCACCTGTTCGCCTCGCCCGACCAGCTCGAGCGTCCCGACCTCACGCCGCTGGACCTCTATGTGTCGGCCCGCGCGAGCCACTTCACCGAAGCGGTGGTGAGCGAGCCCGACGACCGCTGGCCGTGCTGGCGCACCGTGTGCGAGATCGCATGGGCGATGGGCATCGACCTGCTCGGCGATCCGGCGGCCCTGAGCTCGGAGGCAGTGCTGGCCCGGGTCGCCCGAGGCGTATCGCTCGACGACCTTCGAGCTGCTGACGGCGCCATGGTGCTGGAAGCTACCGCGGTGCACGACTGGGCACGGTCACGCCTGCCCACCGGCGGCTGGGACCTGGCACCAGCCCCACTCGTCGCCCAGCTCGCCTCGATCACCGAGACCGAAGGCCTGCGACTGGCGCCGCGCCGCCAACTCCGCCGTGAGAACTCACGCGCCTACCGAGAGGGCGAACGCATGGAGGCACTGCTGCATCCTGCCGATGCCGGCCAACGCGGCATCGTCGACGGGGCGTCGGTCCTGGTCACCTCGACCGTCGGCTCGCTCGAGATCCCTGTACGGGTGACCGACCACGTGAGCCGGGGTACGGTCTCGATCCCGCACGGTTACGGCGAGGCCAACGTCAACCGACTCGTCAGCGCCGATGCGCTCGACGAACACACCGGCATGCCCTTCATGTCCGGCACGGTCGTCGACGTACGTGGGGCGCTCTGATGTTGCCCCACGACGAGGTCGCCATCGTCACCGGCGACGGCTCTGGGATCGGGCGGGCCAACACGATCCGCTCCGCCGAGGAGGGCGCCGCGGTTGCTCAGCACCCGCGCACCGACGCACTCGACGGCGACATCGGCTAGAACTGCCAGACGCAAAACGCCTCGCGCCCCCTCGGAGGCCGCCCCCATGCCACTCGATCTGAACGAGCTCCTCGACCCCCGCACCTGCGCCGTGCTCACCCACGAGCTCCAAGCCAGCATCGTCGGCGAGGACGCCCCACTCCAGGAACTGGTCGCTCAGACCCGACCGATCTTCGAGCCCACGCGACGGCTCCTGGCGGGGGCACGGGCAGTGGGCGCCCCGGTCGTCCACAACGTGAAGGGCCACGACGCGGTACCTGCGGCCCGCCCCAACAGCCCGCTCGCGAGCGCGCTGGCGAAGCTCGGCGGCAACTCGACCACCGACCCCTCGGTCGTGCCCGCCATCGGCCCCGAGCCCTCCGATGTTCGGGTCGAGCGTCACCACGGCATGTCGGCGTTCCCGGGCACCGAGCTCGATTCGATCCTGCGGCTGCTCGGGGTCGAGACGATCGTCGCCACCGGCGTGTCGGTCAACGTGGGCATCTTCGCATTGACCGTCGACGCCGTCAGCCGCGGCTACCGGGTCGTGATTGCCACCGACGCCGTGGCCGGAACGCCCGCCGAGTACGCCCGAGCCGTGATCGACAACAGCCTTGGCGTTCTCGCGACCCGTCTCACGTCCCAGCAGATCCTCGACGTGTGGTCCAGCGGCAGTTGGGCATGACTACCAGGCCTCGTCGCCTGAGCCCACCCCACCACCGCCCACGACCCACGACTCGCCCCCTTCCCCGTCTTCGGTGCCCGGACATCTCGGACGGGAGGGGTCGTGAGCGCCACGGCAACTGACGGCGCCGCAGGCTCGGATCCCGTCCTGCACGGCGTGGGCTACATGTTTCTGGCGACGGCGGCGCTGTCACTGCAGGACGTCCTCGGAAAGACGCTGGTCGAGCGTTACCCAGTGATCGAGGTCCTCGCCGTGCGCGCCGTTGTCGGCGTAGTCGTCGTCGGAGGCTTCGTCCATGTGCGGTGGGGACTCGGGTCCCTGCGCACCCGGCACCTCGCAGTGCACCTGTTCCGCTCGTCCTGCCTGCTCGGATCGTTCCTCCTCTTCTACCGATCGCTCAGGGACCTCCCGCTGGCCGATGCGACGGCCATCTTCTTCGGCTCTCCGTTGTTCATGGCCATCCTCGGGCGGGTCGTGTTGCGCGAACGGTTGAGCCGAACCCGGGCTGTCGTCCTGCTCCTCGGGTTCGTCGGTGTGCTCATCGTGGTGCACCCCTCCCCGGACGGAGTCGAACCCGCGGCGTTGCTGGTGCTGGGGGCATCGTTCCTCTACCCGGCCGCAGCGGTGACCACCAGATCGTTGTCGCGCCACGACTCCGCGCAATCGATGCTCGCGTGGATGCTGGTGCTCCAGACCATCGCCGCCGGCGCCGTCAGTGCGTTCGTCTGGGAGTCGCCGACGGTCGGGGGATGGGCGGCAATGAGCGGGATCGGCATCCTCAGCATCGTCGGGCACGCCGCGCTCATCCTTGCCTTCAGCCGGGCGCCGGTCGCGGTGCTGGCGCCGATCGAGTACCTGGCACTGGTGTTCGCGGCCGTGTTCGGCTTCGCCATCTGGGGCGACGTCCCCAACGTGGCGTTCTGGGTCGGCGCGCCGATCATCGTCGCCGCGAGCCTGATCGGCACGAGGATCGACCGAACGCCCCCAAAGATGGTGTCAGACACTTGTCCGGACATTCGGACAGGTGTCTGACACCACTCAGGATCGGGAGCGGAGCACGAGAGCGCGGGCGGCGCGCTTGTCGACCTTGAGCATGGCGGTCAAGGGCAGTTCGTCGACCACGAGCAGCTCGTCGGGACGTTTGTAGTCGGCCAGGCGATCACCCACCCAGGAGCGCAGCTCGGCGAGTGCGGGCGCGGCGCCGCCCGGTTCGGCAACGACCAGCGCCACCCCGATCTCGCCGATCACCGGTGTCGGCAAACCGACGACGGCAACCTGGCGCACCCCGGGGTGCTCGGCCAGGACGTTCTCGACCTCGAGGGGATACACGTTGAAGCCCCCGCGGATGTACATGTCATCGGCCCGGCCCGACAGCACGAGGTTTCCGTCGTCGTCGAAGGAGCCCAAGTCGCTGCTGGTCAACCATCCCTCAGGTCCCAGTACCTCCGCAGTGCGCTCGGGATCGCGCCAGTACCCGCGCATGACACACCCGCCGCGCACCTGCACCCGGCCGATCAGGCCCGATGCGACCGGAGCCCCGGACTCGTCGATCACGCGCACCTCCATCCCCTGCTGGGGCCGGCCGACGGTGCGGGACTGGACATCGGGGGGGTCATCGGGCTCGGTCCCGGTGATCGACGGCGACTCCGTCATCGCGTATCGCACGACCAGCGGGCAGCCGATCAGCGCTCCCACCTGCTCGATCAGTTCCGGAGAGGCCGGGGCCGTCGCCGACAGCCCGATACGCAGCGACGAGAAGTCGACGGCGTCGATTTCGGGCAGCTGCACGAGCTTGGCCCACTGTGTCGGGACCGCCGCGGCGACGGTGATGGCTTCGCCGACGATCGTCGCCAGCATCGTCTCGGCACTCCACGGCGTCGGCGACAGGACCAGACAGACCCCCATCGCGAAGTGCTCCCAGAGCTTGGCCATGTACCCGGCATGCGCGAACGGGATCCCACCGAGGCGCCGATCGCCGGCCATGGTCATCACCCCCGACGACGCGACCGCAGCGGCGAGGTTGCGGTGGTCGAACCATGCGCCCTTCGGTGCCCCGGTGGTACCGCTGGTCCAGATGATGCAGACGGGATCGGATGCCTCCACCCGTGGCCGATCCGCTATCGGTGGGCCTGACGATGCCTCACCGATGGCGTCGACGGTGAGCGCTGCGACCCCGTTCGGCAGCCCGTGGACCGGTTCACGTGCGTCGGTGACGTACAAGGTCGGGTCCGCCCGCTCGAGGATGGAGGCGACCTCACGCGGGCCGAGGCGCTGGTTGATGCCCGTGGTGATCGCGCCGAGCCGCGCCGCAGCTGCGTACGCGACCGCATACTCGATGCCGTTGCCGAGGTGCAGGGCCACCACGTCGCCGCGCCCCACCCCGAGTTCGGCGAACCGGCGAGCGACACCATCGGCAGCACGCACCCACTCACCGAAGGTGAGCCGCCGGTCGCCGTCGATCATCGCCTCCTGGGGACCGATCTGCGCTGCGGCAGCGTCCATCAGCTCACCGATGGTCTCGAACACGCCGCTCACCGCTAGCTGGCCGCTCACCCCGTTGTCCCACTTCCGTCGCGTGCTGGCGTCGTCGGAGCCGTCGCCGGAACCCGTGAGAGGGTAGCGCCCGGCCGGGGTCCCGAACCTGACGGCGGAGGCACTACTGCGTGTATCGAACGGTCTCGGTGCCCTGCATCTGCCGCAGCACGAGGTAGTCGGGACCCTTCAACGCCGTGCGCTCCCACGGTCCGAATCCCTGCACCGTCCGTGCTCCGCCGAGCGCCGACGGCACCTGGTGGATCCGCTCGAGCCCTTCGGTGACGCCCTGGGGCGTGTGCACGGTCGCATACCGAAGCCCGAGCACGGCGAGCGTGGCCATGTCGTACATGCCAGCAGCGATCGAGTTGAAGGGCCGGCGACCGGTCGCCGCCTCGTAGCGGTCGAGCATCGCGTTGAACGTCACGTTGTGCTCGTCGACCTGGTCGACGTAGACCCATCCGCCCATCTCACGTTGTTCGTCGGGCGCCTTGGAGTGGAAGTGCATTCCCGCGCTCGTCGTGAACCGCGGTGGATCCCAGCCGGCAGCGGTCAATGCGCGGGAGAGATCGAGCAGCACTCCACCAAAACCCAGGTAGGCGAGCGCGTCGGGCCGACCCGACGATGCCTTCGCGACGGCGGCCGAGAGATCGGTGGCGATCGGCGAACACTTCACATCGTCGGTGATGGTGACACCGAGATGTGCGCACGCCTCCTCGAACCCTTCGAAGAACTCCGCGCCGATGGGCGAGGCGTCGCGGATCACCGCGACGGTCTCGAGGCCACGCCGTGCCATGGCCCCGGCGATCAGGGGGCCGTCGTCGTGCAACGACCCGATCTGGTACTGGAACCCGTATCGCCCCCGCGACCGCGTCGTGCCCGGAAAGTTGATGGTGGGCACACCTTGGGCTTCGAACAAGGGGAGCACGGCAATGCAATTGTCCGTGATTCCGGGGCCGATGATCACCAGCGCACCCTCGTCGGCGAGCGTCTGCCACGCCTGGCACACGGCCTTCGCGGTGCCGTGCGGAAGACCTTTCCCCGATGCCACGACAAGCTCGATCGGCCGGTCGACTTCTCCGTTCTCCAGCGCCTCGCGAAACCGGAAGCGGATGATGTCCCCGACGCGCTCGTCGAATGTCCCGGCATCGGGGAACAGCGCCTCGTCCAGATACCCGACCTTGAACGGCTCGGCCTCGATTGCTTCGGACATGACAACCCCCCGTGCTGGACTTCGGGTTGCATCGTGACATGGGAGTCGCACGTCGTCGAGCGACCTCGACGAACAGACGCCTACAGTCTCCCGGGAGGCTGGTAGCGAGCGTCAGCGAGCCGACCAGAGGAATCGACGCGGTGCCCGGCCTCCGGAACGGGGGCAGGGACGAACGCGACAGGTCGCGGAGACCCGACCGGCCCGAAGGGTCTTCAGAGGAGCGCCATGAGTGACGAGCGCAGGAAACGACCCAGCCCGTTCGGTCTGGCGTTCGGGCTGGCCGCCGTGGTCACGGTCTTCGGCCGGACCTCGGGCGTGCGATCGGGATCAGGATCGACCGAATCCCTGCTCGGGTTCACTGACGTCATCGCCGTCCCGGGAGGGCTGTCGCCGCTGGCCGACATGGTGGTCGCGACGGCGTTCGTTGCCCTGGCGCTCGCGACACTCGTCGGAGGCAGCGGGCTGGCGGCGCACATCACGAGCGACCACGTCGCAATCCTGCCCGCTGCCGCTTGCGCCTGCGTGGGAGCCGGTGCGATGTCGGCAACGATGGCAACGGCCATCGAGGGCCCCGGACTCGGAGTCGAGATCTTCGTGATCGTCACCGCTCTCGTCGCCGTCGCCATCGTCGTCGTGGCGACGATGGGTGCCCTGATGATCTTCGGTGGCCTGCGTGTGTATGGGCTCTTCGAGCGAATGATCAACCCGCGCCGGTGAACAGCCGTAGCGGGCGGCTCAGTTCGACAGGATCATGGTGCCGCTGGAGCAGAACCAGCCACCGGTACCGCTGACGCAGGCAAGCTCGGCGTCGGCGATCTGGCGCAGGCCGCACTCCCCGCGCAGCTGGCGAACCGCCTCGACGAGCAGGAAGAGCCCGCGCATGCCCGGATGGCACGCCGACAACCCGCCGCCGTCGGTGTTGGTGGGCAACGCTCCGTCGTTGCGGAGCCGGCCGCCCTCGACGAACGAACCCGCTTCACCTTTGGCGCAAAACCCCAGGTCCTCCAGGGTGATGAGCAGCATCGAGGTGAACGCGTCGTAGAGCTCGCAGACGTCGATGTCGGCGGGGGTGACACCGGCACGCTGGAAGGCCACCGGACCCGACTGAGCCGCGGGTCCGGTGGTGAAGTCGTCCCACTGGCTCATCGACACATGGGAGCCGAACTCGCCCGTGCCCTGGATCCACACCGGCTTCTTCGCGAGATCGGGAACGCGATCCTCGGCGACGAGGACCGCGGCGGCGCCTCCGTCGGAGCGGATGCAGCAATGCAGTGGGGTGAACGGATCCGCGATCATCGGGCCGCTCAAGACATCGTCGACGGTGATCGGATCGCGGTAGAACGCCTCTTCGTTGTGCTCGGCATTCGCTCGCGCCGACACCGCGATCTCGGCGAGCTGTTCGATCGTGGTGCCGTATTCGTGCATATGGCGGCGAGCGGCCATGGCGTACTTCGAGATGAGCGTGTGTCCGTAGGGCACTTCCCACTGCATCGGGCCCCGTGAGCCCCAGTCGAGACCGGCGCCACGCAACCCGGCCTTGATGTCGGACCGCGCCGTCGACCCGTACGCGAGCAAGACCACGTCGGCATGGCCCTGCGCGATGGCGTCGGCGGCGTGCGCAGCCATCACCTCCCACGACGCGCCACCGACACCGGTCGAATCGAGCCAACGCGGCTTCAGTCCCATGTACTCCGCGATGTCGATCGGCTGCAGCGCGCCCATACCAGCCGAGCAGAACCCGTCGATGTCGTCCTTGGTGAGACCGGCGTCGTCGAGCGCCCGTTTCGCAGCCTGCTGGTGGAGGTGATGCGGGGTCAGGCCATCGACCCGACCGAGGTCGGACGTGGCGACACCCGCGAAGGCGACACGGCGAGTCATGCGAACACTCCCTGGTTGACGGCACAGCTCGAAGCTCCGGGCACGTCGCTACGGTACACAACCGCCACGAGCCCGGCCCACTACAGCGCGGCGGGCCGACACCGCCCGATCACCCCGGAAGGCTCCGCCGGTGGGCGCCTCGGCGAAGCGGTCAACTAGGCTCGCCGCTCGTGCCGGCGATCGCGCCGGGCTCCAGGAGGCAGACTTCATGGCCGACTTCACCCGCTCCGAGGTCGACGGCGTCCTCACCGTTACGTTGACTCGCGAGGCCAAGCGCAACGCGGTGAACCTCGAGATCTGGGACGCCATCGAAGGTGCCGTCTACGAGCTCGCCGAACGCGACGACCTGCGCGTGCTCGTCCTGACCGCCGAAGGCACCTACTTCACCGCCGGGATGGACATCACGACGCTCATCCCAAACCCCGGGCTCGGCGAAGACGGCGTGCTGCGCGGGTCCAACACCCGCCTCGTCTACCGCGACCTGGCGCACCACGACGCGTTCGATTTCATGGAGATCGTCGAGAAGCCGATCATCCTGGCGCCGCAGGCGCACTGCGTCGGCGTCGGCGTCGAGATGGGGGTGTCCTGCGACTTCCGGCTGGCCTCGGAGAACGCGACGTTCTCGCTCGCCGAGATCCCGAACCTCAACGTGCTTCCGGCATCGGGGGGCATCAGCCGACTCACCCGACTCATCGGCCCCCATTGGGCGCGGTGGATCGCCATGGCCGGCCAGGTCGTCGACGCAGAGCAGGCGCTGGCGATCGGTCTCGTGCACGCGGTCTACCCGGCGGCGGAGTTCCAGCAGAAGGTCCAGGGGTCCGCCACGCACCTGGCGGGACTCCCCCGCGAGCCGCTGGGCCTCGCGAAGATGGCGATCGACATCGCAGCCGATGTTGACTGCCGCACTGCGCGTGACTTCGACCGTCTCAGCCAGACGTTGCTGTTCCACTCGAAGGAATGGCAGGACAGCCTGGCAGCGTTCAACAACCGCAGCGCGACCAGGCCAGCCTCCGAGTAGCAGCGAACGGGAGCGGGCGATGGCGGCGTTGAGTACCGAGGAACAGCAGATCGTCGAGCTCGTCGCCCGATGGGTCGACGACGAGGTCCGCCCGGTCGTCAACGAGCTCGAGCATGCGAACGCCTATCCGGAGGCGCTCATCGAGCAGATGAAGCAGATGGGTGTGTACGGACTCGCAATCGCCGAGCCCTATGGCGACTTCGCGGTATCGGCACGTTGTTACGCCCAGGTGACCGAGGAGATCGCTCGCGGCTGGATGTCCCTGGCGGGCGCCTTCGGCGGTCACTCCGTGGTGTCCAAGCTCATCGCTCGGTTCGGTACCGACGAACAGAAGCAAAGATATCTGCCACGCTTGGCAACCGGCGAGCTACGGGCGACGATGGCGCTGACCGAGCCCGACGGAGGCTCTGATCTCCAGGCGTTGCGCACGGTCGCGAAGCCGGTAGCCGACGGTTACATCATCAACGGCTCGAAGACCTGGATCACCAACGCCCGCAGGTCGGGTCTGGTGGCGTTGCTCTGCAAGACCGATCCCGATGCGGAGCCTCGCCACCGGGGGATCTCCATCCTGCTCGTCGAGAAGGTGGCGGGGTTCACCGTCTCTCGAGACCTGCCGAAGCTCGGGTACAAGGGCGTCGAGTCCTGTGAGCTGCACTTCGACGACTGCCACGTCCCGACCGACGCCTTGCTCGGCGGCGAAGAAGGCAAGGGGTTCTCGCAGATGATGCAGGGCCTGGAGACCGGACGTATCCAGGTGGCCGGACGGGCCATCGGCGTGGCTCGTGCCGCGTTCGACGACGCGCTCGGCTATGCCCAGGAGCGGCAGGCCTTCGGTGTGCCGATCTGGCAGCACCAGTCGGTCGGCAATCTGCTCGCGGACATGGCCACGCAGATCACGGCGGCCCAGCAGCTGAACTACCACGCTGCGGACTGCCTCGACTCGGGTCGCCGTGCGGACATGGAAGCCGGGATGGCCAAGCTGTTCTGTTCGGAGATGGCTGCCAAGGTCACCCTCGACGCGATCCGCATCCACGGCGGCCATGGCTACTCCACCGAGTTCGACGTCGAGCGCTACTACCGAGACGCTCCACTGATGATCGTCGGCGAGGGGACCAACGAGGTCCTCCGCAACGTCATCGTCCGCCAGGTCGTCGACCGCAACGGCCTCGTCTGAACCTTCGTGCCAGGCACCAAGGGTCAGACGGCACCATCCACGCGCATCGCGTCGATGGCGTCGGCATCGAAACCGAGCTCGTGGAGGATGGCGTCAGTGTGCGCCCCCACCACCGGGATGGGGTCGAAGCGTTCGCCGAGCCCGTGCATGATCGCCGGCGGTCGCAACGCAGCGATCGGCCCTCCCGGGCTGTCGACCGTGCGCCACCGATCGCGTCCGGCCAGCTGCGGGTGCGCGAGCAGACCCGCGACGTCGTTCTGGCCGGCGTGGGCGATCTCGGCGAGGTCGAGCAGCCTGACCACCTCTGCAGCGTCCGTCGCCGAGAACGCGGCCTCGATCACCTCCGTGAGCGCGACCCGGTTGTCGGAGCGGAGGCCGTTGGTCACGAAGCGCTCGTCGGCGGCCACCTCGGGCCGGCGGAGCACGACGTCGCAGAACCGGCGCCACTCCCGTTCGTTCTGGATACCGAAGTACACCGGCGCCCCGTCGCCGGCGGTGAAGCTGCCGTAGGGGAACACCGTCGCATGCGCCGAACCGGTGCGCGCCGGCGGCTCACCCGAGTACATGGCGAAGTAGAGGGGATGGCCCATCCACTCGACGAGAGCGTCGAACAGCGACACCTCGATCGCGGTTCCGACCCCGTGACGCTCCCGATGGAGGAGCGCCATCAGCACCGAGGAGAACGCATACATCCCGCCGGCGATGTCGGCCACGGAGATCCCGGCCTTGGCAGGCGCGTCGGGGGTGCCGGTGACCGAGAGCAGCGCGGCCTCGCACTGGACGAGCAGGTCGTAGGCCTTCTTGTCGACGTACGGTCCGCTCGCCCCATAGCCCGAGAGATCGCACACGACGAGCTGCGGATAGCGCGTGCGGAGCGCGTCGGCGCCCAGGCCGAGCCGCGCGGTGGCGCCGGGCGCGAGGTTCTGGATGAACACGTCGGCGCCGACCAGCAGGCGGTGCAGCACCTCGGGCGCCGCGTCGGCCTTCAGGTCGAGGCTCAGCGACTCCTTGGACCGGTTCAACCAGGCGAAATAGCTCGAGGTGCCCTTGACCCGCTCGTCGTACCCCCGGGCGAAGTCCCCGACACCGGGCCGTTCGATCTTGATGACCCGCGCACCTCGGTCCGCGAGCTGGCGGGAGGCGAACGGAGCTGCGACAGCCTGCTCGACGGACACGACCGTGATGCCCTCCAGGGGCAAGGGTAGATCGGCCATGCTCGACCGACCACGGGTTCCGACGATGTCCATGGCCAACTCCTTCAGCCGACGGAGAAGGCGATTGATCCGAGCGGTCCGGGACGCTCTTCCTCGGTGACCTCGCTGAGGCGGAGATCGTCGTCGGGCATCTCGAGCCCGAACGACCCGCCGGTGAACCGCGCACGGAAGGCCGCATCGTCCTCCTTGACACGCGCCTGGTGGCGCGGGCTCATCGCAAAGTTGCGCGCCGGCATCGAGAACTCCGGGGTTCGCTGGAACACGTAGAGGTGCTCCGCGGCCTCGGTGAGCAGCGCGATGGCCTGGATCCCGCTCGACCCGGTTCCGATGAACCCGACGCGTTTGCCGGAGAAGTCGACGCCCTCCTTGGGCCAGGTACCGGTGTGGTACCGCTCGCCCGCGAAGGTGTCGAGGCCGGCGATGTCGGGAACGTTCTCGACCGACAGGCAACCCGTCGCCATCACGCAGAAGCGCGCCGTGACCTCGTGGCCACGATCGGTGCGCAGGACCCAGCGACCCGTGGCCTCGTCCAGGACGCAGGACTGCACTCTGGTCGCGAGCTCGATGTCGGGTCGCGGGTCGAACCGATCGGCGACGTGCTCGAGGTACCGCAGGATCTCCGGCTGGCTCGCGTACCGCTCGGTCCACTCCCACTCGGCCTCGAGCTCCGGAGAGAACGAGTACGAGTACGCCATGGTCTCGATGTCACAGCGAGCACCCGCGTAGCGGTTCCAGGACCACGTGCCACCGACGCCGTCGGGGGATGCCTCGCTCATCGGTCGACCTCTCGTCGTTTCGACCGACTGCCGTCGATCGGGTGTGGCGCCGGCGAAGGTACCGGGGCTCATGGTGTCCAGGACCGGCGGGGTGCTCGTCCAGCGGCTTCGGCAACGACCCGGAAGGCGTCGAGATTCTCGGGAGCGCCCGATCGATCGGCCCCGACCTGGGCTCCGTAGCGCAAGATCAGACCGGTGAGCTCCGACTCGAGCCACCCGACGACCCGGGTGCGAATGCGCTCGAGCGGCCCGACCAACCAACCCTCGTCGATGTACTCGTCGGGGACGGCGTCGATGGCCTCCTCCATGCGACCGGCGGGTACCAGCTCGGCGAGGCGGTCGGCCATGTCGACATAGCCCCGCGCCTCGTGCATCGGTCGCTGCATCGCCGACCACGTCGCGGTGTACTCCTTGAACGGACGCATGGCGGCGCGGACGTCGTCGTCGACGACCATGTCGACGTGCGCCCAGGTCTCGAACGAGGCCGTGTCGGTGCGCCCACTGCGGGCAAAGCCTGTGTCGAGGGTCGGTTGGAACGCCGCCAGCGCCCCTGGGAGGAAGAACGACGGCATCCACCCGTCCGCGATCTCCGCGGCCAACTGCACCATCTGGGGTCCGGTGGCCGCGACCAGTACCGGAATGTCGCTGATCTTCTCGAGGCCCGTCTCGTCGAACGCCCGACGCACGTCGGCGACATAGCGCCGCATCTCACCGACCGGCTTGTCGGAGTGCGCGCCGCCGAACCCTGCGATGACCCGACCGCCGCCGGTCAGGTGATCGAGCGTCATCAACGACCGGGCGGCCATGGTCGCCGAGCGCGGCGTGATCTGCAGGATGCGGGTGCCCAGCTTGAGCCGCTTCGTGTGCCCGGCGAGGTAGCCGAGCGGCGTCAGGCCGTCCGATCCGCGTCCCTCGGCGGTGAACACTGCGTCGTAGCCGAGGCGCTCGGTCAGCAGGACCCGCTCCATCGGCACGCTGAAGTACCGATCCTGCCAGCGCAGCTCGGTGGCCAGGTACTTCACCAAGGCTCAGTCCTGCCCGTCATCGGACCCCGCCCCTCGTCGGAGCAGCGCCCGGGCCTCGTCGGTGCCGTCGAGCAGCCGGTTGACTCGCGAGGTCACGAGCCATCGGCCGTCGACCTTCTCGAGCTCCCAGCGGTTGGCACTCACCCGGTGGACGACGTACTGGTCGTCGACCTTGACGAACGTGTTCGACTCGCCAGTCACGACCGCGCGATCGCCGTCGACGACCGCGACGGGGAAGCTCACGTTGTGGCCGATGCCCATCTCGAGGCCGCGGATCCGTTCTGCCAGCGCCTCGATCGCGACGCGCCCCCGCAAGGGATCGTCGTTGTCGCTGTCGTACACACAGTCCTCGGCCCAGAACTGTCCCGCGCCCTTCATCCCGCCGTCGATGCTCGGTGCATAGCTCGCGACGACGCGCAAGACGTCGAGCTGATCCTGGAGGTGCACGACGGTGGCCTCCAACGCCGCGAGTCGATCTTCGACGGTCATCGTGCTGCGCCCCCTCGGCGAACGAGCCACGCCCACGCTCGGGCCTTCGCCGGCGACGCTAGCAGTGCTGCCTGCGACCGCCCCCGAAGGTAGGGTACGCAGCCGAACGGGTCGGCACCCCGGCGAGGCAGGAGGACCACCATGGCAGAGATCGAGGGTCTCGAGATCACCCAGGACGGCGGGGTCGCACTCGTGCGCCTGAACCGACCCCACCGGCGCAACGCCATCGACGTGGACACGTGCAAGGCGCTCACCTCCTACCTCCGCGCCGTGGCCACCGACCGCACCGTCCGCTCCATCGTGATCACCGGCACCGAGCGCGACTTCTGCACCGGCGCGGACGCGGTCAGCTCGAACTCGGCGGTCACTGAGACCACCACGCTCGACTACCGCTGGGGCCCGCGCGACTTCAACGACCTCTTCGAGACGCTGTGGCGCATCGAGGTCCCGGTGGTGAGCGCCGTCAACGGCACCGTCGCAGGCGCCGGCTGGCTCCTCGCCCTGCTCGCGGACCTCGTCGTGGCCGCCGAGGGCGCTCGCTGGACCCACGTGTTCGTGCGCCGGGGCATGATCCCCCATGCCGGCGACCCGTTCTATCTCCCCCGCATCGTGCCGTTCCATCGGCTGAACGAGCTGGCCATGCTCGGCGATCCGGTCACGTCGGAGACGCTCGCCGACTGGGGTGTGGTGAACCGGCTCGTGCCCGCCGACGCCGTCTCCGACACCGCGAACGAGCTGGCCACCCGCCTGGCCAGCGGGCCCACACGCTCGATCGGCATGGCGAAGCGGCTGTACCGCCGCAGCCTCGAGAGCGACCTGCGAACGTCCTACGAGGAGGAGGCGGCGGCGCTGGCCCTGATCTCCACCACCAAGGATCGTCTCGAAGGGGTCCAGAGCTTCATCGAGCAGCGACCACCCGAGTTCATCGGCGACTGACGCTTGCGTTTCCCCGGCGTCGAGCGCGCCAAGCCCGACACGCCGACTCGAGGGTGATCGGGACGTCTCGACATGGCCCCGTGACAGACGTTCCCGATACGGTTCACTCCGACGACACGTTCCGCTGCGATCTCCCGAAGGGGACCCGTATGACCACGACCGAATCGGCCTCGAGCGGTGCGTCGGTTCCCGATCGTCCGGCCACGCCGGCGATGTTGAGCCACGCCGCGTTCATCTGCGCCGACACGTCCGCGACCGTCGAGTTCTACTCCGGACTGCTCGGCATGGAGCTGTGCGCCGCGGTGCTCGACGACGCCATCCCGTCGACAGGTGAGGCCATCCCCTACTTCCATTCGTTCTTCCGCATGGCCGACGGATCGACGCTGGCCTTCTTCGAGGCGCCGGAGCTCCCCGAGCCGAGCGCCGACTCCCACCCGGCCTACGCGACCTTCCGGCACTTCGCCATGCAGGTGGGCTCCACCGCCGAGGTCGAAGCCTGGGCCGACTGGCTCGTCGCCAACGGCATCGACGTCCTCGGCCCGGTCGATCACAAGATCATCTACAGCATCTACTTCCGTGACCCCGACGGAAACCGCGTCGAGATCACGACCCCCACCGACGCCACGTGGAACGACAACGCGACGTCGGCGCAGGCCTCTCTCGCCGAGTGGGAAGAGGTGAAGGCACGGGCCAAGTCATCGGGTCAGGACATGGCAACGGTGCTGGCCGACCTGACGAGAGAGCGCAGTCATCGCCGCGCCGCCGGTCTGAAGGACTAGAGGACGCCCAATGGACGAGTCTCGCATCCCGAAGATCATCAGCGCCGACGACCACGTCGTCGAGCCCCCGCACCTGTGGGAGACCTGGCTCCCGCCGCAGTTCCGCGAGCGCGGGCCGAAGGTGGTCCGACGCGGCGTTCACGGCATCCAGTTCGCCGGCGCCGCCGTGTACAAGGAGGAGTTCGACGAGGACTCCCCCGACAAGGCCGACACCTGGGTGTACGAGGACCTCGTCTACACCCACAAGCGCATGGTCGCTGCGGTTGGGTACCCACGCGAAGAGATGACCATGACCCCGATCACCTACGACGACATGCGTCCGGGTTGCTTCGACCCCAAGGCGCGCCTCGCCGACATGGACACCAACCACGTGGAGGCCTCCGCGTGCTACCCGACGTTCCCGCGGTTCTGCGGACAGACCTTCAGCGAGGGCAAGGACAAAGCCCTCGGGCTGGCGTGTGTCAAGGCCTACAACGACTGGACCGTCGAGGAATGGTGCGGCGACTCGGGGGGCCGCCTCATCCCGATCTGCCTCATCCCGCTGTGGGATGCGGAGCTGGCCGCGGCCGAGGTGCGCCGCAACGCCGCGCGCGGGGTGCGCGCCGTCGCCTTCAGCGAGATACCCGCCCACCTCGGTCTCCCCTCGATCCACTCCGGCTTCTGGGATCGGTTCTTCGGGGCCTGCGAGGAGACGGGCACGGTCGCCTGCATGCACATCGGCTCGTCGTCGCGGATGCCGGCGACCTCCCCCGACGCGCCGCCGTCGGTCACCGCCACGCTCGGCTTCGGCGGGGCGATGATGTCGGTGGTCGACTTCCTCTGGTCGGGGGTGCTGGTGCGCTTCCCGAAACTGAAGCTCGCGTACGCCGAAAGCCAGATGGGATGGCTCCCCTACGTCCTCGAACGCATCGACGACGTCTGGGAGGACAACCAGGGCTGGGCCCAGACCAAACACATCCCGGAACCGCCCTCGACCTACTTCCACCGCAACATATGGATGTGTTTCTTCAAGGATCAGACCGGCATCGACAACCGGGACCGCATCGGCGTCGACCGCATCACCTTCGAGACCGACTACCCCCACAGCGACTCGACCTGGCCCGACACCCGCGCCGTCGCCGCGAGACTGCTCGACGGCTTGAGCGACGACGAGGTCCACAAGATCCTCCGGGGAAACGCCATCGACCTGTTCCAGCTTGAGGGGATGTCCTGATGATCGAGCTCGAGCGCAACCTGATCGGCGCGCGCACCGAGGCGCATGCAAAGGTCGAGATCTACTCCGGTGTCGCCCGAATGGCCCGCACCGTGTGGGCCAGCGAAGTCAAGATCGTCGGCACGAACCCCTCGACGGCCATCATGATCTGTCATCCGACGGCGAACTTCCTCGGCCACTACGCCCTTGCCGGGCTCGCCGAGCGTGGCTTCGGTGCCATTGGGTTCACCACGCGCTACGTCGGCAACGACGCGTCGCTCATCATGGAGAACTGCCTGCTCGACATGGGCACGATGGTCGAGCACCTCTACGCGAGCGGATACGAGCGAGTGGTGCTCGTCGGCAATTCCGGCGGCGCCTCGATCGTGCCCTACTACCAGGCGCAGGCGCTGTCGCCGTCGGTCACCGCTCCGGTCGGCGGTGGTCCCGACCTCACGACGGCCGGGCTTCGACCCGTCGACGCCATCATCATGTTGAATGGACATCCGGGCCGGGCCCGGCTCAGCTCCGAGTGGCTCGACCCCGCGATCACCGACGAGTCTCAGCCGTTCGTGCGCGACCCCGGTCTCGACATGTACCACCCCGACAACGCGCCGCCCTACACCGCCGCTTTCATCACCGCCTACCGCGCCGCGCAGATCGCCCGCAACCGGCGCATCGCCGCGTGGTGCGAGCAGCAACTCGACTGGCTGGCCAGCTCCCCCGACGCCCCCGCCGGGCTCGACGACATCTCGTTCATCATTCACGGCACCGGCGCCGACCTGCGCTTCATGGACGGCACCATCGACCCGAGCGATCGCGAGGTGGGAGTCACCCTGTGGGGTCCGCCGCAGGTCGCCAACTACATGCCGGCGGGCATCAGCCGGAGCAGCACGTGCCGCTCGTTCCTCAACCAGTGGTCGATCGATCACGCCCAAGGCGACAGCCTGCGCTGGTTGCCGGAGATCACCAGCCCGGTCCTCGTCGTGCTCGGCAGCGCCGACCCGACGGTGCTGCCGAACATGGCGCAGCAGATGTACGACGCCACCACTGCCGCCAGTCGCCGCGACCTGCACTTCGTCAAAGGCGGCACCCACTATTTCGAGAACCAGCCCGACCAGCTGGCCGAAGCCCTCGACACCATCACCGACTGGTTGGCTTGACCGATGACCCCGACCCGCACGAACCTGGCGCGCCTGCTGTCGCCGACCACTGTCGCCGTCGTCGGCGCCAACGAGTCCCTCGGGATGTCCAACAACGCCGTCATCCCGATGCTCGAGGCCGGGCGGGACGTCTTCCTCGTCAACCCGCGACGCGACACCTTGTACGACCGACAGGTCTTCCCCGATCTCACGTCGATCGGCCAACCCATCGACGCGGTCTTGTCACTCGTGAATGCCGAACGCGCCCTCGACACCGTCGAGGAGGCGGGATCGTTGGGTTGCGGCGGCGTCGTCGTCTCCGCTGCGGGTTTCATCGAGGCCGGCGAGGCCGGCGCCGACCTGCAGGCCCGGCTCCTCGACATCGGCGATCGCACCGGCATCGCCGTCGTCGGGCCGAACTGCGCGGGTTTCAAGAACGTGCCCCTCGGCGTGAACCTGTTCACCGGCGGCCGACTCGACCTCCCTGCCGGCGGACGCGAGACCACCGGCGGGGTGAGCATCGTCTCCCAGAGTGGCTTCCTGGTCCGCTCGGCCATGGCCGCCGCGAAGGAACGGGCCCTCGGTGTGTCCATCGCGGTGTCCTCGGGCAACGAGGCCATCTGTGATCTCGCCGACTACGTCACCGTGCTCGCTGCGGACGACGCCACCTCGGTCATCTGCCTGGTCATCGAAACGGTTCGCCGCCCCGCAGCATTCTTCGCCGCGGTCGCCGAGGCACGCGCTGGCGGCAAGCCGGTCATCGCGCTGAAGCTCGGCCGTTCGGACCGCGCGCGCCGCATCATGGCATCGCACACGGGCGCGATCGCCGACGAGAGCTGGGTCTACGATCTCGCCTTCCGCGAGCATGGCGTGATCCCTGCCGACGACATCGACGACCTCCTCGATCGGGCACAGCTCTTCGTTCAGCTGCCCCGACACCGCCATACTCGTATCGACAAGATCGGCATGATCAGCAGTTCTGGCGGGGTCGCCGCGCTCGCGACCGACCTCGCCGACGTCGTCGACGCGCCCCTGCCACCGCTCCCCGAGATCGAGGCCTGGGTACGCGAACGCATCCCCGGCGACACCGTCAATCCGCTCGACCTCACCGGCTTCGTCATGACGAAGGCCGAGCTCATGGAGGAGGTCTTCGAGATGTACGCCGCCGTGGTCGACCTCCTTGTCCTCGGCTGGTGGTCGGGCCACGACGACGAGGGCTGGAGCAAGACGCTGCTCGCGCCCTACGCCAACGTGGCCAAGCGCACCGACACGCCGCTCGTCGTCAGCCCCGTCGAGGCGACCGGTGTCGGCGCATGGGTCGCCGACTGGCGCGCCGAGGGCCTGTTCTTCGCGCGCGGCGTGCAGTCTCTGTACCGGGCCGTCGACGCCATGAATCGCTTCGTCGCCGACGACGTCCGGGCCCCCGCCCCGGCCCCGGCCCCGACCCCGTCGCCACCACCAGGGCTCATTGCCGGCGAGGCGGGCCCCATGGTCGGGTTCGCCGACGCGATGACGATGTTGTCCGAAGCCGGAATCACCGTTGCTCCCTGGCTTCTCCTGGCCGACGGCCACGACAGCCACCCCGAACTGGCTTCGCTGGGTGAGCGCCTCGTCGTGAAGCTCGCCGATGTCGCGCATCGCACCGAGCACGGGGCGGTTCGCGCTGGTGTCGCCGCCGCCGATCTTCCCGCAGCCGTCGCGGAGCTCCGATCGATCGCCGCAGCCAACGGCCTACCGCCCACCGTTGCGGTGCAGGCGATGGTCGAAGGTCACGCAGAGGCATTCGGCGGCATTCAGGCCGGCACCGAGCTCGGGGCGGTGGCCATGCTCGGTCTCGGCGGGGTGCTGGTGGAGGTCATGGGCCGGGTGAGCGGCCGCTTCCTGCCCCTGGACGCGGCCACCGCTGCGGGGCTGGCGGAAGAGATCGTGGGGTCGGTCGCCGGGCTCCGAGGCCAACGGCCATGGCCACTCGATGAGCTCACTGCGCTCGTGGAAGGGCTCGACGCGCTCTGGGCCCGACACGGTTCGTGGCTGTCGTCGATCGACATCAATCCGTTGATCGTGAGCGACAACGGCATCGTCGCCGTGGATGCCTTGATCCTCTGACCATCGGCCGGCGCGCTGCGTGGCAGGGCCCGGGTGAAGCGCCGTTAGATACCCGGCGCCGACTCTGCGGCAACCGGGCGCACCAGCACGGCGGTTCCGTAGGCGGCGACCTCGTTCATCACGCTCGCGAACACGCCCGTGTCGAAGCGCATCATCAACACGGCGTTCGCACCCAAGCCGGCGGCTTCCGCCCGCAGCCGCTCGACGGCCTCGGACCGGGTCTCGGCCAGGAGTTGGGTGTACCCACGCGCTTCCCCGCCGAACACGGTGCGAAGGCTCGCACCGATGTTCGAGAACAGGTTGCGCGACCGCACCACCAGACCGAACACCTCTCCATAGGTCTCGACGACCTCGTAGCCGGCCAGATTGTTCATGGTGCTGACCAGCACCTTGCTCGGTGGCGTCGACGAAGGGATGGGGCCGGCGGGCGTGGCGCTCATTGCCACCACGGTAGCCCGCAGTCACCGAGGTCCCGCGCCGAGAGCCAGGGGCCAGCGCTACGACCAGGAGATGATGGCCAGGCTTCGGAACCGCCCCATGAACGCGGCCGCACTCACCGCCACGACCGATGCCGCGAGCACCACGACGCCTGCGGCCACGCGACCCGAGGTGGCGGCGTCGTCGGTGACCGTCAGCGCCATGGCGACGATCGCGGCGACCCAGCCGACCGCGGCGATGCGCAACGACACCCGTTCGATGAAGGTCAGCTCCGGATCGTCGGCGACCGCGGTCGAACGCGCCCCATCGGCGCGCATCTGGTTCTCGATCCACCGAACCGGCGACGTGACCGCGAGCACCACGAGCGGGGCCCAGACCAGCACGACCGCAGCCATCCAGATGCTTCCCGACACCGTCAAACCCTGCCCCCGCTCGAGACCCGCCACGATCGCGTCGCCCGCGTACACGGCCACCGCGGTGGTCAACAGCGCCAACAAGGCCTTCACATAGCGGAGCACGAGCCCCCGGAGCCGCAACGCGTGACGCGCCATCCCGTGCTCGATCTTGGCGACCTCCTCCAGGAGAGGTCGACTCCTCGATGCCGCCAGCTCGAACAGACCGGCAGCGCGAGCGACGTCATCGGCACTGCCTCCGAGTCCACCGTAGACCTCGAGCTGCCGATCGACGCGACGACGTGACGCATCATTCGTCGGGACCAACAGCTCCACGATCCAGGGATCGACTCGGATGTCAGCCAGGCGCTGCGCTGCGGCGGGGCCGAGCTCGTCGGAGGGCAGCTGCAACGAGGTCAACGTGAACCGGGGGGTGAACACCTCCCGCCCACCGGTACCGAGATGGTTGGCGTGGAAGTAGAAGCGGGTGAGATCTGCGAACAAGAGCCACAACGCTGCAGCAGGCACACCCAGGAGTGCGACCATCGCCACCACGAGCGCGACGTCCGACGGCGCGACGTCGCCGATCAGCAGCGACCGCAGGATGCCGGTGACCGAGTCGCGAGCCACCACCGGTAGCACCACGAGCAGACCGGCGCCGGACAACATCCCGACCGCGATGCGATGGAAGGTCGACAGGCGCACCTCGCATCGAGCCACGAAGGCGCGGGCGGCTGCTCGCTCGTCGGCGCTCAACCCCAGGCCCCCAGCACCGACGTCCATCGTCTGGAGTATCGCCGCATGGACCCGCGTGCGGTGAGATGGTCGCTGCAGCAGGCCGACATGGACCACGTCTGGCATCATGCGAGCCATGCGCTACATTCTGATTCCGCCGCACCGCTCACTCGCGAAGTTCGACCGCTTCGTCGGCACCGAACACTTCGAGGATGCGGCATCTCACGGGGAGGCCGCCGGCTTCGAGGCCTTCATGGTCTTCGACCACCCACTCCCGACCGATCCCTGGTTGCACGGGGGCGGCCATCATTCCTTCGACCCGTTCGTCGCGCTCAGCTTCGTCGCCAAGGCGACGACGACGATGCGCCTCATGACCGGCGTGCTGATCGGGGGGTACCGCAACGCGTACATCACCGGCAAGGCGCTGGCGAGCCTCGACCGACTCTCCGGCGGCCGGGTGACCGCCGGGATGGCCGCTGGCTACCTCAAGCAGGAGTTCGACGTGCTCGGCGTCGGCGATCGTTTCGCCGAGCGCGGTGCGATCCTCGACGAGAGCATCGATGCGATGCGCGACATGTGGCGTGGCGAGAGCCTCGACCGCGAGGGCGGCAACTTCCCCGCCGTCGGCCACACGTCGCTACCTACGCCGGCCCAGGATCCTCTTCCGATCTGGATCGGCGGGAACGCGAAGCGTGCCGCGCGTCGAGCCGTCGAGCTCGGTGACGGCTGGATGCCTGGCTGGATGCCGCCGGCGATCGCTTCGGCCTTCGGGACCGACTCGCTGCACACGCTCGAGCTCATGGCCGAACGGGTCACCTGGGCGCAAGGGCGACGCACCGAGCTCGGCAAGAGCCCTCTGACGATCGCCTCCTCGCCCTATGAGGACTTCCGAACCGACTGGGAAGCCGGCTGTCGGGCGCTGAAGGGGAACCTCGCGGCCTACGAGGACGCCGGCATCGGGTGGATCATGATCGACCCGCCGTCGAGGACGCTCGATGACCTACGCAGCCACGTCGACCAGTTCGCCGACATCGTCATCAACCGCTGACGCCATTATCCGTATGCCCGGACAGGTGTCTGACACCAGTACGTTTGTCCGTATGTCCGGACAGGTGTCTGACACCGTCAATAGGCCTTCTTGGTGAAGCCGCCGTCGACGAGGATGGTCTGACCGGTGATGAAGCTGGCCTCGTCCGAACACAGGAACAGGGCCATGTTGGCCAGATCCTCCATCGTGCCGGGCCGCTTGATCACCTGACCACCGACGAGCGCGTCCTGGATGCCTTTGCGATCGGGATGGTTCATCCACTCGACTGCGGCCTCGGAGTCGACCAGACCGGGCGCAATGCCGTTGACCCGGATGTTGTCGGGGCCGAACTGCGCGGCCAGGCCGACCGTGAGCGCGTTGAGACCCAACTTCGACACCGCGTAGGCATTTCCTCCTGAGTACGCGGCCATCGACGACTGGTTGATGATCGATCCGCCCCCCGATGCCGCCATGGCCGCCCGGCACGCAGTGGCGCAGATCAACCCACCGATGATGTTCACGTCGAGCACCCGCCGCCATTCGGGGATCGCCTCGATCGTGAACGGGAGCTGGGCATGGTCGAGGTGCACGGCTGCGTTGTTCACGAGAATGTCCAACCGCCCGAACGCAGCCATCGTCGCGTCGGCCATGGCGGCTGCGGCCTGGGCGTCGGTGACGTCCATCGGCACGGACAAGCCCCCGTTGCCGATCTGCTCGAGCTCGGCAACGACTCGTGCGCCGGCCTCGGGATCGAAATCAGCGATCACGAGACGCGCGCCCTCCTCCGCGAGACGGTGGGCGTACCGCCGCCCGATCCCCGCCCCGCCCCCGGTGATGACGGCAACCTTGCCCTCGAATCGTCTGCTCATCTGCAACTCCCTTTCGAGACCGTGTCGCCGCCAACGATGGTGAACGTCGGCCAACGGTCTACTCCAGATCTGCCTCTCGTCGTTGCCCGGCCGCGTCCCACGCAGGCTTCCTCCCCCCGCCTCAGGCGTCGTACGGCACGAGCGGCCGACCGGCGACGGGCATGGCCGGAAACGCCAACACCCGACCGCTGCGGCCGTCGGTGGAGTAGAGGGTGCGGAGGCCATCACCGCCGAAGCAACAGTTCGTCATCATGGTTGCGCTGTCGGGCGACTCGAGGATGTCGAGCACCTCGCCCTCGGGGGACACCACCGTGACCGCGGTCCCGCCGCACACATAGATGTTGTGGTCGATATCGAACGCGAACCCGTCGCCGCCGTGCGGGAGCGTCTCGATGAGCCAACGGCGCTCACTGCCATCGGCGCCGAGGCGCAGGAGCCCGCGATCCTCCACGATGACGATGCAGCCGTCGTGCTCGATGCCGATGCCATTGCAGTAGTTGAACCCAGCGGCGATGACCTCGGGGCGGCCGCCGGGGCGCCACCGCCACACCCGACCGCTCGGCTCCGCAGGGGCCGGGAACTGAGGCGGGTCGGTGAACAAGACCGTGCCGTCAGGCTCGGCCACCAGGTCGTTGGGCGCGCGGAAGGGGCCGTCGTCGCCGGTGAGAAGGCGCACGGAGCCGTCGGGCCCGATCCGCTGGATACCCGGGGTGGTCGGCGAACCAGGGTCGGGGTTCGGGATTCCGATCGCATCCCAGTCGAGGCCGCCGTTCTGGGTGACCAGGACCCCGCCGTCAGCACACGGGTACGCGCCGTTCGGCCCGCCATCTGTGACCGCGAACGGGGCGACTGTGCCGGCGTCGACGTCGACCACCACCAGCCGACCGGCGCCGACGACCGTCACAATCAGATCGGTGGTGGCGGCGCGCCAGACGGGCCCTTCGAGCAGACCCTGCCCGGCCACCACCGTCTCGGCTCTTGGTCCCAACGTTTCCCTCCTGTCCGTTGTCGCCGTTGCTGGTTCTACCGATCGCGAAGTGTCCGCGGTCGCTGGTCAGCGGCGATGCTTGGTCATCAACATCGCGCCCGAGAACGGGCCGACCGCGTTGGCCCACACCGCGACCTCGGCGTCGGGCACCTGGCGTTCGCCGGACTGACCACCGCGGAGCTGGCGCACCGACTCGATGCAGAAGTTCGCGCCGTGGCGGCGACCGACGTTGCATGCCCCCCCGTCGGTGTTCACCGGGAGGCTCCCGCCGAGTCGGGTGTGGCCCTCCTCGACGAAGGGGCCCGACTCACCGATCCCGCAGAACCCGAGCGCTTCGAGCCACTGGAACACGATGATCGTGAAGCCGTCGTAGAGCTGGGCGCAGTCGACGTCGGCCGGTGTCAGGTCGGTGCGTTCCCACAGCTTCGTCGCGTCCTGGAACGGCGAGTTGCGGTTCATGTCGTCGATCAGGTCGAAGTTGGTGCCCACCGACGAGAACGTTGCGCTCTCGACCCACACCGGCGATTGCTTCCAGTCGTTGGCCCGGTCGCCGGCGGTGAAGATGACTGCAGAAGCCGAGTCGACCGGATAGTCACAGTCCAGCAGGTGCACGGGCTTGGCGATGTAGCGAGAGGCGAGGTAGTCGTCGATCGTCAGCGGCTCTCGCAACAGGGCCTCGTCGTTCATCGATGCGTGCCACCGTTGGGCGACGACGTGCGCACCGAACTGCTCCTCGGTGGTGCCGTAGAGGTCCATGTGGCGCTGTGCCGGCATCGCTGCGATCGACGGGATGATGCCCCCGACGTTGAAGCCGTAGGGCACGGTGAACCCGGCGTCACCGGGAACCTTGGCGGGTTCGGTGGCCGCCTCCAACGCCGCCATCTCGGCGGTGGAGCTGAGCCGCTGGTTGATGATCCGCAGGGTCAGGATCGTATGAGCCATCCCGGAGCGGATCGCATTGACCGCCTGGACCGCCGGGCCGATGTAGGACGGGCCGGCCGTGGCGTAGAAGTTGAGCGGGGTGATCCCGATCGCGTGAGCGAAGCTCATCGGCTCGACGACGTCGAGGCCGGCCGGTGCCGGTCCGGCCACGCCCCACAACAACGTGATGCCGTCGATGTCATCGACGGTCATGCCGGCGTCGGCGAGTGCGGCCTGCGTGGCCTGGAATGCCAGCTCGAACGACGACAGCCCTGTGCGTCGACCCGTGGTCGAGTACCCGACCCCTACGGCCGCGACATCCTCATGCTTCATCGGAGACTCCTGCGGGCCGGAAGTACGGAAGCGTGAGCGTCGGGCTCACGGCACGGAACACGACCTCCATCGGAATGCCACAACGCAGGTCGTCGCGAGTGCAGTCGACCAGGCCGGCCGGCACACGGATACCCGGTTCCTCGTCGATGTCGATGACACCGATGAGATACGGCAGCTTCTCGGCATAGTACGGATGCGACGCCTGCATGATCTCGCAGTAGCTATAGAGGACGCCCCGGCCCGAGATCGTCGAAGGGGCGAAGTTGGCCGACCGGCACCGGTTGCACACTGGACGCGGATAGTGGATGAAGTGCCCGCAATCCTGACACCGCAACAGGTCGAGGCGCCCCTCGGCGACGGCATCCCAGTAGAACCGCGTGCGGTCGTCAGATGCCGGCACCGGCGGCGACTGTGAAACATGGAACGTGCTCAAGCCTTCGACCCCTTTGCGTTCGCGCCGGCCGGGTGGCGGTGCGCCTGTCAGAAATTCGTGCCACCGTCGATGTTGATGACCGCGCCCGTCAGGTACCCGGCGAGCGGCGAGAGCAGGAATGCCATGAGCTCACCCACCTCTCGTGGTCTTCCGGGACGACCCAGCGCGGTGACGAGGTGCCACTCCTCGACCATCAACCGTTCGAGCAGCCCCTCGGCCGGCACGCCGCGCTGCGCGGCGAGCTGCTGACGCATGACGGCCATGTTGTCGGTCTCGATGGCGCCGGGGCAGACCACGTTCGCCCGCACGCCGTCCTTGCCGTACGCCTTGGCGATCCCCTTCGTGTAGGTCGCGATGGCGGCCTTGAGGCTGGTGTACGGGAGGCGGACGTCGTGCACGTCACGGATCGAGTAGGCAGACGTGGTGACGATGGTGCCACCACCTCCGGCGACGAGCAGCGGCAGCGCGGCCTCGACCGCCGCGACCGGTCCGACCAGAACATCGTCGGTGATCTCGTGCCACGCCTCGTGCGACAGGCCCTTGGCCAGGACATGGCCCTCCTGACCGGTGAGCACGGCGATACCGGCCAGACCACCGAGGCGTTCGGCGGCCTCGTTCACGACCCGATCA
>JAHECR010000061.1 GCA_024641655.1 Acidimicrobiaceae bacterium
ACGTTCTCCACGAGCGCGTTGTCGGGCAGGACGCCGCGGTGAGCGTGGTGGCCAACGCCATCCGCCGGTCTCGTGCCGGGCTGTCGGACCCCAACCGGCCCATCGGTTCGTTCCTGTTCAGCGGCCCTACCGGCGTCGGCAAGACCGAACTGGCCCGGGCGCTGGCCGAGTTCCTGTTCGACGACGAGCGGGCGATGGTCCGCATCGACATGTCCGAGTACATGGAGAAGCACTCCGTGAGCCGCCTCATCGGTGCACCCCCCGGCTACGTGGGATTCGACGAGGGCGGACAGCTCACCGAAGCGGTGCGCCGTCGTCCCTACGCCGTGGTCCTGCTCGACGAGGTGGAAAAGGCACACAGCGACGTGTTCAACGTCTTGCTCCAGCTCCTCGACGATGGTCGGTTGACCGATGGCCAGGGGCGCACGGTCGACTTCACGAACGTGGTGTTGATCATGACGTCGAACCTTCCCGGCGATCCCGCTGACTTCTTCAGACCGGAGTTCATCAACCGCATCGACGACATCGTGCGGTTCGCGTCGCTCGACCGGACCGCACTCACCCGCATCGTCGACATCCAGCTCGGACAGCTGCGCAAACGCCTGGGCGGCCGCCGCATCGGCCTCGAGGTCAGCGAGGCCGCAAAGGCGCTGCTCGCCGAGCGGGGTTACGACCCGGCGTTCGGTGCCCGGCCGCTCAAGCGGGTGATCCAACGCGACCTCGGCGATGCCCTTGCGCTGAAGCTTCTCGAGGGCGACTTCGTCGACGGCGACACGATCCACGTCGACGTCGTCGATGGCGAATTCACGTTCGCCTGAGCCGGTCGGTCCGCGGAACGGTCACGCGCGACGGGGTGGGCCCCGAAGGACCCACCCCGTTGATGCGGTGGCAGTATCAGGTGAGATCGCCCACGACTGTGGCCGTTCGAGCCCGCCGGGTGGTGGATCCCCGAGTAGCCAGTGGTCACAGGGACGACCGCACGGCGGTGCTCTGCGCAACGGGTACGTGGCTGTGCAAGGCTGCGCCCATGGCTGATGACCAGTTGACGCCGCCGGTGACCGGGCCCGATGGCGAAGGATTCGACACGGGGGCGTTCACCTGCCCGCGATGCGAGACGACCGTCAGCGAGCAGTTCTACGGCCCGTGCACCTCCTGCCGGTCGGAGCTGCGGGCGATCTACAGCGGTGAGGCTCGCGCGGTCGAGACCACCGCCTACGAGCCCAAGATGAACGTCACCCCAAACGCTGTCGCGCTCAAGGACTGATTCCGCGGCCGGCAGGGGTGCACGGGGGCCCTCGAAGGTTCTATTGTCTCGACCACTCGAAGTCCCGGCCACCGAGCCGGATGGGGGACTGCACGCATGAGCGAGAGCCAGCAACGAATCGTCGTCGGGGTCGAGGGCTCGGGTGGCGCGAAGGCGGCCCTGCGCTGGGCCATCCGCGAAGCGCAGATCCGCGGTGCGGTCATCGACGTGGTGACGACGTTCGCGAGCACCTACGTGCCAGCGTCGCCCGACTTCAACTACGTGCCGCTCGACCCGGCCGATCTCGAGGCCGAGGTTCACAAGATGCAGGACGCCGTGGTCGACGAGGTCCTCGCTTCTCTCGGCGGGTCCACCATCGAGATCCGCCGCCGGGTGGTGCGCGGCCGTCCGGCCGACACGCTCATCGCTGTTGCCGAAGGCGCTGACATGTTGGTGGTCGGTTCGCGCGGGCGCGGCGGCTTCCGTGGTCTGCTCCTCGGTTCGGTCAGCCAGCAGATCGCGCACCACGGGAGCTGCCCTGTCGTGATCGTGCGTCCCGACCTCGAGACCTGATCCCCGTGGTCCGAGCCGCCGTCTGGACCGCGGCCGACCTACCGATGGAGATCGTCGAGCTCGATCTGGTCGCGCTGCAACCCGGACAGGTACGCGTGCGCCTCGCCGCATCGGGGGTATGTCACACCGACCTGTCGATCGCCCGCGGGAACCTGGCCCATCGCGCCCCGGCCGTCCTGGGTCACGAGGGAGCCGGCATCGTCGAAGACGTGGGCCCCGGCGTGACCTCGGTGCGGTCCGGTGACCATGTCGTGCTGTCGTGGATCGCGCAGTGCGGCCGCTGCTACTCGTGTGTGCGTGGCCAGGGGCAGGTCTGCGAGGCGTTCCCGCGAGGTTCGGTGCCGAGCCCGTTCACGCACAACGGCCACGAGGTCCACCAGATGATGACCACCGGGACCTTCGCAGAGGTGACGATCGTCCCCGAAGGCGGCGTGGTGCGGATCGACGACGATGTCCCGCTGCACCTGGCGGCGCTCATCGGCTGCGGGGTGCTCACCGGCGCCGGCGCCGCGCTCAACACGGCCTCGATCCACGCTGGTGACCGCGTTGCGGTGTTCGGCTGCGGTGGGGTGGGCCTCAACGCGATCCAGGGCGCACGGATAGCGGGAGCCTCGACCATCATCGCGGTCGACACGAACGCCACCAAGTTCCCCTTGGCGCAACGCTTCGGAGCGACCCACGTGGTCGATGCGTCGATCACCGATCCTGTCGTGGCCATCCGCGAACTGACCGCGGGACGCGGCGCCGACGTCGTCGTGGAGGCGGTGGGTGTCGCGACCACCGTCGAACAGGCCATCGCCGCGACCCGCCGGGGCGGTCAGGCGGTCGTCGTGGGGGCAGCGCCCGATCAGGTCTCGATCCCGCTCAACGTGCTCGGGTTCATTCGCTCGTCGATCCAACTGCTCGGCTGCTACTACGGCGGATCGACGGTACGGCGCGATGTCCCACGGCTCGTCGATCTCTGGCGTAGCGGGGCGCTGCTGCTCGACGACCTGGTGTCGGCGGAGATCGAGCTGCACCAGATCGAGGACGCCTTCGCCGCCATCGAGGCCGGCACCGTCACCCGGTCGGTCATCCGCTACTGACCGGGACGCCCGCTCGGGTCGTTCAGCCGCGCTTGACGAAGTTGGGTGTGAGGACCCGTGAGGCGAACAGCCACGCGCCGTCGATCTTGCGCAGCTCGTCGACATAGCGGCCGGCCAGCCGCACCGCTGGGTCGTCGTTCCCACCGAGGACGACGACGTAGCTCGCAGCGGTGGCCCGGTCGCCGTCGACCTCGACGATCGGGTTGACCGACAGGTGCAGGCTGGCGCCGGGTGTACGACGCTCGGCGAAGGCCCGCAGCGCATCGTGGCCCTGCATGGGCCCCGCCCCGAGGCCGAGATCGAGGCTGCCGTCGGGCGTGTAGAGCGCGACATAGGGCTCGGTCTCGGCGGCGTCGGCGTGATGGCACGAACGGGCCATGAGATTGCGGATGGCTTCGTGGTCTTCGATGGTCATGGTCGGCGAGTCTTCCAGATCGGCGCCCGCCGGGCGACCCGTCAGCAGTCCTTGAGCGCCGGGACCATCGTGTCGAGCCAACGCCGATGCATGTCCGGGTCGCCGCTCTGTGGTGCCAACACCATCTCGGTGACGCCCGCTGCGGCGTAGGCGTCGAAACGCGACCTCCAGCGGTCGAGGTCCATGTCCTCGATCGGGTTGTGCAGGCGGAGGTGGAACGGCACGCCTTCGGGGTCTCGCCCGGCTTCTTCGAGTGCCGCTCGGAAGGTCGTCCAGGCATCGACGACCCCGTCGGGTTCGAGGCCGAGTCCATGCCAACCTCGGGCGACGTGCGCGGCGCGACGCATGGCCGCAGGCGTATGGCCGCCGATGAACACGGGAAGACCGCCCGGACGCGCAGGCCCCGGGTGGGCTTCCAGGTCGTCGAAGTCGAAGAACTCGCCGTGGAACGACGAGGCCTCGCCCGACCACAGCCGCGCCATGACGCCGAGGAACTCGTCGGCGTAGCGGCCGCGTCGCTCGAAGGGCACCTGGGCGATGGTGTCGTGCTCCACGCGGAGCCCCCCGACTCCGACACCGACGTCGACGCGTCCGTCGGTCAGGTGGTCGATGGTGGCCAGTGCCTTCGCGGTCGGCATGGGATGCAGGTAGGGGAGGACGAGCACGCTGGTTCCGATACGGGCTCTGCTCGTCGCCGCACCGATGGCCGTGAGCATCGTCAACGTGTCGTGGTAGGGCCGCTTCCCGAGGCGTTCCCCGACGAATCCTCGATGGAGGATGTGGTGGCTGACCCACAGGGAGTCCACGCCGAGTTCCTCTGCCTGCACGGCGAGCTCGACGACCTGCTTGGGGTGGTCGAGGCCCCAACTGTTGGGAGTGACGTATCCGAAGCGCATGGCCAGTTGGTAGCAGATCCGGGAGCAGCGCGCCCCGTTCCCGTCAGCGCCGGCCGCCCTGGCGCGGAACGTTGCGGTCAGCGGGGTCGAGCACTCCGCACGACCATCGTCCCGGTGGCCATTAGCGCGCCCGCCACGAGGGCCAGCAGCGCCGATTCGGCGCCGGTGGGGGGTAGATCGTCACCGGAGCCCGAGCCCGTCGGTTCCACGGTGATGATCTGCCCGGCGGTCTGGGTTTGATCGCCGTTGACCGCAACGATGGCGATACCTGCCGCCGGCACGTCCAACGTGATGGTGGCCCGGAGATTTCCGGAGGTGTCGACGGTCGCTGCGGTGAGCAGACCCGAGTCGCAGGTGGCGGTGTCGATGTCGGCCACGTCGTTGCTCTCGGGGACCGCACAGGGTTCCACGAAGTAGGGGCTCGGGGTCGTCCAGCCGGTGCCGGTGACCGAGAACGTCCGGGTACCGGCCGCGTCCACGGTCGCGGGTACGACCTCGATCGTGGCCGCCGGCTGCGCGGCGGCCGGTGTGGCAAGGATGCCCGTGAAGGCGAGCGATGCGGCGATGACGAAGAGGCGAAGTGCAGAGATCATTGGGGTGGCGTGAGCGCTCGGCGAGAACGGGCGGCGGAGGTGCTCACCGTACCGGGGTCACCGGACGCTGACGAGTCGGCTCCGCAACCAGTCGGCGCTGTCCTTCACGTCGCGGCCTCGGCTGAGCAGACCCCGCTGGCTCGCGAATCCGTAGCGGCCCTCGTAGCCGTCGATTCCGGTGTCATGCAGGTAGCCGTCGACGGGCACCCCGTGGGCGCGCGCATCCACCAACAGCGAGACCGCCTCCTTCAGGATCTCCTCACGCCATTCGTCGTCGGCGGTGGCGATGCCATGGCCGGCGACGGCCAGACGTCGGCCGGGCAGCTCGCCGGCGACGTGGGCGACCAACTCGGCGAGCTCGTTTGGTACCGGGCTGAACCCGCTGTCGCTGCGCCGGCCGTTCTCCGGGTAGGGATGGAACGATCCTTCGCGATCGACGCCCATCGGGTGGTCGTGGTTCAGCCCGATCAGATCCAACGAACCCGCCATCTCGGGCAGCTGCACCCGTGACCGGCCCGGAACTCGGAGCTCGCCTTCACGTACGGCGCCGATCCAGGTCGTGAACAACAGCTCGTACCACCACCGGCGGTTGGTACCCGCGTGCGGACCGACCGGGAAGATCGTCGGGCAACCGAAGACTCCCATCACCGGTGTGTTGCCCGACGAGAGGATCGTCCATGCCTGGTGGTTGGCCAACAGGGCTCCCTCGACGGCAGCCATCGCTCGTTCGGGGTCGCTTACCCACGGTGGCCGGGATCCGAGCAGGTGGCCCCGCACTGCCCAACCCACGGGGTCGTCGATCGGGACCCACATCGCGACGAGGTCGTCGTAGCGCTCGGCGCACCGGTCGACATGGCGGGACCAGTCACGCATGCGTCGGGACTCGTCGCGAAACCCGGGAGTGTCGTCGGCGAACCAACCGGGCAGCGTGCCGTGCTGCAGCGTCGCGATCACCGACAGCCCGGCTCGGCGAGCTGCGGTCACGATGTCGTCGTAGCGATCGTACGCGTCGTTGTCGATGCGCCCGGGTTCGGGTTCGAGCCGAGCCCACTCGAGGGTGAGCCGCACGTGGGTGAGGCCCAGCTCAGCGAGCGCCTCGAAGTCATCGCGGAAATTGGTGGCTAAACCGTTGCCGTCCCCGGAAGCGGGCACGCGCCCCTTGCGTTCCCAGCGTGACCAGTCGGAGCTGGGTGCAGCGCCTTCCGCTTGGAGCGACGACATGGTGACACCCCACCACAACCCGCCGAGAGAGGCGGGCGGTGCTGGGGCGTCTTCAGATTCGGGGGCGTCCACTCCGGCAGTGTGCCACCGCCGGAGTGGACGCCCGCACGAAAACGCTCAGCGGCGGCGACTGGTGCCGACGACCATGGCACCGGCAGCGATGATCGACAGGCCGACGATGGCGATCAGACCTGACTCGGCGCCGGTGGTGGCCAGCACCGCATCGGGGTCGATGGTGATGATCGCGCCTGCGGCAACTCCGCCCTCGGCGGCTTCGGTCGCGAAGATACCTAGGCCCTCAGCGGGGACGTCGAAGGTGAAGGTGCCCGAGAAGGCGCCTGCGGTCACGGTGGCGATCGTGAACTGGAATGGGTTCGCCGCGTCGCAGGTGGCTGCCGCGATGTCGGCCGCGTCGCCGCTCGCGGGGACCGGGCACAACAAGACGATGATCGGGGTCGCTGGGGCGTCGCCGTAGCCGGTGCCCTCGATCGTGACATCGTAGGAGCCGGCTGCGGGGACCGCAGGGGGGTCCACGGTGATGGCCGGATCCTGAGCGAACGCCGTGCCGGTCAACGCGGCGGACGCCGTGATGAACAGGCCGACGGCGAGCGCGATGCGCGTAATCGATTTCATGGTGGGTTGCCCTTTCGGTGGCAGGTGACCGCAACGGTTCGAGGCACCGCCCGAAACCTCGAAGGGCCCGATGGCTTTCCCGGCCGGCGGAGTAGCGCCACACGCTAGCGCAGGTGTGACCGTGGGCGCATTTCCGCGTGTTCGTGCGGCGTATGGGTGCCTGGCACGTGCCAGGCACCGGGTGCGTCGGGCGCGGCGGGAGTGGGACCGCTAGGGTCGATGCATGGTGCTCGGAAGATGGCGCAACCGCAAGCGCAAGGGTCATCGCTACGCGTACTCCGCGTGGGACGGAAGCCAGACGGGCTTCGATGTCTCGGCGAGCGACATCATGGCCGAGCTCAACGACGACCTCTTGTATCACGGCGACATCAACGCCGCGCTCCGTCGCATGCTCCAGTCCGGCTTCGACGTCGACGGCGAGCGGGTCCAGGGTCTGCGCGAGATGCTCGACAAGCTTCGCCAGGAACGGCGCGAGCGCCTCGAGAACTTCGATCTCGGCGGCGTCTACGACGAAGTTGCCCAGGAGCTGCAGGACGTCTTGGACACCGAGCGCGGAGCGCTCGACGATCTTGCGCGCCAGGCCCGAGAGTCCGGTGACCAACGCCGCCAGGAGATCACCGATCAGGCCGTCACCGAGCGCAATCTCCAGCTCGACATGATGCCGCCGGACCTTGCGGGCAAGGTGCGCGAGCTGCAGAAGTACGAGTTCACCTCCACCGAGGCGCGCGAGAAGTTCGAGGAGCTGATGGACAAGCTGCGCGAGCAGCTCATGCAGCAGTACCTCGACAAGCTCACCGACGGGGTCCAGAACATGACGCCCGAGGACATGGCGCGCATGAAGGACATGATGGCGGCGCTGAACCAGATGCTTGAGCAGCGCGAACAGGGCCAGGAGCCGGACTTCGACGGCTTCATGGAACAGTTCGGCGACTTCTTCCCCGAGAATCCCGAGACCCTCGACGAGCTCCTCGAGATCATGGCGCAGCGCATGGCTGCCGCACAGGCGATGCTCAACTCGATGACCCCTGGCCAGCGCCAGCAGATGCAGGACCTCGCGAACCAGCTCCTCGACGACATGGACCTGCAGTGGCAGGCCCAGCAGTTGTCCCAGAACCTGCAGAACGCGTTCCCCAACATGGACTGGGGCAAGTCCTACGAGTTCAGCGGCCAGGACCCCCTCGGCATGGGCGAAGCCCAGCAGATGTTCGAGGACCTCGCCGACCTCGACTCCCTCGAACAGATGCTGTCGGGCACGTCGAACCCCGGGGCGCTCGCCGAGGTCGACATCGAGCGGGCCCGCGAGTTGATGGGCGACGACGTCGCGAACAGCCTCGAGCGCATGTCCGAAGTCGCACGCCAGCTCGAGGAGGCGGGTCTGATCGAGAATCGGGAGGGCCGCTACGAGCTGACGCCGCGGGCGATTCGCAGGATCGGCCAGCAGGCGCTGTCGGACCTGTTCCGCAAGCTCGACAAGGATCGACCGGGCACCCACGAGCTCGAACGACAAGGCGTGGGTCACGAACGCGACTTCTCGACCAAGCCCTACGAGTTCGGTGACCCGTTCAACCTCCACATCGAGCGCACGGTCCGCAACGCGGTGAAGCGCACCGGAGGCGGCACGCCCGTGCGGCTCACCCCGGAGGACTTCGAGGTCGAGCGAACCGAGAGCCTGGTGCGTTCCAGCACCGTCTTGATGCTCGATCTGTCGCTGTCGATGCCGATGCGCGACAACTTCCTGCCCGCCAAGAAGGTGGCGATGGCGCTCCACTCACTGATCACCATGCAGTACCCGCGTGACTTCATGGGCATCGTCGGATTCAGCGAAGTCGCCCACGTGATCAAGGCGCACGAGCTGCCCGAGGTGTCCTGGGACTTCGTGTACGGCACCAACATGCAGCACGGGTTCATGCTTGCCCGGCAGATGCTGGCGAAGCAGTCCGGTACGAAGCAGATCATCATGATCACCGACGGCGAGCCGACGGCCCACATCGATGCTCGTGGAGTTCCGCACTTCAGCTATCCGCCGACACGCGAAACCGTCGACAAGACGCTCGCGGAGGTGGCGGCATGCACCCGTGAGGGCATCCGGATCAACACCTTCGTCCTCGATGCGACCTCCTCGCTCGCACACTTCATCGAAAAGCTCACTGAGCTCAATGGTGGCCGCGCCTTCTTCACGACCAACGAGAATCTCGGCGGGTACGTGCTGGTCGACTTCGTGGAGCACCGCCGCAAGCTGATCACCGGTCGTCGCTGAGCGCGGGCGGCCCCGGGCCCTTCAGCCCATCGCGGGCGGGGGCCGTCGCGCGGTCATGGCCCTGTGGTGTCATCGTGTTGCTCCTCGATCCCTTTCGGTGTCTTCGAATGAACGAAGAATCAAGGATTTCCGGGATCCGCACTTGCGGATCGGTCGCGACAGGGGTGAGAATGTCACTCGTGTAATTACATGCCCGCGGGCATCGTGGTCCCGGCGGACTCGGTGGACGGCGGTAGACCCGGTCCCGACGGTGGGCAACCCGGGGAACGATTTCGGAGGACCCATGCGGCTCGCAGACGAAGCACAGGATCAGTCCTGGCAGGAGTACGCCAACTGCCTTGGTGTCGATCCCGACCTCTTCTTCCCCGAGCGGGGCGCCTCCACTCGGGAGGCGAAGGAGGTCTGCCGCGGCTGCGTGGTGCGAGAGGACTGTCTCGAGTACGCCCTGGGCAACAGTGAGAAGTTCGGCATCTGGGGTGGCATGAGCGAACGTGAGCGCCGCCGGATCCGTCGGCAGCGCGCCCTCGCCCGTCAGGCGGCGATGCAGGTCACCGCGTCCGAGGGCACCGCGACCGCCTGAGTCGGATCACCCGCAGACCATGCGGGTTGGCGGGGAGTACGCTCCAGTCATGGGAAGCCTCGGAGCGAGCGAACTGGTCATCATCCTGGTGATCCTTCTCGTCCTGTTCGGCGGAGCGAAGCTGCCTCAGCTTGCGCGTTCGCTCGGGCAGGCGCAGAAGGAGTTCAAGCAGGGTCTGCGCGACGGCGACGACGCCGAAAAGGGCAGCGACTCGAGCTCGTGAGCAGTTGCCCGGCCCGTTCGGGCGGCAGGTCGCCGAGACGAGCCGCCACCAGGCTCGGACGCGTGTCGGGAACCGTTTCGTCGGCGGTGGCGTTGCACGGTCATTCCGATGATGACCGAGTCGATCCTCTTCGCTGACGTGATGCCTCCTCGGCCCCGCGCGCACGTCCCACTCGAGCCCGGACGCGTTGCAGTGCCCACATGGGAGGAAGTAGCGCGCGACCACGGTGGCTTCATGTACTCGGTGGCCTATCGGCTCGCCGGCAATCACGACGAGGCCCAAGACGTTGTCCAGTCGGCGTTGGTCCGGGTGCGCCGGGGTCTCGAGACCTACACGCCCGGCAGTCTCGAAGGCTGGTTGGCGCGCATCACGACGAACGTCTTCCTCGATGAGATGCGACGGCGCAAGCGTCGCCCGGTCCAGGCGCTTCCCGACGATCCCGACCGGGTGATCGCCGGCGCTCCGGGTGCCGACGAGGCCCTTGCCGCCGCTGACCTGCCCGCGTACATCCAGGATGCCTTGGGCGAACTCCCGCTCGACTTCCGTACCGCTCTGGTGCTGTGCGACGTGGTCGGGTTGAGCTATCCCGAGATCGCGGAAGCCCTTTCGGTGCCGGTCGGCACGGTGCGGAGTCGGATCCATCGCGGTCGCAGCGCCCTCAGGGAGCGCTTGCAGCCCCATCTTGCCACGCGACGAGGGGGACCTCGAGATGCCTGACTCGTTCGAGGACCTCAGCGCCTACCTCGACGACGAGCTCGATGACGGCGAGCGCGCCGCGGTCGATGCGTTCCTCGCCCGATCGCCAGAGGCGCGCGCCGAACTGGACGAGCTCGCGGCGACGCGTCGTCTGCTTCGGTCCCTGCCGGCGGTCACCCCCCGACAGCCACTCGTGGTCGCAGGCGATCCGCTTGCCGCGGCCACGAGGGCGAGGCGCCGCGCGCGCCTGCGCCGCCTCGCGACGGCCACCCTTGCGGCGGCCGCGGCCTGGCTGGTGGTGTTGTCGGTCGGGGTGCGCGTCGGCCGGCTTCCCGTGGTGCCCGACATCGCCCAGCTACGCGCCCAGCACGCGTCGGCAGCGCCGCTCGACGGGTTCGCCCCGATGTCGAGCGCGGAGCTCGACGATCCCGCTGTGCTGGCCGATATCGGTCACGACATGGTGTTGTCCGGCTTGTTCCAGCGTGACGACCTCGTACACGCCCGCTACAGCGACGGCGTCCATGCAGTGTCGGTGTTCCACGAGCCCGGCGAGGTGAACTGGGATGCCATGGGTGGCGACGGCCAGGTCACGATGATGTCCGAAGGACCGGTGTGGACCGGCGAGATCGACGGCAATGACGTGGTGGTCACCGAGCGCGGCGATCTCGTCGTGACGATCATCGCCGACGACGCCGTCGGTTCGGACATGGCCATGGCGGTGTCGGAGATGGTGCCGCGCATGGAGATGCGAGAGTCGCTGTGGTCTCGCCTTCGTCAGGCGCCAGGCAACCTTCTTGATCGGTTCTGAGGCTCGATCGGTTCTGAGGCTCGATCGGTTCTGAGGCTCGATCGGTTCTGAGGCTCGATCGGTTCTGAGGTCGGCTCGGTGGCCGCGGACCCGGCCCGCACGAGGTGCCGGGTGCGAACCCCGTGTCAGACGCGGGCTGCCGCCTGCGCGTCGAGGCGTCGGCTCTTGAGCAAACGGCGTCGTTGACGCTCGGAGGTGCCACCCCAGACGCCGTGGTCGATGCGGTTGACGAGGGCATGCTCGAGACAGGCTGCCTGTACGGGGCACGTGGCACAGATCCGCTTCGCGGCTTCGACGCCGACGCCGTCACTCGGAAAGAAGACCTCGGGGGGCTTTTCGGCGCAATTGCCTTGGGCCATCCAGTTCGTGTCCATTGGGCACCTCCTGCACCGGTACTACGTGCACCTCGACGGGAAAGTTCCCGTAAAGGCGCCGGTGACGCACACGTACAGCCGGTTGGACTTCCATCGTACGCTTCTTGGCGCCGGGTGTCACCACGGTACGCGTTCAATTGGAGTCACTAGACCTCTCAACGTGGTCGCAATGGCCCAGGTGCCCGGAAATCCTCGCCCTGTCGGCCACAACGGCACCGCCCTGCCTTGGAGCGGGGCCATTCATGGGACACGATGAGTGGGTGACCATTCCCGACCCCGCTGCCGCAAGCGCCGCCCCGCTTCGTCCGCCCGAAGGTCACCAGGTCGTCCGTGCGGGACGGGCCGAGCCCGGCGAGCGCCCAGCACGGCCGCCCATCTACGACCCGTCGCACTACGGGTATGGACCCTGGGGTTCGCCTCGGTCCGACGACGAGACGCCGCAACGAGGGGTCTCGGAGCCCGAGCGAGGGGGTTCGCTCCGCAGTCTGGTGCTCGGTCTCGGTCTCGGCGCCCTGTTCGCAGCGGCCGCAGTGCTGACCACGTTGGCGCTCACCACGCGCCCGGATCGGGTCGAGACGGTGTTCGAGGTCGCCGACTCCGGGCCGTCGCGGGTCCTCGACGGGGAGACCCTCGACATCCAGGGTGTCCTGGCCAAGGTCCAACGTTCGGTCGTGACGATCACGACCGACAAAGTCGCCGCCGGCGGGCTGTTCCAGGAAGGGGCAGGGTCCGGGGTCGTGATCTCCTCCGACGGCTACGTGCTCACCAACGCACATGTGATCGCCGGAGCCGACAGCATCGATGTGAGCCTGTTCACCGGGGCCAGCTACGCCGCCGAGGTGGTCGGCAGCTTCCCCGACGACGACATCGCGGTGATCCGCCTGCCCGGTGTGAGCGGTCTGGTGCCGGCCGAGCTGGGATCAGCCGAGACGCTGCGGGTGGGCGACGACGTGGTCGCGATCGGCAACGCGCTCGGGCTCGGGGGTACACCAAGTGTGACTCGCGGGATCGTGTCGGCGAAGGAGCGCGTGATCGACGACGGGCTCATCCGGCTCGAGAACCTGATCCAGACCGACGCCGCGATCAATCCCGGCAACTCCGGGGGGCCGTTGGTCGACGCCACCGGAGCGGTGGTGGGGATCAACACGGCCATCATCGACAACGCGCAGAACATCGGCTTCGCCATTTCGATCGACGTTGCCAAGCCGCTCATCGAGCGAGCCATCGACGGTGACGCCGACTTCACGCCCGATGTCGCCTTCTTGGGGGTCACCACCATTTCGGTCGATGTGCTCGACCCGTCGGTGCGCGCCTCCTTCGGTGTCGCGGCCGCGACGGGGGCGTTCGTGCAACAGACCGTGGCCGATTCGCCCGCCGAGCGGGCCGGTCTGCAGCGCGGTGACGTCATCACCGCTCTCGGTGCCACCCCCATCGGGTCTGCGGAGGACGTCGCCCGCGAGATCCGGACGCGTCGGCCCGGCGACCTCGTCGACCTCGTCGTCGAACGCGCTGGGAGCGAGCTCAGCATCACCGTGGAGCTCACCCGGCGGTAGGCCACCCCGCCGGCTGCCTCGACGGGGGCTCCGGCTCGGCCCGATAGACTCCGCGGGCACATCGAACCCGAGGAGTCCTGATGAGCGATGTCGTGACCACAACCGAGCCGCCCGTGGGCCACGTGAAGCTGGTGTACCTCGGCCCCGTCGCGCCTCACTGGGAGATTCGCTCCGACTTCGGCGACGCCGAGTTGATCAATGCGTTCCGCTCACGCGTCAATGCCCGACTCGTGCTGTTGCCGCCCCACGACCCCCAGTTCCGGCGCAACCGCGAGCGCGTCAACCGCGACGCCGAGCGCGAGAACCTTCTCATCGAGTGGGACCTCGGTTACGAGGAGTGAGCCGCGGCGGCCGCAGGAGGTGACCACCAGGTGACTTGCCGATGAACGCCCGGCGAGCATCCGAGTGCACCGGCCTCAGGGGTTGCCAAACGGTCCCGCGAGCGCTCACAGTCCCGACATGACCGAGCCGCCACCGAGGGACCCCGACCACTACTTCAACCGCGAGATGTCGTGGCTTGCGTTCAACGATCGCGTCCTGGTCCAAGCGGGCGATCGGCCGCGGCCATTGCTCGATCGGCTCGGGTTCATCGCGATCTGGGGCCAGAACCTCGACGAGTTCTTCCAGGTGCGGGTCGCGGGCTTGAAGGACCAGATCGAACGCGGGCGCGCCAACCGCACCCCCGATGGGCGCACGCCCACGCAGTCGATGGCGGAGATCCGCACCGAGGTCGAGCGCCAGCTCACCGCAGCTTCCGCGCTCTATCGCTCGTTGCTCGCCGACATCGCCGCCGAGGGCATCGAGCTGCTCCACTGGCACGAGCTGACCGAGGCCGAGCAGCGACACCTGCGCATGGAGTTCGAGGACCGCATCTTCCCGATCCTCACTCCGCTCGCGGTCGATCCTGGCCACCCGTTCCCGTACATCTCGAATCTCTCTCTCAGCCTCGGTGTGATCCTGCGCGACCCGATCGATCACAACCGGCGGTTCGCCCGGCTGAAGGTGCCCCAGAACGTCGAGCGGTTCGTGCCCCTGCCCGACCCCGGCCGCTTCATCCCGATCGAAGAGGTGGTCTTCGCGCATGTCGGCACGCTGTTTCCCGGGATGGAGCTCGTCGAGACCATCGCGTTCCGGGTCACGCGCAGCGCCGAGCTCGAAATCGACGAGGACGAGGCGTCGAACCTCCTGTCGGCCGTGGAGATCGAGCTCCAGCGCAGCCGCTTTCGCCAGGTCGTGCGCCTGCAGTTGTCGGCTCCGGCATCGGACGCCACCCGTGACCTGCTCACCAAGGAACTGGAGCTGCGCGACGGCGACGTCTATCTGACGGATCTGCCGCTCAACCTCGGTGACCTCTGGCAGCTCGTCGGGATCGACCGGCCCGAACTGCGCGAGCGGGAGCACGTGCCGGTGACGCCGGCTGCGTTCCTCGGCGAGGACGACGAGCCGGCCGATCTGTTCGCGGCGCTGCGGGAGCGCGACATCCTCGTGCACCATCCCTATGAGTCGTTCCTGCACACCGTCGATGAGCTCCTGCGCCAGGCATCGATCGATCACCAGGTCCAGGCCATCAAGATGACCTTGTACCGCACCTCGGGCGACAGCCCGTTGGTCGACCACCTCATCCGCGCTGCCGAGTCCGGCAAGCAGGTGGCGGTCGTGGTCGAGCTCAAGGCGCGCTTCGACGAGGCCGCCAACATCGCCTGGGCCCGCCGCCTCGAAGAGGCCGGGGTGCACGTCGCGTACGGTCTCGTCGGCCTGAAGGTCCATGCGAAGGCATTGCTGATCGTGCGGTCCGACCCCGACGGGGTGCGCCGGTACTGCCATGTCGGCACGGGAAACTACAACTCCAAGACGGCGCTGCTCTACACCGACCTCGGCTTGATGACCTCCGATCCCGACATCGGACGCGACCTCACCCAGCTCTTCAACTCGCTCACCGGCTACGGCCGGGGCGTCGACTACGCGCGCCTGGTTGTCGCGCCGGAGGGCCTGCGCGCCCGGTTGATGGAACTGATCGCGAACGAGGCCGCGCACGGTCCTCGTGGTCGCATCACGATCAAGATGAACTCCCTCGTCGACGCCGACCTGATCGATGCGCTCTACGCGGCCTCGCAGGCAGGGGTGCGGATAGACCTGCTCGTGCGCGGCATCTCGTGCCTGCGCCCGGGCGTGTCGGGCCTGTCGGAGACAGTAACGGTGCGTTCGCTCGTCGGCCGGTTCCTCGAGCACTCGCGGGTGTACGTGTTCGCCAACGGCAGCGGACCCGGGGAGCCTCTGCATCTGATCGGCTCGGCCGATCTCATGCCGCGCAACCTCGACCGTCGCGTGGAGGCGCTCGTGCCCATCTCCCACCCCGCGCTTCGGGAGCAGATCGACGAGATGCTCGATCTCGAGTTGCGTGACGAGTTCCTGTCCTGGGAGCTCGGCAGTGGCGGCACCTGGACTCGGATGACCGGCGACGTCGCGACCAACTCGCAGGCGTTGCTCTCCATGCGGGCGCGATCGTGACCCCGGACTTCGATGCGCTCGACGACCCCGAGGTCGAGGTCTGGGCGGCTGGTGGCATCGTGCTCGACACTGAAGGACGGGTGCTGCTGGTCCACCGGCCCCGATACGACGACTGGACGCTGCCCAAGGGCAAGCTCGATGCCGGCGAGGCGCTTTCCGCCTGTGCCCTGCGCGAGGTCCACGAGGAGACCGGATACCGCTGCCGGCTCGGCGAGCCGGCCGCGGCGACGAGCTACGTCGACCATCAGGGTCGCCGCAAGCAGGTTCGGTACTGGCACATGCGGGTCGCCGACGGAGCCTTCGAGCCCAACGACGAGGTCGACGCGTGCGAATGG